>NZ_CP150170.1:6698793-7331725 GCF_037963865.1 Paenibacillus sp. FSL R10-2734 | reverse complement strand
ATTGGCTGTGAAGATACCCTTTTTGCAAATATGAATTACATCATGTACTGAATAGTTTATTAGCTGAATTATTTAGCAGCTTCGATGAGTTCTTTGAGCGCAGGAAGATTAAATCCTTTGATGGCTTGATCCCCTGCTACGGTTACAGGTACGCCCATGAAGCCAAGCTTTTCGACTTCCTCTTGATAGACCGTGCGGGTCATAACATCTCTTACTTCAAAAGGGACACCTTGCTCAGTGAGATAATTCTTAACTAGATTACAGTCGCTGCAGCCTGCTGTTGAATAAACAATCACTTGTTCGCTCATTTGTTCACAGCCTCTTTGATAGCGTCTTTTGTGATCTTCCAGTGGGAAGTGTTCCAGCGAACCTCATTGTCCTCAAGCAGGAAGAGTTGTGGAGATTCATGTTTGATGCCAAAATCCTCAGCAATTTGATTGGAAACGGGACGATCCTCGATGACTAAGACCACTGCAGCGGCAGTATCCGCATCCTTCAGATAAGCCTGAAATTCTTCATTAGCTTTAGCACTAATCGGGCAGGTAGTGCTGTGCTTGAACAGCAGTTTCTTGCCAGGCTTAGCTACATATTGCTCAAGATCCTCCAGCGTATGGAGTTGTTGAATAGACATAGATATCACCCTCCTGGGATCGTTATTTTGCTAACAATTGTGTTGTTAACAACCTGTAATCATGATTGTAACATAGATCAAAATTAAAACAAAAAGGATTCTGAAGGGCCTGTTCAAGAGGGCGCCATACCTGAACCCAATCGCGTTGAAAAAAACGGTATAGCATGCTAAGGTGAAAAGAAGCAACATGCCTAACCACTTCACTACGAGATAGGAGTGTTCATAAGAATGAAGAGAGTTGCATGTGTAACTGGAGCGGATAGAGGTCTCGGACTGTCTCTTGTACGTTCGATGCTAACCAAACAGTTCACGGTATTTGCAGGACAATATATGAAAGAATCTGAAGATTTGAAAGCGCTTAAGGAGCAGTATCCTGAACATCTCGAACTTATCCACCTTGATATTAGCAATAAAGATAATGTGAAGCAGGCTGCAAGAGTGATAGCAAGCAAAACTGGATATGTCGATATCATTATCAATAATGCTGGCATTATTCATTCAGCTGATGATGCTACGATGCTGGTAGATATGGATGATGAAGGCATGGCAGAAATTTATAATGTTAATACGCTTGGCGCGTTAAGAGTCAGTAATGCACTTATGGGACTGCTGCTCCAAAGTAAGAATAAATTGATTGTTAATATCTCATCGGAAGCGGGCAGCATCGGCCGGAATAAGCGTATCAATATGTATGGCTACTGTATGTCCAAGGCAGCACTTAATATGCAGTCCTCCCTGATGCATAATCATCTGAAGACGCTTGGCGGTCAAGTGATGGTGTTTCATCCTGGCTGGTTGCAGACTTATATGCATGGTAAGAAAGATGAGCAAGCGGAAATGACTCCGGAAAAATCGGCGGAGCAGATTATAGATCTTGTGCTGGATTATAAAAAATATGTTGGCGAGGAACCGGCCTATCTTGATATGAATGGCAGTGCGTGGCCGTGGTAGAACGGATATCTCAAAATAGTATTTAAGAAGAAAGGCGCTGATAACATGTCTACACTAAAAGCTCTCGCACTCGGAAGCTACTCGGAGGTTAAATATCACCCCTTTGCTGGAGTGGACCGGGAGATCGAGCAAATACTTGCAAATGATCTACAGGTTTTCTCTTCAGAGGATTATGGGCTGCTTAATAAAGAAACGTTGTCTGACTACAAGCTGGTAATTTCCTACACCGAATTTTCTGATGACAAAATCCCGGCAGAACAAAGCAGTGCTTTGCTCTCCTATGTGGCTGGCGGGGGCGGACTACTAGTGGTACATAACGGAATTTCCTTACAGCGCAATCAGGAGCTAGGTGCTATGCTGGGCGCACATTTCACTCATCATCCAGAATACACTTCGCTACAGATGTCTATACCCGCACGGGAGCACCCCATTATGCAGGGGATAGAAGAATTTGTGATCGAGGATGAGCCGTATTATTTTGAGATGCATCCTTATTTCGAAACGACGGTGCTCGCTGAATATCCTCATGAGGGAGCTATGCGTCAAGCGGCATGGTGTCACGAATTTGGCTTGGGTCGGGTTGTTTATTTAATGCCAGGTCATCATTTGCCTTCATTTTCCGTAGAACCATTTCGCCAAATGATTCATAGAGGTGGACTTTGGGCAGCGGGATTATTGTAAATGAGAAATCCAATTGCAGGATAACTGCAGTAGGGTTTTTTTATTTTAAATTGCACTTTTACTATCACAGCACTCACTTTCCCGTTTCCTTGCTTCCGTTCCTAGGATCGACACAATAGCATCTTCTCCGACTGGGTAATTGCACTCTGTGCAGTTAAAAAACGTTACTAGGAACTTTCGGCGGATATTTGGCTGATATAAGTGTACAAACTGCAACTATATTGCCAAATCCTTTAAGGAAAGTTAGTTTAAGTGCACGAAATGCAACTATTGTGTCTGGGATGATGTCAGAGCGATTTAGGACAAGTTCATTCTACTGCACAGAATACATTCGAATATAAAACACTCACAATAAATCCATTATGCAAACCGTTGACAAAGAAAAGAAAGAGTATTTATATTAACTATATAAAATAAAGTTAATATAAAAATAAAAGCAATATAAATTTAAAAAAATTTTTAGGAGGGAACAGCTATGCATCATACGAATGCGGTTAAACGGGAGATTAGCGAAGTCCGAGAAGTCACACTGAGTCGGGTCAGTCCTATTCATGCTGCCGGACCGGTACTTGAACCGGGAAATTGGGCGAAGAACGATCCATTTCTACTAATGATGGAGGATAAGTTTCAGAAGGGCTCCTTCGATGTTCATCCGCACCGCGGAATGGAGACAGTTACGTATGTAATCTCCGGACAGATTGAACATTACGACACCCATAGTGGGGAAGGCGGCGTGATTGGACCTGGGGATGTGCAGTGGATGACTGCTGGAAGCGGAGTTGAACATAACGAGGTGCCATCAGAAGGAATCACAGCACATTCGCTCCAACTATGGGTCAATCTGCCGAAAGCACACAAAATGACAAAGCCGCGGTATCAGAATTTAAAAAGAGAAGACATGCCTGTACGACAAGAAGAAGGGGCAACCATTAAAGTTTTTTCCGGCTCTTCCAGAGGCGTTAAAGCTCCAACTCTAAATTTTATTCCGATTACTATGGTAGAGATGCTCATTGAACCAGGGCATACTGTAACACAGGATTTACCTGGTAGTTACAATGGATTCATCTATGTTCTTGAGGGTACAGGAACATTTGGACACAATAATATCAGTGCCTCCAAAGGCGAGGTTTTATGGTTGGGTGAAGGCGGTAGCGGAGAGAGTGAAATAGATATTACTGCTACCGAGACGCTGCGGATATTACTATATGCTGGTGAACCCATCCACGAACCGGTAGTCGCTAGAGGACCGTTCGTAATGAATACGGAAAGAGAAATTACCGAGGCCTTCAGTGAGTATCGACAAGGAACTTTTTTGAAATAACAGCTATGCCGCAATCTAAATTTACGAATACAACGGGGCTCCACAGAAGCTAATGCTTATGTGGAGCCTCTTTCTGTACCTTTAACATCTCCTTTATTGTATGCATGAATTATCCATCTTCGGTAAAAAATACGGTCACAGCTATAAAGGAGGTGTTAGGGGTGTGGAATGAGATAATAAAATTAATTCCTAGTTGGAGTGTGATTTTCCAAGGGATTATGATTTTCTGCGTCCCATTTATCCTACTGCGCGCAATAAGCTGGGCCAAAGCCAAAGAAGACAGTTTGACGACTAGAGCGAAAAAAGCTACTGGCAGCAAAGGTGGAGGTGTTCCTTACGGAGAAGCATCTGGAGGAACAAGCATCTTAGAAAGACCTAAGCAGCAGAATAACTCGGATGAAGTAACTAAGGCTACTGATACAGGAATAACCTATAGTGGTCATTTAAAAGAGGATTTGCAGAAATTTAAAGAGATCAGTGCCGATATGCACGATGTGAATATAAGGGAATTGCGAATCGGAAGCATAAAGACGAGGGCAGCACTTTTGTACGTAGATGGGCTAACGGACAAAGATAAGATGGATCAGAACATATTAAAGCCGTTAATGAATGCGTATCAGCCTTTTAAGGATATGAATGCCATACCGGAAGCGAGAGATCTACAAGATATTCTCATCCATGAGATATTGCTCATATCAGAAATTGAGCTTACGGATAATGCAAACCTCTCCTTACAGAAGGTGTTATTTGGATCTGCAGTGCTGCTCGTGGATGGGATATCTGAGGCTTTTGTGCTCAGTAGTCCGAAGGGGAATACCAGAGGGATTCAGGAGCCAGAATCAGAAGCAGTCCTGCGGGGATCGCGAAGCGGATTTAACGAGACATTAAGCGATAACACGGCAATGCTGCGTAGACACGGGCAGAGTACAGAACTAGCGATGATTTCCTTTACTGTAGGAGAGAGAATGCAGAAGGAGTTGATCCTAGCTTATATCAAAGACGTAGCGAATGATGAGCTTGTAGAAGAGGTCAAACGAAGAATTGGAACGATAGACATAGACGATATTCAGGAATCTGGTTATGTTGAGCAATTAATCGAAGATAATAGCTACAGCCCTTTCCAGCAGATTCAGAATACGGAAAGGCCGGACCGCGTAATGGCAGCACTTCTGGAAGGAAGAGTGGCTATCTTAATTGATGGTACACCCTTCGCCTTAATTATGCCGGTTACCTTCGGGATGTTACTGCAATCTCCAGAGGATTATAACGATCGCTGGATGGTAGGGTCGCTGCTACGTCTTTTGCGTTTTTTTGCGGCAACGATATCCCTTTTTGCGCCGGCACTATATATTTCCTTCCTCTCGTTCCAGCCAGGATTGATTCCAACGAAGCTGGCCATTTCCATAATGAGCTCCAGGCAAGGCGTACCCTTCTCTGTATTAATTGAAGCATTGATTATGGAGATCTCGATTGAAATCTTACGAGAGGCTGGACTTCGCTTGCCTAAACCCATTGGTCCGGCGATGGGGATTGTCGGCGGCTTGATCATCGGGCAAGCTGCGGTAGAAGCTGGAATTGTGAGTCCAATCTTAGTCATTGTAGTTTCAGTTACGGCTGTTTCTTCCTTCTCTATGCCAATGTATAGTGCCGGGATGACGCTACGTATGCTCCGATTTGCAGCCATGTTTTTTGCAGCGATCTTTGGATTATACGGAGTTGTACTGTTTTTTCTTATGCTCAGCAGTCATTTAATTAAGCTGAAGAGCTTTGGTGTTCCTTATCTTGGTCTGGCAGTCCCAAATAAGACGGTGAATTGGAAAGATTTTGTATTCCGGATGCCTTTGCAATTTCTAACAGGGCGCCCTACATTGTTGAAACCGAAGGACCCCTTGCGTAAGGGGTGAGAAGTCTAGGTACAGGAGGAAGAGAACATGAGCGCCGAGGTAAAGGACCGAGTTACTGCTATTCAAGCGACGATCATTCTAGCCAATTATACAATTGCGGCAGGGGTACTTACACTTCCTCGGACAATTGTGGAGGCCAGTGGTAGTCCAGATGTATGGATCTCTATTTTTTTAGGGGGAGTAATCTCTTTTCTATCAGGATTGATCATAGTGAAGCTTAGTCAACGATTCCCAGGTCAAACTTTCTTTCAATACGTCGGGAAGATCATCGGCAAGCCACTCGGGATAGTGCTCGCAATAGCAGTCGTGGGATATTTTCTCTGCATTGCCGGCTTTGAGATACGTTCTGTGCAGGAGGTGACCTCTTTTTTTCTGCTGGAGGGAACACCTCCTTGGGCTATTGTGGCTGCTTTTATTTGGATTTCCTTTTACTTATGCAGAGGAGGAATTAATGCTATTACTAGCATGTGCAGACTTATTGTTCCGATTACCTGGACAGTGTTTTTGGGGGTTTGTCTGCTTAGTTTCGAAGTTTTTGACTTCAATAATCTACTTCCAGTCCTTGGAGATGGGTTGGAGCCAGTATGGAAAGGGATCAGACCAACCATCCTAACCTTTACAGCGGGTGAGGCGATGTTGTTTGTTGTTGCTTTTATGGATAAGCCTCAAAAAGCAGTAAAGGTAATTATAGCTGGAACATGTATATCGACGATTTTTTATAGCCTAGCCGTTATAATGACCATTGGGGCTTTTTCTATAGACGGAGTGATAACAAGAACTTGGCCGTTTCTCGATCTTGTACGAAGTTTTGAAGTGAACTATCTCATTTTTGAAAGGTTTGAGTCGTTGTTATTGGTGATCTGGATTATGCAGATCTTTTGTACCTTTTGTATAGCAATTTATGCGGCAGCCTTAGGATTGTCTCAGGTCATTCAAAAAAACTTCAAAAGCTGTTTGTTGGCTATGCTTCCAGTTGTCTATATAGTTTCTAGAATTCCTCCAAATGTAAATGCGCTGTTTGCATTAGGAACAGGTATCGGTGATTCTATGCTTATTCTATTCGGATTGCTCCCGTTGCCACTGTTAATCATCACATACTTCCGGAGGACTGCTTCATGAAAAAATGGAGGATGTGGATCGTACTTTCCGTAATATGTACCCTTTTGTCCGGTTGCTGGAGCAGTACACCTATTGAGGAATTAGACATGGAGGTTGGTGTTGCTCTGGACCGTGCAGATGAGTCAGGAGGCGAGGAGGTAGCTAAGCCGGAGGGAGGGAATCATAAGAAGCTGGAAAGAATAATAAGTACCTATCAATTTACGATTCCACAGGGTTCGGGAGGGGCAGTAATGAAGTCTGCTGGAAATTCATCCTCTATTAAGAATTACTATAATATGAGTGAAACTAGCGATTCTATCTTTGAAGCGATACGGCAGCTTTCACTGCGTACTCGACGCACTCCGATTGGCCATCACCTTAAGGTCATTGTGATTAGCGAAGAACTGGCCCGTTCCAATAACCTTACTAAACTAATAGATTTCTTTACTCGGGATAATGATATCCGTCCCAGTGTTATGTTATTTGTCAGCAAGGGAAAAGCCAGTGATGTATTGGAAAATGCGCTGCCGGGTCAGACTCCTTCATTTGTACTTGAAGGGATCTTCAATAACAGAGACCGGAATATGGGGATATGGGAGCCGGTATCTCTGGCTAAAGTAGTTGGTCTGTTGCAAGGGAAGAGAAGCTTCTTATTACAAAATGTTATTGCTTTTAATAAGGCAACAAAGTTAGCAGGAGCAGGCGTAATCAAAGGGTCAACGGGGAAGCTTGTCGGATTCTTGGATGAGTCGGAGCTGGAGGGGATGGCCTGGCTGACCGGCAAGGGAATAGGCGGAGTGCTTAAAACATATGATCCGGATACCAATAACCTCATAACCTATGAAGTTAAATCTATGCATAGCAAGATCAAAGCCAATGTGAACGATGGGCAAATCTCTTTTGACGTGAAAATAAAATCTACAGGTAGATATGCTGAGGTCTTTGCCGAGGAACCGAAGAAATTGCACGACGGAATTGTAAAGAAGGATAATGCTTTGTTGCAGAAGCGTGTCGTAGAAATGGTGCAAACCACTGTGAAGAAAATGCAGAAGGAACTGCATACCGAAGCTGCCGGTTTCGGCACCAGTCTACACAATCAGCATCCAGCCGTATGGCGGAGCGTTAAGGATAACTGGGACGAAACCTTCAGCCAAATTCCGATTACCTATGAAGTAAGCCTGAATATTGAAGAATACGGTGCATCAGATACAACGGCTGAATAGATAGTGGTTGTAAAGGATTCAGAGTTACTTCGTTTGATGTGTGATAGATATGACATCATTTTGATATAACGCATCGATTACTTCGGTTTTTAATTGAGCAGTGAAGGTATTCCATGTTTTTTTACCGATATCCAGTTCCTCACGTCCAATCGCATTCAGTGTTTCTAGCCAAAGACGCTTATCGTTAATCAGGCCGAGCTGATCTTGGATCTGTTTATATATTTCCTCATGGGCATGGAATTTCTGATTTAACGCAAAAGAGGCTGCACTAGCGGTATATCGCAGTTCCTTAGCGGCAATTCTCAGCTGGTGCAGAGAGTCGAAGGCTACTTCTGATTCGGCATCTTGTCCACGAAATATGGCTTTGCAGGCTTTTTTCTTCTGCTCGTAAGCCACCTCGAGTTCACGCATGACAACGTTGGCATCCTTTTTTGCTACTCGGGCCTCAAGCTGTTCGCTTAGGAAGGTTTTCCACTTCTCGTCCAGATCCTCATTGATTAGCTTAGGTAGCTCATCGACCAACTTTTTACGATAAGCTTTGCGCTTGTCCTTCTGATAGTCGATCACAGCCTTTAACAGTTCTGCGGTCTTTGTATCTCCGTCTTCCTTGGCCTGTATGCGCTTGTCCTTGAACGATTCAATGAGAACGTCTGCATCTCTGACCTTGCCTAATTTCTTCTGAGCTTTCTCAAATATAGGGTACAGTCCCAAAGTGTGACCAGGGTCGAGAATGGATAGCAGTGTTAATAGCTTACGGCAGTTTACTCTTGCTTGGTGAATGTCCTCACCATCGAATTTGCTAAGTGCGTCATGGCTGTAGTCCCAAAAATCGATATACAGCAGATTAAGAGCCTGTTCCCATTGTTTTGTCTTAGTTAACTGTCGTTCCTTCATCAGCTGTTCCACTGTCATGCGGCATCACTCCTTAAAGTTGTGTATAGCATGAACCTAAGGCTATCCCCTATTCGAGCTGGGGCACGTTCGTATACTATAAGGATAGCGTTATCATAACCTCATTTCAATTCTGTTTTCGCACTAGCGGGGCAGATCGGTTACAATATTTCTATCATTATTTCGACGTATAATTGGAGAAAGAGGGGAATCGGTGGATACTCGTAAGTATGATTCAATGATCAATGGATCTTTCGATAGGGAGCAGGCAATCATCGAGCTTCCTTCCGAAATGGGACTCTTTCAGCATCTGATCTTAAAGAATAACAGTAAAGCTGCGGGAGCAGGGGACTCAGGTGAGATGTTGATCCCGTTCGCCTTTGAGGAGACTCTTTGCAGGGATGTTGGAGCGGGTCTTGTTCCTCCTAGCCTACATCTATGGAGTCATTCTGGCGGTGTTGCGCTCGGCCTGCGAGACAGCAAGCTTCCGTACGCGGCTCAAGCGATGGCTATGCTGGAGCAGCAAGGGATTCGTACAGCCGTAAGGCATTCCGGTGGTGCTGCGGTGCCTCTGGATGATGGAATTGTTAATGTTTCGCTAGTTCTACCCAAAGGACGCGGAAAACTGGACTTTCATGATGATTTTAAGCTGCTGGCTTCTTTGATCACTGAAGCGGTTGCCATAAGTCATCCACAGGCCGCAGCGAACATTAAGGCAGGTGAAATCGTTGGTTCCTACTGTCCTGGTGATTTCGATCTGGCTATCGGTGGGCGTAAATTTTGCGGCATTGCCCAGCGCAGACAAAATAATGCCTATTTCGTACATGCATTTGTTGTTGTTTCAGGTTCAGGTCAGGAACGTGGCGAGCTCATTCATGATTTCTATGAGCAAGCCTCTGGAGGAGACTCGGCATTATCTTATCCACGGGTTCGGCCAGAGACGATAGCTGGACTTGGTGAACTAGGTGGACCTAATGCCACCGAAGTATTTGCCGAAGGCATTAGACAAGCATTAGCCCGCCGTGGAGTAGCGCTTAAAACCTCAGACAGGTTGCAGCAGGAAACCGGTTATGTCTTGGATTACGCGGATCCACGTATTCTGGAAGCTGCGCGAGTCCTGTATGAACGTTATTCCCAAGGTTAAAAGGATTTGAGTATAGATAACAAGGACGTAACGGAAATCTGGCGAGTGGCCAGCATCTGTAACGTCCTTTTTAATCATATAATTCCGGACGTCTGTCTGCGAAAATCGGAATCTGCACTCGAATTTCACGCACCTTATGTAAATCGATATCCCCCGTTAGGATTTCTTCCCCTTCAGAAGCTTCACATAAGATTTCTCCCCAAGGATCAATAATCATGGAATGTCCAGCGAAAATATTGGCAGGATCGCTACCTGCACGGTTGCAGGCCACCACATAACATTGGTTCTCGATGGCTCGGCTGATCAATAGCGCACGCCAATGGGATAACCTAGATAGCGGCCATTCTGCACTGATGAACAAGATTTCCGCGCCTTGCGCGGTATGGGCACGAACCCACTCTGGAAATCGGATGTCATAACAGATTAGCCCCGCACATAACGTACCTTCCAATAGGAAGAGTCCCTTTGCTTCTCCCGGTTGCAGATATAAATGTTCATCCATCAGTCGGAACAAATGCAGCTTACTGTATTCACCAACAAGCTCTCCAGATCGATTAAATACAAACATACTATTGGTTACACCGGAAGCCTGCCTACTAGCCACTGAACCAGCGATAATATTGATGCTGTATTGTTTAGCCAAGCTGGAGATGAACGCCTTCGTGATTTCTCCTTCTGGATCGGCAATGTCACCGAGCCGGGTTAAATCATAGCCGGTGGTCCAAAGCTCGGGGAGAATAAGGCAGTCGGGGGCTGTGGCAGCAGCTTCACATATTTTATGGGCTACGGCAGCATAATTCATAGTGGGATTGCCAAATGCTATATCCAGTTGAATCAGGGATATTCTCATAGGATTCCTCCTCTTTTGTTCAAGACTATAGCACCTCAGGGGGATAAGCAATGTTGATTTTTTTAAAATGATTTGATATATTAGTTGACGGGTCAATGATTATGAGTTAATATAATTTCATACAAAACAATTGCATGCAATTAAATTAGAAAGGAGGTATATTTTGACGGAGCATTATCCTGAGGAAGACCGCATATTTGAACTGCTGCAGGCATTGAACAAGGGAATCTGTCCGAAATTCGAACGATGTGCTGGGATCAGTCCCACACGGCTTCGCCTCCTGCATGAACTATTCCAGGTAGATGAAGTCAGCCAAATCACTCTGCAAAAGGGCATGGATATAGATGCGGCCGCCGTCACCCGGCACTTGAAGGGGATGGAAGAGAGCGGTACGATTACTCGCCGCAACAACCCAGTAGATAACAGGGTTACATTGGTCTCATTAACGGATCAAGGACGGGAAAGAATGATTCAATATAGCGAAGAGAAGAGGCGATTTGTCGCTACTCTGCTTACCGGATTTAACGATCAGGAGCGAGCAGTGCTCATAGATATGCTTAATCGTCTGCAATCTAATATCAATCTGTTGTAACTACACAAATTACACACTCAAAGGAGAAATACACATATGAACGCTACACAAACACAAACAAATGATTTTAAAGAGATTATTACGGGTCGCCGCTCTATCCGCAAATATGATCCATCCGTTAAAATCAGCAAAGAAGAGATGACACAGATTCTTACTGAAGCTACACTTGCTCCATCTTCTGTGAACATGCAGCCTTGGCGTTTTCTGGTCATTGAAAGTGACGAAGCGAAAGCTACTTTAGCCCCTCTTGCTAAATTTAATGGCGTACAAGTAGAAACCTCTGCAGCTATGATTGCCATTTTCGGTGATTTGAACAATTTCGACTATGCTGAGGAGATTTATGGTACAGCTGTTGAACGTGGACTAATGCCTGCTGAAGTAAAAGAGAATCAATTGGCTAGATTATCCGCTCACTTCGCAACTCTGCCACATGATGTTAATAAAGACACCGTACTGATTGATGGTGCTCTTGTTGCGATGCAATTGATGCTGGTTGCTCGTGCACATGGTTACGATACGAATCCAATTGGTGGTTATGAGAAAGATCAAATCGCCGAAGCGTTTGGCATGGAAAAAGATCGTTATGTTCCTGTAATGTTGCTTTCCATTGGTAAGGCTGTTGATGCAGGTTATCCATCTGTTCGCTTACCTATCGATAAGATTGCTGAGTGGAAATAATACTTTACACCTTAGGAGGAATATACAATGATCATTATCCATGCTGAACTCAAAGTGAATCCGGAACGTCGCGAACAGTTTTTGGCGGAGTCAAAAACACTGCTCACAGCTACTCACGCTGAAGAGGGAAATCTCTCTTACGAGCTGTATGAGAATGCTGGAGAAGCCAATTCATTTATTATGGTTGAGACATGGCGCGACGCTGAAGCGGTATCCAGCCACAATACGAGCCCTCACTTTACCGCGTTCTCAGCTAAAGCGAGTGAATTCTTGGCTGCGCCACTTGACGTAAAAGTATTTAGCGGAGAACAAGTGAAATAAGTGATTTCCATCTATGTGAATTCTATTTAAACTTAAACAGGGATGATCCATAGCCACAATGGTTACGGATCATCCCTGTTTTTTTATATTTCGTTCCATTGTCATGTATAATAATCGTTATAAATCATCAAGGTGGAGTATTTGCTATGAAAATCAAAATCACAAAAAATGGTATTAAAAAAGACGAGGTATTCTTTCGCGCAGATGTCGGCGAGGGCCGGGGGATCTGGTGCGGTGCTTCTGTGGACCCAGGGACAGAAACGGATGTGGAATTCGAGCTTTCGGAGCTGCTCATGAGATGGGTCGATGTCCTGCCTGTAGCTGCGAGTGAGTTCAATATCAGGTTAGAGGGAGATAAGGTTGTGTTTACAGGTGTGCTGGAGAATATTGAAGCAGACGGGACAGGATTGTTGCGAATGGGTGAAGATGTAGTAATGTTCGAATGTCTTGGCGAGCCTATGGCACTTGGCGTGTTTGTAGAATTACATGTTCGTGATGTGAACATCTATCCCTTTAATATTTGACGCTTCACAGGGACTAAGATAACATACAAAGATAACATTAGATTCAGAAGTAAAGCTATGAGGAGTAGAAGTCTATGAACACCGAAATTCAGCAATTTAAGACCGAATTCTTTAAGGCGTTGGCTCATCCGATGCGTATTCGAATTCTGGAGCTGCTTAGCGAAGGCGAGAAGAATGTGAATGAACTACAGGCGATTCTAGGTTCGGAAGGCTCTGCTGTATCTCAGCAGTTAGCTGTTTTGCGGGCCAAGAATGTAGTAGCCAGTGTAAAAGAAGGCACCACAGTGATCTATTCGTTACGTGATCCGCTGATTAAAGATCTTCTGGTCGTAGCGAAGCAAATATTTGATAATCATCTCGTGAATACCATTTCATTGCTGGAAGGCATGCGCGGCGAGTGAAAATGGCATAGATTAACGTTATTTTGGCGTTGACAATAGTCGCGTCCTAGAGTAATGTTCTTCTTATATTCAAATAATCAGATATTCAAAGAAAAGAAGGTTTGATCATGACAGGGTGGGGCCGGTATAAAGGCTACAACATGAATGCATTTCGCAAGGATTTGATTTCGGGGACAATCGTCGGTGTTATTGCCATTCCTTTGGGGATGGCATTTGCTATTGCTTCCGGTGTAAAACCGGAGTATGGAATTTATACAACGATAGTTGCCGGGATATGTATTTCATTGTTCGGAGGATCAAAATTTCAGATTGGTGGGCCGACAGGTGCATTTATTCCTATCTTGTTCGCCATTGCAATGGAGTATGGCTACGAGAATCTGCTTATAGCAGGGATGATGGCAGGGGTTATTCTACTCCTCATGGGATTATTAAAGCTGGGCGTACTGATTAAGTTTATTCCGAAGCCGGTTACGATTGGTTTCACAGCGGGAATAGCGGTCATTATCTTCACCGGACAGATTGCTAATTTCCTGGGGCTAAGGGATATAGAACGGCATGAGCGCTTTGTAGATAACATGAAAGAAATTGGGCTTCATCTATCGACGGTGAATGGCTACAGTATTCTGACCGCCGTGATTTGTCTTGTCGTGGTTATCCTTGCGATCCGATTCGCTCCGAAGGTGCCTGGATCCTTGGTAGGCCTTCTGTGCGCGACTGTGATTGCTGCGTTATTCTTTAGCGGTAAGGTGACTACAATTGGCTCTGCATATGGGGATATTCCTAATACATTACCAAGCTTCCACTTTCCGAATATTACATGGGAACGGATTACACTGCTGATTCGTCCGGCCTTCATCATCGCGATGCTAGGTGCCATTGAATCATTATTGTCAGCTGTCGTAGCTGATGGAATGACGGGCAGCCGCCATAACAGCAACCGTGAGCTGATCGGTCAAGGGATTGCGAATATTGTCGCTCCATTGTTCGGAGGGATACCGGCTACAGGTGCCATTGCTAGAACAGCGACAAATATCAAAAGCGGTGCTGTTTCTCCGATCTCAGGAATTGTTCACGGTGTAGTGGTGTTCCTAATTCTTCTGTTGTTTGCACCCTATGCTTCTAGTATTCCTCTGGCAGCGATGGCGCCTATTCTTATGGTAGTAGCTTGGAATATGAGTGAGCGCAAACAATTTCTTCATTTGCTGAAGATCAAGACCGGTGATTCATTGGTGTTATTTATCACCTTCTTATTAACGATATTTGCTGATTTAACGCTGGCTGTAGAGGTAGGATTGATTCTTGCGGTCATTCTGTTTGTGAAACGAATGGGAGAGGTTCATTTAGTAGCCAAAGTGCTGCCTGATCCAAATTCCGTTAAGGTTGAGGCACATATGGTTACGGAGAGTCATGATTGTCCGCAAATTGGAATTTATACGGTGGAGGGTCCGCTGTTTTTTGGCGCTGCTTATCGATTCGATGACACTATGCCAAGCTATGGCTCGGATCAACCCAGAATTATATTAATGCGGATGGGAAAAGTACCCTTCATGGATACAACGGGTGAATCTAATCTGGTAGAGCTGGTGCGGCATTTACAAGCTAGTGGAGGGAAATTGATGATTTCCAGTATTCAGCCGCAGCCACTTGAATTGCTCAAGAAAACTGGACTATATGACACCATAGGAGAGGCGCAATTTTATCGGCATACTGGTGAAGCGATTAATGAAGCACTTAACAGTATCAATTACAGCAAGTGCATCGGATGCAGTCATCACGCATTTAGGGAGTGTACTGCGTTCTCCTGTCTGGAGGATGCGGAGAGTCTGCGCGGCTTGAAGGGGCGTAAGAAGCCTATAGTTGCACCTGAACTAAATGGTGGTCTCTGAGTTGAATAGATAAGAGTTAGCCCGGGCGCTCCTGCGTCCGGGTTTTTCTGTTCAGATTGGACTTGGGAATGCCAAATTTGTACAATTGGGTATAAGTTAAATGAAAACTATATCGATAAGGAGAATATAAGCTCATGAAGGAATTAAATTATCCGAAGGTGTTTATGCTCTTGGCGGGTCTGTCTGTGGCGACATTGGCCGTATATCGTGTAGTGTCTCTTCAGACGGATTCGTTTTATGCTTTTTTAATCTGGAATTTGTTCTTGGCTTGGATTCCGTTCCTGTTCTCCATGGCTGCTTATGAACTGGATAAAAGGAAGATAGGCGGCTTACTGCTTGTTCCGCTAGGTATCGCTTGGCTGCTGTTCTTTCCCAACGCGCCTTATCTCATGACTGATCTGGTGCATTTAACGGTAAGAAAAAGCAGATATATCGTGGATGGCACGATTCAGAATCGGTATTGGTATGACTTGGTTACCCTTCTGTTATTCACTTGGAGCGGCTGGTTGACCGGGTTCTTCTCTTTATACCAGTTCCAGGCGGTTGTTTATCGCAAAACCAGCCTGCTGTTCTCTTGGGTATTCGTACTCGCAGCATGTGTGCTTGGAGGTTATGGAGTACTGCTTGGCCGAGTCTACAGGCTTAACAGCTGGGACGTACTGACGGACCGGCATCAGTTGTACCAACTAGTTATGGATAGCTTGAATCGACAGTCGGTATTTTTCAGCTTGTTCATTGCGTTTGTATTGCTGGTTATCTACGCTACGATGTACTGCTTGCTAAATGGTCTTGGAACCAGTGAAAGAGGAAGGGGCTCCAAGAGCATACGTGGTTAATCCATACCTTCCGGATCAAATTGGAATTGCTTCAGGTCTACAACACCCTTTTCATTAAAAATAATTCCTTCCTCCTGCAAAAAAAGCTTCTGGAGGGAGCTAGACTCATCTTCAGTCAAGGAGATCATTCCTTTGGCGTTGATGACCCGATGCCAGGGGAGCTTATATTTTCTACTCATGGAGTGAAGGATACGAACGACCTGCCTCGCGCCCCTTGGACTTCCCGCCGCGCGGGCAATGCCTCCATAGGTCATCACTTTACCTTCAGGTATGGATTGTATGATACGTATCACTTGTTCCGTAAATGGTGTCATAGTGAGCTCCTATCTCTTATTTTCATCAAATTATACCAGATGAGTACTACAATCTTAAACCATCAACAAGGCCGCTGCTTAAGCGGCTTTTTTATATTTAACAGATGAAGCTCAATCTCCGCTCGCTAAGAAGTTGATCCCTTTTCAGCATAATTTTGGTGGATATTTTTTAGAGAGACGGGGGATAATTTCTATGAAACCTATTGTGACAGGAGTGACTACTATGGAGAAACAGACAGCAGGAGATAACAGCGAAGCTTCTCAAAAAAATACGACGTCTGGGCAGACTCCAAGTACGTCACTAGATGAAATGATGAACCTGTTTCGGCAAATATTCAAGGATGATGGAACCCTTAGAATCAGAGTGCTAAATAATGAGTTCCGTGCAGATCTTCGCTTCGGGTTAGTTAGCGTTGATGGGATGGTTGACAAGCATATGATTCAGGAGGGTGTTATTAAGCCATTGATGGCTTTTGACTTCACCAGAATGGAGTATGGCAACACAGCGGAGCTAGTGGAGAAGATTCGGACGCAGGTTATTAACGTTTCGGATGTAGTTGCTTCTACAGATTTGGATGAAATGATCAGTGCGATTATAGCTGGTAAGACTTTATTGCTGCTGGACGGCTATGCGGGTGTGCTCAATATTAATGCGCAAGGCTGGGCGACAAAAGCGATTACGGACCCAGTGACCGAGAAAAGTGTTTATGGTCCGCGGGAAGGATTTACAGAATCGCTGCTAGTTAACTTGACCCAAATCCGCCGAAGATTGCAAGATCCGGATCTGAAGTTCATTTTTAGCCCGATGGGATCACGTTCCAAAACACAGGTATGCATCTGCTATATAGAAAGCCTGGCATCACCAAGTATTGTTAAAGAATTGCAAGATCGACTTAAGCAGGTTGATATAGACCTTATTCTGGATACGTCATATCTTTCGGAATTAATAAGAGACGAACCCTTTTCACCCTTTGAAATGACAGGAAGCACAGAACGCCCGGATTCCCTAGTTAGTAAAATGATGGAGGGTAGAGTGGCCTTGCTTATAGAAGGCAGTCCGTATGCGATGACCGTACCTTATCTATTTGTGGAAAATTTCCAAGCAAGCTCTGATTATTATATTAACTATTATTTTGGTTCTTTTAACCGAATGCTAAGAATAATTGGAGCTTTTTTGTCTCTTAGTATACCTGCTCTTTATGTGGCCTTGGTTACCTACAGTCAGGAGATGATACCTACCCAATTATTGCTAAGCATTGCTACTTCGAGAGTAGCGGTCCCCTTTCCGACAGTAGTAGAGGCGGTGTTCATGTTAACTATATTTGAAATCCTAAGAGAGGCAGGAGAACGGATTCCTACCTATATTGGACAAGCAATCAGCATCGTAGGGGCTCTTGTGTTGGGACAGGCGGCCGTAGAAGCCAGATTAGTGAGTGCTCCGATGATTATTGTAGTCGGCTTAACCGGAATTATGACGCTGCTCAATCCTAAATTGACGGGCCCATTAATTGTAGTAAGGGCACTTCTGCTAATTGCAAGCTTTATGCTAGGAGTTTACGGGTACTTTCTCGGGATGCTCGGGCTTGTTATTCATTTGATGAGTCTGCGTTCCTTTGGGGTATCATACATGCTTGGGATAGGCTCTATCCGTCCACAGGATATTAAAGATACAGCGATTAGGGCACCATGGTGGCATATGTATCTGCGTCCAGCGATGATCGGGGCACGGAACAGGAAGAGAAAAGGGACCAATAAAATAGAGAGAAGGCCATGAACATGCTGAAAAAGGTAATCCTGGTCTTTATAACTCTGATCCTTCTTATAAGTGTAACTGGTTGTTGGAACTACTCTGAAGTGGATGAGATATCGATTGTAGCTGGGGTGGGGATTGATAAGGGGAAGAAAGAGGGGGAAATAGCGGTAACCGTTGAGATTGTGGATACGAAGGAAGGATCGCAATCAGAACAGACCGGATTTAAGATGCTAACCCTTTCTGGGAAGACGATATTTGATATCGTGCGAGGAATGATCTCCATTACAGGAAAAAAATTATTTTGGAGTCATTCTAAAGTAATTGTACTTAGTGAAGAGATAGCCCGGGAAGGGGTTATCAAAGTGATTGATTGGTATAACAGAGATACAGAAACAAGGTCAGATGTATTCATATTTGTGTCTAAGGAGAAGACGGCTCAGGAAGTCATTAGTCTAAGCAGTGTAACGGAAAGTATTATGGCCTATGCGCTTGCGCAACAGATGAGATCTGAGCACAATACCAGTACGGCTCCCGTCGTGGAAATTTGGGACTTCATTGATAAGCTGGAGGCTTCTGGTGAATTTGCAATAGCTCCGCTTATCTATATTTATGAAGAAAATAAGACGAAAAATGCTCGGGTAAGTGGGACAGCTATATTCAGAATGGATAAAATGGTTGGCACGATTAGCGGTGAAGAAACGAAATATATGCTCTTTACTAAAGATCAAATCCAGGGTGGGGTGCTACCCTTAAATGATGAACAAGGAAAACCTGCCTTTTCGCTTGAGATTCTGTCTAATAAAACAAAAGTAAAGCCTATATGGAACGATGGCAAATTGCAAATGCAAATTAACACAGAAACGCAAGTCGGACTGGATGAGGTAATGGCTCCGGAAGAATTCAATAATATTGGTAGCAAGGAAATCCTTGAGAAGCGTGCCGGAAAGGAATTACAGCAACGGATGCTCTCCGTTATCCATAGGGTTCAGCAGGATTATCATGCCGATGTTTTTGGGTTTGGAGAGCTTGTGCATGAGAGAATGCCGCAAACCTGGAAGAAAGTTAAGGAAAACTGGGGACAGGAATTCTCCGAATTGGACGTCGTTGTAAATTCCAAAGTGATTATTAAGAGCAGTGGGCAAACCAATAGATCTATCCAGACTCATTAAAAATAGGTGATGAAGTGGTTGTAATCGTAATTCTTGTCTATGTGGTTATCGTATTGCTCGATCCTTACGGACTGTTAAAGCAGGGGATGAAGCGGGATTTTTGGGTCTGTTCATTCTTATGTCTAGTTTCATTTGTCATTGCTGTTGCATTGTCCATGAAGTGGTCGATTCCTAGCCCATCTCCACTGATTGAAAATTTGATCAAGAAGCTATTTTAGGGAACATGCGTAAAGGAGAAGTGTATGAATAAGGAGATCATTCCTGTAGGGCATATGATTAGCGTTACGGTTTTGTTTTTTGTGGGAACTTCCATATTTATGGGCTTGCCAGGACAATCCGGTAACAGCAAGTGGATCGCTCTACTTTTTGCCATGGTACTTGCAGTTCCTCTTCTGCTGATATACGCAAGACTTCATGTTCTTTTTCCGGGTAAGGATCTGTTTGATATGCTGATCGTTGTATTTGGTAGCGTTCTCGGGCGAATGATCTCCTGTCTCTATATTTGGTATGCATTCCATCTGGGGGCACTGGCTCTCAGGGTCTTTGGAGAATTCAGTAGATTGATCGCCCTGACCGAAACACCGATGCTTGTTCCTATGCTATGTGTTGGGTTATTGTGCATTTGGGTGGTTAAGGCAGGGATTGAGGTGCTGGGAAGAAGCGCGAAGCTTCTGCTTCTATTTACGATAGCTGTGAATTTGATTATTTTCATATTATCTACTTCAAAGCTGGAATATCATCACATACTCCCTTTAGTTGATAAAGGCTGGTATTCGGTGTTTAGCGATACTCTGGGTACGTCTTCTGTTATATTCGCAGAGGGTATAATAATTCTGGGGGCATTTAGTACTATATCTAACAAAGCCACAGGTAAGAAAATATTATTTGGTGGTGTACTGATTTCTGGGATGATTATTCTTTCGGCTACGCTACGTAATCTATTGATGCTCGGTCCTGAAGTAGTGTCCAGTCTGAATTTCCCCTCTTATGTGTCTGCGAGTCGTATTAATGTAGGTGATTTTCTATCAAGAATTGAGGCTTCCACGGCTGTTGTATTTGTAATCACAACCTTCATAAAAGCAAGCTTATGTCTGTATGTAGCTAGCAGTGGATTAGCTAAAGTATTTAAATTAAAAAGCTATCGCTCCGTCGTGCTTCAGCTAGGACTGCTCATGATTTATTTTGCCGATTTTGTGTACAAGGACATGATGGAAATGCAGTATTTTTACTACAATATTTATAAATTCTACGCCTTTCCATTTCAGGTGATTATTCCACTGGCATTATGGATTTGCGCTGAGATTATGGTTAGTAGAAGTAAAAGTAAGCAGATAGCCTCATAGCAATAGACCTACTTTCGACTGTTCCTGATCTCTAGTTGAGATTAGGAATTCTTTGGTTTTAAAACTAAACATAAGTTAGCTATAATGATAGATACATAGAATGATTGTTGTAGAAGAGAGGGAAACATGGATGAACGTCAGCAATATCATGATGTCCTCTTATTGGGGTAGAGAGGTTAGACATAAATATATTACTCAAGGATCCAAGACACTGGCTGTTATTTTTCCAGGGAAAAATTATTCGGCTGAGCGCCCCCTGCTAGATTATGCGGCCAAAACAGCCCGGGAGCATAATTGCGACGTCCTGCTGCTTGAGTATGGCTATCAGAGTGCGAGAGTAGGGTTTAAGCGTGATGAAATGATTATTCTTATTCAGGAATGTAAGGCGGCCATTGCTTCTCTTCCTGAATACAAAAAAATACTATTTATCAGCAAAAGCGTCGGTGCGGTCATCGCAGGGAGAATTGCAGAAGAGCTGCAAATACAGAAAAAGACGTCTCATCTTTATATCACACCGTTGCCTGAGGCGGTGCCGCTGATTCAGCAGAGTCGTGGTACTGTAATGTATGGCGGATGCGATCCTTTATTTAGTGAACAGCATTCCGGTGAAATTAGTGGGCTCCAGCATTTAAAGGTGTATAGAATCGATGATGCTAATCATAACCTTGAGGTAGGGCAGGTCAACGAGTCACTAGCGATCCTGCTTGTAATTATTAATTTTTATCATGAATTTTTCCGTGATGCTTTAAATACATAACCTTTGGAGGACTGCTGATTATGATTTTGGAAGCTGCGATGCTGCAAGTGAAGCCTGGTTTGACTACTGAATTTGAAAAAAGCTTCAAGGAGGCATCAAGCTTAATCTCCTCCATAGAAGGCTATATGGGGCATGAACTCCAACATTGCTTGGAGGATGATCATAAGTATTTGCTGCTTGTGAAGTGGAGAACGCTTGAAGATCACACTGTTGGCTTCAGAGAATCCAGCCAGTATCAGGAATGGAAGGCACTGCTTCACCATTACTACGATCCATTTCCGGTAGTTGAACATTTTACCCGTATTAATCTGGACTAAATGGAGGAAGCCGAGTGAAAGCGAAGCTTGTCGGGAAAGGCAGGACAGCGGAGATTTGGGAGCATGAGGATCAGAGGATTCTTAAGCTGTACCTAGAGGATGTTTCAGAGCAGAACATTAGCCGAGAATTTAAAATCAGCCAGTTTGTGCACTCGCAGGGCATTCGGACACCGCAGCCTTTTGGACTCATTTATGAACAGACAAGACAAGGTATCGTATTTCAACAAATCCAAGGTCCCTCTCTTTTAAAAGTAATGGGTGAGAAGCCTTGGAAAGTTAGTAAGTATGCCAGAATGATGGCGGGGCTTCACTTTGATTTGCATAGGCTTGAAATTACCGAGGAGATCGGACAGCAGAAGGATATGTTAAAGTGGAATATCATGGGGGCTCCTATGCTTAGTGAAGATGAGAAGTCAGTCATTCTGAGCTATCTGGAGAAGTTACCGGAAGGAACTCATTTATGCCATGGAGATTTCCATCCTGACAATGTACTCATGGACGATCAGCTCTGGGTTATCGATTGGATGACTGGCGTGGTGGGAGAACCAGCAGGCGATGCTGCGCGATCTGTAGTGATGTTCAGTATGGGAGCCATGCCCCCTGAAGCCTCAGTCTTATCGAGAATGATGATAGGTTTTATTAGAAAAAAATTAACCAAGGGATATATTCGGGAGTATCTCCGTTTATCAGGACACACCTATGAGGATGTAGACCGCTGGATTCTGCCGATCGCTGCCGCGCGTCTGGTGGAATGGCTTCCGCCTTCTGAGAAGGAGCTGTTAGTAAAAGAAGTTCGTAAACGTCTGCAGGCCTTAACCTTAAGCCAAAATTGATCCTGACAAGAAAACGGAGGTGTGTTCATGACTACCTATATAGCCCTGCTGCGTGGCATTAACGTTGGCGGCAACAAAATCATTAAGATGCAGGATCTGAAGACGATGTTCCAGTCGATTGGCTTTCAAAATGTGCGTACTTACATTCAGAGCGGAAATGTCCTATTTGAAAGTGATGAGGAATCGAAAAGTCTGCTGAGCGGAGTCATTGAACGCCAGATTCAAGAGGTTTTTGGTTTTGATGTCTCTGTTATCATTCGTACACTGGCTGAGTTAGAGAACACGATTGCTAACAATCCCTTTCAGCTATCAGAACCAGAAGATTTCAAAAGATGGTATGTCTCTTTTCTGCCAGCTGAACCTTCAGCCGAAGCACTGGACAAGCTCCGCATTTATGAGGAGGGTCCGGATAAAATACGTTTTGTCGGCAGAGAGATGTATGTGTTATATGAGGTCAGCGTGAGCCAATCGCCGCTTTTCAAGGTTCCTTTTGACAAAATACTGGGTATGTCTATTACAGCACGCAACTGGAATACGGTGAATAAGCTCGTTGCTATGGGTAGGCTAGAATAGCCTATTTTTGATGGGGATTTGAACGGAAAGGCTCCACATTTGTGGGGCTTTTTTTGCGTTCCGGCAGCTTTATTTATTCAGCAAACATTCAGCGTGCACTCATTGAGAGTTAAGGTAGGGGTGAAATAATACACCTACGGAAAGATTGAGCCGGGGGCACAGAACTGCCGGAATATAGAACGATCAAAGGATAGGAGTGAATGTAGATGAGTGGAGTCAAAAAAATAAGCTCGGATCTTATACTGTGGCTCATTTTAATACTTGCTGCTTTTTTGTATGGTTATGGGGTTTGGAATGACCACTATGTGAATACATACTACACCACCGCAGTGGGGAGTATGCTGCAGAACTTTCATAATTTCTTCTTCGCGTCCCTCGACTCCGCGGGTTCGGTAACGGTGGATAAACCACCAGTCACCTTTTGGATTCAGACGCTTAGTGCACTCATCTTCGGGCTGCATGGCTGGAGTGTGATTTTGCCACAGGCACTTGGTGGAGTCGGTTCGGTGTTACTTGTATATCTGCTGGTAAAGCCTACCTTCGGTAGAGCGGCAGCACGTTTAGCGGCTCTGGCCATGGCTACAACTCCGGTAGCAGCCGCTGTCAGTCGGACGAATAATATTGATGCGCTGCTTGTATTCACCCTTCTGCTCGCGGTTTGGTTTCTATTTAAAGGGACGAAGAGCAACAAGCTGGGCAGTCTTCTAACCGCATTCGCGTTAATCGGTGTAGGGTTTAACGAGAAGATGCTGCAGGCATATATGGTTCTACCGGCGTTTTATCTCTTTTATATTTTGGCTGCCAAAGTGAACTGGAAGCGGAAGACGGGAGTATTGGCAGCCTCCACAGCAATATTGCTTGTAGTTTCCTTGTCCTGGGCAGTGATTGTGGATTCGATTCCCGCCAGCAAACGACCTTATATCGGCAGTAGCGGTACTAATTCCGTGCTGAATCTGGCCTTTGGTTATAATGGTGTCGCACGTTTGACGGGCGATCGTGGGACAGGCGGTGGCGGAGGTGGAATGCCGGGAGCGAATGGTGAGATGCCGACAATGAACGGTGAGATGCCGAACATGAATGGCGAGATGCCCGCTATGAATGGGGCAGGAGGTAATAATGGCACTGATGGTGGACGTGGAGCATCTTCGGGTCAGCAAGACCCAAACTCGACCTCGAATAGCCAGACTGGTGCCGATGATGGAGGTTCACCAGGTCAACCACCTGGTGGAGCTGACAGTCAAGGTCGGCAATTTGGCGGTGACGAGGACGGACGAGGAAATCGCGGTGGCATGAATGGTGGCGGTGGCGGCGGCGGCGGAATGTTCAATACAGGAACAGCAGGTCCGCTTCGTCTGTTCCAATCAGAGCTGTCAGGGCAGGCTAGCTGGTTGTTGCCTTTCGTATTGTTAGGCTGCATTGGATTATTCGCCAATCTGCGGAGAAAGAACCTTACCCAAGCTCATAAGGAAGCTCTCTTCTGGTTAGCATGGCTGGTGCCCGTTATGGGATTTTTCAGTATCGCAGGGTTCTTCCATCAATATTATCTGGTCATGATGGCTCCTCCGATTGCAGCGTTAGTCGGTGCAGGATGGTCAAAGCTGTGGACGCTATATCGCGAGCACTCTGGTTGGCTGTCTTGGCTATTGCCAGCGGCAACACTAGTTACAGCAGGTTTCCAGTGGTACATTGTTCATCCTTATGACGATACGATTGGTAGTGGCTGGTCCATTTGTATTTTAGCTGCAGGAATAGTGGTTTCACTGGCACTGGTAGTTCTTAAAGGCAAGAAGAAGTCTTTCATTTATGCGACAAGCGTTGCAGCAGTACTAGTATTGTTAATTGGGCCTCTCTATTGGGCAGCTACCCCCATTACTTATGGGCTGAATAGTCAAACCCCTGAAGCAGGACCGAGCAGTAGTGAAGGTAAAGGGGGAATGGGCGGCAATTCAAGCAATTTTGGACGTAATAGCGCCACAAGTGCGAATGAAAGCCTGTTGTCCTATTTGGAGGAGAACAATACTGGGGAGCCTTATCTGTTTGCTACGTTGGATTATGGCACAGCAGCTCCTTATATCGTTGACAAGGGTGCATCGGTTGTTATTCTGAACGGATTTTCTAGCTCAGACACAGTGTATACCACAGATACCCTAAAGGCGTTAGTTGAGAGTGGAAAGGTGAAATACTTCCTGATGGGCAGCGGTGGTATGGGTGGCGGACGTGGGGGTAGCTCGGAATTGACGACTTGGATCACGGAAAATGGTACGGAGGTTCCAACAGCTGATTGGGCTGGAAGCAACGCAGGAAACAGCGGGACGTTATACAAAGTTACTTTAAACTAGGCAAGTATTAATAAATGAGGCGTGTTATCAGATGGATCTGGCGCGCTTCATTATTCAAATTTAAGGAGGAGCTGCTCATGAGCACCAACGTGCGCTATTCCATTATTATACCGATGTTTAACGAAGAGGCGGTTATTCAGGAGACGTATCGACGGCTCAAAAAAGTAATGGGTTTAACAAATGAAGTGTATGAGCTGATCTTCGTGAATGACGGCAGCACAGACAATTGTGCCCAGATGATTGAGGAATATAGCTACTGGGATGAGAGTGTGAAGCTGATCGATTTGTCTCGTAACTTTGGACATCAGATCGCTATTACTGCCGGAATGGATTATGCCCTAGGAGATGCAGTCGTTATTATTGATGCCGATTTGCAAGATCCGCCAGAGCTGATTCTGGACATGATTGCGGAATGGAAGCAGGGTTATGAAGTTGTTTATGCAAAACGGGTAAAGCGAAACGGAGAGTCCTTATTCAAAAAGTGGACGGCCAGCCTTTTTTATAGAGTGCTGCGTTATTCAACCGATATTTCAATCCCTGTAGATACGGGTGATTTTCGGCTCATAGATCGTAAAGTATGTGAACAGCTCAAGCGTCTTCCAGAGAAAAATCGGTTCGTACGCGGTCTAGTCAGCTGGGTCGGTTTTCGCCAAAAAGCCATTGAATATGAACGCGATGAACGGCTCGCAGGAGAGACTAAATATCCACTGAAACGTATGATCAAGCTCTCCCTGGACGGAATTACTTCCTTCTCATATAAGCCGCTGAAGCTGGCAGGATATCTGGGAGTACTGCTATCCGCTTCTGGTTTCTTGTACTTGATGTATGTGTTATATCTGGTGATCTTTACGGATTCAGTCGTTAAGGGCTGGGCATCGATGATTGGAATCACAGTGACCTTTAATGGGTTTGTACTGATTATGTTAGGGATTCTGGGTGAGTATGTCGGCCGGATTTATGATGAGACCAAGGGACGTCCGCTCTATATTGTCCAAGAGTTCTATGGGGGCAAGGAGGAGCAGAGCGTTCGCGAGCATCAAGCTGCAAATCATTAGTAACTGTAAGGGAGGGATTCATAGTGAAGATTAGAAAAGCGGTTATTCCCGCCGCGGGCTTAGGCACTCGGTTCCTGCCTGCAACTAAGGCTCAGCCGAAGGAAATGCTGCCTATTGTGGATAAGCCGGCGATTCAATATATCGTAGAAGAAGCTGTTCGATCTGGCATTGAGAGCATCATCATCGTGACCGGCCGAACAAGAAGTCGATTGAAGATCATTTCGATAAATCAGTGGAACTGGAACAGACGCTTTTGGAAAAAGGAAAAGAGGAGCTGCTTCGTGAAGTTCAAGCGATTAGTGAGCTGGCCAGCATTCATTACATTAGGCAAAAAGAGCCGCTTGGGCTAGGTCACGCCATCCTTTGTGCGGAACAGTTCATCGGAAATGAGCCCTTCGCTGTTCTGCTCGGCGACGATATCATGATCTCAGAGGACCCGGCGCTGCTGCAAATGATGAGATTGTATGAGCAAGAGGAGCAGACCATTGTCGGTGTACAGCAGGTGCCGCGGCAGGAGGTTCAAAAATACGGGATTATCTCATCCAGCGGTTCTCTACAAGGAGTCCATGAAGTAAAAGGCTTGGTGGAGAAGCCCTCTCCTGAAACTGCACCTTCAGAGAATGCTATTATGGGACGTTACATTTTGGAGCCTTCGATATTTTCGATCCTGGCTAAGCTCAAACGTGGAACAGGTGGCGAATATCAACTGACCGATGCTTTGCATGAGGTGTGCCGTAATGAAGGTCTACTGGCGCTGGATTTGATCGGACAACGTTATGATATTGGCGATAAATTCGGCTATATCCAAGCTACACTGGAGGTCGGGCTGATGCGTGAGGAGTTACGTCCATTACTAGTTCCGTATTTGCAGAAGCTGGCTGCTAGACTGAGGGAAAGTGAAGAAGTGGAGGCCTTGCCTTGGGGTACACGCTAGGGATTGAAGGAGACTGTTCCAAACGACCATAACATCGTCATGCGGCGGTGAGATTAGGTTGGTTTGGAGCAGTTTTTTTGCGTATGGTGATTAAGAGGGGGCACTGGGATGAACAAATAAGTGTACTTTATACAATTAAAAAGCGCATCAACCTGCTACGTATCGACTTAATTGCACTTGATACACTTATTTCATCATAAACCTTCGGAAATACTCTTTCCGACTGTTTTTAGTTGCACAAACTACACTTAAAAGGAGTTCAGGAGTGCTAATGGTTGAAATAGCTGCACCAAGTGCAGTTATATTTTTCGGTATAAAAAAATCCGGAGAACTGATTCCTAAGAATCGTCCCCGGATTTATGTTTTCAGTCATTGATTAAGCTTTTAGCACATCATGATCCACGTAACGAGCACCATTTAACTCGCTAATCACATTAATCGCTACCTTCGCGCCATCGCCTGCCGTAATAATGGCATGTACACTTACTCCGGCAACGGTACCTGCAGCCCAAATGCCTTCAATATTTGTTTTGCCTTCTGGATTAACAGCGACTACTGTTTTGATTCTTGGCTCGGTACCATCCTTAGTCTCCACGCCAGCTTTAGCGGCTAGATCCGTAAGGGCACCTGTTGCAAGAATTACGTGTTTCGCTTCATAAATGATTCCGTCTTCGGTTTCAATAACAAATCCGTTGCCGCTGGAGGTGAGGCTGATCGCCTGTTCTGCTACCAGTTCAGCGCCAAATTTGATGGCTTGCTTATGTCCGGTTTCTACGAGATCAGGACCGCCTACTTCGGAAATTCCATAAAAGTTCTCAAACCACCCTCTGCGGGTCATGCCCTTATCATTGTCGATCAGCAGCGTTTTTTTGCCCGCCTTGGCGGCGAATAGAGCTGAGCTTGCACCGGCAGGGCCGGCTCCAATTACGGCGATTTCGTACATTTTTTGACCTCCTAAAAGTTTTGCGGAGCGATGCTCCTTAGAATGGACAACATAGCAAAACTACTTCGTAAGCATGGGCTTAAGTTTTGTGAAGCAAAACTCGCATCGTAAGCATAGACTTAAGTCTATCACCTATTATACCGTTTGTTAGTCTCTCTTGGCTAATCCTTCCTCACAAGGAAGTGTAACCCTGAAGGTTGTTCCCTCACCGAGTGTGCTGCTTACACTGATCTTGCCGTGATGTGCCTCCACGATAGACTTGGTAATAGAAAGGCCCAGACCAGATCCACCGTACTTACGCGTACGAGAGGAGTCACTGCGGTAGAAGCGATCGAATATATGTGGGATATGCTCTGCTGAAATCCCGCAACCGTTGTCCCGCACCGTTAGAACTGCTTCATTTCCTCTAGCATGTAAAGAGAGATGAATGGTACCAAACTCTATATCCGTATGCTGAACCGCATTGTGAAACAGATTCAGAATCACCTGTTTGATCTTATTAGGTTCATATTTACCACGGATGCCATACGAGATATCAAAAGTAACCTTGCGGTGATCCGCCAACAAGAGCAGATGTGGCTTCATTTCAGAAATAACCTCTCCGAGCAGCAGGTCCGTCATATGCAGTTGGGGGGCACCGTCCATCCGAGCGAGCAGCAGTAAATCCTCCACCAGCTTGTTGATCCGTTTCGATTCGCCATGCATGCTACGCAATGAATTGTATAACTGTTCCTTGTTGTCCGCGGCGCCCCGCAGTAAGACCTCCAGGAAACCATGGATCGAGGTCAGTGGAGTTCTCAGCTCGTGAGAAGCATCGGCAGCGAAGCGCCTCATCTGTTCCTTGGCTTCCCGTTCATTATGAAAGGATATTTCTAGGCGCTCGAGCATACCATTGAATGAATGAGCCAGCTTGTCGATCTCAGTCTGTCCTTGGTTAATTGGAAACCGGATATCCAGATTACCGGCATCAATGATCTCGGCGGACTCTCCCATATTAGAAAGAGGGACCAGCGTCTTACGAAGGGCAGGCAAGTATAGGAAGAAGCCAGCCAATAAAGCAATCACTGACAAGCCTGCGTAGATCATCAATTGCTGCAAGATGACATCCTTTAACGGTCCTGTATCCACACTCATCTGTAGCAGCAATCTAGTATTTCCAGGTCGATAGAGGTTTACGAATATGGCTAGATGTTCAGTGCCATCTTGTGACTCTATAAGCTTGTAATTTCCTGTTGTTCTATCCGTGGTATGAATGAGTAGATTATTGTATTGCGTATTCGTCAATCTAGGCGCGGCTGAATCAGATAACGTTAATTGCTGTAAATCCCGGAAGGTGCCATCCGAGCTGTAAATGGCAATGGTCGTATGAGCATCCAGCAAGAGGGGGCGTCTATTCTCGCCGGTACGCAGATTGTTCGGCATTTTATTCTCGCCATTTCTTTCCCCTGGCAGATTACCACTATGCTCAGTGTTTGCCTCGTTCATACTTGTTGTGTCCTCGTCATAGGAATTGAAAAAGTTAAAAAACATTTCACGGGGAACAGAACGTATTTGCGCTTCCATAGACTCCGCTCTATTGCTGTATATGAAATCCCGCATGAGTATATATTGTAATATCCCGATTAGCAGCAGCAATCCTGATAGAATGAGCAGCGAAATCGCTAGTAGCTGCTTCCGTAGGGAACGGGGTGCAGGCAGCTTATGAAACCATTGAGAGATGCGCGTACTCATAAATCCACCCGGTAGCCTGCTCCCCGCAGGGTACGGATAATACGGTGCTCCTTATCCCCAAGCTTCTCGCGAAGCGAACGGATATAGACCTCAACGATATTTTCCTCACCGCCAAAATCATAGCCCCAGACCTTATCAAGAATCATTGGCTTACTTAGTACAAGGCCATGATTAATAACGAGATACTGTAGTAACTCGTATTCCGTGGGGGAGAGTTCAAGCACTTCTTCCTTGAAGCGAATTTCTTTTCGACGGCTATCAATGCGGAACGGACCGCAGCGGACCTCGCCTAGCAGACCCGGAAACTGATTGCGTAGCCGCGCTTGAATTCTGGCAAGCAATTCGTCAAAGCTGAAGGGCTTGACCATATAATCGTCAGCACCAATAGTGAGTCCCTTGACTCGATCGTCCACTTCATCCTTTGCAGTTAGCATAATGACGGCTATTTCCGTCTCTTCCGAGCGCAGGTAATGACATAACTCGAATCCATCCATGCCGGGCATCATGACATCTAGGATGGCTACATGTGGCTTGAACTCAGCAGCGACTGAGATGGCTGTGATTCCGTCGGGTGCGGTTCTGACTTCAAATCCTTCGTTAAGGAGACCCAGCTCCAGAAATTGCAATATATGAGGCTCATCATCTACGAGCAGTAGTCTAACGCCTTGAGCTGCTTTCATCATAGGTACCTCCAAATCAGTGATAGATAGCTACATTATGACATATCCGGTTGAACGTTTGCTGAAGATCCGACCCTTTGCTTTACGATTTAAGGAGTAATTTTCTTTCATAATGATTCAAAGGGGTTAATTTAGTTATAAGTAATATTAATGTGATTAATAACGAACAGGGTTAAAAAAATCGGATTTTCGAAAATGTGATAAAGGGTTTTGACGACGGGTATAGAACACTTTACAATAAGGATAATCTCCTGATTTTGGTGGAAGTTATCCAATTTAGGTTAGATTATCCGTTCATGTTATATTTCCTTCCTCGTGTTTTCAACTTTGTCCATCTTCCTATCAAGGCTCATTTCTTTCAAGTGTATTTCTTGTTAATTCACTTCTTTCTGGAACTTCTGTTCATTCAACCTGTGCTTACTGAACTTCATATTACCCATAAGTCAAGGGAGGCTTTTCCATGAAGAAAAAGGAAATGGTAGCCATGCTATTGGCTGGAGGCCAAGGCAAAAGATTGAAAGGTTTAACCAAGTCGCTTGCCAAGCCCGCTGTTTATTTTGGAGGGACCTATCGGATCATCGATTTCCCTTTAAGTAACTGCTCCAATTCAGGTATTGATACAGTTGGTGTACTGACTCAGTATGAACCATTGATACTGCATTCTTACATCGGAGTAGGCAGTGATTGGGATTTAAACCGTAAGAACGGTGGTGTATTCGTATTGCCACCGCATGAACGCGAGAATGGAAGCAGCTGGTATCGAGGAACGGCCGATGCGATTTATCGGAATCTTAAGTTTGTGGATCAGTTCGATCCAGAGCATGTTCTTATTCTGTCCGGTGATCACATTTATAAAATGGATTACCACGCTATGCTTCAATACCACAAGGAAAGAAACGCCGATTGCACGATTTCTGTCATTGACGTTCCGCTGGAGGAAGCAAGCCGATTTGGAATTTTGAATACGGAGGACGATCTGAAAATTTACGAATTTGAGGAAAAACCCTCTCAACCAAAAAGCACGTTAGCTTCTATGGGCGTGTATATCTTCAAATGGGAGATTCTCCGCAAGCATCTACTGGAAGACGGGGAAAATGTAGGTTCTTCGCACGATTTCGGCAAGGATATCATTCCTTTAATGCTTGAGGACGGAAACTCCTTATTTGCGTACCCTTTTGAAGGATACTGGAGAGATGTAGGTACTGTATCCAGCTTATGGGAAGCGAATATGGATTTGCTGAGCGATAATCCACCACTCAATCTAAATGATCCTAGCTGGCGCATTTTTACGCGTAATCCGAATCAACCTGCCCAATATGTTGCCCCTGGGGCGAAAGTGTCAGGCTGCATTATTAATGAAGGCTGCATTGTGCACGGAGAAGTGAGTCACTCGGTCCTCTTTTATGGCGTAGAAGTGGGTGAGGGCAGTGTAATTACGGACTCCGTGATTATGCCTAAGGTTAAGATTGGCAAGAACGTACGCATTCATAAAGCGATTATAAGTGAGAATACGGTAATCGACGATTATATGGAAATAGGCATCGAACGGGAGAACGAGAATGAAATTCTGCTGATCGACAATAAAAGCAAAAAGCGAAAATCAGTTGTAGCCAAAACCATATAATCAAGCTAAAACGCCTTCGACGTCCTTCTAGGGACGGTAAGCGTTTATGCGAGATTTATAAGGATAAAGTATATCGTGAAACGTATACTTTCTTATAAATTATAAGAGGACGGTGGATTACGATGAAGCAACTCATGGGTGTAATTAATCTGGATCATGAACTCGACAAACTAAATGAACTTACTTATTTCCGCTGTGGTGCAGCCGTACCTTTTGCCAGTCGTTATCGGTTGATTGATTTCGTGCTTTCTAATATGATGCGTGCAGACCTGGAGAGCGTTGGCCTGTTCGTCCGCCGTAAGTATCGTTCCCTAATGGACCATTTGGGTGACGGAAAATCCTGGGATATGAATCGCAAGCATGGGGGATTATTTATTTTGCCTCCGGATTGGAACGATCCAACGGATACTTCTCTCGGGGACTTACAGCATTACCATAATAATCTGGATCTTTTTAAACGGGGATCTGCTAAATATATTGTGTTTTCCGGCAGCCAGCATATCAATACGATCGATCTCCAAGACTTGTACAGCTACCATTTGGAGAAGGGTGCCGACGTTACAGTAGTGTATAAAAAGATTGAGGAACTACAGCCAGAGCATGATCTATGCCAGCGAATTGAAGTAGACGAAGAGAATAAGGTGACCAATATCCACCATGAGAAGGATCATCCTAATTTATATCTGGATATCTTCATTATGGAGAAGAAACTGTTCTTGGAGCAGGTGGAGCATTGCATTGCGCATGGTGAAAGTTACTTTTTCCGTGATGTGATTCAGAAGAACCGACATAAATTTAATATCGCCGCATACGAATATCATGGCTATCATGCCGTAATTAACTCTTTAGAAAGTTATTATAAGAACAGTCTGGAGCTGCTCCAGCAGGAGAATTATTTCAGTCTGTTCAAAGAAAGTCCGGTACAGACGAAGATTAAATATGAGGCTCCAACCCGATACTTGGAGAGTGCTAACGTCAGCAATTCGCTGGTAGCTAATGGCTGCATTATAGGTGGAACAGTGGAGAATAGCGTGATCTTTCGGGGGGTTCAGGTGCGTAAGGGAGCGAAGATCATCAACTCTGTCATTATGCAAAAGTGCGTCATCGAAGAGAATGCTGTTATTGAGAATGTGATTATGGATAAAGACGTACATTTGAGTAAGAATCGAATTCTTGTTGGAGATAGTAAACGTCCATTCGTCATCGCCAAGAGCAGCAAGATCTAACGACTGGATTAGATGAAATAAGCAGTATAACCTATCTGATCTAATGTCAATGTCTACTGCACTTCTAAAAAAAGCATTTGTCAGGAGGACCTACTGTTGTTTAACGATAAAGAATCTTTCAAACAGGTATTCCGTGAGACCCTCATCAGTAAATTAGGTAAACCGCTTGAGGAAGCCTCGAATGCCGATGTCTATAAAATACTAGGCAACATGATTCGCGAGAACGCCGGGAAAAATTGGGCAGAAACCAACCAGAAATATAAGGTCGATAAAGATAAGCAGGTTTACTATTTTTCAATGGAGTTCTTGATCGGTAGGCTTCTGGGGAACAATCTGCTGAATATGGGCGTGCTGGAAGTAGTACGTGAGGGCTTAGCTGACCTTGGTCTTTGTTTGCAGGATATTGAGGAGGAGGAGTCAGACGCTGGGCTAGGGAATGGAGGGCTCGGTCGTTTGGCCGCTTGCTTCTTAGATTCACTGGCTTCCCTGCAATATGCGGGACATGGCTGCGGCATACGGTATAAATACGGCCTGTTTGAGCAGAAGATCGTTGACGGGTATCAGGTAGAGCTGCCTGATTATTGGCTGCAGAATGATAATGTATGGGAAGTGCGCCGCGAAGACAAGCAGGTTGAAGTAAGGTTCTGGGGGGCTATTGAGACCCGCGAAGAGAACGGGCGGCTCGTATTTGATCATTCGGGGTATGAGGCTGTTCGTGCAGTTCCCTATGATATACCTATCATTGGCGCAGATCGCCGGCATGTGAATACGCTGCGTAACTGGAGTGCGGAGTCCATCACCCAGCCCTCTAGAACATTTGGTTCTTTTGCCGGGACGGACTATCATAAGTTTCTGGAATATAAGCGTTCTGTGGAATCCATTTCGGAGTTCCTTTATCCGGATGACTCCCAATACGAAGGCAAGCTGCTTCGCTTGAAGCAGCAGTACTTCCTCTGTAGCGCGGGGCTGCAAAGTATTCTGCGGACTTATGCCAAGCTTGGCCTCCCTATTGAATCACTGCCAGACAAGGTAGCTCTTCATATTAATGATACACACCCAACGCTGGTGATACCTGAACTGCTGCGGATTCTGATGGATGTGCATGGTTTAGGCTGGGATGAGGCCTGGAGTATCACAACGCGTATGGTATCTTACACCAATCATACCATTCTGAGCGAAGCGCTTGAGAAATGGCCCATTCAAATGGTTAGGGAGCTGCTACCGCGTATTTTTCTCATTATTGAAGAGATCAATGCCCGTTTCTGTGGGGAGCTCATGAGTCGTTATCCGGGTGATCAGGATCGAATTGCACAAATGGCGATTATTCATGATGATCAGGTTCGGATGGCTCATCTGGCGATTGTTGCTAGCCATAGTGTCAATGGCGTGGCAGCGCTGCATACAGAAATATTGATGAAGCGTGAAATGCGACTTTTTAATGAAATGTATCCACGCCGCTTCAATAATAAGACGAACGGCATTACCCATCGGAGATGGTTGCTGCATGCCAATCCAGATCTGGCTAATTTGATCAATCAATCGATAGGAACCCGTTGGGTGAGCCACCCTCAAGAGATGATTGGCTTGATTAAATATTGTGAAGATACTTCATTCCAGGAACAAGTAGCTAGTATTAAGCGCCGGAATAAGCTGCGTCTTGCAGAGTACATCTACAGTAAGCATTCGGTACATGTAGATCCCGATTCTATCTTTGATGTACAGGTGAAACGTCTGCATGCCTACAAGCGTCAGTTGCTTAATATTTTGCATATTCTGCATTTGTACAATCAAATCAAAGATAATCCTTCAATGGATATGGTCCCACGCACGTTTATATTCGGAGCAAAGGCAGCGCCAAGTTATCATCTGGCGAAGCGGATTATCAAACTGATTAATACAGTTGCGGAGGTAGTCAACAAAGATCCGGATGTTAAGGGAAAGATTCGCATCTTCTTCCTTGAGAATTATTCGGTATCTCTGGCAGAAAAGATCATTCCTGCCGCGGATATCAGTGAGCAGATTTCTACGGCCAGCAAAGAAGCATCAGGTACCGGGAATATGAAGTTCATGATGAACGGTGCATTGACGGTAGGCACGATGGATGGCGCAAACGTGGAAATGCATGAGATGGTGGGAGACAACAATATGTTCCTGTTTGGACTTCGTGCTGAGCAGGTCATGGATTACTATCAGCATGGCGGTTATCATGCGCGTGATATTTACAATGGCGACAGTCGTGTGAAAGAAGTGCTGGATCAGTTAATCAAACCAGGACCTATATGCTGTCATGCTACGGAGTTTGAGAGCATTTTCCACTCCCTATTGGATAATAACGATGAATTTTTTGTGCTTAAGGATTTCGCCAGTTATGTCGAGACTCACGTCGAAATTGATCGGGCATACCGCAACCGACAGGAATGGCTGAAGAAGTCCATTATTAATATTGGTCATTCCGGTAAATTCTCTAGTGATAACACGATTAGCCGCTATGCAGCGGAGATTTGGAATATCAGTCCAGTGCGGCTGTAAGTCTAACAAGAATAGGCTGTCTTATAAGTAGGAGGTTCCTACAAATGAGACAGCCTTTTTTAACCTATCAGAAAGTATATTTTTGGGGCCCCCACAAAGTACCTGAGTACGCATCGAAGCAAAGCCTCACTTTGTGGGGAAGCTTTTAGATTGCATCTGATACTAGAGCTGCGAAACGCTCCAGAAAACGGCGTTCTTCATCATCAAAACGATCCTTGAGTGGACTGTCAATATCAAGTACGCCAAGCAGGCGATCATCCTTTATCAAAGGAACAACAATCTCGCTGTTAGAGGCTGCATCACAGGCGATATGTCCTGGGAATGCATGTACATCTCCTACTACAAGTGTGCGTCGCTCTGCTGCTGCCGTTCCGCACACTCCGCGAGATAGCGGAATTCGAATGCATGCAGGAAGGCCCTGAAAAGGTCCGAGCACAAGCTCCTTGCCATCAAATAAATAAAACCCGGCCCAATTCGTATCCGGCAGAGCGTGTTTAAGCAGTGCCGAAGCGTTGGCCAAATTAGCCGTAGCGCTTGGTTCGTCCTTTATTAATGCTTCTAGTTGGACTAGAACCGCTTCAAACTGCTCGCTGCGTGTCCCGTCGTATGGCATAGCTTGAAACATGAAGCATCACCTTCCTGTACTTTAAAGTCTATATGAAACCATAGCTGTAACTAACAACATAGTACAGCTATGCGGGATACGTCAAGCCATAACATTATTCTGTATTTTTTTGGAGTTCGGCAGGGTGTCACTGAAGCAAGGAACCCTTATAATGATGTTTCCGATGATCTGTCATAGGGTAATGCTAGAGTAAATACCGAAGGCTTTGTAGCCAGAAGGAGTGAAATATGCGCGCCGATGTACAGAATTTGTTCATAGGAATCCACATGCTTTATTGTGCTCATGATAAAGATGTGACGATCTCGGAGATGCTGCTCGGACTGGAGGATATGGGGTATCGTATAGGAGAACGCGAAGTGAAACAGGAATTGGAAAAGCTGACGGTGGACAACTTTCTGACTGCACATAGCGAAGGGTACAGTATTACTCGTACTGGAATTGAAGAGTTCAAGGATATTCGAGCTAAACTTCAGGTGCTGTGTAGTGAAGTCGTGAATTGACGGAATGGAATGATCGAATATTAAAGGTTTAAAATAAGCGTCTGGATCAAGTGGTGAGTGTGCCGCCTGATCCAGACGCTTTTGCTTGCATGTAAGATGTTAAAAAATTAGAACTTTTAGCTTAAGGATATACTCTTGAATGATGTATAATTGATTAGTTGAAGGGGGAGCAGAGATTTGTATATATGCAATGGAGTGGCACCTACACTAATCGGTAAAAGATTGAAATTATGTGCTATGACCACTGAGCATGCTTCATCGTTATTTCAGGTTTGGTCTCATCCGGAAGTTTCTCTCTGGCTGGGTGCACCGGCATTGTCCTCTATAGATGAGACGAAGCAGCTTATTGCTCTTCTGTCACAGATGGCTCAGGAAGAGGAGAGCTTACGTTGGAGTATTATTGGACCTGGGGAGGAAGTCATAGGCAGCTGTGGTTATAACCATTGGCAACTTCAGGGAGCTTACCGTGGTGAAATTGGCTGTGATCTGTCGCCTGCCTTTTGGGGGCTTGGATATATGAAGGAAGCGCTAGGGCTAGTGCTCGATTACGGCTTCAACATTATGGGTTTGAATCGTATAGAAGCGCTCTGTCATCCTGAAAATATCCGTGCGGAGAGGCTAGTTAATGCGCTTGGATTTCAGAAGGAGGGCGTATTGCGTCAATATCGACAGACCACTTCAGGCTTCCAGGATATTACTCTCCTTGCTCTTCTGAGCGGGGATTGGCGCTGAACGTAATACATACAGAGAGGGTTTGGAACATTGAAGGCAACAGGGGATTTAGAACGCAAGCTAATATTAACAGGGGTACTACTGGCCACCTTTCTGGCCGCTATTGAGGGGACGGTAACTGGACCAGCGGGGCCGGCAATTGTAGGCGACTTTCAAGGGATGCAGTGGCTGAGCTGGATATTTACTGCATACTTGCTGGCAATGGCTATTACAACACCTATTTTCGGCAAAATCAGTGATCTGTTCGGACGCAAGCCTGTGTTTATGTGGGGAGCTGCTGTTTTTTTATTAGGCTCATTATTATGCGGCATTTCGCAAAGTATGGGACAGCTGATCTTGTTTCGTGCGATACAGGGGATCGGTGCGGGTGCACTTATTCCAATGACTTTTACCATTATTGGAGATATTTATAGCATTGAAGAAAGAGCAAAGACGCAAGGCTTGCTAAGCTCAGTATGGGGGATTTCCTCACTAGTAGGGCCACTGCTTGGTGGCTATGTGGTAGATTACTTAAGCTGGCGCTGGGTATTTGTATTTAATCTGCCATTTGGCTTGTTGGCAATGGTATTTATTGCGCGCTATTTGAAGGAAGAGAAGGTGCGCCGGAAGACACAAATCGATGTGGCAGGCGTGCTTCTTTTCGCAGCAGGTATGGGGGCTCTACTCTTTGGACTCTCCACTGGAGGGCAGAACCTGGCATGGACCTCTCCACTACTACTCGCAACACTGGGAGCGGCGGTTATTCTGCTAATCATATTTCTGTTTGTGGAGCGACGTGCACCAGAGCCTATGCTTCCGCTGAACCTATTCTCAAACCGTAACATCGCGGTATCAACGGGTGCTAACCTGCTGGTAAGCACATTAATTATTGGACTTTCTACGTATATCCCCTTATGGGTACAGGGCGTATCTGGAAAAAGCGCTGCGATCTCGGGCTTGCTGCTTGCACCAATGTCTGTAGGGTGGATGTTTGGGTCAATAGCAGGTGGACGGATGATTCTGCGAGCGGGTTCTCGCCGAACCGCAATGCTTGGATTGATGATGATTGCCGCCGGGGCTATCGGTCTGGTTTTCTTGACGGGAGAGTCTTCGCAGCTAATACTCTTATGCTTGATGCTAGTCTGTGGAGTAGGCTTCGGTTACTCCTCTACGGTCTTCACGATTATCGCACAGTCCTCAGTTGCGTATGATCAACGTGGTGCGTCCACAGCGCTTAATGCATTTACAAGGTCACTGGGCCAGACCATTGGGGTAGCTATATTCGGTTCCTGGCTGAACTTGAATATTGATAAGCTGTTGAGAAAACAACCGGATTCAAACGTTACAGGTGAAGACATAAATAAGCTGCTGGGGTCGCATACAGGAACTAACCTGTCCGGTGAGGTATCAAACAGCTTACGTGGTGCACTTGAAGGGGGACTTCATTCACTGTTTATCGTGATGGCAGTTTTTGCTGTCTTGTCGCTTATAATATCTTGGGGTTTACGCAAGGGTGTACCTTCGGTAGAGGATGCTTCATCGTCCTTGAAAAAGGCATAACTTAGTATCTCTAAATCGCATGAAGAAGCCCGACCAGGCATTTGCCGGTCGGGCTTCTTCATGCGATAACAGCTTGTTTAACAAATATGAAGTAAAAAGCAGCCTAGATGTTAACTCTACTTACGGGGAAGAGGGGAAAGCTTCTCAGCTTGCAGACCCATCTTCTTGAGTAGGATGATCATTTGTTCCTTCTCTTCATCATTCAATCCGCTGAAAGCAAGATGAAGACGCTCTGAGTACTTCGGATACATCTCATTCATGAGACGTTCGCCTTCTGTAGTCAATTCCGCGAAAATCACGCGACGATCACTTGGACAAGGTTTGCGCTGCAAATAGCCGCGTTCTTCGAGCTTGTCGATTACGTAAGTCACGTTGCCGCTTTGTAGCAGCAGTTTGGCGCCAATTTGTTGAATGGGCTGTGGTCCTTTATAGTACAACACTTCCATGACGGCAAAGGCAGTAGGATTAAAACCTTCGATTTTGCTGCCGGTAACAGCATGCTCATTAATGCTCTTAAAAGATTTAGCAAATACCCGGTACAAATGTAGTGTTAATTGTGTATCACGTTCATAAGATTGTATCATGCTTCTCCACCCTCTATCGTTATTCATGTGAACTCGTCGCACGTTCTGTAATCATATTTCTTAGTGCACGGTTTACCTGTGCAACGAACTTTGAGATAACAATAGAATACGTGAAAGATTGAACGAAGAACATGTGATTTGTCACAATGAGCAACTTTTAATTATTAAAAATCAAACATTTTTTTGAAGCTGATGCGATTGACTGCTTTTTTACTTCAGTCTCTGAAAGAATTACAATTTCATCCTGCAGTTCAAGTGTTTTTTACGACTCCAGACGGATGATCGGTAATCACCAACATTTTACTATTAATGGTATTATAGGAACAGGAAAGAATAATAGCGACGAATAACATAGACCTTGTAGGATAGACTTCTCCTTGATAGGAGTTTCTTTTGTTAGCTATAGAGCAGGGCTTGAGCTGTCATTGTGAAAAAAGAAGTTGCAAATTTTCAGAAAGAATATATAGTACGATTAGATAAGTTGTTATTTCTTCTGTTGATCTTTTGAATGTCATTCATATACGTAAAAGAGAAGGCGATTTATAATAGTTTTTATTAGAAACATCTAGGAGATGGAGTGTATGGAGAAAGTAGAAACAACGGTGGACACCGAGAACTACGACGACATTGTGCTCGATGTTGAGATTGATGAAGCCGGCTATGAAGCGGGAGATCCTTGCATATTCGATATTTCATTTCAGGTGAAGCGGGGGCAGCTGCTCGGACTGATCGGACCTAACGGTGCTGGAAAAAGTACTACCATTAAGACCCTGCTTGGGTTGCTGAAGAATACGAAGGCTAAGGTGTCTTTTAGTGGAGTTAATAAATCTTATGCTTATGTACCGGAGCAGCCTGTGTTTTATGAGGATTTAACATTGTGGGAGCACTTGGATTTAGCGGCTGCTGCCTATGGACTGAAATATGAGCATTTCGAAGAAACTGCGGAAAGGCTGCTGAAGCAGTTTGGCATGGGCCATGTACGCAATGATCTTCCAGCTGGATTCTCTAAAGGGATGAAACAAAAGATGATGCTAATGCTTGGTTTTTTGGTACAGCCGGACGTTTATATTGTGGACGAGCCATTTATCGGTTTAGATCCTCGCGCCACTAAAGATTTCTTGCGGCTGCTGGAAGCGGAGCGGAAGCGCGGAGCTGGTGTATTAATGTCCACGCATGTACTGGATACTGCAGAGAAGATATGCGATGATTTCGTGCTGATCTCCGGGGGAAAGGTTGCTGCCTCAGGAACTCTCGAAGATATACGTGATTATGCTGGACTGCCGGAGGCGTCGTTGTTTGATTGCTTCGACGAACTGACATGAGTAAGCAGGGACGGCGGGCGTTTGCTTTTTCTAACTCCAAACAATTATTCAGACGGCGGCTATTCTCTCATTGGCGTGAGCAATCCGCTATTATTCGTACGGCGGCTGATTGGACCGTTCTGTTATATATTATTATTCCCGGTGGATTGCTGGGAGGGCGTTTGTATTACGGCTTCTGGAACGATGCGTTACCTGCTTGGAGTGTGAATTTGCCGTTTATGCTCATTCCTTCATTATTAGTGCTCCTGATCTGCAACGGGGGATTGGTGCTACTATTGCAGGAAGGGGATCTATTATTTCTTAGACAACGGCAGCGATGGATTAATACGATCGTATTTCGTGGATTGCTCTACAGCCTGATTGTAACCTCGCTGAAGTTCTGTGTAGCTTTTGCACTGTTACTGCCTTTTCTGATTCGAGGATTTGAAATGACGTCATCGGAGGTATGGGCGCTGTTCGCTCTGACCTTGGCGTGTAGCTGGTGTGTTAAGTTACTTGGACATCTTGTAAAAGTACAGAAACAAGGTTGGCGTCGCTGGCTGTGGCTATTTCTGGCGATCTCCGTCCCTAACGCTATTTATTTCAGAGTAGCTAGCCTTTGGAATGATCGCCCGCTCCTCATATTGTTGAGTGCGGTTCTATTTACTGTCGTTGCAATAATCGCTTTCCGGCAGCGCTTAGTGATGCGTGGGACATTTATGAACGATGTGCGAGAGGACTACAAGCAGCGGATGAAGATAGCAGCCATACTGCTCCGCCATGTACTGGATAAACCTCGCCCGACTCGCCATAAGCCGTGGATTTTCCGGAAATCACAGCCTTTGCTTAAATCAAAGACCGCCGAGAGTCGGTTCTCTGCAGCAGCGATTAAGGCACTCATACGGAATCCGGCCCATTTGAAGATCTACTTAGCGTTTACAGCCGTGTCCGCCGTGGCGATCCTTATCATTCCATCGGGATTCAAATGGCTGGGATTTATAGTATTAACATCTCTCATGACGTTTTGGCTGTTCTCGTTCTGGTCACTCTTTGCGGGAGATGATTACATTGGCATCCTTCCGTTTACGAAAGAACAAAAAGCTGAAGCGGGTATGCAGGTGGTCCCTATTCTATTGCTTCCCTTTACAATGATTTCCTCTGCGCTGATCTGTCTCACTTTATACGGTTGGTGGGGAATTATCCTGTTCATTCCGGTTGGATACATGGTCGGTCTCTTTATCAGTAGAATATTTGGTACGTTTCGATTAGGAAAAGATTGATAGATAGAACAACAGCGTGACTTGAGAAGCCTCTCAAGTCACGCTGTTTTTAGTTGCATCGCATTAGCTAAGTCGAAGGTCAGCGGCATGTTTGCCTGCTGTATAACCAGTAGAGAAGGCGGCAGTTATATTGTAACCACCAGTGTAGCCATGAATATCTAGGATCTCCCCACAGAAGAATAGCCCCGGCATAAGCTTTGATTCCATCCTTTTGGGATCGATCTCCTTCAGATTTACACCGCCGCCCGTAACAAAGGCTTCGGACAGGGAACGGGTACCGTGAACATAAACGGGCATCCGTTTCAAGTTACCTGTTAGAGCAAGCAATCCATTCTTGGATACATGATGGCCTGTTATATCTCCATCTAGGTCAGCTTTAGTTAACAAGAGGGGGATGAGACGTTCTGGCAGCAGCCCCTTCAGCGAATTACGAATCGCTTTTTTCGGCTCCTGCTCCAGCTTGTCCTGCAGCAGTGATTCAACTTCTTGTGAGCTCAGGTCAGGGAAGAGATCAATGGACATCTCAACAGTGTCTGTCCCTGACTTACGCTGGACCTGTCTCAGAAATTGGCTGCAGCGTAGTGCAATTGGGCCGGATAATCCAAAATGGGTGAAAATCATATCTCCACGATGAGAGATGACTTTCTTTCCTTTAGGATTCCAGACTGTAAGCGCCACGTCGCGTAGTGATATTCCTTGCAGCTCTCCAGACTTGATCCATTCTTCACGTGAAAGTATCGGAACCTCAGTTGGGAACAGCTCCGTAATTGTATGTCCTGCGGCTTCCGCCCAAGGATAGCCATCTCCAGTCGAACCGGTTTGTGGTACAGACTTCCCTCCAGTAGCGATGATGACAGCAGAGCAGGAGAACGACTTGCCAGAGATCAGCCGAACTCCTTTAACAGCACCTTCATTATATAGCACTTCCGAAACAGGGCTGTCCGTCATAATCTGCACGCCTAGACTTCGTACTTTGCTAATCAAGGCGGAGACGACGCTGGAGGCCTTATCTGAGACGGGAAACATCCGTCCGTTGTCTTCTTCCTTTAGTGCAATACCTAAGCCTTCAAAAAAGGCAATGATGTCCTGATTATTAAAATGGTCGAAGGCGCTATACAAAAAACGTCCGTTTCCCGGGATATGGGAGATTAACTCATCTCTCTCCTTGACGTTCGTTACATTACAGCGCCCGCCACCAGATATCCCGAGCTTTCGTCCTAGCTTGGCTCCCTTGTCGATTAGTAGTACGGATGCTCCGTGTTCTGCTGCGGCCACGCTTGCCATCAATCCCGAAGGGCCGCCCCCTATAACGATCACATCGTAGTTGCTCATGAAATTTTACTCCTTTACATGTTAAGACACGGGTGATACTCCGTGTTTTCCTAACGGAATCATACCATTCTGACTCTCATGTAACCAGTCTTGTCACCCTGCTTAATGATAATCGTTGTCAGGAGAGTGATCCTGTGCTTTAATCTAGTCATGTAGGGCAATTTGTCCATTTTGGGGTGTGATTGTAATTATTGACGCAATTAAGGATATATTATTGCAAATATCGGCAGCATGCTCCTTTCTTTTTCTGATTCATTGGTGGGTGGACCGAGGGTTTGCAGCTCGGAAAAAAGATGGATTCCCGGATAATCAAACCTTTTTGGTTTTCGCGTGCACACTAAGTCTGCTCCTATGCTCTCTTCTTTCAACGACTTTATTCGGTGTTGCTTATTTGAATTTAGGAATGATCCCTGCTTATATCGGTATTTTATATGGAAGTGTACGTTCAGGCATTCTGCTGTCCATCTATTTGCTTATCTGTAATATATTCATTGCCGAGCCAACAGGAATAAGTAGTATGATATTAAATTCAGGAATATTATTATATCCGTTGCTGTTTGGGCTAGCTAAGCCTTTTAAGAAAGGCACAGTGGTAGAGAAGATAGGTATGTTATGGATGGTTCTTTGTCCGAATATGTTGTTTATTGCGCTTGTACCTATTATAGGTGGGGAAAATATATATGAAGCCCATTCTGGCGAGTCACTTTTGATTACTTTGTATCTATTTTGCACCATTGCGCTAGGTGGGATTTTTGTTTATTTTGTTGAAATGGTCTGGAGTAGATGGCGGACTAAAGTACATAAGGAAAGTATAAGTGATAATTTTCAGTGGGAGTCTGAGAAGCTGCAACAGATTACAAATGTAGTGCCCCTCAGTATTATGTCCTTGGATGATCACGGAGTTGTAACCGATCTTAATGATTGTATGCTGGGAATGATAAGGACTCATTATCCCAATTTGTTAAGGGAAGATATTATTGGCAAGCCGGTTAGGGAATTTTTTAACGGTTCAGCGGATGCTGAGGCATATAAGCGGGTACGGGATAACATCCGCACCAAACGACGTTCCCATGAACGAATGCTTCACGACTCGCGGATTTACCAAATTTATTCAGCACCGCTAGTGAATACGAACACAGAATTATCTGGTGGAGTGGTACTCATTGCACAGGATATTACTAGTGAAGTAAAACTCCGCTCAGAGCTGGATCATGTGGAACGCTTGAGTTTAGTAGGACAGATGGCCGCTGGAATTACCCATGAGATTCGTAATCCTATGGCGGTAGTTCGTGGGTTTTTGCAGCTGATGAGAGAAAAAAGTTCGGATGATTTGGATTCTTATTATCAGATCGTGCTCGAGGAGCTGGATCGGGCGAATAGTATTATTAATGATTTTCTATCACTGGCGCAGAGCCGGATTTCGGATAAGGAAAAGGTGCTATTACACCGGATTATAGAAGAAGTTAGTCCGCTATTGTGGGCTGATGCTAATCTTCGTGGTCAAAGTGTTGAGCTAAAGCTGAACGCATCTATTCATGAACTGGATTTAAACGTTCGGGAAATAAAGCAGCTCATCCTTAATTTAGGACGCAACGGCATGGAGGCTATGGGACCCAAGGGGGTTCTGACACTGGAAACACATAGTACACAGGATAAAGTGGAGCTGATTGTAAGAGATAGAGGGATCGGCATGTCGGAAAGTCAACGAGAGATGTTATTCTCACCCTTTTTTACAACGAAAAGGGAGGGGACGGGTCTAGGGTTATCCTTGTGTCTCGGTATTGTGGAACGGCATAACGGTAAAATAAATGTAGAGTCTGTAGAAGGAGAAGGTACGGTATTTACCATCTCCTTCCCTTTAGTAAAGGAAGAATATAGCGGAGTTGTACTTGCAGATTAAATCAGGCTACTGCAGCATCTCTTGCTTTCACAGAGTATGAATGTATAATAAAGTTAGTAAGTACTGCTGTAATGTTATCTGACAAAACAGTAATTAGTGAAGGAGAGTGCAGAGAAATGTCCATGTCTTTTAATCAATATATGAGAGATTCGATTCAACCTATGCGTGATGACCTGACAAGCATTGGGTTTCAGGAGCTTATGACTCCAGAAGAGGTGGAAGCCACTCTTCCTACCGCAAAAGGTACGGCTCTTGTAGTCGTGAATTCGGTCTGTGGTTGTGCCGCTGGACAATGTCGTCCTGGTGTAGCTCAGGCATTGCAAAATGAGATCACTCCGGATCACTTGTTCACAGTGTTTGCAGGTCAAGAGAAAGAAGCCACTGCCAAAGCACGTGAATATTTTGCTCCTTATCCGCCATCTTCACCTTCCATCGCATTGATGAAGGATGGAGAGCTCGTTCATTTTATTGAACGTCATAGTGTAGAAAATCGTTCGTCTGCTGAAATTGCTGCTGAATTGACAGAAGTCTTCAATCGTTTGTGCAAGTAAAAAAAGTTATTCCATATAATCTCGCATCAGTCGGTAATTCGGCTGTATGCGGGATTTTTCAAAATATAAGAGCGATAATGGGATAGAATACACTTAGAAGCTTAGCGCTTCACTTGGTATGGATATTTTGATGGATATGGAACCATTTCTGATGGAACGGGGTGTGGTTTGTGAGTTTACAGGAAGAAATTATTGCTGATCTTGGCGTGAAGCCAACGATTGATGTAGAAGCAGAGGTACGTAAACGAGTTGATTTCTTAAAATCGTACGTGCTTAAGGCAGGTGCCAAGGGATTATTGATCGCCATTAGTGGTGGGGTGGACAGTGCGGTAGCTGCGGGTTTATGTAAACAGGCTACGGACGAGCTGTCGGCACAGGAAGGTACAGAGTATATTACGCTGGGCGTATTCCAGCCATATGGTGTTCAAGAGGATATCCAGCACAGTTATGATGTCGCTAAAGCTTTTAATCTGACCCATACAGTGGAGACTAATATTGAGGAAGCTGTAAATGAAATTGCGCTTGAAGTTGAGCATAGCCTGAAGTCATTAGGCCAGCATCGCCACATGACGCATCAAGGCAAGGGAAATGTTAAAGCGAGAACACGCATGGTTATGCAATATGCACTCTCTTTTGAGAACAATCTGATTGTAGTGGGAACAGATCATGCTTCCGAAGCCATTACAGGCTTCTACACCAAGTGGGGAGATGGAGCTGTAGATATCACACCTCTATCTACACTTAACAAACGTCAGGTTCGTCAATTAGCTGCTCATATTGGTGTGCCAGCGGATATTGTCACTAAAGCACCTACGGCAGGATTGTGGCCGGGGCAGACGGATGAAACCGAGCTGGGTATTACTTATGACGATAATAGTGACTATCTGGAAGGTAAGCAGGTTAACCCTGAGGTAGCGGAGAAACTCGAGAATTATTACCGGAGAACGGCGCATAAGCGCAATGTCATTCCTGGGATTTAGAATAGTTTGAACTAGAAACCGCCACGGGTCTGCGTAGTAGCAGAACTCGCGGCGGTTTTTAACATATCAGAAAGTACTCATCAAAGCAAAGCCTCACTTTGTGGGGATATTTTGTGAGCTGGGTGGACTATAGAAGAATTACTCAGCTAGCGTCTGATTGATGAAATTAGTTGTTGCGGCAATCGCAAGCTCCAATTGTGGAGTAGTGCCGGCAAAAGGATGCACAGTGCAGAAGGTATGATTACCCTCAGGAATCTGCACCCAGTTAATATCCGGTCGAAGCTTGGTAAGCTGCTCAGATCCTTGCCGAAGATGTGCTCCATCCTGACTGCCTTGAATAAGAACAACCGGGAAGGTTGCTGTCTTCATACGTTCAAGGATGTTATAACGTTCTTTATGCTTCTCCATATCTTCTAAAATAACAGCATCCAGCGGCATTTGTTGGCCAGTACGCCCATTAAGGACATGGGTTCGACCTCTTTCCTTCATTTCCTGCTTTTGTTCTTCCGTCAGCAAATCTAGCTTCGTAACCCCGTTCCAGGAGATGACCCCGCTAACTTCATTGGGATGGTCAAGCGTGTAGACCAGACAAATACCCCCTCCGAGACTGTGGCCAAGAAGGAATAAGGGCAGGCTGCCAAATTTCGGGTGCTGGCTAAGATAGGACAATAGGATCTCCATATCCTTCAGCTCACGTCGAAAGGTGTTGCGGGCGAATTTCTCAAGCTCATTAAAATGCAGCAGATCCTCTCCGATTCCAGCATGAGAGAAATTGAAGGTGATCACTTCATGATCTTGGCTGAGAACAGTGGCTATGTAAGGAAACATCCCCCAATCTTTGAAGCCCTTGTAACCGTGTGCAATAACGATAAGGCTCTTAGGCACTCCTTTGGCAGGAAAGTGCGAACAGCGGAGAACAGCATCTTCTCCGGCAGGTATTTCGAAATTACGATGCTTCATAGGGAAATCCCCTCTCTATATATAAAAATGAAGTAAATTAGCAAGTCCATCACGAAGGCGCTGGATAGACTTCCAAAGCATTTTCTTTTAAGATAGCAGAAAGAATCTTATAGGACTATAATTAAAAATTGAAATGAATGACCTGTATAATGATCATACCATTATTGAAGTAGTATAGGATACACGTCCATAAGGAGCGTGAAATTTTGATTTACGGAATCGGACATGATGTGTTAGAAATTGAACGAATCTCAGAGGTAATGCATAGGGGAATGGGAAAGAAATTTAACCAACGCGTCCTAACGGAGCAAGAGTACCAGCTTGCTGAGCAACGAGGCGGAAGGTTGGCTGAGTTCGTAGCTGGGCGCTTTGCTGCCAAGGAAGCCGTTGTGAAGGCCTTAGGCTGTGGCATCGGTAATGTAGTTGGTTTTCAGGATATTGAGATATTACCTGACCATAAAGGTAAGCCAGAAGTAACCTTATCGTGCGAAGCCTGGAGCAGATTAGGTCTGCCTGAAGGACAGAAGTATACCATTCATCTTACGATAACACATGGCCGTAATTTGGCTTCAGCCTTTGCGGTCGTGGAGGAGCTAGGTTCATGAATTGAACGGTGATTATAGAGGGGCAAGGAGAGTTACAATGACACAACAAGATTTACAAGGTCAACGAGAACGAGAAGAACTAGAAAAACGGGAAAAACGACAGGATTTGCAGGAACAAGAAGAAGGGCGAGATTTAAAAGAAGGACAAGCTTTGAAAGATCAAGATGAAGTACAAAAACAGCTCGATATTAAAGAAGGACAAGATAAACAAGATCAGTGTGAACAAAAAGTACAGATCGATTTAAAGGAAGGACAAGATAAACAAGATCAGGAGCTGCGGGAGGCTAAGCAATATTTCAGTTATCATTTGCTGGAGTGGTATCAAGGGCAGAAACGGGATTTGCCATGGCGCAGACACCGCAATCCTTATTATATTTGGATCTCTGAAATCATGCTGCAGCAGACAAGGGTAGACACGGTGATCCCTTATTTTAATCGTTTTATTGAACGATTTCCGACGGTGGAGTCACTCGCTGACGCCCCTGAAGAAGACGTGCTTAAGTGCTGGGAAGGCTTAGGTTATTATTCCCGTGCGCGTAATATACAGCATGCAGCCAAGCAGGTAAAGGTGCTTTATGGTGGGCAGGTGCCGAACGACCGTGAGGCGGTATTCAGCTTAAAGGGAGTGGGACCTTACACAGCAGGGGCCATCCTTAGTATCGCGTTTAACCGGCCGGAACCCGCGGTGGACGGTAATGTGATGCGGGTGTTGTCCCGATACTTCCTCATCGAGGACGATATCGCTAAGGGACCCACCCGCGTGAAAATGGAGCACCTGGCGGCTGAGCTGATCCCGGAGGGGGAAGCTGCCTCTTTTAATCAGGCGCTTATGGAGCTTGGGGCGCTCGTATGCACCCCAAAATCACCGAGCTGCTTAACCTGCCCGGTGATGGAGCATTGCGCTGCGCGCCTGGCGGGCTGCGAGACTTCGCTGCCCGTCAAGACCAAGGCCAAGCCGCCGCGCCCAGAGGAGCGGCTGGCGGCCTTAATCGAGGGCCGCGGTGCCCACGCGGGCCAAGTGCTCATCCGGCAGCGGCCACAAAGCGGGCTGTTAGCCCGCATGTGGGAGCTGCCGCACTGGCAGGCGCCGCCAGCGGAAGGCGGCGCCAAGAGCGCGCGGCTGCCGGAGGCCGCGGCACTGGACCGGCTGCGCCGGTCACTGCGACAGGCCGGGATCTCCGCCCGGCCTGAGGAGCACTGGATGGCTGCTGAGCATATCTTCAGCCATATTGTGTGGACCCTGCAGGTGTATCGCTGCAGGGAAGAGGACGCCCTTCCGCTGCCGATAGCGGCAGAAGGACGGGCGGTCTACAACGCGGATACGGGGCTGTTCCCAGAGGTGGACAGCAGCATTCCCGTAGAGAGATTTGAGGACGGTAACGCTAGCCCAGAGGATGGCGGAGCAGTGCGCTGGATCAGCCGTGAGGACATGGCTAATTATGCGTTCCCTAATGTCTTCTTGAAGCTGTTGAACCTTTATTTTGATGAGCAGGAAGAGAAGGCGAAGTCAGAGAAGTAGGAGCTTATCCAGTGTGGCAGTAGAATGAGTTGTAAGAGAAGTAGCAGATATATGAGAAGTACCAGAAGTAAATAAAGTTTATTGAAGTGGATTAAGTAAAAAATGTATCTGAAATCTCTAGGGTAAGAGATATGTTGAATGTGTCGATGTGTTTGTTGTGTAGAAGGTTTCGATTGTGCTGAGTGAGTTGATGTGTTAGATGCGTCGATAGAGTTGAATGTGTAGAATGAGTTAAATGTGTTGATGTAGTTTGAAGTGTTGAATGCTCGTTTGTACTAATTGAGTTGAGTGTGTTGATGTAGTTTGATGTGTTAGATGTGTTAGATGTGTTAGATGCGTTTAGTGTGCTAAGTGAGTTAAATGGTGTAGATGCGTAGAGTGTGTTGATGTAGTTTGATGTGTAGAATGCTTCGATTGTGCCGAGTGTATTGATGTGTTAGATACGTCGATTGTGCTGAGTTGAGTGTGTTGGTGTATTGATGTGTTAGATGCGTCGAGTGAGTTGAATGTGTTGATGTGACAGATGCGTCGAGTGCGCTGAGTGTGTTGATGTAGTTTGATGTGTTAGATGCGTCGAGTGCGCTAAGTGAGTTGAGTGTGTTGATGTGTTAGTTACGTCGAGTGCGCTAAGAGAGTTGGATGTGTTTATGTAGTTTGATGCGTAGAATGATTCGATTGTGCTAAGTGAGTTGAGTATGTAGATGAGTTAAATGTGGTGAATGTATGGGTTATGTGAAGAGAGAGTGGGGTTCGCATCTATATATGATCTCTTACTTCACCCCCGCGGGCAGTTTATAGGGAATTCCTCCCTATAAACTGGCTGAAGGGACCTGCATTTGATGTTTACAGGGAAAATATCCCTATAATTTGGGAGAATACCCGAAATATGCTCTAAAATGGATGATTTATAGGGAGTTTTTCCCTGATTACTCGTATTTATAGAGCAAATGAGCAGAATTATAGGGAGTTTTTCCCTATTCAGAGGCATAATGCTTCATTTATGCGTCTTTCCAACTGAATTACGATAAAGGGGAGTCTCGATCCACATTCATTGATCCGCATTAAGGCGGCATAAAAAAACGATGTCCGAGGAAAAAGATCTGCTCTACTTGTTTTTAAACGAATCTGTTCTAACGAACCTATTTCTAACGAACCTGTTTCTAACGAACCTGTTTCCAACGAACCTGCTTTAACGAACCGACTCCCAAACGAACCATCTCACTAACAAACTATCTTTCCAAACTCATCCCCACCCAAACAAAAGAAGGTATCCCCTAGCCATTGCGGCTCTGAGATACCTTCTTTATTTGTGCTTAGTTAAACGGTAAATCCACAGCCTTGAAGACTATGACTTTATCCGTAATATAATTCCTTATTTCGCGCTTTCGTAACGTTTGCCAACTTCTTCCCAGTTTACTACGTTCCAGAACGCTTTGATGTAATCAGGGCGTTTGTTTTGGTAGTTCAGGTAGTAAGCGTGCTCCCATACATCTAGTCCGAGGATTGGAGTAGCGCCTTCGCTGATTGGGTTGTCTTGGTTAGGTGTGCTTGTTACTGCCAGTTTGCCATCTTTAACAACTAGCCAAGCCCAGCCACTGCCGAAACGAGTAGTTGCTGCTGCTGCGAAATCTTCTTTGAATTTATCAAATCCACCTAGCTCACTATCAATAGCTGCTGCCAATGCGCCAGTTGGTGCGCCACCGCCGTTTGGTCCGATAACTTCCCAGAACAGAGTGTGGTTAGCGTGTCCACCACCGTTGTTGCGAACAGCAGTACGGATAGCTTCTGGTACAGCGTTCAGATCAGTAAGAAGCTCTTCAATGCTTTTGCCTTGCAATTCAGGTGCCTTTTCCAAAGCTGCGTTCAGATTAGTCACATATGTGTTATGGTGTCTGTCATGGTGAATTTCCATCGTTAATGCGTCGATGTGTGGTTCGAGTGCGTTGTTTGCATAAGGAAGTGCTGGTAATTGAAATGCCATGGAAAAATCCCTCCTGAGTATATTAGAATTTGTATAGATAAAGAATTCTGGCGGTTTATCGTCAAAATTCTTTATTGTTGATATGTACTATAGGGTATCGCCCAATAGGATACTTTAATTAAACAGTATCTAGAACAATAATGCAACACTAAACAAACATAAATGTTTATAAAGTATATTAGGAGTGTAAACTAGATTACCAATTGTGTATAAAATGTTAAATGGATGAGCTTTTTCCCTATAGACATATATCTATATCATTACCCTTATAATGAAACAATGAATCTTTCTAAAATGTAAACGCTTGATATTAAGCGCTTTCAAAAGAAAAGTGATGATATCACGAGAAAAGTGTGCTTTAATAGATTTAAAAGCAGGTATTCCTCGGTATTTGATGCTTTTTTTTATTTTCTCAATGTTAAGGGAACCCCTTCTTTTTGTTAAATTCATAAGCCATAGACAAGGGAGATTTTAAAGAATGCACGTTCGTTCCTTTCAATTAAGCGACGTTAGCCCTGTGACTGATTTGCTGCAAACTGCATTATCGGAAGAGTGTTTCGAGAACACTATCGAGCCTTTCTCCAGGCAGCTTTCATGGGATTCAGATCTCATTGTAGTTGCGGAAGATGAAGAAGAAATTGTTGGAGCACTGATTGGTACGATTGAGAAAAACCACGGTTGTTATTTCCGGATTGCTGTACATCCTGATTATCGCCGCAGAGGAGTCGGTAGAAGTCTGGTATCGGCTATGGAATCCAGGTTTCAAGCTCGTAAGGTTAGTGGTATCTACGTAGCTGTCGATGAGCATAATTCTTTTGCTTTGCCATTGTATGAAGCTATGGGATATAGCGAGGATCAGATTTTCAAATCTGTCCGGAAGCTGAGCATTGTTGGGTAATTGAATTACTCAGCCGCGTAAGCGGAAACATTTTCCAAATAAAGAACTATAGTTGATGATATAGTCTGATACATTCATACTCAAGCGTATTTTCCAGAAGTCCATTGCTAATGGCTGGGAGATATGCTTTTTTATTGTTATAATATCTGAAAGTATAGACTTCAATAATCGAGAATATGAGGTGACATATTGAGTCAGGAGCCCCAAGTAGAGTTCATGCGGAATCGGAAACAGAGACATAGAAGCTCCAGATCAAAGAAAGGCTGTGGAGGTCGTTTGGCCGCGGAATTGAAGGATTGGTTGCTTACAGCGGTAGTTGTTTTTGCGGTGATGTCGGTTCTTAATATCTTTGTGTTCAATATTTCAACGGTTAAAGGCCAGTCTATGCAGCCAACGCTTTTGGAAGGTGAGAGGCTCTTCATTAATAAGCTGTCATTGATGTTTGTAAACCCGAAACACGGGGATGTTGTCATTCTTCATGATCCGAGCACTGGACCCAGTCGTAAGGAGTTTTTGGTGAAACGAGTCATTGGCATACCTGGAGATATCATAGAAGTTAAGGATCACCAGTTATATGTAAATGGAAAAATAGTGAATGAGCCCTATATAGATACCGAGATTGAAGACCCTGATTTTGCGGCGTTAACCGTAGAAAGCGGAAACTATTTTGTCATGGGAGATAACCGGCATGCCTCAGCAAGCAAAGACAGTCGTTATTTCGGCTCCATCCCGCAGGACTTGATTGTAGGCAGGGCGGATTATATATGGTGGCCGCTGTCTAAACTGAAAGGACTATAAGAAATTCATAGAAAAAGGAGAAGGCGGAAATGAACAATACATTTCAGTCACCTTATGCTCCCCCGCCTTCCAAGTGGGCACAGCTCAAAGCTGAAATTAAGGAGGCTGCATCGTCACTCGGTATTGATGATATCGGGTTTACTACTGCAGAGCCATTTTTATATTTAAAAAATATTTTGCAAGACCATCGGGACAAAGGCTATGACTCTGGTTTCGAGGAACCGGATCTGGATAAAAGGACGATTCCCGCACTGTCCTCCGGGGACAAGCCGCTATCTATTATTTCAATTGCGGTGGCTTACCCTTCCAAAATGGAGAACCCTCCGAAGTCTGAGCCAGGTGCGCGCAGAGGCATTCTCGCTCGAACATCATGGGGCAGGGATTATCATCATGTGCTAAGGGAAGCATTAAGTAAGTTAGAGGATTTTATTCATGAGCGTGTACCGGAGGCTGTGCTGGAAAGCATGGTGGATACCGGTGTGCTGGTAGATAGAGCAGTCGCTGAAAGAGCGGGAATAGGCTTTAGCGGCAAAAACTGTTCCATCATCTCTCCCAAATGGGGGTCTTGGATTTTTCTTGGGGAGATGGTTACGAACATACCTTTTCCTCCGGACGAGGCAGTCGAGGAAGGGTGCGGGGAGTGTACCAAGTGTATTGATGCTTGTCCAACTGGAGCGTTGGTGGGTCCGGGGCAGCTTAATGCACAGGCTTGTATCTCTTATCTGACGCAGACCAAAGGATTTCTGAGTGAGGAGTACATGACCAAGATTGGCAACCGTCTGTACGGCTGTGACACCTGCCAGATTGTATGTCCCAAGAACAGGGGGAAGAACTGGAATCATCGCCCTCAGATGCTTCCAGATCCTGAGATCGTGAAGCCGCTGCTATTACCGATCCTTGATCTTAGCAATCGCGAGTTTAAGGATAGGTTCGGTAGCAGCTCTGCTGCCTGGAGAGGTAAAAAGCCGATTCAGCGCAATGCGATCATCGGCCTCGGCAATTTCAAGGAAGCGGGCGCTGTGCCAAAGCTATCAGAAATTGTTCTGAAAGAGCCACGGCCTGAGATGCGAGGCACTGCTGCGTGGGCGCTGGGACGTATCGGTGGTGAGGAGGCTCTAGCTGCCGTAGAATCGGCTTTAGAGCGCGAGGAGCATGACATAGTAAGGCAAATGCTGAGTCGAGCGCAGGATGTACTCCTTACTGCGAAGCAGGTACAAGAGGACAGTGATGTTTAATGAAGGAAAGAGATCATAGACAGGTTGTATATTCCCAATTGCTGTCCAGTTCTCGAAATGCTATGATAGATTCGCGCGCCATATGGCGATGCAGACAATAGAGTGTAGGGGTGGGCTTTAGATGAATATCGCATTACCTATTATTACATTAGTCGTAGGTCTCATCGGTGGATTTTTTATCGGTGTGTATTATCTGCGCAGACAAATGACAACTATGCAGAATGATCCTGAAATGCTGCAAAAGGTTGCAAAACAAATGGGCTATAACCTGAATGGGAAACAAATGCAACGTGCCCAGCAAATGATGAAGAATCAGAATCCGAATCAGACAGGCGCCCGCCCAGGAGCAGCTAAAGGGAATAAACGTAGAAGTAAGTAACCGAGTCCGGATAGAATGTATACGGGTGCGGAAGGGGGAGACATCATGGGGAACATCAAGGAATATGTGAACGGTAAAGTTTCTGAGAACCGTGAGCAAATCGAGTATCACGTTGAGAAAATATTAGAATTAATCGGTGAAGATACCGGCCGCGAGGGACTGCTGGAAACACCAGCACGTGTTACGCGGATGTACGAGGAGATATTCGGCGGTTATTCGATAGATCCCCGCGAGGCGCTCGGCGTTACTTTTGATGAGTCTCATGAAGAGCTAGTGATCGTTAAGGATATCGTCTATTACAGCCAATGTGAGCACCACATGGCTCCTTTCTTCGGTAAAGTGCATATTGGGTACATCCCGAGCGGACGAATTGCTGGACTCAGCAAATTAGCTCGCCTTGTGGAAGCAGTGAGTCGGCGTTTGCAGGTTCAAGAACGCATTACGACGCAAATTGCTGATATTATGACGGAGGTGTTAGGCCCTCACGGCGTTATGGTCGTTGTGGAAGGTGAACATCTTTGTATGTGTGCTCGTGGAGTGAAGAAGCCAGGCAGCAAGACGGTAACCATGGCTACTAGAGGGGTCTTCCGGGAGAATGCCGCCGCACGTGCGGAGTTTCTAAGCTTGATTAAGGAATAGTATATAGAGGTGTTTATACCTCGGAATTAGAAGGGCCTATCGTTCGCTTGATGTGAACGGTAGGCCCTTTTGGGTCATTTAATGGAAAAAAAGAGATGTTCTTCGCCAATTGGAATGAGATCAGTAGGGTTTCCATGCCAGTTTACTAGCGGCAGCATAACGCTCTGACACATATGGCCAGTTAACAACCTTCCACCAATCGTTAATATAATCAGCACGATTATTCTGATGCTTCAAGTAATAGGCGTGTTCCCATACATCCAAGGCTAAGAGCGGAACAACATCCCATTGCGATAAATTTTGATGTTTTTCTGCGGTGAGAATTTCTAGTCTATGGCTGCGCGGACTCCAAACAAGAATGGCCCATCCGCCACCTTCTACCTTAATCGCAGCTTCGGTGAACTGCTTCTTGAAGCTGTCATAGCTTCCAAAGCTTTGCTCGATAGCTTCCAGTAGCGCTCCGGTTGGGCGCCCCCCACCTTGAGGAGACATCACGTTCCAAAAGATTGTGTGGAGATAATGGCCGGCGCCATTAAAGGCGAGCTCCCTCTCCCAATGTTTAACAAGATCAAAGTCACCGTTTTTACGGGAATCGGCTAGTTTAACTTCAGCCTTGTTCAATCCATCTACATAACTTTGATGATGCTTATCGTGATGAATTCTCATCGTCTTCTCGTCAATGTACGGTTCCAGTGCATTATAAGCATAGGGCAAAGGTGGTAGCGTATGGCCGCCAATGGGTACTGCGCCGTTTCTATCTTGGGTATCAGGAACAGTATCAGTGAAAGTGGTGAATGCATCGTTCCGTGTGATATTTTCTGTATTGATTCTTACGACATATTCCTCTGTGTAATCACGCATGATTTGCGATAGCTTTCCGGGCGAGCTCAGGGTTTGCAGTACGGCGAGGAAGTATTCCGATTCGCGAATAATGTGCAGGATTACAGTGGTTGAAAGGGGAACGGCTTTGACTGCTGCGCTACTCTCCATGATGGCAAAAAGCTGCCGAATGAATTCTTGTGATTGGGTGCAAGAGATAAGCAATAGCTTCTCCGTTTCTGCAGCGAGTTCAGCCTGATTCGGAGGTGAGGGGGAAAGAGCAGCATTCAATAGCTGCTGTGCCGCTTGCTCCGTTGCACCGAAAACAACGGCCCATTCATCCAGTAGCTTAACATAAGGCTCTTCCAATTTAGGCACAATCGCCTTGATAACCTCGGTATGCTCTTTCTCTTGTGTTTTCCAAAATACGATTTCTTCTAGAATGCGTACTGGCAGCATCGGCCCATATACATATAGCATGCCAAGAAAACCTCCCGTGATATGTCTTCATCAGTTCATTATATGAGCGGGTTTGGAAGCTTATGAAGAACATATCATTCGGCGTGCCCCTTGGGGTTCTGCTTTCCTGAGGATGGAAACAGCCTCTTCCCTGGGTATACTTCTTTCTGTCCCTGGAAGAGGCTGTTCGTTTGGTTATAGTTTACGTAAGTTTTCGTCGTGATAAATGGGTGCTTAGTTAATTACTTGCCATTGCTGGCTGCTCACTATTAATGGTTTTGGCCAGATGAACATTCCCTAAGAAAGCTGACACCCGTCGCAAATACTCACGGGGGTGCTCACGGAACAACAGCTCATGATGACTACCTTCAATGATCCATGAATCAGAGAATGGATTGTGCTGGTTCGCTGCTAGTTCTTCGGCAATAGGATAAGGAGCTTTATCGTCTTTAGTTCCATGCATGAATAGGATAGGGAAAGGATAGTCTTTCGATTTGACCTTTGCATAAGGAATTTGATCCAGCCCCGTACCGTTCAGCACTGGGAACAGCATTTCCATAATCGCTAGGGAAGGCTGTCGAGGCAGGTCTATATTCTGCTTAATATTATGGTACAGCGTGTCTGGTTCTAACAAAAAGGTGCTGTCCAGAATCATCGCGTCGATGTCCTCAGATACTAATCCTGCTTGCAGTGCTGTGCCTGCACCCATGGAGAAGCCCCAAACTACGAGCTCCTCAGCTCCGCGTTCTTTAGCGAAATCAATGGCGCCAAGAAGCTGCTGAGATTCTTTTTTGCCGCCGGTTGCAATATCCTTGTTGCCATGAGCAGCGAAGCCGTAGTCAAACATCACGACATTGAAATTCAGGCTGTGCGCATAGTGAGCTAGATCGTACATGGGTACCCAAGACTCTTCGCGGTTGGCGCCATATCCATGACTGAATATGATAGTCTTAGTAGCTCCCTCGACTGGAATATACCAACCGCTCATCATGCGACTACCATCCTTAGCAGGGAAGGTTACATCCTCGTAGGCGAGGCCTTTTGCAATCATAGGATTGGAATACAGTGGAGCGACAGTTGGATTGGATAGTACCCAAGCGATGTAACCATGGAGCGAAACAAAACAAAATACTAAAAAGAAAAATATAGATAATAGCAATGCAACGATAATATGCTTAACACGGATCATCCGCAGCGAAAGTCGTGATGAACTGCCCTGTTTAGGTAGTTTAGGACGACGGGAGACTGACGTGCCGGTTCGGCTAGTTGTCAGATCCATAAGGTCCCCTCCTAAGTATGATGTGAGTACTAGTGCCTAGGATAATTTGTCGAAAATGATTCTAAAGCATCAGTAATGATTGTATATGTTTATCGTAAGTTTAAGCCCTTACAAAGTCAATGAAATACACCCTTTTGTAATATAACTGTAAAGTGCGGGTCAGTCTTTACAGGCTCATTGAATATACTGGACTTTCCGTAGAGTTTTGCACTAAGATAGAATTAATAATAATGTAACCGCGTTTCATTTAATGAAACACGAGGGGGGATTACTGTGGAGGACCGAAAGCTTACGGTACGCGCGGTAGAACGTGCGCTCGACATATTACTTTGCTTTACACAGGATAGTGATTTAGGGTTGACGGAGATCGCATCGAAGATTGACTTACATAAGAGTACAGTCCATAGATTGCTCGCAACACTCGAGGAAAAGGGCTTTCTCATTCGCAATCCGGCGACAGAAAAATATAGGCTGGGTATACGAATCTGGGAGTTGTCCACGCATCTCCCTACTTTTGACGAGTCGGCAGCGGTATTACTACCCTCAATGGAACGGCTGAGAGATCGTCTCGGAGAGACGGTCAGTCTTTACTTACGGGATGGTATTGAGCGCGTGCGTATTCAGGCGGTACAGAGTCAGCAGGCTATTCGTCGAGTAGCGCAAATTGGTGCCAGGTTGCCATTATCTGTAGGCGCGTCGAGTAAAGTGTTGGCAGCCTATGCTCCATCTGAGGTGTTGAGAGAGCTGCTCGAGAGCCCGGAGTGGCCGGACTACGTTGAAAAGGATGTATACAAAGACCAGCTTAATGAGATCATCCGGCTGGGGTATGCGACAAGTTTCGAGGAGCGTGAGCCCGGTGCAGCCGCAGTGGCGGTGCCTGTTACAGGCCGTAGTGGGAATGTGATCGCGGCGTTATCGCTGTCAGGCCCGGTCAGTCGCCTGTCTAGGGATACGTTAGTGGAGTATGCCGCAATCTTAAAGGAAGCAGCAAGTGAAATGGGCATGATGATTCCATAAGAAGCACAGGGTAGTCTCATAACGTGGGTTTTTCACAGAATGAGACAGACCATTAAAAAGTAGATCAGCGATCATTCCGTACTGGAGGATCGCTGTTTTGCTGTTTTTGGGGAGGCGTAGCATGCTTCGGCCGATTGTAGGTAAGCGTTGGCTAGCCCACCATATGTTGCTTTGGAACCCCGAACGCCGAACCCCGAACGCCGAACCCCGAACGCCGAACCCCGAACCCCGAACCCCGAACGCCGAACGCCGAACGCCGAACACCGAACACCGAACGCCGAACGCCGAACGCCGAACGCCGAACGCCGAACGCCGAATCTCATAACTCGTACTCCAGTAATCTTCGGTTGCTCTTTAGATGTCCCCTGAGCCTTCCGGACTCAAGGGACGCTATTTGCACATTTATAGCCTTTTTGGCAAAGTATCGGACACCAGCGCAGCTATTCGAATAAAAACAGGCTCATATAGCGTGTTTTTCATCCATTAGCGACTATGGGGTCCGATAGCACGCCAAATGTCGTACAATTCTGCGTATAGGGTCATCTGAGTCCGATGGCGCCGAACTCTAAGCGAACCCTAAGCGTTCCGTAAGCATCCTCTGAGCCTTCCGGACTCAGGCGACGCTATTTGCGAATTTATAGCCAGTTTGGCATTGTATCGGACTCGAGCGCAGCTATTCGAACAAAAATCAGGCTCATATAGCGTGTTTTTCGTCCATTAACGACTATGGGGTCCGATAGCGCCAAAATGTCGGATAATTCAGCGTATAGGGTCATCTGAGTCCGATAGCGCCGAACCCTAAGCGTCGCCAGAGCCTTCCGGACTCAAGGGACGCTATTTGCGAATTTATAGCCAGTTTGGCAAAGTATCGGACACTAGCGCAGCTATTAGAACAAAAACAGGCACAATTAGCGTGTTTTTCATCCAATAGCGACTATGGGGTCCGATAACACGCCAAATGTCGGATAATTCAGCGTATAGGGTCATCTGAGTCCGATGGCGCCGAACTCTAGGCGAACCCTAAGCGTTCCGTAAGCATCCTCTGAGCCTTCCGGACTCAGGCGACGCTATTTGCGAATTTATAGCCAGTTTGGCAAAGTATCGGACACCAACGCAACTATTCGAACAAAAACAGGCTCATATAGCGTGTTTTTCATCCATTAGCGACTATGGGGTCCGATAGCACGCCAAATGTTGGATAATTCAGCGTATAGGGTCATCTGAGTCCGATAGCGCCGAACCCTAAGCGTCGCCTGAGCCTTCCGGACTCAAGGGACGCTATTTGCGAATTTATAGCCAGTTTGGCAAAGTATCGGACACCAACGCAACTATTCGAACAAAAACAGGCTCATATAGCGTGTTTTTCATCCAATAGCGACTATGGGGTCCGATAACACGCCAAATGTCGGATAATTCAGCGTATAGGGTCATCTGAGTCCGATGGCGCCGAACTCTAGGCGAACCCTAAGCGTTCCGTAAGCATCCTCTGAGCCTTCCGGACTCAGGCGACGCTATTTGCGAATTTATAGCCAGTTTGGCAAAGTATCGGACACCAACGCAACTATTCGAACAAAAACAGGCTCATATAGCGTGTTTTTCATCCATTAGCGACTATGGGGTCCGATAGCACGCCAAATGTTGGATAATTCAGCGTATAGGGTCATCTGAGTCCGATAGCGCCGAACCCTAAGCGTCGCCTGAGCCTTCCGGACTCAAGGGACGCTATTTGCGAATTTATAGCCAGTTTGGCAAAGTATCGGACACCAACGCAACTATTCGAACAAAAACAGGCTCATATAGCGTGTTTTTCATCCAATAGCGACTATGGGTCCGATAACACGCCAAATGTCGGATAATTCAGCGTATAGGGTCATCTGAGTCCGATAGCGCCGAACCCTAAGTGTTCCCTGAGTCCGATGGGGTAGCATCAAATCAATAATGCCGCCCTGAGTCCGATAGCTGCTTCGTACGCGCAAAGATCAATGAATCAAAGGTAGTTTAGAGTTTGGAACGACCGTGGGGGGAGGTACAAGAAAAGAGGGGTGTCCTAGCAGCCGATTCATGGCTGTAAGAACACCCCTTTAACTATTCAAACCCCTTATAACTACACAAAACTCCATAAAAGTACACAAAAGTACACAAAAGGACTGACTCACAGCCACTCACGGCCGCGAGACAGTCTCATATTAAATCTATTCTATTCTACCGACACAGCCGAAGAATCTGTGGCATCCGCCAGCATTTGACGAAGCACAGTTTGTAGAATACCACCATTACGATAGTAATCAATATCGACTGTACTGTCGAGTCGTGCAATGACAGGGAAATCGAATTGCGTGCCGTCTTCACGGGTAGCAGTGACAGTTAGCTCTTGACTTGGCTCCACGTTGTTATCGAGACCAGTAATGTTGAAGGTCTCGCGTCCGGTCAGTCCCAAGCTGGTCCAGCCGTGGCCTTCTTGGAATTGCAGTGGAAGCACGCCCATGCCAACTAGATTGCTGCGGTGAATACGCTCAAAGCTCTCAGCAATAACAGCTTTGACCCCTAGAAGAAGTGTACCCTTGGCAGCCCAGTCACGGGAGCTTCCTGTGCCGTATTCTTTACCGGCGATAACGACGAGATTCTGACCAGCGTCCTGATACAGCATGGACGCGTCATAGATGGACATGACTTCATCGCTTGGCAGGAAGGTTGTAACTCCGCCTTCTGTACCTGGAGCTACTGCGTTACGAATCCGAATATTAGCGAATGTACCACGCATCATGACTTCATGATTTCCGCGGCGTGAGCCGTAGGAGTTGAAGTCTGCACGTTCTACACCATGATCGCGCAAATATTCGCCGGCAGGACCAGAGGTAGAGATATTACCTGCAGGTGAGATGTGGTCGGTTGTCACAGAATCAGCTAGCAGCGCTAAAACACGTGCATTCTTGATATCCTTGATGTCTCCAAGACCGTCTGCCAGATGCTCGAAGAAAGGCGGATTCTGGATATACGTGGAGTTGTCATCCCACTCATATAGCTCGCCTTGCGGAACAGGGATCGAATTCCAACGTTCATTAGCAGTGAATACATTTTCGTATTTACGGCGGAACATCTCCGGACTAAGGGAGAGACCGATCGCTTCACGAATTTCAGCAGTAGTTGGCCAAATATCTTTCAAGAATACTGGCTCACCTTGTGGATCAAATCCGAGCGGTTCAGTCTGTAAATCAATATTCACAGTGCCAGCCAGTGCGTAAGCGACTACGAGCGGTGGGGAAGCCAGGTAGTTTGCTTTAACCTGAGCATGTACACGACCCTCGAAGTTACGGTTACCGGAGATTACTGCAGCTACAGTCATATCGTTGTCAGTAATAGCTTGACTAACTTCTTCTGGCAAAGGACCGGAGTTACCGATACAAGTAGCGCAGCCATAGCCAGCCAAGTAGAAGCCTAGTGCTTCGAGTGGCTTCAGCAAGTCTGCTTTTTCCAGATATTCAGTAACTACCAATGATCCTGGAGTCAAGCTGCTCTTAACATAAGCTGGTTTGGTCAGACCGCGTTCCACAGCCTTTTTAGCCAATAGACCTGCTCCAAGCATAACGCTAGGGTTGGAAGTATTCGTACAGCTTGTAATAGCTGCGATCACGACTGCGCCTGTGCTGAGCTTGCTTGTAGTGCCGTTCTTATGCTCTATCTCTACAACTTGGGCGATTTTCTCATCGCTGAGACCATAACCGCCTTTGTCTACCGGTGTACGGATAATGCCTTCGAAATTTTCTTTCATGTGCGTAAGCTCGATCCGGTCTTGTGGACGTTTTGGTCCAGCCAAGCTTGGAACGACAGAAGCTAGGTCAAGCTCAATTACATCGCTAAACTCAGGATCTGGTGTATTCGAAGTGCGGAACATCCCTTGTGCTTTGTAATAAGATTCAACCAGCTCCACAAGATCATCCGGACGACCCGTGCTGCGAAGATAAGCAAGTGTCTCTTCATCTACAGGGAAGAAACCGATCGTTGCTCCGTATTCTGGCGCCATGTTAGCAACCGTTGCCCGGTCAGCCAAGCTGATGTTAGCAAGACCAGGACCGTAGAATTCGACGAATTTGCCGACTACGCCCTTTTTACGTAACATTTCAGTTACTGTCAGTGCCAAATCCGTTGCAGTAGCGCCTTCGATAAGGCTGCCTGTAAGCTTGAAGCCTACTACATCAGGGGTAACAAAATAGAGTGGTTGTCCGAGCATGCCTGCCTCAGCTTCAATACCACCTACACCCCAGCCCACAACACCAAGTCCGTTGATCATCGTAGTATGGGAGTCAGTTCCTACAAGGGAATCTGGATAAACGACAGTTTCACCATCGATAGTTTTAGTAGTGGCTACAGAAGCCAAATACTCTAGATTTACCTGATGCACGATACCAGTAGCAGGAGGAACCGCACGGAAGTTATTAAAAGCTGTCTGTGCCCAGCGAAGGAAACGGTAACGTTCTTCGTTGCGCTCAAACTCTACGTTCATATTGTATTCTAAAGCGTCTGCAGTACCGAAAGCATCAACCATAACAGAGTGGTCAATAACAAGGTCAACTGGGACGAGCGGGTTGATCTGTTTAGGATCTCCGCCAGCTTTCTTTACGGTGTCGCGCATAGCTGCAAGATCCACGACAACAGGAACACCGGTGAAGTCCTGAAGTACGATACGAGCAGGGATAAACGGGATTTCTTTATTGCGGTCAATGTCGCCTGACCAGTCAGCCAGTTGTTTCACGTGTTCTTCTGTAATCGCCCGTCCATCAAACTGACGAACAGCGGCCTCAAGTAATACTTTGATCGAAAAAGGAAGGGAAGAAATAGAGCCCAATCCTTGTTCCTCGAGGGAATTAAGATCATAATAGCGATAAGATTTGCCACCTGATTCCAGGGTGCGGGCCAACGAAAAATGATCCTTGCTTGGCATATGTGCGCCTCCTTGTTTCATCTATTGAAACCCAATTTCACATTGCATGTTATTTAATTATAACGGTTACAAAGAGGGGAGTAAAGTTTTTTTTCCTATATATATAGCCCGAATAATGCACTTCCTTGTAAATTGAAGTGATCTGTATAGCGGCCTGTTTCCTTTCATATACATAGAGCAGAAGTTAAAAGGGAATGAAGGGGCGCGAGTATAATGGAACAACAGTGGAAGCAAAGTCTATATGTATATGTAGATCAAGTGAATAAGGCCAGGGTGGAGCCTGAGTCCTCATCGCAAACTATTTCCGTATCCGTTAAGGATCCACGCTTTCTGGTGGAGCAGGGGGAACGTTCACGCCGTATTGCTGAATGGTATAACGCTCGTGGGATAACTCCGCTGCGGGGGGAAACGGGCGTTAAGACTTTACGGACCGTCCGGCAGACTCCGACCGAGGTGGTAGCAGAGGTTACGCTGCACAGTGCGCTTTATTATGAAAAAGGCGGCGTTAACCACCGAGAGGATATGATTGAGCTGGAGCGGTTGACCTTTGTGCGGGACAGAGGGGGCTGGGAGATCGCTGCTATAGAACGAACCATTCCCGAAAGAAATACAGTTCATAGAGCAGAGGTGGAGTTATCTGGCAGGTTGTCTAAATGGGGAGAGGCTTTGCCTGCACCATTGCCATCACAGCCCCTTCTAAACCGGAATATTCTTGGGGAGATTTCTGGCTCAAGAGAGGTTCGCTACAACCGTGAAGAGGCGGTGGCTTATGCCGACCGTTGGTGGAAAGACGGTAATCCAGAGTTCGAAACATTTGAGGTAGATTGTACGAATTATGTCTCCCAATGCCTCTTTGCAGGGGGAGCGCCGATCAACTATACTGGTAAAAGAGAAACGGGTTGGTGGTACAAAGGCTACCAAGGAAAACAAGAATGGTGGAGTTATAGCTGGGCTGTATCAGACAGTCTGCAGCGCTATTTAAGCGTTGGCCGGAGCAATGGCTTGCGTGCGGATGTCATGGAGCGGCCGGAGCAATTGATGTTGGGCGACGTCATTTTATATGACTGGGATGGCAACGGACAATATCAGCACAGCACGATCGTCACAGCCTTTGATGCTGGTGGCCTGCCGCTTGTGAATGCACATACAGTTAGCAGCCGTCATCGCTTCTGGGACTATCGTGATTCCTACGCATGGACGGATCAGACGAAATACCGTTTTTTTCATATTAACGACTATTTATAGTACAGAAAGAGGTAATAAGGGTATGGGGAACGCAAAATTAACCGTAGGGCTGGTGTACGGGGGCAAATCCGGAGAACATGAGGTATCGCTACAGACGGCTTTTGCCGTGATGAACTCATTTGATTACGATAAATATGAGATTATACCTTTTTATATTTCAAAACAGGGATTATGGAAGGTTGGCGAGACGTTATCAGCGCCTTACAGTGAGGTGGGACAGCTCAAGCTTGCAGATGCAGCCGAAGATATGGGCACAGCCCTAAATGTGGTATTTAGTGGACTATCCGGTGCGGATAAAGCGGTGGACGTAATGTTCCCACTGCTGCACGGCACGTATGGTGAGGACGGAACGATTCAAGGGCTGTTCGAAATGGCGAATATTCCTTACATCGGGGCTGGTGTTCTTGCCTCTTCAGCAGGTATGGATAAAGTTGTTATGAAGAAGCTATTCGCTGATGCCGGTCTGGATCAGTGTGAATATTGTTATTTTAACATCAGCGCTTGGAAAAGAAAAAGCCATGAGTTGATTGTGGGTGTAGAGGATAAACTGGGGTATCCGGTATTCGTGAAACCTGCCAATCTGGGCTCAAGTGTAGGTATTTCTAAGGCAACTGATAAGGAAAGTCTTGTAAAAGCTATAGACTTTGCCTTCCGTTATGACACCAAAGTCATTATTGAGGAATTCGTGGATGCACGTGAGGTAGAGGTCGGTGTGCTCGGAAATGATGAGCCTGAGGCCTCTGTCCCGGGTGAAATCGTTTCTTCTGGAGAATATTATGATTACGCGGCTAAATATACGGACGGCAAATCGCAAATGATGATTCCTGCACCAGTAGATTCTGAAGTAGCCGATCATCTGCGGGAGTCCGCGATAACTGCTTTTCGAGCAATTGAGGGCAGTGGGATTACTCGTGCGGACTTCTTCCTGCGGAGATCCGATGGCAAAATTCTAATTAATGAAGTGAATACGATGCCTGGCTTCACTCCTTACAGCATGTATCCGCTATTGTGGCGTGAGACGGGTGTATCCTATAGAACTCTGTTAGACCGTATGATTGAGTTAGCCTTAGAGCGCTATAATTTCAAACAAGGTCTTAAGTACGACAACGAGTAATTGAAGCTACTAGCGGGTTTATCCCGACTGAAAAGGAGCGGAGAAATATGGGTTTTCAAACCGAATTCAATTCTGTCTGCAAGTTCAAGAATGAACAAGAGCTGTACGAGCTGCTGGAGTATGGGCGTACCAAAATGGTGAAGCAGGGCTTTCGCGTGTATCCGACGGGTCAGAAGGTGTTCGCCTACACCCCTGAGAATGTAGCCGTAGCAATTGTCAAAATCTCAGCCTCCATTGCAGAGATTAATTTTCAGGGGCATGAGGTTACAGCGGTTGAAATGGAGCTCGTGCGTAAATTGAATGAAGAAGAGTCCAGAGTACAGACTGCACTAGCAGATGAAATGTTTTTTGGATCGCAGGGATGATTGTCCGGTTTGGATATGTAGCGATGTCCACGGTTATTAAAGACTGCTCCCCATCCAAGACCATGACGATGACCTCCTTCAAAAAGCTGGATGACCGCGAAGCGGCACTTCGGCGTTTGGAGAATATCGCTCGGATGAATCTGCATAATACGCTGCGACTGATGAAGCATAATATTGCTTCGGACATCTTCGTGTACCGTCTCACCTCCAAGTTAATTCCTTTGGCGACGCATCCTGATTTACAGGACTGGAATCCGTTTATCGCGCTCGCTGAGGAATTCGCGGAGGTGGGGCAATTTGTGAAAAAGCATGGGATGCGGGTGTCCTTTCATCCTGATCACTTTACAGTGCTTAGTACACCCCGTCCTGAGGTGCTAGTGAGTTCCGTAAGGGATTTACAGCACCACACCGACATGCTGGATGCCATGGGACTACCTGCCATGGCGAAGAATAATATTCATATTGGCGGAGCTTATGGGGACAAGCCCGTAGCCGCGAAGCGATTTGAGGAGCATTTTCGCGAGTTGCCAGCAGCGATGCAGGCGCGTATTACGCTGGAGAATGATGATAAGACCTTCACAGCCCCGGAAACATTATCGGTCTGCCAGAATGTAGGGCTGCCGATGGTGCTGGATATTCACCACCAATGGGTGAATAATGAAGGAGAGCTCCCTTGGGAGCTGTGGCCTGACATTCAGCAGACATGGCAGAGCGAGCTTGCACAGAAGGATGTCCCTTCGGGAGTGCTTCTGCCGCCCAAGATTCATGTATCCAGTCCGCGCAGTCCGTCTGATCCACGCAGCCATGCAGATGGCGTGGAGCCTGCGCCATTAGTAGCTTTTTTAAAGCGTATTGCCGCAGATACCCCTGCTGTAGATGTTATGATTGAGGCGAAACATAAAGATGGTGCATTATTTGGATTGATGGAAGCAATGAAAGAGCTGGCTGATGCCGGTAACGGAATTTCCCTATTAAATGGGGCAAGTGTGAATATCGAACCTTAACAATGAAAATAAGGCGATAGGTCCTGAATACGGGCCATATCATGACTTGATATGTAACTTGAAATAGGGTACGTTGAATGAAACTTTATTACGATTAACATTCAAGGGATCATATGAGCATTGGGTATCCCTTATGGCGGAACTTTGAGAACGTTTTGACGTATTGCACGGTATTGTGAATAGGGTTTCTTTAAATTTCATGCCAATGGCGATTATGTTCAAGGAAGCGGAGTGAAGATATGAGTCCTTTAAAACCAGAGGGTAAGAACGAACGTGAGCCCTATGTAGTGTCGAGCAAGGGGCATACGGCAGTAGCCATTAATGCTGCTGCCAAAGCAGGCGAATGGATAAAGAGCAGACAAGGCCTGGTGAAGGAACTTAGTACGAAGACTTCTGCACAGGATCTGGTTACTGAAGTAGATAAAGGTGTTGAACAGATGATCCGCAGGTTGATTCTGACGCATTTTCCAGACCATGCGATCCTCGGTGAGGAAGGCGTATCGCCGGGAGCAGCAGCAGCAACCGCTGCATTGGAAGAAGCTCGTGAGCATGAATATCTGTGGATTGTAGATCCTGTAGATGGTACGACTAATTTTGTACACGGATTTCCGTTTTACTGTGTCTCCATTGCTTTGGTGATTCGTGGAGAATTAACGGTTGGCGTAATTTACGACCCGATAAGTGATGAAATGTTCGTCGCCGAAAAAGGTAAGGGAGCCTATATGCATGGTGTTCCTACCTCAGTTTCTACGGAGAGCGTTTTTGGAGATAGCTTGATTGCTATGGGCTTTCCGCCGGACCGTGAATTTGCACAGCCTGTGAACATGGCAGGACTGCAGAGCATTCTTCCGCAGATTCGTGGTATTCGTGCAGGAGGCTCGGCCGCTCTACATTTGGCTTATGTGGCAGCAGGTCGGGTAGACGGATATTGGGAAGTAGGTTTAAGTCCTTGGGATTGTGCTGCTGGAGTACTTCTTGTACTCGAATCAGGCGGTACAATCACAGATACTCTTGGGCGTCCATACGATATTGGCACTCGTCATGTAGTAGCAAGTAATGGTCACATTCACGAATATTTGGTTTCGTCACTAAAGAATGCTGAAGCAACAGGATATAAGCTTTAGGGAGGACGATGCATCATGAGCGAGAAGGATGATCTGGAACGCAAGCTAAGCGAAATGTTGATAGATGGCGAGATGGAACAGGACGACCGTACAGCTAAAGAAATTCGTGAAATCTCTCCGAAGTATGAAATCCGTATCCAGACCACAATGGATCCTATTGTGGAGGAAACGCTGCGTTATCGTAAGATTGGACACGAGCTAGACGACCGCTATGATAAGTATCTGGAGCGAGCTGGGAAGCATTTGAATTCTCAAGAGGATTCAGATAAAGAGTAATACAATCGTTTTCAGCTTTGTGAATAATAGTAATTCGTAGGGCGGCTTCCCGATTATGGGAAGCCGCTCTTTTGCGTTACTAACAGGGATGGTAGAATGGGAGTTAGAACAATTTGGGAGGGATACGATGCTGAGTAAGTGGAAACGAATTTTGGCAGCGAGCACAAGCAGCCTGCTATTGTTATCCGCGCTGATCAGTGTAGGTGCTGGATCGGCAAATGCGGCTGACACGACTGTATCGCAAGACTCGGGGCAGGATGTCTTCCGCATCGTAGCTCTCGGCGATTCCATTACTGCTGGATATGAGCCAGGAATGACAGATGTGAATACCAAGCCATATGGCTATGCGGAAAGACTGCTCGAGCAGGGTTGGTATCATGGCAGAAGTGAGCTAACTAATTATGGTATTCTAGGACTGACTACGGCTGGATTACGTAATTATACAGGAGCGATTAAGGATGGTTCAGCGATTACCTCTGAACAAATTCAGCCAGGTCTGCCTGATCCGAGAATGGACCAGTTTGTGAAGTTAACCCCACAGATCGCAGCAGAACTAAAGGAAGCCGATCTGATTACCATTACAATTGGAGGGAATGACGTAAGTCGTCTGTTTTTACAGGTTAAGGAACTGACGGATGCAGATTTCCAAGCCCAGCTAGAGCAGAAGCTAGCGGATTACAATACGAATGTGAAGGCAAGTCTGGAGAATATTCGTGCGGTAAATCCACAAGCGACGATTATACTGGCTGACCAATATCAGCCTGCCCCTAAGATCGCTCTTGGTGCGATGTACACCAAATTGATGACAGCAGCAGCCCAATTTACAGAAACAGCAGATCGTGTGGCCGCAAGCGTAAATCAAGAGGGTGCAAAGGTACAAGTAGCACATGTAACAGAAAAGTTTGCTGGATCGGAAGGCTCGCTGACGCACATTATTGGAGCGGGGCAAGCAGATTTTCACCCTACACAGCTCGGATACGAGACCATTGCTAAAGTCTTTGCTGAATTACACTGGGGAGAGTATCGCGTCCCTACTGTAGCTACGATGGCTTCGACTTCTGTACCTATGTCGATTGTTGTGAAGGGCGTAGAGCTAAATACACCTAATAAGCCTATCCTTAAGAATGGCCAGAATTTCTTGGCGCTTAAAGATATTCTAAATGCTGTGGGAGCAAGCGGGAAGTGGGATAACAAAACCTCCAGCGCAACTATCGTGTACGGTGGACGAACTGTTGTAATCACTATCGGCAGCAAATTTATTAAGGTGAATGGAGAGAATGTAGCCATTGATACTCCTGCTTTTCTGCAAAAGGTAGGCAAAGAAGATAAAACTTATCTTCCCCTTGCCGCATTGGCAACAGGACTTGGCTTCGATGTTAATTACAGTAGCAAACTGCGTACTGCTTTCATAAATCCATAAATCTGCATATTATATCATAAGTAGTTTAAATTAAGCCCGTAAGGCAAAGGTGGATGGAATATTGTCTAGTTCAAAATTTACAGCTGAATATATCATCACCATGGATGATATTGTACGGGAAGGCCATCCCGTGCTTCGTACCGTAGCAGAACCCGTGGAGCTTCCTTTAAAGGAGGAGGATCGTGAGACTTTGCAATGTATGCTTCAGTTTCTGAAGAACAGTCAGGACCCAGAGATTTCCGAAGAATACAATTTACGCTCTGGCGTAGGTCTGTCGGCGAATCAAATCGGCCTTACGAAGCGTATGTTCGTGATGTATTCTACGGACGAGAGAGGGAGGATCGTAGAGCATGCTTGGGTTAACCCTAAGATCATCAGTCACTCACTAACCATGGTGTACTTACCAGAGAGTGAGGGGTGTCTGTCCGTTGATCGACCGGTGCATGGATTTGTACCTCGTTATGAATCTGTAAAGGTAAAGGGATTTGATCTTGAGGGTAATGTGGTTGTTCTTAAATTTAAGGGCTACCAAGCTATTATCATCCAGCATGAGATTGACCATCTCGACGGAATCATGTTCTACGACCGGATCAATAAGGAGCATCCATTCAAGCTTCCTCAGGGAGTGGAAATCCGCAACTTGTACGAGTAAAAGAACATCTCTGAATCATAAAGCGTGTGATCTTACAGCTTATAGCTGATGGACACACGCTTTTTTTGTTATTTGCAGGATTGAATGAATTCAATTATTTTACAAAATAATCCAAAGGAGTTACCATTATAGCTAATGGGTTGAAATTAATTTTATTATCAGAAGGAGGCTTTTAAATGGGTTGGAGCAGAATACCAATAAGAGGCGTAGTCAACGAATACAATGATGAGGTTAAGAAGATTGACGAGCAGATTTTATCATTGATTCAGGAACGTAAAGCTATAACAGGAAAAAAACGGTTTTCCCCCGAGAGTGAGCTCCTTGAGGAATGGGCGGCCAGGTTCGAGATGGATACTTCTCAGATTGTAAAGTATATACATAGTCTGAATGAGGCTGTGCCTAGACGAAAATATTGGGAAGAGCCCGGCTTACTACTCGGTGTACTTCCAATTGTGAAGCGGACAGTCCTCGAAGATTGCGAGTATACACTGACACATGCTATGCAGTATGAAGCGCTTAGTATAGTTACGGTGGAGATTAAGTATTTAAAAGAAACTGTGGAGCATGTTCATCTTAGAGCCGCTTTAACATTGGAGATTATGAGTGAGCGAACCTATGAAATCCAACCGCATGGAGGTCACGGAGGGGGCGCCAATACACAAATGCAGTTCTTGATCTCACCACCGCTACCAACGGATCTGGCGGATGTTTATTTTTCCTTAATACCTGGAGAAGACCGAATGATTGGACCTGCAATGACGGAGGTTATATTGGACAAGCAAGTCGATTTCGAATAATGCTTATTCAAAAAAACCTACCACCAGAAACTTGGTGGTAGGTTTTAGTATATTCAGTGGCAGTAATTAAAGTCTTATTTCTCAGACGCCATAGCACGGAAGGACGCTTCTGCTGCAATTAGTGTAGCTTCGATATCCGTAACGGTATGCGCTGTGGTCAGGAACCAAGCTTCATATTTAGAAGGGGCCAAGTTGATCCCACGGTTCAACATGTGACGGAAGAAGCTAGCGAACAATTCGCCATCTGTATCCTGTGCCTCATCGTAATTTGTAACTGGATGATCACAGAAATGAGTGGAGAATGAACCACGGATGCGGTTGATCGTCAGTGGGATGCCATGACGGTCTGCCGATTCCTGAAGTCCGTCGACAAGACGAATCGCAAGCCGTTCCATCTCATCGTATACGCCTTCTGCACTCAGCACTTCCAGACAGGCAATCCCAGCGGAAATGGACGCAGGATTTCCCGCCATGGTTCCCGCTTGGTAAGCCGGTCCTAGTGGAGCTACTTGTTCCATCACATGCTTACGTCCGCCGTAAGCACCGATAGGCAAGCCGCCACCGATGATTTTGCCGAGTGCTGTAAGGTCAGGAGTAATGTCTTCATGGTTATCAAGTCCTGCATAAGTCTGTGTGGAACCATAGTGGAAGCGGAAAGCGGTAATGACCTCGTCATAAATAACGAGTGAGCCGTTATCATGAGCCAGCTTGCATAGTTCTTCGAGGAAACCAGGCTTAGGCATAACCATACCGAAATTGCCGACGATCGGTTCAACCATGACAGCGGCGACATCTTCGCCCCATTTTTCCAGTGCCTCTCGCAGGCTATCTAGATCATTAAAAGGAACAGTGATTACTTCCTGTGCGATACTGCTTGGAACACCGGCACTATCCGGAATGCCAAGCGTAGAAGGTCCAGATCCTGCTGCTACGAGCACCAGATCGGAGTGGCCGTGGTAACAGCCAGCGAATTTCACGATTTTGCTGCGCTTTGTATAAGCACGAGCTACACGAATGGTAGTCATAACCGCTTCTGTGCCGGAATTGACGAACCGTACTTTATCCATGGAAGGAATAGCTTCTTTTAGCATTTTAGCAAGCTTGATTTCGAGCTGGGTCGGGGTTCCGTAAAGTACACCATTCTCCGCAGCTGTAGTGATTGCTTTCGTAATGTGAGGATGAGCATGGCCGGTAATGATCGGGCCATAAGCTTGTAGATAATCTATATATTCGTTGCCGTCTTCATCCCAGAAGTGAGATCCACTGGCGCGTTTCATAAATACGGGTGCACCGCCGCCAACGGCTTTGAAGGAACGGGAGGGGCTATTCACACCTCCGACGATATGTTGAAGGGCTTCCTGATAAAGTTGCTCTGATGTGGAACGATTCATAGTGTGATCATCCTTTCGTTTGTCGATGCTCATGGGAACGGGCGAACAACGGTGATTTCCGCTGTCCGCCCGTATTATACCAAGTAACGGTGATTCCCTGCTGTGTCTACTTGTGAACGTTGCTTGTCAAGAACCTTATTGGGTTCCGCTAGTGTTACTATTTGTACTGGTTTCCGGTGAAGGTGAAGGTGTTGGCTCAGGGCCTTTTAAGGTATCCTGAACAAATTCCTTTAATTTATTCTCACTGCGAATGCCTATGACTTGTGCTCCGTCAACGCTCTCCTCTTTGAGCAGATCCATCGGTGGAATTTGCGCGCTACCACTCATAGTGCTGTCATACCCAACGGTTGCCAGCTTCCACATATCATTTACTGACATATTGGTTTCAATATAAGGCGTAACTTGAGACAAAATATTCGGTAGCTTGATAATGGACGTGGTCTGAATTAGTTTGTCAGCCACAACCTTGAGAAATGCACGCTGGCGCTCGGTCCGAGTGAAGTCCGAGGTAGCGTCATGCCGAAAGCGTACATATTGCAGTGCCTTGTTGCCGTCGAGATGCTGATATCCTTTTTTAAGATCAATGTCATATTCGGGACCGTCTGCAATGGTCTTGTACACCATATCTTTCTCGACTTCATAATCTACACCGCCAACGGCATCTACTAGCTTGATGAATCCTTGGAAGTCTGTGTAGACATAATATTGAATCGGGATGCCAAGCAAATCGCTTACGGTCTGCATCGCCGTGTTAGGTCCATAAATTATAGCTGAATTAATACGTTTCTTGCCGTGATCTGGAATCGAAACATACGTATCTCTAAGGATGGAGAATACGCTGATCTTCTTCTTCACGGGATCTAGTGAAGCGACGAGCATCGTATCTGAACGAGGGATTTCCCCCTTCTTGACACCGCGGGCATCCACACCCATTAGTAGTATATTAACAGGCTCTGTACCTTCCCACTTTGGAGGCTCCGGAGTGTCAACATCAACGGTTTCAGCATTCTTAAATGGTGAATTCTCGGTGTTCGACATGCTGCCAAGCTCAGCGTAAATGGTTGTAAAGTAGTAAATGGCCCCACCGATAATAAGTAGGAGTATAATGGCCAGCGTCCAAAGTATCGGTTTCTTTTTTGACGTACCAGTCTTTGCGTGCCTTCTCTTTCTAGGTGGCATTTCTCGTTCTTCCTTTCGCATTCACATTCTCTACATTATAATTTCTTTTGGGGATACGCGCAATTCATGCTCAATCCACCAATATCAAGAAGGAGTGGATATAACTTGAACGTAGTAGCTATTGGACAAAAAGTACCGAATTTCACCCTTCCGTCCTCCAGTGGGCAAGAGGTTAGTTTAAGTGATTATCTGAGCCGAAAGGTCATTTTATATTTTTATCCTAAAAATATGACACCAGCTTGTACGCAGGAGGCCTGCGAGTTCCGTGACGCCCATGACCAGATTACTACGCTTGGTGCGGTTGTTCTAGGCATCAGTCCAGATCCCTTGGCATCGCATATGAGATTTACGGAGAAGAATAGTCTGCCCTTTCCACTGTTGTCTGATGAGGATCATAAGGTCAGTGAAATGTTCGGGGTATGGCAGCTTAAGAAGCTCTATGGCAGAGAATTTATGGGAATAGTACGTTCTACTTTTCTAATTGATGAGCAGGGAATTTTAATCGAAGAATGGCGGAAAGTACGAGTGAAAGGTCATGTAGCATCTACCATAGCAGGGATTTCCAAATCATAAAGTTTGTTAATAACTTTTTGTAAAAGTCTGTTACATTTTTAACAGCTTTCATAAGGTATTGTCATGATATAGTTTCCTCATAATTGCTTCAAATTTGGAGCAAGACGAGGTGGTGTAGTGATAATGCTGCGTATTGGCCTTGATATCGGATCAACTACTGCAAAATTGGTTGTTATAGAGCGTAATACTATTGTTTATCAGGACTATGTAAGACATTATAGCGACATAAAAAAAGCAGCCCTCTCTCTTCTATCTGACGTACGGGACAGATTTCTAGAGAGGGAAGTAAGTCTTACTGTAAGCGGTTCCTCAGGGTTGTCTTTATCCAAACTCGGAGGCGTGCCTTTCGTTCAGGAGGTAATCGCCTGTACGAAGGCGATCGGCGAGCTGATCCCGGAATGCGATACAGCGATTGAACTGGGCGGTGAGGATGCCAAGATTATTTATCTTCGAGGTGGCATTGAGCAACGTATGAATACAGCCTGCGCGGGCGGAACGGGAGCATTCATCGATCAGATGGCATCGCTGCTACAAACCGACCCGGCAGGCTTAAATGCATTGGCGGAGAAGCATGAGCGAATCTATCCCATAGCTTCACGCTGTGGTGTATTCGCTAAAAGCGATGTGCAGCCGCTGCTGAACGAGGGCGCTCGCCGGGAGGATGTGTCAGCCTCGATTTTTCAGAGTATCGTCAATCAGACGATAAGTGGTCTCGCCTGCGGCCGTCCGATTCGTGGAAGGGTGGCGTTTCTTGGTGGTCCGCTAACCTTCTTGTCAGCCCTGCGTCAGCGTTTTGCTGAGACGCTTGCGCTTGCTGAGTCGGATATTTTGTTTCCTGAGCGATCACAGTATTTCGTAGCGATTGGGTCTGCACTTTCCGAGGCTGATCCAATCGTTTTGCCGCTTTCAGATTGGCTGGCACGAATTGCGGCCGTGGATTTTACGTTGGATCGGGCCGAGGATGCTGAATTACCGCCGTTGTTTGAGAACCCCGCTGAGCTTGCTGCGTTCCGTCTTCGTCACGGTAAAGCCTCTGCTGCCAGATCAGACTTGGCTGCTTATCGTGGCCCTTGCTATCTGGGGATCGATGCTGGTTCAACAACAACCAAACTTGTACTGACCGGCTCTGCTGACGAAATTCTATATACCTTTTATGGCAGCAACAAGGGGAACCCCTTGTATTCTGTGAGTGAGGCACTGAAGGAAATGTATCGGGTTCTACCTGAAGGTTGTCATATTGCAGGCTCTTATGTGACAGGTTATGGTGAGGGATTAATCAAGGCCGCATTGTGGACGGATGGCGGTGAAGTGGAGACGGTTGCTCATTACAAAGCCGCTTCTAAGTTCATGCCAGAGGTAGACTTTATTCTGGATATTGGTGGACAGGACATGAAATGCATCAAGATCCGTGGCGGCGCTATCGACAGTCTGATGCTCAATGAAGCCTGTTCGGCAGGCTGCGGCTCTTTCCTGGAGAGCTTTGCCTCTGCGCTCGGGCTGGGGATCGAGGAGTTCGCTAAGTCAGCACTCGAAGCGACCAAACCAGTTAATCTGGGGTCGCGCTGTACGGTATTCATGAATTCTAAAGTGAAGCAGGTTCAGAAGGAAGGCGCGTCGCTGGCCGATCTTTCGGCAGGGCTCGCCTATTCTGTAATTAAGAATGCCCTGCAAAAGGTAATTAAAATTCGCAACCCTGAGGATCTAGGGCGAAATATTATTGTTCAGGGGGGCACCTTTTATAACGAAGCTGTATTGCAGGCCTTTGAGCGCCTAACAGGGAGAACTGTAGTCAGACCGGATATTGCTGGCGTTATGGGGGCGTATGGTTGTGCACTGATTGCTCGTGAGCAAGCGGGGGTCGATGGGAAAAGTACACTGCTTGGCCCGGAGGAAATAGCCAACTTTAAGTACGAGGTATCTTCAGGTCGCTGTGGCCGCTGTGGGAATAACTGTGCGTTAACGATCAGTCGGTTCCCGGATAAGAGCTTCTACGTTACAGGCAATCGTTGTGAGCGAGGTGCAGGAGGCAGGAAAGAGAAGAATGTATTGCCGAATTTAATGCAGTATAAATATGAGCGTTTTTTCGATTATGAGTCTTTACCGGAGGCCGATATTGGACGGGGCACTGTCGGTATTCCACGGACAATGAATATGTTCGAGAATTACCCATTTTGGCATACTTTTTTCACAAAGCTTGGCTATCGGGTTATTCTTTCTGCTAAATCAAGCAAGAAGCTCTATGAAAGTGGGATGGATACGATTCCTTCAGAATCGATCTGTTATCCTGCGAAGATGGCGCACGGACATGTGCAGAACTTAATCGGTAAAGGTGTCGATTTTATTTTTTATCCTGCGGTGGTGTATGAGAAGAAGGAGGATGAAGCAGCGGATAATCATTTCAATTGTCCGGTGGTCGCATCTTATCCTGAAGTCATTCGCAACAATATGGACGGTTTAAAGGAGAATGGAATTAAGCTGGTCAGTCCGTTTCTGACCTTCGACGATCGATCTGCACTGATCAAAGGACTTGTGAAGACATTTACGGGTATTCCAAGAGAAGAGATTACGTTAGCCGTGCGGGCAGGACTTGCAGAGGCTGATCGCGCCAAAAGTGATGTGCGTAGCAAAGGTGAAGAGACGCTCGCGTATCTTTCCAGCACTGGTAATAAGGGAATACTTCTCTGTGGTCACCCTTATCATGCGGATCCTGAAATTAACCATGGCATAGCAGATATGATTACCGGGATGGGACTCGCTGTACTGACAGAAGATTCTGTCTGCCATTTGGACCGAAGTGAAGGGGATATGGCGGTTGTTAATCAGTGGACCTACCATGCCCGCATGTACCGCGCGGCCCGCCTTGCCGCAGTTCGAAACGATCTGGAGCTTGTCCAACTAACCTCCTTCGGCTGCGGGATCGATGCGATTACATGTGATGCCGTGCAAGACATTATGGAGAGACATAACAAAGTATATACGCTGATCAAAATTGATGAGATCAGCAACCTTGGTGCAGCACGCATTCGGCTGCGTTCGCTGCTGGCAGCAATGCGTGAGCGGGAAAAAGGGAAGGTGCAGCCAGAGAAACCGCCTAAAGTCCAGGCTAATGTTGCATTCACGAAGGAAATGAAAGAAACGTACACGATCCTTGCACCGCAGATGTCACCTATTCATTTTGAATTGTTTGAGCAGGTCTTTCGTGATGCGGGATACCGTCTTAAGATACTTGAGACCACTGGACCTAAAGAGACCGAAGAAGGTCTTAGATACGTTAACAATGATGCGTGTTATCCCGCGATTGTAACGATAGGGCAGATTCTATCAGCGTTGAAGAGTGGAGACTATGATCCGAATCGTACCGCTGTAATCATGTCACAGACGGGTGGAGGCTGCCGGGCGACGAATTATATTTCTTTGCTGCGCAAAGCCTTAAAGGACTCAGATCTTGAACAAATTCCTGTGATTTCGCTGAATGCCTCTGGGATGGAGAACCAGCCAGGCTTCCGTATCAGTCTTAAGCTGGCGAATCGGCTGATTGCTGCGGCTTGCTATGGCGATCTTATGATGCGGATGGTAAATCATTTCAGACCCCATGAAGTTGTTCCAGGGAGTGCAGAACGCCTATTCCGCAAAGGGATGGAGCGCTGTAAGGCCAGCTTAGCCACCTTCTCGTTCCGAGAATATAAACGTCTGATTCGCGAAATCGTTGCGGAGTTCTGCAAGCTGTCCGTTACAGGTGTTACGAAACCGAGAGTCGGGATTGTAGGAGAAATCTTGATTAAATTCCACCCAGATGCCAACAATCGCATCATCGAGATGATTGAAGCTGAGGGTGGGGAAGCGGTAATGCCGGACTTCTTGGATTTCATCTTTTACTGCGTGTATAATCCGATCTACAAAGCTGAACAATTCGGCAAAAGCAAACGGCTGGGATACATTAATCCTATGCTGATCTCCTATCTGGAAATTTACCGTAAGCCCATAAAGGTTGCGCTTGAGGATGCGGGACTAGCTAAAGGACGGGAGAATATCTATGGTCTTGCTGAGAAGGCCAGCCGACTAGTGTCCGTAGGTAATCAAATGGGTGAGGGATGGTTCCTGACCGCAGAAATGATGGATCTGTTGGATAATGGTGTGAATAATATTGCTTGTATTCAGCCGTTTGCTTGCTTACCTAACCATATTACCGGACGAGGGATGATTAAGGGCCTTAAGGAATTATATCCGGGCGCAAATATCGTCGCCATTGATTATGATGCTGGAGTTAGTGTTGTTAATCAAGCGAATCGGATCAAGCTGATGATGTCGATTGCCAGCAGTCAGGAAGGGAATGCTTTATCTGATTTGGAACAATCAGTTAAGCCTCTAAAGCAGACTCTACTTGAAGGCTCACTCAGCTTGTCCTGAGCTTATTAAGACAACTTAATAGACTAATCGCCACAATAAAAGCGGGCCAAGAATTCACTTGGTCCGCTTTCAGTCTGCCTAGAAAGTAGTGAATGCTACTTATGGGCAGCTTCTTTTTTATGCTACGTATTAGTTCATTGAGGATGATTCGGCTGCGACACTCCAACGTTTCAGATGAGGCAGCTGTTCAGCGAGTAATTTACGGGCTACGGCCTCGTCCATTCCTTCTTCGACCAAGTAGCCTGTACAAATGTCGGCCATTTCTTGCAGCGTAATATCAGGCTGTTTAAATGCTCCACCTTCATAGCAGTATACACAGTAATCCACGATTTTTCCGCCTTCTTTATTCGTTCCAAGTAGTTCCTCAGTCGGCATAGGCATCCCACAGCTCTGACAAAATTTCAGTTCGCCTTGTTCTTGCCCTACATGTTCCTGTTCCATATTCAACACTCCTTTTAAAAGTATGCGAAGCTTATGAACACTCGCTTTAAGTTCAGTATAGAACTATGAAGCTGACGACATACCGTCAAGTTTAGGATTAGGTTGTATATTTATTGGCAATGCCAATAGCCAGCTCCCCCAGCTTATGACGGATATGCTCTGGTTCTAGCACTTCTATGGACGTTCCGAAGCTGAGCAAGAAGCCATAGAGCCATCCGTCCTCGGGATAATGAATGGACACATTATATCCACCGTGTCCGTCCGGCTGAAGCTCCGTGGAGTCAAAGCGATCTTCCGCGAGATGTCTGCCTTCAGGTGTGAAGTGCAGAAGGATTGGCGTAACTGCTGCGGCTGAAGTCACTCTCTGATAATCAGTGCTCCAGGGTAGCTCACGCATATCCTTATCTTCTCGTATGAATTCCCTGGTTTCTTTAACGAGTCCCTTCATACGAAGTAGCTTGAATAATCTGAAATCCTGGCGTTGCAGACAGTAACCATATAAGTACCACGTCTGTCCTTTTAAGACTAAAGTATAGGGCTCGACAGAACGCTGGCTGGTTTGTCCTTCGGCATTTACATAATCAAAGGCTACAGTCCTGTTTTCTTCCAGTGCTTCTTTTAAAATCGCAATTTTCTCTTCTAGCACAGGCTGAAGCCCCCAGGGAGAGAAATCGATGATAAGCTGGGTTGTTTTACTTCGGAAAGCGGCGGACTGTGAGGGTGGGATTACGCTACTGATCTTCTCCATGAGCAGGGTGTGTTCAGTTCCGCCATAAGAGGAGACACTTTGCAGTGCCGTGAAAATATCAGCCAGCTCGCGGTCAGTCAATACATTGCGATCTAATCGGTAGCCTTCCATAAGGCCAATGCCACCACCCGCTCCCTGATAGGTAACGATAGGAATTCCAGCTCCATTAATACTTTCAATATCACGGTAAATCGTGCGAACGGACACTTCGAACATATCGGCGAGCTCCTTCGCCTGAATGAGACGCCGGTTCATTAACAGAATGACGATAGAGAGCAATCGATCGATTTTCAAAAGGCAGAGCCCTCCTTTTCGGATAATTTCGTTATGTAATGATGATGTACTACATCTTAGCAAATCCTTGGAAATAAAGCATTGTCACAAATTAATAATTCGATTAATATCTAATTAGATGTTTATATAAATAGAAAGTTGAGGTTTACAATGATAGGTAATCAATCAGCCATTGCGATTTTTAAAGGTCAAAAGGGATATTCACGTCTATTTACAGCTGGACTAATCAATGGAATAGGAGATCGTTTTACCGGGATAGCTGTTCTGGCGTTGGTTCTGCAATTAACAGGATCAGGGATGGCGGTGGGAATTTCGCTAGGTGTGCGGCTGTTACCTTATTTGTTTCTGGCACCGCTTGGGGGAATACTAGGCAGCAAATTTCCACGCAAATATATCATGATTGCCACGGATATGATGAGGGTTCCGGTAGCGCTAGCCTTTTTGTGGGTCGATGGAGAAGATAAGCTGTGGCTGCTATATACGGCGAGTTTTTTGCTGGCGGCGGGGGAAGCGATTTACAGCCCTATTCGTAAATCTTCAATCCCCTTGTTGGTGAACAAAGATTCTCTGCTGACCGTCAACGGGCTGGAGCAGCTTATGAGTGGCTGTGTACTTATAGTCGGTGCGTTTAGCGGTGGTGTGGTCTCCATGTGGTTTGGCCCAGAGGCAGCGTTCATTATGAATGCACTATCTTTTCTAATCGCGGCGTTATTCATTTACGGGATCGACTTCTCGCAGAAGGTTGATAGAATGACCGAAGATCATAGAGATATAGATTCTTCAAATGAACACAAAGTAAAAGTGAACCGACAGCAAAAGGCAGGCCGATTGCGGGCGCTCGGGATTGTAATTAGCGGGAGTATAACATTACAGGTTATTTTCGGGTATGAACTGCTTGTTCCAATGCTGAATGGTCTGGATAATGTGCTGATTAGTGTATATGCAGTACAGGAATTTCAAGCGGGGGATATTGGCGTAGGGGCTTTTTATGCAGCGCTTGGCATCGGGCTTAGTCTCAGTTTTTTTGCCGGACGATATGTAAAAAGAGGGCTGCTGGCTGTAGCTATAATTGGCCTCATGATTGAAGGATTACTGCTGATGGGCATCAGTGTTAGCAATCATTTTGTGATCGCGTTTATATTATACATTCTGTTGTCTTTTGCCGGAGGGACGGGAAATGCTTGTCTGGATACACTAGTTATGCGCGAGACGCCTTCCACTATGCAACCTGTTATTTTTGGACTCCTGTCAGCAGTAGGGAATTCGTTGCTTGGGTTATCTATGCTGCTCGCGGGGTGGTTATTAGAATGGGTGGAGCCTCGGGCGCTGGGCTTTGCTGGGGGAGCTGGGTTTTCCGGAATTGCAATATTGCTGGCAGGGTATGCGTTGGTACGCAGCAAGAAGAAAGGACTTCAGAATTTTTAAAAAGAGCGGTGACTTCACCGCCCCTTGGAAGGTTTTTTAACCTGTGCTTGAATCTTTATGGCAGCTTTGCGAGGGAAGAGACGGGCACGGATACTTTTACGGTAACGGTAAATGATCACAAGAGCTGCTAGTACTGCACCACCGGAGATAATCCGCAGCGCATATAATTCGAACAAATGGAAGATGCCCATCCACTGTGGACCAAACACCCTTCCGATCCCAAGAAACAGCACTACCCAGAATACGGCTCCACTATATGCATATAGGGCGAATTTACGGAAGGGAAGCGCGATAATGCCAGCAAAATAGCCGGTAAAGTGACGTACCCCTGGAATGAAATAACCGATAAAAATAAGAATGCTACCATATCTCTCAAACCACTTCTGTGTTTTCTCAAGCTTAGTAGGTGAGAATAGAAACCACTTGCCATATCGCTGGATAAAGGGCATTCCGGCTTTTAATCCGACAAAATAGGTGAGGGTCATCCCAGCTGTGGTGCCTGCAAGAGCAACTACAATTAGCGTAAAGAAATCAAGCTTTCCGGTATAGGAAAGGAATCCGGCAAACGCCATAGTGGTCTCGCCGGGAAAGGGTAAGGCAACGAACTCGAGAAATAATCCGAAGAATAATACGCCATATCCATATTTAGTGAATAATTCTTGTATAAAGCTCAGCATTTCCATAAGATTGTCACTCTCCAAGAGGCAGTTGTTTTATTCTATTTTACAGCTTGTCTTCATACAATCTACCAAATGGCTTTTAGGCCAATAGAATGCTGGAGGTAGAGAAGATGAAGAGTAACAAAAGTATTCATAGCCGCCGAAAGTTGATAAGCGGATTGCTCGTTATGGTTGTAATATTTATCGTCATGCTCGGATGGAGCATAGGGAAAAATATAAATTCATGGGAGCTCCGATCATTGCAGCCCGCTAGCGCAGAGTCTGTATCTGTTAAGAATAAGCTTACCGCAGCGGCGATGCAAGATTTGCCCTCTGCAGCAGAACCACTCGCTTCCGAATCTCCGGAAGTTCACTCCTCTTCTAGTGCAGCCCTCACTGTGACTCAAAGCCCCCAAGCAAGTGGGGTAGAGAAAATATCCAAGGTTTCAACAACGAGTTCTGCAATTACAGCTGCAAAGAAAGCTAAGAAAACAGTCTATATTACATTTGACGACGGACCTAGCGAGAACACCTTCAATGTACTTGAAATTTTACAGCAGGAAGGTGTGAAGGCGACCTTTTTCGTCCTTGGTAACCAAGCGAAAAGCCATCCTGAGCTCATCGACTCTATTTGGGAACAGGGCCATGCCATTGGCAATCATACCTATAATCATAATTACCATGATTTATATAGTGGATTCACAGAATTTTGGAGACAAATTAAAAAGACTGAAGAAATTGTTCAGGGGATCACAGGGGATCGTCCGCAGCTTATTCGCGCCCCAGGGGGAACCTATGATCATTTTGATAATACCTATTTCAATTTACTGAAGCAAGCAGGTTATAAGGTTATGGATTGGACAGTGGATAGCGGCGATTCCAAACGGAAAGGAGTGCCGGCCTCAGAGATCTTGAAGGAATCGACAACAGATTTGAAGTCTTCTCAGGTTATTCTGCTGCTGCATGATGGAGGCGGTCATCAAGAGAGCGTCAAAGCGCTGCCGGACATTATTGCACGCTATAAGGCTGCTGGATACGATTTTGGCATATTAGATGAAACGGTTGAACCTGTGCAGTTCAGAGTCTCTTCAAAAGCCAGTAATTTAGAGAGAGTAAAGCCTTCGGAGGCTTGGATCGCATCAAATATCACACCAAATGCGGAGCTGTTTACGGCCGGAAAGCCACTGGTTCTGGAGGTTGGAAAGCTGGAAACAAAGCTGAATCCTGGGGAATATTCCGTACGAAATGGACAGTATATGGTTCCGCTCCGTGCTGTGATTGAACGGCTTGGCGGACAAGTTAGCTGGGATGCGGACAGTCGAAGTGGAAAAATTACTTGGAACGGAAAAGATATCGTCGCAGATGTGGCGAACAAGGATCTGATTCTAAACCTTCCTGATAACGTTCAAAAGACAATCGACGCGAGGGTAGAAATGATTGGTGGATCGATCTGGGTTTCGCTACGGGATTTACTTGAGACAGCAGGTCATCCTCCACTTAATATAAGCGTTACTGAAGTGGAACGCCGTGTGAAAACGTTCTGAAAGAAGAGCTGAGGCTGTCTAGTAAAAAGAAAAAACAAATGTCTGGGCACCCTTTTTCATGGGAAGAATAGATAGTAATAAGTTCCTGAGCTGGGAACAAGTCTATGACCAAAGGATGGGTGTTCCATTGTCCTCTTCATCACTAATTGATCAACAGAAGAAAGATGCCGGAAGTGTCAAAAGCTTCTCTTATCCGCGTAGCCGAAGTGCTCTGATGGAATGGTTAAGGATGCTAACTGTGGCTGGAATTATTGGTGCTTTATATGCTTGGCGAGGAGGCCAGTCTTTGCTGTTTCTCCTGATTGTTATTGGAGTGATTATGCTTGGTGGACTTGTGCTTCAGCTCTCCGGTCCGCGGGCCATAAAGCTAGTTCGTACGATTGCCCCTGCAAGACCGATGGCCGGAAATACACTTCAGGTGAAGGTTCAGCTGAGTTTTTCTTCTCGGTTGCCACTTCCTTGGATGACCATTGCCGATTATTGGGGTGACAGCCATTATCAAAAGCTGATTTTCCCTGGATTCAAACGTTCTTTTTCATACACATACACCATTGAAAATATATCCCGCGGGAATCATCATTTGCTGGGCTGTAGAGTAACTTGGGGTGACTTCCCAGGTTGGTTCACGGGTAGATCTGAACCGGATGAAGGTCAGAGCTTTAAAGTGCTGCCAGCCCCTTTATACTTTGGTGGAACTGTGCCAGATAGCGGTTTTATGACGGGAGACACCATGTACTCTAGACGGGGAAGAAGCATCAGTGATGAGGCTTTGGAATCAAGGGAGTATGAGCCAGGGGATCCACTTAGCCGAATTCATTGGAAGAATAGTGCACGAACGGGAGCGCTTCAGAGTAAAGTTCCGGAGCGGGAAAAGGCAAGGATGACCTGTATCGTGTTGGCCAATGATTCACTCAGCTTCGAGGTTCCTACAGATGCTCTTAAACCTCGTGGAAACCGAGATGATTCGCCTTCGGCATTTGAGAAAGCGGTGTCGACAGCGATGGGGCTGATGTTATTCGCTGAGCGCTCAGGTGCTTATGTTCAGTTGTTTAGCGGCGGTTGGCCAGAAGGGATGGCTAGACATGAAGGGCTGGGTAAAATCCCAGGGAGAGTGCTGGACATTCTTACTGAAATTTCTCCGGATGGAACTAGAAACCTGTCGAGGTTACTAGAGGATGCTTCCCGAGGGTGGATTCCGGGGATGACAGTAGCCATCATTACGGGACGATTAGAGGAGGAATCTGCCAAGGTCATTGCCAAGTTCTTGGTGCAGGGTGTGAAGGTTGAACTTTATTATGCTTGGGACCAATCGGCACCGTTGCAAGGGGGGGCTAAAGTATTGGAGACTCGACAGCCTGTAAGGGGAACTGTAGGGGACAGTTTAGCTCGTCTCGGAGCACGAATGTTTTGTCTGGATGATGCATTGCCAGCATTCAGGTTCAGGGAGGTAGAGTACCATGAATCGTCCGGAAAACCAACGCTACGTTAAGGGAACACCGGGTGATATAGAACGCCCTATGAATGGCTTTCAGTTTAATTTGGGGCAAATGGAGAACAGTCATGCCGGTAAGCAGAGAAAAGTGCCTCTGTACTATCGTTTACTGTTCTCTTTGGCCATTATGGGGTTATTCGTTGAATGGTTACTCCCTTTATATAGGTCTGCATTATTGGAAGATACCGCTAAGATGCTACAAGTGCTAATGATATTGGCGGCAGTGTTACTGCTATGGGGGATATTTCAGATTCAGGGGTGGTTACTGCTAAGTATCCAATTTCTTATCATTGCCACAGCGTGGCTTTACTTATGCAGTGAAGGCGAAGGCATTGGATGGTTAGGGATTTATGCGACAGGTATTCCGAATGATATCATGCTGCTTCTCTCTGGGCAGGTCTCTCAGTTAAGTGAGATCAGCAGGCTTTTGATATTGATTGTAGGCTGGGGACTATTGGTTTCCTCAGTACAGCAGCTTGCACTCTTCCGAGGAAGTACGGTCCTATTCACAACAGTTACAATCATTTACTTGCTGGTCTTGGATATGGGCTTTGATGTCAATACCACGATGGATATTGTGATATCTATGGGTCTTATCTTTTGGATGCAGGCGATGAGTGGTCTGCTGCGTCTTCGAGAGCGTGAGGGTGTTACTTCATTGCCTTATGCGCGTTGGGGAGCGCTGACTTTGGCAGCAGCCATAGTCGTGATGATAACGGCATGGTTCGGTGGGCAGCTATTTGGAGCGAGACCAGCCAGCGAGCTTGCACTGCAATCGGAATTCCAGAAGCTGCAGTTATGGGCGTCAGGGCATTTGCCGGAAGATAAGGGGTCTAATTCTTCAGGAACAACAGGGTATAGTACGAATGACGGTGAACTCGGTGCCCCGTTGTCCCGAAATACTGATCCTGTCTTTACCGCGATTACAAGCGAGCGTACATATTGGAGAGGTGAGAGCATCGCTTACTATGATGGACGACGCTGGATCAGGGGGGGCGAAGAGTTTATGCCACTAAATCTGTCCGGCATTCCAAAGAATCTTCGATCGACGTTAAGCGGTGAAGCGAGGAACCGGACACTTCAACAGCGGATACAATTTTCAACCCCTTCTTCTGGAGGAATTCCTTTATTCAATGCGGGAATAATAACGGATGTTGAGTCGATCGGACTCTTGAACGGCAGTAAACTGGGATATGTTCTGGCTAACATGGACAGAGAAAGTTTTCGTCTGCCTGATTCGATAGGCTCTGCACGAATTACAGAATATACAGTGGAATCCTTACTTCCTGAAAGTGATCCTGTGCTGCTTCGTGGTTTAATTAGTAGCGATCCACAGGAAATTAAGGGCAAGTATTTGCAATTGCCAGATTTGTTACCCGTACGAGTGAGAGAGCTGGCAGAGAAGCTTACCGCTTCATCTGGTAACCGCTATGACTCCGTAACGGCCATTAAGGATTACTTACAAAATGGATATTCCTACACGTTGAACACAACGGTTCCACCATCCGGATCTGATTTTGTCGATCACTTTTTATTTGAGGAGAAACAGGGCTACTGTGTACATTTTGCAACGACTATGACCATACTGCTGCGCAGTGCAGGTATTCCTGCTCGTTATGTCCAAGGCTACGGGCCTGGGACCTTGCAGGACGATACTATGCCGGCGAAGTATCTAGTCACCCAGGGCGATGCCCATGCTTGGGTGGAGGTCTATTTCGCCGGCGCCGGTTGGGTCCCCTTCGACCCAACGCCGGGCCCAGCGCTTACCGCCGGCTTCGCCGCGTCGGCGCTGCCTGCGGCAGCCTCGCTCGCGCCGCAAGCTGCGCGAAGCGCGGACCTTCCCGCCCTGCCGCTGGCGGGCGGGTCCAATGCAGCGCCGCTCGCTGCCGCGGCGCTGCTTCCCGCCGCCGCTTGGCGCTGGCGGCGTAGCCTGGCTCTGCTGCTGGCAGCGCGCAGCGCCAGCATCATGAGCCGCGAGAGGCAGCTGCGCGCTGCCTCTCTAGCTTGGCACGGGCTGGCGGAGCGGTTTGGACCGCCGCCGCCCGGTGTCACTGGCAGGGAGTATGTGGACTCCCTGCAGATTTACGACGCCGGACTAAGCGAAGCCGTCCGGCAGTTCGTACGCCAGTGGGAGACCCTGGCGTACGCGCCCGCGCCTTCAGCAATCGTCGCGGTGGAACCCGCGAACGAAATACCTGCAATGTCTGAAATTCCTACATTCTCTGCATCACCAGCATCACCAGCTGAGATCAGCGGGCTCGCTACATCTGATGCAGCCGCGTTTATACGTGAATGCCTGATTATCACCTTCCGGGTAACTTAATCGGCGAGATTAGCTGTAGATGCTATACAATTCCTTACATGGAAAGGAATGTACTTCATTAAGTTTAGCTCTCTCCTATTATGAGAAGTGTGTTCTCCTTTCCTTGACGATGAGAATTAACCATGAGTATAATGAATCCAATAATCAAGGGAGGCTCGTAATGAATAAGCCAAATGAAATTATCGTCGTTCTCGATTTCGGGGGACAATACAACCAACTTATCGCGCGCAGAATTCGGGACCTAGGAGTATACAGCGAACTTTTGCCGTACAATACGCCAGTAGACAAGATCAAAGCACTTGCACCTAAAGGGATTGTCTTCTCTGGCGGTCCAAGCAGTGTATATGCTGAAGATGCTCCACATGTGGACCCAGCCATTTATGATCTAGGAGTACCGATCTTCGGTATTTGCTACGGTATGCAGCTGATGGCTCATCAGCTTGATGGTAAAGTGGAACGCTCCGCTAAACGTGAATACGGCAAAGCCGATATTGACTTTGAACAAGGAACTGCACTAGTGGCTGGGCTAGAAAGCCGCCAGACCGTATGGATGAGCCATGGTGACCATGTGGTTGAACTTCCAACAGGATTCAAGCTGGATGCAGGAACTGAAAGTGCTCCAATCGCGGCAATGAGCAATGATGAGCGCAAGCTGTTCGCTGTTCAATTCCACCCAGAAGTGCGTCACTCAGTACATGGTAATGAGATGATCTCGAACTTCTTGTATCAAGTTTGCGGTTGCGACGGCAAATGGACGATGGAATCATTTATTGATGAAGCCATTCAAGATATTCGTAACCAAGTTGGAGATAAAAAAGTACTCTGCGCACTTAGTGGTGGCGTAGATTCTTCCGTAGTTGCAATGCTGATTCACCGTGCAATCGGTGACCAATTGACTTGTATGTTTATTGATCATGGCCTTCTGCGTAAAGGTGAAGCGGAAAGCGTTATGGAGACCTTCGTAGGTAAATTCGATATTCATGTAGTGAAAATCGATGCACGCGAGCGCTTCATGAGCAAGCTTGCAGGCGTTGAAGATCCAGAGCAAAAGCGTAAAATCATTGGTAATGAATTCATCTATTGCTTTGACGAAGAGTCGGCCAAGCTCGGTGATTTCGCGTTCCTTGCACAAGGTACGTTGTACACGGATATTGTTGAGAGCGGAACAGCTACGGCTCAAACGATTAAATCTCATCACAATGTAGGCGGTTTGCCTGAAGATATGAAATTCAGCTTGATCGAGCCTCTAAATACCTTGTTCAAGGATGAGGTTCGTAAATTAGGTGAAGAGCTAGGAATGCCACATGCTATCGTTTGGCGTCAGCCTTTCCCAGGTCCGGGTCTTGCGATCCGTGTATTGGGTGAAGTAACAGAGGAGAAGCTTACTATCGTTCGTGACTCTGACTATATTCTACGTGAGGAAATTGCTAAAGCGGGATTAGACCGTGAAATTTGGCAATACTTCACTGCCCTACCTAACATGAAGAGCGTGGGTGTTATGGGGGATGCTCGTACGTATTCCTACACCGTAGGTATCCGTGCAGTAACTTCCATCGACGGCATGACTGCTGACTGGGCACGTATTCCATGGGATGTGCTTGAGAAGATCTCTGTACGTATCGTCAACGAAGTAGAGAACGTAAACCGTATCGTGTACGATGTAACTTCGAAACCACCTGCAACGATTGAGTGGGAATAATAATAATTGATTTGAAGAAAACTCCCTTTTATCTGAGTTATATACCAGATAAAAGGGAGTTTTTTTGATTTAAATCAATGAATTCATCGAGGGTTTTATACATTTTGCTGTTAAACGATGGATTAATGCAAAATAAATCCTTCCTCTTCGGCCTCATTGCTTGGCAGGAAAGGCAGCTTTGGGTTCGTTTTTAATAAGGCTTCCATCAACGCGTGATCAAAATTATGCCTTACTGCACAGCTGCGGTCAAAAATCATGGTTGCCTCATCTCCCGGTGTACATGCCGGCCACTGGGGCAGGGAAGGGAGGTTAGGGTTGCCATAGTGTGCAAAGTTTACCCAGGCACCGCAGATGCGTTCCTCCAACAATTCCGAAACACCCGGAATGAGGCAAATGGGAACACGTTCCGTATTATGGAATACGAATGGGATCTCAGCGCAGTGCCATGCGATCTTGCCGCCCTCAAAAGGAAATTCATAAGCAAACATGTAGGAGTAGGTAGGAGCTTCCCTGTGTACGGATTTTTTCTCAATAAAGTCTTTGGTTGGAATACGGAAGAAGGTGTCCAAGAACAGCAGGTCGGACAAGTGTTTATCCGGATACGCTTCCTTAAACTGTGTGACTAGCTCTTCCGTATGATTGCCATACTTTTGGGTCAGCATCTCTATAGTGGCTTCCTCAGACACGTCCTGCTTGTTAGGAACACCGGGACCAAAAGCGAACTCACCAAAAACGCTACCAATCAATACCGGAATGGTCTTCGCATGCTCGGTAAAGCCCACCTCTCTAGGGTCACCTACATAGAATTCATTAGGCATAGGATTGCCGCCAATGTATTCCCCTTGCATTGCGAGCGTTGGTGCAACTTTATTATAAGCTGCAGCTAACTGAGAATAAGGAACCGCTTCCAATTTTTCCGCTTCGTCCAGGCCCAGGTTAAGCTCTGCCAACAGTGCCTTTACAATGGCGGTGCCATCGGTCTTGCTAGTATCCAAGAACCCATCGATTAATCCGCTTTGAATAACGCCTTTATGGAACAGGCCGTCTGCTGCCGGGGTATTCATAAGTGTCCATACCTTCATACCGCCGCCAGACTGTCCGAAGATAGTCACATTTTCCGGATCGCCGCCGAAAGCTGCAATGTTTTCCTGAATCCATTTCAGAGCAGCTACCATATCGGCATTTCCTGCATTGGCGGAATTGACATATCTATCTCCAAAAGCCGACAGGTTCATGTAACCAAGAATATTCAATCGGTGATTTAGGGTTACTACGACCACATCGCCGAACTCGCTGAGTTTGTCTCCTTCGTAAGCTACCTGTTCAATGGAAGAGCCAGCTGCGAAACCGCCCCCGTGCAGCCATACCATGACAGGTTTTTTGGCCTGCGGTTCAAGGCTCTGGGTCCAGATGTTCAGATACTGGCAATTCTCATCCATAGGCCAGTAACGGTGAGGAACCAGCACTTCCATCTGGGGATTATCCTGGGTTAGCATGGGGGACACATAACCATATGCCAGCGCATCCTTTACCCCCTCCCAGGGTGCTACTTCTGTAGGCATCTGGAAGCGCTTGGCATCTGCGTACTTGATCCCGTGGAAGGTGTAAGTGTCGTTAACTTGAAAACCTCTCAGTTTTCCGGCTTTAGTCTGTACAATGGGTTCAGTTGAGGAACATACGAAATTGTTTGCTGTCATCATCGAAATCCTCCTTACATAAGATAACCCCATTATAATAAAAGACCGATAGTAAAAAATACCGGAAACTTATCTGTTTTATCCTTATTCTTTGCTTCTTTTCTGGAATCCAGCAGTTCTGTCCTGAGGAACAGAAAATAATCGTGATAAAAAAGTCAATATTCCCTTATGCTACAAAATTCAACACCGCCCTTCAGCAAAAGGGGTTGTCTGTGTTTGATTGCTAAGTACGAAAAAAATGTGGAATAATGTCCATATGAAAACTACCTATGAAGTCATCACAACCAATCGTTATACTCCGTTCCGGCTATTGCTTCATCGCCCGAATCATGTGCAGATGCATTGGCATGAGAATTTAGAGATCATCTTTGTCCTGAAAGGCACGATCGAATTGTTTCGGCAGCAAGAGCGGCATCTTCTGCACGAATCAGCTATTACCGTCATTAATTCGAAGGAGGTTCATTCGATCAGCGGCGATGAGAACAGCTTGATCTTAGCGCTGCAGGTATCTCATTCTTATATAGAAGAGCAGTTTGCAGTGATTAAAGAGCTGCAGTTCCATTGTGATTCTTACTTATATGACCAACAGCATCAGACAGAGTTCGATCCGCTCCGGCAGATGTTGGCGTACATGATGTTGACGTATACGAAACAAGCACTGGGTTATGAGTTGGAGCTGAAAGGCCTGTTGTTCCGGCTCATGGCGTATCTCGTCAAATATTATTCCAAGCCATTACTGGGCAAAGATGCTTCACCTGATGTGAAGTTTATGGATCGCCTCTTGGCTATTACTGAGTTTATTCAACACAATTATGCGAAGCCGATCTCTTTAACAGAGATTGCCGAGCAAGAATTTTTGTCTGTGCACTATTTGTCTCGATTTTTCCAAAAGTTTTTGGGCACGACCTTCTCTCAATATCTTAACGGTGTGCGTTTGGAGCATGCTTTAGATGAACTGAATTACAGTGATTTAACGATCACCCAAGTGGCGCTGAATAACGGATTTCCCAGTATCAAATCTTTCAATAAGGTATTCAAGGAATTTTACGGAACAACGCCGAGAGAGTATCGTGCGAAGCACGCGGGCGATATGTCCGCTTATGCGAATGCCGGAGCATCGAAGACCCCGAATTATCTGGAAATGAATCAACAGGATGCCTTCAAGGAGCTGTTCAAATATTTGCCAAGCGAATCTCAGGAATCCGACTTTATTATGCAAGACAAAATGAGCGTAAAGACGGAGAGCATCCACCTCGATGCAAATACTGCAACGCCGCTTAGACATACTTGGCGAAGGCTGACTTCGATTGGCAAAGCGAAAGAGGGCTTATTCGGAGAGGTGCAGCGGCAGCTCATCCAGCTTCAGAAGGATATCGGGTTCTCCTATATCCGGTTTCATGGGATCTTCGACGACGAGATGATGGTGTATCATGAGAACGGACGTGGCGAGCCGTATTATCTGTTTACTTATGTGGATCAGCTATTTGACTTTTTCTTAAGCATTGGCCTGAAGCCGTTTATTGAGCTTGGGTTTATGCCTTCAAAGCTAGCGTCCGGAGATGCGACGATTTTCGTGAAAAAGAGCAATGTCAGCTTTCCCAATCAATTAACGCGCTGGATGGGTCTCGTCGAAGCACTGATAGACCACTGCATCGAGCGATACGGCGTTGAAGAGGTGACGACATGGTATGTTGAAGTATGGAATGAACCAGATGTCGTCTCCTTCTGGAGCGGGACTCAAGAGCAGTATTTCACCTTCTATCAGGCAACCCATGAAGTGATCCGGAAGTATCCGAAGCTGAGAATGGGTGGGCCAAGCTTGTTGTCTCCAACGATTCTTAATGATACTTGGTTACAGGATTTTCTGTACTTCTGCATTCAAAATCATTGTGTGCCCGACTTTATATCATTCCATAGCTACCCGTTCGATCAGATATTTTATGATGCGATGCAGCTGGACGGGGGGATGTCGGAGGAATTCGTTTGGACGGCAGAGGAAATGTCGAAATATTGGACGCTGTCGGCGGCTGAAGATTATCTATCACAAGTCATCGCCAAAGCGCGTGATATTGTTGCTGAATCAGGAGTGAATATCAAGGAAATTCACTTGACGGAGTGGAATTCGAGCGGTAACCAACGAGACTTGATTCATGATACATGCTATCAATCCGCATATATCGTGAAGAACGTCATCGATACGATCGACCAAGTGGATAGTCTTTGTTATTGGACGTGCACGGATTTTCTGGAAGAGTTTCTTGTGCCGAATCAAGTGTTTCACGGCGGACTAGGGCTGATGACGAACAACGGAATTGAGAAAGTTGCTTATCACGCTTATCAAATGCTTGCCAAATTAGGTTCTGAGATGATCCAGCGTGGTGAGAACTATTGTATTACAAGACAAGGGAATGAGATTCAGGTGCTCTTATTCCATTATGTACATACAGATGCCTTGTATCGTCGTAATGACGTCTCTCATTTGAATGAATACGACCGATACCGCATTTTCAAGCATAATGATCCGCTCGAGCTTACCTTGGAATTGTCGTGCCTTACGCCAGGCAGCTATCAGATTCGCAAAACATCGTTGAACCGGCAATGGGGCAGTTCCTTCGATCGTTGGGTGGACATGGGACACCCCAAACATCTTCATTCGGAGGATATTGCCTACCTAAGGAGCACAAGTCTACCGAAACGGGAAATATTCGTTCAACTCATCGATCAACAATTTAATCTCAAAGCAGAACTTTCACCACATGAAGTCCAATTGTATGAAATGAAAAGAATCTAATTCATCATAAATCGATCCCTAGCAGGCATGCAGGGGTCTTTTTTGTCTTTTGACAGGTTCATATTTGACCTTATAACAATTTCACAAAGGTTAAGCAGGTTTCAAAGAGGTTAAAATTGCGATGGCACCGAGATAAATAACGGAAAGTTATTATTGATAGCGCTTACTATAATGAAAGTATGCTAACGAGTAGGAGGTAACAACATGTCAACCAAACAAGTACCATGGTTTGAACGAATCAGCTATTCACTTACCGATACCGCATCCAATCTCGTCTTTCAAGTAGTAACAACCTATCTGTTGTTCTACTACACCGATTCGATCGGAATGAGTGCGGCTGCTGTAGGTACATTATTTTTAATCGCCCGGGTTATCGATGCGTTTGACAGCCCTTTCTTCGGGATCATGATCGATAAGACGAATACTAGATGGGGAAAATCACGCCCGTGGTTTTTATGGTTATCCTTACCATTTTGCGTTGTTGCGGTACTCACGTTCTCCGTACCGGATATTAGTTCGTCGGGGCAACTTGCATACGCTTACGTGACCTATATTCTATTAGGGATTTTATATGCAGGGATTAATTTGCCAATCACTTCCATTCTGCCGAGTTTATCGAGTGATCCGCAAGAGAGAACTGTTATTGGTACAGTCCGTATGCTATTCGCAATGGTAGGGATGATTGCCGTAACGACATTTACATTGCCGATTGTCCATAAATTAGGTCAAGGCAATGATGCCAAAGGCTTTAGCTTGACGATGACGATTTTTGCTTCGATTGCCTTTGTGCTGTTCATCAATGCATTTTTCAATACGAAAGAGCGTGTCGTATCCGCTTCTAGTCAGAAATCTTTACCGGTCAAAGAGAGCATCAAGGCGATCAAAGGCAATTGGCCATGGTTCATCATGTTGTTCCTAGGCTTTATTTTCTGGGTAGCAAACATCATGAAGACACAGACAACCACGTATTATTTTACGTATAAAATCGAAAGACCGGACCTGATTCCATTGTTCATGGCGTTGAACATGCTTATGCTTGTGACCTTAGTTCTCGTACCGTTTTTAACCAAAAAGTTCAGTAAACGGAATGTTTTGATATTCGGATTAACCGTTTCAATTATTGGTCAATTAATCATGTTCATGGGAGATCAAGCTAGCAGTATCGCAGTATTGATTGCGGGAAGCATCGTTGTTAGTCTAGGCGGCGGTTTTGCAGGCGGATTGTTGTTTATTATGATCGTGGATACCGTAGATTATGGCGAGTGGAAATCAGGGGTTCGTGCACAAGGCTTGCTGACAGCTTCCTCAAGCTTCGGTGTGAAATTCGGTATGGGTATTGGCGGCGCGTTATCCGCCTGGATGCTTGGACTTAGCGGTTATAAAGCGGGAGCAGTACAGACAGCTTCGGCACTTAGAGCCATCGATTTGAACTTTATTTGGATTCCTATTGTTTGTTATGTGTTAGCCATTATCGCACTATTGTTCTATACATTAGATAAAGAAGAGAGCCAAATGCTCGCGGATTTGAAAGCACGCAATAATCCAGTATTGTGAATTTAAGGATATCGAGAGGAGAAAACAATATGCTATATCAAGTAGATTTGACGAAGAAACCATTTAACCTGAACGAACAAGATATTACATGGGTACAAGAAACATTAGAAGGCTTAACGTTGGAAGAAAAAGTCGGACAGCTCTTTTGCCCGGTGGGCATGGGTGACAACGCGGCTTTAATCGATATGGTGAAGAAATACCAGCCAGGCGGATTAATGTATCGTCCGGGTCCGGCGCAAGAGATTCGCTCAGCGCATCAAGCCATGCAGGAGAACAGTAAAATACCGATGCTTCTCGCAGCAAACCTGGAAAATGGGGGAGATGGAGTTGCAACGGAAGGAACTTACTTCGGAAAGCAGCTTCAAGTGGCGGCAACGAATGATCTGGATATGGCGTATAAGCTAGGAACTGTGGCTTGTAGTGAAGGAAGAGCCGTGGGATTGAACTGGTCCTTTGGGCCAATTGTCGACATTAATATGAATTTCCGCAATCCGATTACGAATGTTCGTACCTTTGGTGATCGTCCAGAGACCGTGCTTGATATGGGACTTGCTTACATGAAGGCAGCCCATGAGAATGGTATGGCAGTATCGATTAAGCATTTTCCGGGTGACGGGGTTGATGACCGGGATCAGCATTTGCTGACATCTATAAATTCCCTCTCCACAGAAGAGTGGGATGCGACTTTTGGACATGTATACCAAACGTTAATTGATGAAGGGGCCAATACAGTCATGGTGGGGCACATTATGCAGCCAGCCTACCAACGTCATTTTAATCCAGGAGTAAAGGATGAGGATTTGCTGCCAAGTTCGTTGTCACCGGAGATTTTACAAAATTTGCTGCGCGAGAAGCTGAACTTTAACGGCGTAATCGTTAGTGATGCTACGCTAATGGCCGGATTTACAATTGCTGAACGCCGTGAGCTGGCTGTGCCGAAAGCGATTGCTGCGGGATGCGATATCTTCCTCTTCAATCGGAACTTCGAGGAAGATTTAGAGTATATGCTAAACGGCATTCGTAATGGCATTCTGACGGAAGAGCGCTTAAACCAAGCTGTAACGCGTATTCTTGGCTTGAAGGCATCTTTAAGATTGCATGAACAAGCTCGTACGAATACATTGGTTCCCGATGAGTCAGCTTTAGCGATCATAGGCTCTGAGAAACATCACCAATGGGCACAGGCTTGCGCCGACCAGTCCGTAACGTTAGTGAAAGATACGCAGCAATTACTGCCGGTTACACCGGAAACGCATAAAAGAATGCTACTCGTCGTGTTAGGTGATGAGGAGGGGAGCTTCTCCGCAGGAGGAAGCCATAAGCCATTCGTAGAGAAGCTGCGTGCCGCTGGATTTGAAGTTACTGTCCATGATCCGATGGACATGGAATCCATGTTCAAGTCGGTTCGGGATTATGTGAAGCAATACGACTTCGCGCTTTACTTTGCGAACTACGCGACAGCAAGCAATAAGACAGATCTGCGGATTAACTATACACCGCCATACGGTGGGGATATTCCATGGTTTATTAAAGAATTGCCAACGATGTTTGTATCCGTCGCGAACCCGTTCCATTTGCAGGATGTGCCGCGTATTCCGACGTTCGTTAATGCATACTCAGGAAATGAATATTCCTTGAATGCAATCGTTGACAAAATCCAAGGGATATCTGAATTTAAAGGAACCAGTCCGGTTGATCCATTCTGTGGATATTGGGAAGCCAGACTATGATGCGTGCCGTTATATTTGATCTTGACGGTGTACTGGTATCGACGGACCATTTTCATTATATGGCCTGGAAGCAAATCGCAGATCGACTAGGCATTCCTTTTGACGAGGATACTAATAACCGGTTGCGCGGCGTGAGTCGGATGGAGAGTTTGGATATTATTTTGTCTGGTGCTTCGGATCAGCAATTTACGGATGAGCAGAAGCAATCGTTAGCAGAGGAGAAAAATGCGATCTATCGAAAGCTTCTGGAGGAGCTTTCTCCCGCTGACATCTTACCCGGCGTAACGGAGACCTTAGAAGGATTACAGACGAAAGGGGTCGCCGCCGCTATAGGGTCTTCCAGTAAAAATGCGCGGTTCATTCTTGAGCAAGTTGGCTTGTTAGATCGGTTCACCATCGTCGTCGACGGTAATCAAATCTCGAGAAGTAAGCCTGACCCGGAAGTATTCTTGCTCGCGGCAAGTCTGCTGGAATGTGATGCATTGGCATGCCTAGTTGTCGAAGATGCGGTAGCTGGAGTGCAAGCAGGCGTCCATGCAGGAATGCAAGTTGCAGCAGTAGGTGACGCGATAAACAGCAAGGATGCGACATTTAAACTACAACGAATAGATCAACTGCTGAAGCTGATCTAAAATACGAAGGATTTATGAAGTTGAATCCTGCTAGAAGCTAAGATCATCCGATCTTAGCTTCTGTTGTAGTCACCTATGTCATTTGCATTTGATCTTGCCGACTGGGCTCGTACCCCTTAGGATGTGGTGGGGAAAATCTCGGCGTGTATCGTCTATGATATTACTTCGAAATCACCTGCAGCGATTAAGTGGAAATAGAAAAATAAAAAAGTCGGGAATCCTAGTTGTTTAGGGTTTTCGACTTTCTTATCTTTATACAAGGCCAGATTAAAGTGCAATAAGTGGAACTAACTAAATATAGGACTTTCGCTAAGAATCTAATCTAATATCTTCAACAATAAAGACTCAAATGATTTTGCATGATAGGGTTCGTCGAATTCGTATAATACATCGATTGCTGATTGAGCAAGCTTTGTTCCTTCTTCTATGTTATTCCTTTTAATTTGAATTAGGCCGTTATAATACTTATTTGCAATCTTAAAGAATATCGTTTGATATTGACTGCTAATATTATTTAAGTATTCGATTAAGATCTCTGCGTAGCTTAATTTATTGACCATAATTAATTCCTGAATCATATTTATTAGCATTACACATATGATTTCTTGTCCTCGGGGATAGGCCTCATATTTTTTCATTGACTTGATAAGCGTTTTAAAGAGTATATCTTTCTGATCGTAGTCTATGTAATCTAAAGTATTTGTGAACAATTGCATTTCTTGGAGAGTCCAAGATTGGAGATTGTTGAGATAGTTAGTGATCGTCTCGATATCTTCTGCCAAAATGACATTCTTCTCAAACGTACAAGTCAAGTTAAAGTGCTTCATTAACCTTATACGGGACCTTACTTCTGCTAGGTGAACTTTAGAGATGAGATCCTCTCTCTGATGCAGTTCTTGATATAGCTTTATTAATGCTTCTAGATCATTGTTATTTCCTGCTTTGGAATATTTGTCAATAAATTCATCATGATTAGATGGTTTATAGCCTCGATAAATATAGAAGAACTCGTCAATCTCCATCATAAGTCGATCTAAAATTTGTTCTAATAATCTTAATGAGATATCGTGGTTTCCTTTTTCAAATTCAATTGCATACGATTTCGAGATAATATTTAAATAAACTTCCTTTTGAGTTAATCCCTTGTTTGTCCGTATGTATCGAATAACCTCACCATATGTCTGCAAGTCGTTCACCTGCCTCTAACATGCTTATTTTTCTAACTGTTGTAACTGGAGTGAATGATGAGTACTTAAAGATGAAATTTAGAGGTGCTATTGAAGAGTTTTTTATTATATCTCATAGAGAATAAAATTTGTTTACGAAAAAATCATAATTTGAGTTGGATGCCTCTATCATTGATTTACGCAATATAGTGAATAAAGCGCAATAATTGGGGAATATTTTCTAAAAAAGTCCTATTTTCAAGACCTTTGTCGTTATTTTATCTAAAAGCAACTATGATGTAAGTACTTCACACTGGGCACAAATAAATTTAGACAACATGATCTCCGTCATGTAGAGAGTATAGGTCTAAATATTTTAGGAAGGATTTGATTTGTTATGAGTAAAGGTGATTTTTTAAGATTTGAACGTAAAAATGATGATTTTCCGTTGTACAACGAATTGGATTCTCCGCTAAGTTGGAAAAATAACCTCGTTATAATTATTGCTATCGCGGTTGGTTTCTTACTGTTTACCTTTGGTATTGGAGGCCCTGTACAACCTTTTATGAATGTGATCTTCCCTTTAGCAGCATTAATCTTTGTTGCGCGCAAAGAATGGACATGTTTATTTAGAAGACTAGTTGCTAAAGATATTATTCTTATTATTGGAACATATATTGTGAATCTTATTGTAACATTAGCAGTTGGTAGTATTATGATGAAACTTTTCGAAATGAATAATAATCCTGTGGACGCTGGTTTTAAAGATGGTTTTGTCGCAGCAATTCCGTTATTATTGAAGACCATCCCGATGCTGTTTGGTGAAGAATTAATAACGATACTTCCATTCTTAATCATTCTTGCATTTGGAGTTAAAAAACTTAATATGAGTAGAAAGTCTGCGGTAATCTTAGCTTGGATAGCATCCGCAGTGATATTTGGTGCATACCATTTACCAACTTATGGTTGGAATTTTGCTCAAGCTATTATCGGTATTGGTATTGCACGTATCGTTTTGCTATATCCTTACATTAAGACGAAGAATATATGGACATCTTTTATAGTGCATGTAATGAATGACTGGACAATGTTTTTACTTGCAATTTTCACTGCAACTCGCTAATTAGGTGCAACTGATCATTTACGACAGAGTGCTGCTACGATATTCATAATGTTAAGAGCAACTTAATATTTTTAGGAGGGTTTTGATTTATATGAAGAATAGTACTTTTTTTAGATTCGAACGTAAAAACGATGATTTTCCGTTCTACAACGAATTGCAATCGCCTCTTAATTTGAAGAATAGCCTTATTATTCTCATTGCTATTGCGGTTGGTTTCGCACTATTTATTTTTGGTGTTGGAGGCCCTGTACAACCCTTTATGAATGTGATTTTCCCCTTAGCAGCCCTGATTTTTGTTGCGCGAAGCGGATGGACATCTATATTCAGAAAATTAGTTGCTAAAGATATTATATTAATTATTGGAACGTACATTGTGAACCTTATTGTGACATTTTCTGTTGGCATACTTATTTCGAAATTGTTTTCTGTGAGCAGTAATCCTGCAACCGAAGGATTCAATGGTAATTTTGCCGATGCCATTCCATTCTTTTTGCAAACGATCCCGATGCTGTTTGGTGAAGAGTTAATAACGATACTTCCATTCTTAATCGTTCTAACAGTTGGAGTTAAAAAACTTAAAATGAGCAGAAAGTCTGCGATAGTCTTAGCTTGCGTAGTATCAGCGATTTTATTTGGCGCATACCATTTGGAAACGTATAATTGGAACATTGTCCAAGCTATTCTTGGTATTGGTATTGCACGGATCGTATTACTATATCCATACCTTAAGACTAAAAATATATGGACTTCGTTTATAGTGCATGTAATGAATGACTGGACATTATTTGCTCTTGCATTCGTATCCTCTATGCACCACTAATAAGTTTCAACATGATCGTTATGACAGAGTACACTTAAGCCATGAGAAACCTGCAACTCCTTATAGAATAAGGGCTGCAGGTTTTTTGTATCTATTAATCTAGAATTTCTCAGCGGCTGAGGAATGTGACAGAGGCTATATAGCAGTTCCTGATGATGTGATAAAATGGGAAAAATATCAATAGGAGAAATTAAAATGGGATTTTCACTTCTCGGAACAATAATGGCATTAATCATCCTTGCTCCTAGTTTACTAATCATTAAGTTCCCACCTGAAAATGTACCTGCTGGTGTGCGAGATACAGGCCCAGTCTATACAATTTTGGAGAGAGTAGGCCAACTGGGTTGCATAGGTATTCTTGCAATTTCAAAGGATAGCTTTCAACATGTGAAATTTGGAATTTGGGCTACACTTATCATTTTGTTTATCGCTGTTTATTATGGACTTTGGATTCGATATATCGTTAAGGGGCGGCAATTTAAATTACTATGGGACCCTTTAGGGTTTATTCCGATCCCAATGGCAGTTCTCCCTGTATGTGCATTCGGATTGGCAGCGATTTGGGGTAAATCCATTTGGCTGAGTATTGCAGTAGTTTGTTTAGCGATAGGGCACCTTGCTAATTCTTGGCATAGTTATCAATATACTAAAGATCAATAACTAGAATTATAGGGAAATATACCCACTTGAAAAGTGATTGGATAGTTAATAAGCTGCACAACTAGAAGGAGTTTGTGGGTAAATAAAAGTATGGAAATGTATGATTTACGAACAATAAAAAAAATAAAGTCGAAAATGTTCGCTTTTTATCATTGACAACTCATATGATATCCACCTAAAATGATAAAGCACAACAACATAATTCTTTCGTATATTTCCGGGAATTGGCCTGGAAGTTTCTACGAGGTCACCGTAATGACCTGGCTACGATTAAGAAGAGCAGAGCAATCCGCATCGTCCTGAATTTAGGGCTATGGTCATGGGTGCTACTCTTTTTTTCGAGCCGATGTCTATCAGATACCGGCTTTTTTTGTTGCTGTCAGACACAACATACCTTAGGGGGAGAACAATTTGAATCGGTTTTTCAAGTTGAAAGAGAACGGCACTACAGTACGTACAGAGATCATGGCGGGCTTAACCACGTTCATGGCAATGGCTTACATCCTGTCGGTTAATCCGAGCACTTTGACAGCGTTTGGCCGCATTGATATGGGCTGGTACTCTGTATTTCTAGCGACTGCGCTGGCAGCAGGTATTTTCACCATCGCAATGGGTGTGTTCATAAACTTTCCAGTGGCATTGGCACCTGGTATGGGACTTAATGCATATTTTGCTTCCGTAATTTTATCCTCCGCTACATCAGAGCATCCATTCACTTGGCAAATGGGTCTGACAGCCGTATTTATTTCCGGTTTGATCTTTATCTTGCTAACTGTAACTCGAGTGCGACAGATCTTACTAAAAGCAATTCCTGACAGCTTGAAGCATGCGATTACAGTAGGTATCGGGATGTTCATTACGATCCTTGGTCTGAAGAACAGCGGACTCATGACGATTGGTGTTGAAGCTGGTAAAGATATTCCTGCTAACACATTCACGGATGTCCTTTCCTTTGAAACTATCATTCATATGGGTAGCCTAGAGAATTCCAGTGTACAATTGGTAATTATAGGACTTCTTCTAATCTCCATTCTGATGGTACTGAACGTTAAAGGTGCGATTTTGTTCGGTATTTTGGGAACAACTGTCGCTGCTATGTTGATGGGCGAAGTTGATTTTAGCTCACTATCCAGTCCGGCAACGCCTTGGGTTCCTGACTTCACACAATTAAACTTCTTCGAATTTGACTGGAATGGTATCCTGCACACAGGTATTATTTCAGCGGTGGCAACTTTCACATTTGTAGAGTTGTTTGATACATTTGGTACACTTGTAGGTACGGCTCAACGCGCAGGTATTATGGATAACCCTGAAGAAGGGAATAGACGTGTAGGTAATGCAATGTTTGTCGATGCAGTTGCTGTAGCAGGTGGTGCGGCACTAGGGACTTCGACAACTACTGCTTTTGTCGAAAGCGCGGCAGGTGTTGCTGAAGGTGGACGTACAGGTCTTACAGCTGTAACTACGGGCGTATGTTTCTTGCTTGCATTGTTCCTTGCTCCAGTAGTTGCGCTTATTCCTGGATCTGCTACAGCTGCGGCATTAATCGTCGTAGGTGTGCTGATGGCGCAATCGATCCGGGAAATTGATTTTAAAGATATGGTTGTTGCTATTCCAGCGTTCCTTACTCTTGTGCTTATGCCTTTCACTTATAATATTGCTAACGGGATCTCCTTCGGTATCGTAACTTATGTAATCCTTGCTTCTGTAGCTAACCTTGCGGGCAAGAAGAAATACGATATTCACTGGATGATGTGGGTACTTGCGATCCTGATTGTTCTCCGTTACGCATTTCTTGGTAGTGCGGGCTAACATATATATAACATTTCGGACATTCATCCATGGCTCCTTCATCACTGAAGGGGCCATTTTTTTATATATCCTTGCTAACTTAACGGTTTAGCGTAGTCTTTGCTCATGCCTTTTCATCATCTAAGATATAGATTATATTGTTGAAGAGGTGATACATGTTGGCTAGTAGATTAAATGGAGCATATTTATGTATTAAAAAAAATCCATGGCCACTCTTGTTATTCTTGTTAGGAGCGGTAATTCGTATTCTTTATATAGGTTCAATACCTCCAGGCTTAAATCAGGATGAGGCTTCTATAGGTTATGACGCTTATTCAATTCTTCATTATGGGATAGATCGGAACGGTGTTCATCTTCCGATCCATTTGATTGCTTGGGGAAGTGGGCAAAATGCGTTGTACGCCTACTTATCCATACCCTTTATATGGTTGTTTGGATTAACACCGATGTCTGTGAGGGCTGTCAGCCTAATTATGGGACTGCTTGGCATGATTGTGTTCAACCTTGTGGCCAAACAGTTATTCACCTCTAGAGCAGCCAGTAATGCAGCGATGTTCTTTATCGCTATTAATCCATGGCATATTATGATGTCTAGATGGGCGCTAGAGTCCAATTTGTTTCCCACTTTGATCCTGCTCTCCGTTTATTGTGTATTAAAAACACTTAAAACCCCTAGGTGGTCCTATGCCTTTACAATTCTATTAGCTCTCTCGCTTTATGCTTATGGAACGGCATACTTTTTTGTTCCAGTGTTTGCTTTAGCTACTGCGATTCTTCTATTCTATATAAGAGCCTTGAAGCTTCGGACGATTCTATGGAACGGAATATTGTTTATAATTATAGCTCTGCCTATATTCCTATTTGTGATGATTAATCGCTTGAAGCTGCAGAGCATAGAAACTCCATTGTTCACGATCCCTAGATTGACTACACCGCGTATGGAGCAGGTCTCGTCCGTATTTAGCGGAGAATTATTTCATACCGCAGTAGGTCATTTTCGAGAATTCATTAAGCTTATGATTAGTGGGAATGATGGACTGCTATGGAATTCGATCTCACCTTACGGATATGCTTATCCCATTGCGCTTCCTTTTGTTCTTATTGGACTTGTTGTAATGCTAAGGGCAATACCCAAGCGTGACCATGAAGGACGGGGACAGGCTATCATTCTGCTCTGGTTATTGATTTCAGTGCTGATGGCTTGCGTGACGAATGTGAATATTAACCGCATTAACGTTATTTTTTACCCAATCATTTTACTGCTTGTTGCAGGATTTATGTGGGTAACGCAGAGAATTAAAGGGCTTGGGGTTGTTTCTATAGCAGGCTTCAGCTTGTGCTTCGTGTTATTTTGCAACGCCTATTTTAATGATTTTCCGGACAGGGTCGGACCTGCCTTCTATAATTCTATTGGCGAGGCTATACAGTATGCATCGGAAGAGAGTGAAGGAAAGGTTTATGTTACAGATAAGGTTAATATGCCCTATATTTATGCACTTTTTTATGAGAAAATCAATCCGAATGATTTCTTGGCAACGGTCAAGTATACTAATCCGGGAGCTGCCTTTCAGAAGGTATATACTTTTGGAAGATATGTGTTCGTGTTAGGGAGTCCAACGATAGCTCCAGGGGAGAATGCTGCATATATTTATTGGAACGGTGATACTATTCCTACTCTGAGTGAGAATTACAAGATTAAGAGATTTGCAAATTATACGGTAGTGATCACGGGCGGCGATTTATAAAGCGGCAAAGTATGGACTAAGATGAATATAGGACGAGGTGAGGTTGGAACGATGATCAAGAGTACACGTACGGCCGCAATGACTGTATTGATGCTGTTATTGTTTTTGCTTCCTGTAACAAGCATTTATGCAGATGGGAATCTATTGCAGAATCCTGGCTTTGAGGAGGGGGGAGATGACGCTCCTTCTAACTGGACTAAGGATATGTGGATTTCAGGAGACAACTCTGGCATACTTTCAATCCAATCGGACGAGGTTCATTCCGGTAGTAAAGCGGCAGTCATTGAGAATATCGAGCCCAATCATTTGAAATGGGTACAGACGATTAAGGCAACGCCGGATAGTTATTATAAAATCTCTGGATGGATCAAAGTAGTAAGTACCGCAGGCGAGGGAATGGGCGCCAATATACTTTCCGTTGGAGTAGGCGGGGGATATCCCAGCGTAACGGATACGGCAGGAGAATGGCAGTATCTTGAATACATCGGTCAGACAGGGCCTAAGCAGAAAGAATTCGGCATAGGTGCAAGTCTGGGGGGCTACTCTAGCTTGATTCAAGGTAAGGCTTATTTCGATGATTTATCTGTAGAAAAATTAGATGCCGCTCCCGAAGGGGCCAACATCATTTCGCTGGATAGTGCAGCAGTTAGTCAGGGTGCTGGTGACAAAAAAACGGACGCTCCTCATAAAGTATCACCAACCAAGATGCTGCTGATCTCAGCGCTCTTCAGTATATTTTTTGCAGTACTTTATACAAAGGCATTCCGCAGTGAGAAGCTTATGAAGCAACCTGAGAGTGTCTACACTAAATGGCTCAGTATTGCAATTGGTCTTGCTTTTATCCTAAGGGTATGGATTGGCCTTACCGCTCAAGGCTATCAGAACGACATGAACACCTTCATAGCTTGGGGCCAGCGTATGGTTGATTTAGGTCCAAGCAAGTTTTATGAAGAAGGATATTTTGCCGATTATCCTCCTGGTTATTTGTACATATTGTACATGCTTAGTTTTATTCGCGGCGTATTTGGCTTTGCGCATGATTCGGGCGGAGAGAATTTGCTGTTCAAACTACCAGCGATTATTTCTGATTTGGTGCTGGGATACTTCATATATCAAATGTCCCGCAAAAAACTCGGCACAGGAATAGCTTTTGGTTTAATGCTGTTGTTCCTGTTTAATCCGGCGGTTCTTATTAATTCAGCGGCGTGGGGACAAGCGGATTCGTTCTTCTTAATATTCCTGTTGCTCAGTATCCATGGAGCTGCGAACAAAAAGTTTGTTCAATCCGCGATTTTGTTTGCATTAGCAACATTAATTAAACCACAAGCGTTAATATTCACACCGGTATTGATGTTTGCTTTCTATCATCACCGTGCTTGGAAGCAGCTTGGATTTGGGGCCTTGTATGGATTAGGAGTATTCGGATTGCTCGCTGCACCATTTTTCTGGAACAACGGTGGTTTAGTTGGCCTTATTAATCTGTATAAGAGTACGCTATCTTCCTATCCATATTCTTCTGTGAATGCATTTAATCTATATGCACTGACTGCCCCCATGTGGTCATCCCTTGACCTAACCTGGCTGGGCATCACTTACCGTGTATGGGGCTTCATATTTATTTTAGTGGCAGTGGCCGTAGCGGCGTTTTATTCCTTTAAAAAGGATCGTTTGGACTTATCTAAATCCTACTTTATCGGTATGGCGCTCATCGTAGTGGTCTTTGTGCTTGGAACCAAAATGCATGAACGCTATATGTTCCCTGCTGTTATTCTCTGTATGTTCACTTATATAGAAAGTAAGGATCGGCGGTTTTTATCGCTATTCCTTGGATTCAGCTTAACGCAGTATATTAATGTGGCTTACACGTTGACTCATCTGAATGCAGGCATCAACCCAGGTTCCGATGGAATCGTATTGCTCACTGCTATAGCTAATCTTGCACTGCTGCTATATATGCTGTATATCGGTTACGATGTGTATGTTCGCAAGGGAATAAGACCTCTTCCAGCACCACCAACACCTGAAGAAAAATATGAAGAAGACCTAAAGGTCGTCGAGCAAATAAGACCGCACCAGAGAGGAGGGAGATTGAGCGATGAAGTTTAAGCGTATAGATTGGATATGTATACTTGTCATTACTGCCGTTTACGCGGCGGTTGCTTTATATAATCTAGGTTCTACAAAATCTCCAGAAACATTGTGGGAGCCTGCCGCCAGCGGTGAGAGCTTCTATGTAGATCTAGGGCAGAGTAAACAATTAGAGCGAGTCAATGTTTTTGGTGGCGTGGGCACAGGAAAGTTTAAACTCGAATTCAGCGAATCTCCTGATGTCTGGAGTAGTCCGTTAGATGTAAGTGAGGATGTTGGGAATGTCTTCATCTGGAAAAGCCAGCCTCTGAACGTTGCAGCGAGATACGTAAAGCTTACAGTTACATCTCCGGGATTTACTTTGAATGAAATGGCCTTTTATGAGCAGGGGGGAGAAAGAGTACCACTTCCCATTGCAGGTGTAACACCGGATAATGCAGTCGCTAAAAGAGGAGTGCCTGCCAATCTTTTTGATGAGCAATCACTCATTCCGGAATATTCTAACTTTATGAACAGCACTTATTTTGACGAGATCTATCATGCACGAACGGCTTATGAATATACGCACGGGATTGTGCCTTATGAGAACACGCATCCACCACTAGGCAAGCTGTTGATCGCAGTAGGGATGGAGCTGTTCGGAGTCAATCCATTCGGCTGGCGTATTATCGGAACGTTGTTCGGGATTGCCATGTTGCCTCTCATTTATGTGATGGCACTGCGTTTGTTTAAAAAGAGCAAATACGCTGCGCTTGCGGCAGGATTGTTCGCACTGGATTTCATGCATTTCACACAAACAAGAATCTCTACGATCGATGTATATGGAGTATTCTTCATCATGCTGATGTTTTATTTCATGCAGCGTTATTACACAATGAATTTCTTCAGGCAGCCCTTAAGAAAAACCTTAATTCCGTTATTCTGGTCCGGCCTATTCTTCGGAATTGGTGTAGCCTCTAAGTGGATTGTATTGTACGGAGGAGCTGGACTAGCCATTATGCTAGCGATCTCACTCTTTGAACGCTACAGAGAATACCGAGCATCCGGACGGCTCCTTGCAGAAGGAAAGATTAAAGATAAGGAACTGCTAGGCACTAGTCGCGAAGTGGTAAATTCCTTTTGGAAGAATACCATTATTACTTTAGCTAGTTGTGTTGCTTTCTTCGTAATCATTCCAGTAATTATTTATAGTTTATCTTTTGTTCCAGGGTTATCTGCATCCGCAGAGGGCTTTACCATAAAAGGCTTGATTGATTCCCAAAAGAACATGTACAACTACCACAGTCAACTCGTGGCTACACATCCTTTTGCGTCCTCATGGTGGCAATGGCCGTTTATGAAGAGACCGGTCTGGTTCTTTAGTGGCAGTGAAGGATTGCCGGAGGGTCAGGTCAGCAGTATAGTGACTATGGGGAATCCGCTTATCTGGTGGACGGGCATTTTTGCAATGCTAGCTACGCTTTGGCTTACGCTGAAACGCAAAGATAAGAACCTGTATATGATCTGGATCGCCTTTTTCTCACAATATATTCCGTGGATGCTTGTCCCGAGAGAAACCTTCATCTACCATTATTTTGCTATGGTGCCTTTTATGATTCTTGGTATTGTATATATAATGAAGTTGTTAGATAGTAAATATCCTGGAGCACGTTACGTGCGTTATACTTATGTAATTGTTGCGTTGCTGCTCTTTGTAGCATTCTATCCGGTACTATCAGGAATGCAGGTTAGTGGTGATTATGTGAAGAACATGCTACGTTGGTTCCCTTCTTGGGTGTTCTAAGTTTTTAAAAAGAATCTATAACAATAAGTTTATGCTCACAGCGTTATTATGAATAATAAGAAGATGTAACGCTCCATAAAGCTTGTAGGAGGAATAAAGGTGAAAGCCAGATATAGTGTAATTGTACCTATGTTCAATGAGGAGCTAGTAATTAGCGTTACTTATGAACGTTTGAAAAAAGTAATGGACGAATGCGGCGATACTTATGAGCTAGTCTTCGTCAATGACGGGAGTCGTGATCGTTCGGCCCAGATAATTCGGGAGATCAGTGATCGAGATGAATGCGTCAAACTGATTGACTTCTCGCGTAATTTCGGACATCAGGTAGCGATTACAGCTGGCATGGACTATGCGGAAGGTCAAGCGATCGTTGTAATTGACGCTGACCTTCAAGATCCACCGGAGGTCATTCTGCAATTGATCGAGAAGTGGAAAGAGGGCTATGATGTTGTGTATGCGAAGCGGCTGAAGCGCCGTGGAGAAACGATATTCAAAAAGGTAACGGCAAAGCTCTTTTATCGACTGCTCAGCAGTATGACAAGTGTAGACATTCCTACGGATACGGGCGATTTCCGTCTTATTGATCGTAAGGTATGTGATGTCTTGCGGGGGCTGAAGGAAAAGAATCGGTATGTCAGAGGTTTGGTAAGCTGGGTTGGCTTCAAGCAGACGATGGTGGAATATGAGCGGGAAGAACGTTTTGCAGGAGAAACTAAGTATCCCCTCAAGAAAATGATCCGTTTCGCGCTGGATGGCATTACTTCCTTTTCGTATAAGCCGCTTAAGATTGCTACTTATGTTGGATTTTTTCTATCCTTCTCTAGCTTTCTCTATTTATTCTTCGTATTATTTCAGAGAATCTTCTTCACCTCATGGACGGTTCCAGGCTGGGCTTCCATTGTAGGCGTCAATCTGCTCTTTAACGGTATCGTTCTGATGCTGCTAGGTGTAATCGGAGAGTACATTGGACGGATTTATGATGAGTCTAAGGATAGACCGTTATATATTGTAAGTGAGACTAAAGGATATCATAACGATGAACAAGTGGATCGCCGGAAGGATTACAACAATGTCAGATAAGAATTTGCGGTCAGCTTTCATCCAATTCCTTAAATTTAATGCTGTAGGTTTGGTAAATACCCTCATTGATTTCGTGATCTTCACTTTACTGAACTCTATTGGGATGGTATATGGTTTAGCGCAGGTGATATCTTATAGTGCAGGAACAGCGAACAGCTTTATTTTGAATAAAAAAGTGACCTTTCGAGATCGTAATCGTGGCAACAAAGAGGGTTTTGATAAGGTACAGTTGTTAAAGTTTATCGTGCTGAATCTTGTAGTATTAGGAATATCGCTGCTGCTAATGCATCTGTTGACAGACAAGCTAGGCATGCAAGTGTTGATCTCCAAGGTTTTGGTTACTTTTGTCACGGTGATTATCAACTTTTTTGGAAGTCGTAAGTGGGTATTCTGAATTTCAGTAGAACCAATACACGGAGGTGAATTTCATGCGTAAATTCTCGTATGTTCTCATACTGGCCGGGATCCTCATCATGCTGTATCCAAAAGCTAACGAATGGTACAGCGACTGGCAGCAGGAGAAGCTGTTAGAATCGGCTGAACTGAGCACCAGCGATAGTACTCCACCGCCTGATCTGAAGAGCAAATATGCCGAAGTTACTCAGTTATTAGCAGAGGAATCGGTTCTGGACGCACAAGCGCAGCCTCAAGAAACGGAAAAGCCAGAACCAGAAATCAAAGTTGGTGGCAAGGTAATGGCCTTAATTGAAATAGATAAGATTGATTTGAAGCTACCTGTATTAGAAGGGGCTACTAAAGCCAATTTGAAGCATGCAGCGGCCCATATGAAAGAGACGACTCCACTTGGAGAAATAGGAAATGCAGCAATTGCTGCTCACAGAGCTAGAACTACGGGCAGATTGTTTAACAGATTGAATGAGGTTGTTATTGGAGATGTTATCACGGTAAAGACTAGCGATCAGGTATTGAATTACGAGGTTTATGATATTTCTGTTGTAGATCCAAGCGATGTATCTGTTCTTGATGGGAATAACAAGGATAAGATTCTTACCCTAATTACGTGTGACCCACTAGTAGATCCTACACATCGTTTAATTGTTCACGCCAAGCTTCCCAAATAGCAGATGAGAATGATATGAGAACTTAAATACAGAGAAATAACTATAAAATAATAGAAAATCTAGCAATTTTGTTCTTGTTTACGAGGATAAATATGGTAGTATAAGACTATAAAAGCTAAACACGATAAACGGCAAACCTATCGAAAGGTAGGGACGCAAAGCTAAAGGGCCTTCCCGAAAGGATGGCAGCCAGCTACCGAATGAAGAGGCTTTTTTTGTTTTTATAAAATATATAAGGTTTTTAGATTCATTTCTACTTAGTTGATTCTATTAATTTGTCTAGTGAAATTAGGACAGATAGAGCTTATACGATAAATGGCAAACCTATCGAAAGGTAGGGACGCAAAGCTAAAGGGCCTTCCCGAAAGGATGGCAGCCAGCTACCGAAAGGAGTTTTATCCGTGAAAAAGGTTTATTTTTTGATTGTGGCGTTGTTCGTACTGATTACTGCGGTTCCAGTAAACACAGCTCAAGCCGCAAGTGTAGATTCGAACTGGTTGAATACGTCGAAATTGGATCAAGGCGTAATCGGGATTAACTACGATATTCCAAAAGACAAAAGAATTAAGCTTATGATCACAAAAGATAACAGTAGCTATACATATAATTTATACGCTTCTGGACAAGCTGAGGACTTCCCTTTGCAACAAGGAAATGGGACTTATAAAGTCTCTGTTCTTGAGAACACAACGGGTAACAAATACAAAGCTCTTTATTCCGAGGTAGTAGATTTAACCATGAATGACTCAAATTCCGTATATTTGGGCTCCGTACAGAATGTGAAATGGAGTTCTTCTGATAAAGCGATCGTTAAGGCAAAAGAGCTTACAAAAGGCAAAACAACAGATGAAGAGAAGGTTAAGGCAATCTATAACTATGTGATTGCTAATGTACAATATGATTATTCTCTTGCTAATAACGTAACGACCGATTATATTCCAAGCATTAACAACACTTTGAATACTAAAAAAGGAATCTGCTATGATTATGCTTCTCTTTTTGCCGCAATGCTTCGTAGTGTAGATGTTCCTGCTAAGTTGGTGATGGGGAATACTAGCTACGTTACGCAATACCATGCATGGAATGAAGTATTGATGGATGGCAAATGGGTTACTATTGATACCACGGTAGATGCATCAGCAGCGAAAGGTAAGAAGAATGCGGATTTTATCAAGGCTTCAAGTAAGTATACTGCAGCTAAATACTATTAATTTGTATTGCTAGAATCATAACTCTATTAAATAAACAACCAGCTTAATTATTAAGCTAGTTGTTTATTTTGTTTTAGGGGTTGCTTTTTTATTAATAGATAGGTTATTATAGTTAAGCGTTGTTAGACAGCGTACAGGCAATGTTTGAGAGAGTTATATAAACGGCTTTCGAAAAATAAAGCTTGCATTACTGAGAACAACATGATATATTATAAGAGTTGCTGCTGAGACATTAAATGGCGCCAACGAGAACTTGATCTTTGAAAACTGAACAACGAGTGAGTAGGAAATCACGCAAGTGAAATCCAAAATAGAGAATTAATTTTCTCGTCAGATGTTTCAAAATGAGCATATCGCTCTTTTCAATACTAATTGGAGAGTTTGATCCTGGCTCAGGACGAACGCTGGCGGCGTGCCTAATACATGCAAGTCGAGCGGAGTTATTTTGAAAGCTTGCTTTCAAAATAACTTAGCGGCGGACGGGTGAGTAACACGTAGGCAACCTGCCCTTCAGACTGGGATAACTACCGGAAACGGTAGCTAATACCGGATAATTTCTTTTTTCTCCTGAAGAAAGAATGAAAGACGGAGCAATCTGTCACTGAGGGATGGGCCTGCGGCGCATTAGCTAGTTGGTGGGGTAACGGCCCACCAAGGCGACGATGCGTAGCCGACCTGAGAGGGTGAACGGCCACACTGGGACTGAGACACGGCCCAGACTCCTACGGGAGGCAGCAGTAGGGAATCTTCCGCAATGGACGAAAGTCTGACGGAGCAACGCCGCGTGAGTGATGAAGGTTTTCGGATCGTAAAGCTCTGTTGCCAGGGAAGAACGTCCGGTAGAGTAACTGCTATCGGAGTGACGGTACCTGAGAAGAAAGCCCCGGCTAACTACGTGCCAGCAGCCGCGGTAATACGTAGGGGGCAAGCGTTGTCCGGAATTATTGGGCGTAAAGCGCGCGCAGGCGGTCATTTAAGTCTGGTGTTTAAACCTTGGGCTCAACCTAAGGTCGCACTGGAAACTGGGTGACTTGAGTACAGAAGAGGAAAGTGGAATTCCACGTGTAGCGGTGAAATGCGTAGATATGTGGAGGAACACCAGTGGCGAAGGCGACTTTCTGGGCTGTAACTGACGCTGAGGCGCGAAAGCGTGGGGAGCAAACAGGATTAGATACCCTGGTAGTCCACGCCGTAAACGATGAGTGCTAGGTGTTAGGGGTTTCGATACCCTTGGTGCCGAAGTTAACACAGTAAGCACTCCGCCTGGGGAGTACGGTCGCAAGACTGAAACTCAAAGGAATTGACGGGGACCCGCACAAGCAGTGGAGTATGTGGTTTAATTCGAAGCAACGCGAAGAACCTTACCAGGTCTTGACATCCCTCTGAATCCACTAGAGATAGTGGCGGCCTTCGGGACAGAGGAGACAGGTGGTGCATGGTTGTCGTCAGCTCGTGTCGTGAGATGTTGGGTTAAGTCCCGCAACGAGCGCAACCCTTAACTTTAGTTGCCAGCAAGTAATGTTGGGCACTCTAGAGTGACTGCCGGTGACAAACCGGAGGAAGGTGGGGATGACGTCAAATCATCATGCCCCTTATGACCTGGGCTACACACGTACTACAATGGCCGGTACAACGGGAAGCGAAACCGCGAGGTGAAGCCAATCCCATCAAAGCCGGTCTCAGTTCGGATTGCAGGCTGCAACTCGCCTGCATGAAGTCGGAATTGCTAGTAATCGCGGATCAGCATGCCGCGGTGAATACGTTCCCGGGTCTTGTACACACCGCCCGTCACACCACGAGAGTTTACAACACCCGAAGTCGGTGGGGTAACCCGCAAGGGAGCCAGCCGCCGAAGGTGGGGTAGATGATTGGGGTGAAGTCGTAACAAGGTAGCCGTATCGGAAGGTGCGGCTGGATCACCTCCTTTCTATGGAGAATCGTCTTCTGCAATGAAGACATTCAAATCGGAAGCTAAGCTTCCACAACTCACTCGTTGCTCAGTTTTGAGAGTTTAAGCTCTCATCTTTAAACTTGATCCTTGAAAACTGGATACCGAAACGAATTTGCGTTTTAGAACATCTTTTAAGCTGAACTTGTGTAAACAAGTTTAAATTAATAGTGATGCTAAGTGAAGATTTTCGATTGTGCGAACAAGCGAAACATCGGAGCGAAGGTTAAGCTAATAAGAGCACACGGAGGATGCCTAGGCGCCAGGAGCCGACGAAGGACGTGGCGAACAACGAAACTGCCTCGGGGAGCTGTAAGCAAGCTTTGATCCGGGGGTGTCCGAATGGGGAAACCCAGCTGTGGTAATTCGCAGTTACTCATCTCTGAACACATAGGAGATGTAGAGGCAGACCAGGGGAACTGAAACATCTAAGTACCCTGAGGAAGAGAAAACAATAGTGATTCCGTCAGTAGCGGCGAGCGAACGCGGAACAGCCTAAACCTAAGAGCTTGCTCTTAGGGGTTGTGGGACGTCTCACATGGAGTTACAAAGGAATATGGTAGGCGAAGAGGTCTGGAAAGGCCCGCGATAGAGGTAAAAGCCCTGTAGCCTAAACTGTGTTCTCTCCGAGACGGATCCCGAGTAGTGCGGGGCACGTGAAACCCCGTATGAATCCAGCAGGACCATCTGCTAAGGCTAAATACTACCTGGCGACCGATAGTGAAACAGTACCGTGAGGGAAAGGTGAAAAGCACCCCGGAAGGGGAGTGAAATAGAACCTGAAACCGTGTGCTTACAAAAAGTCAGAGCCCTATCTATGGGTGATGGCGTGCCTTTTGTAGAATGAACCGGCGAGTTACGTTTAACATGCAAGGTTAAGTCGAGAAGACGGAGCCGCAGCGAAAGCGAGTCTGAATAGGGCGATTTAGTATGTGGACGTAGACCCGAAACCGTGTGATCTACCCCTGTCCAGGGTGAAGGTGCGGTAACACGCACTGGAGGCCCGAACCCACGTACGTTGAAAAGTGCGGGGATGAGGTGGGGGTAGCGGAGAAATTCCAATCGAACTCGGAGATAGCTGGTTCTCCCCGAAATAGCTTTAGGGCTAGCCTCGGTATAAGAGTAGTGGAGGTAGAGCACTGATTGGTTGCGGGGTCCGCAAGGATTACCAAGATCAGTCAAACTCCGAATGCCATATACTTATTGCCGGGAGTCAGACAGTGAGTGCTAAGATCCATTGTCAAAAGGGAAACAGCCCAGACCATCAGCTAAGGTCCCCAAGTGTGTGTTAAGTGGGAAAGGATGTGGAGTTGCACAGACAACCAGGATGTTGGCTTAGAAGCAGCCACCATTGAAAGAGTGCGTAATAGCTCACTGGTCGAGTGACTCTGCGCCGAAAATGTAACGGGGCTAAACACACCACCGAAGCTATGGCTAGATACGTATGTATCTGGGGTAGGGGAGCGTTGTATGTGGGTTGAAGGTGTACCGTAAGGAGCGCTGGACAGCATACAAGTGAGAATGCCGGTATGAGTAACGAAAAGATCAGTGAGAATCTGATCCGCCGAAAGCCCAAGGTTTCCTGAGGAAGGCTCGTCCGCTCAGGGTAAGTCGGGACCTAAGGCGAGGCCGAAAGGCGTAGTCGAAGGACAACAGTTTGAAATTACTGTACCACCGTAATCCGCTATGAGCGATGGGGTGACGCAGGAGGGTAGTGACGCGGACTGATGGATATGTCCGTCTAAGCAGTGAGGCTGATGTGTAGGCAAATCCGCACATCGTTAAGGCTGGGCTGTGATGGGGAGCGAAAATTGTAGTAGCGAAGGTCATGATCTCACACTGCCAAGAAAAGCCTCTAGCCAGGAGAAGGTGCCCGTACCGCAAACCGACACAGGTAGGCGAGAAGAGAATTCTAAGGCGCGCGGAAGAACTCTCGTTAAGGAACTCGGCAAAATGACCCCGTAACTTCGGGAGAAGGGGTGCCCCGGTAGTGTGAATAGCACGAGGGGGCCGCAGTGAAAAGGCCCAAGCGACTGTTTAGCAAAAACACAGGTCTGTGCGAAGCCGCAAGGCGAAGTATACGGGCTGACGCCTGCCCGGTGCTGGAAGGTTAAGGGGAGTGGTTAGGGGTAACCCGAAGCTATGAACCGAAGCCCCAGTAAACGGCGGCCGTAACTATAACGGTCCTAAGGTAGCGAAATTCCTTGTCAGGTAAATTCTGACCCGCACGAATGGCGTAACGACTTGGGCGCTGTCTCAACGAGAGATCCGGTGAAATTTTAATACCTGTGAAGATGCAGGTTACCCGCGACAAGACGGAAAGACCCCATGGAGCTTTACTGCAGCTTGATATTGAATTTGGGTACGATCTGTACAGGATAGGTGGGAGCCGTAGAAATCGGAGCGCAAGCTTCGGTGGAGGCGCCGTTGGGATACCACCCTGATCGTATCTAGGTTCTAACCTAGTACCGTAATCCGGTACGGGGACCGTGTCAGGCGGGCAGTTTGACTGGGGCGGTCGCCTCCTAAAGAGTAACGGAGGCGTTCCAAGGTTCCCTCAGAATGGTTGGAAATCATTCGAAGAGTGCAAAGGCATAAGGGAGCTTGACTGCGAGACCTACAAGTCGAGCAGGGACGAAAGTCGGACTTAGTGATCCGGTGGTACCGCATGGAAGGGCCATCGCTCAACGGATAAAAGCTACCCTGGGGATAACAGGCTTATCTCCCCCAAGAGTCCACATCGACGGGGAGGTTTGGCACCTCGATGTCGGCTCATCGCATCCTGGGGCTGAAGTAGGTCCCAAGGGTTGGGCTGTTCGCCCATTAAAGCGGTACGCGAGCTGGGTTCAGAACGTCGTGAGACAGTTCGGTCCCTATCTGTCGTGGGCGCAGGAAATTTGAGAGGAGCTGTCCTTAGTACGAGAGGACCGGGATGGACGTACCGCTGGTGCACCAGTTGTTTCGCCAGAAGCATGGCTGGGTAGCTACGTACGGACGGGATAAGCGCTGAAAGCATCTAAGCGTGAAGCCCCCCTCAAGATGAGATTTCCCAATTAGTAAGACCCCTTGAAGACGACGAGGTAGATAGGTTGGAGGTGGAAGTGCAGTAATGCATGGAGCTGACCAATACTAATCGGTCGAGGGCTTATCCTATATTTAAAACGCAGATTTGTTTCGGATTCAGTTTTCAGGCGATTAAGCCTGTAACACGCTTAGAAATTCATTGTCACTTCTGGTGATGAATGAAATTTCACGCGGCAGCGTCTGTTTCACAGACGCATGTTTGGTGGCGATAGCGGAGGGGTTCCACACGTACCCATCCCGAACACGACCGTTAAGCCCTCCAGCGCCGATGGTACTTGGACCGAAGGGTCCTGGGAGAGTAGGACGTTGCCAAGCACACGAAGCCATTGTTGATTTATCAACAATGGCTTTTTTGTTCCCTTTATCGGTTAATTTAAATAATGTGGATAAGTTATGGAGAAATAACGAAAAAATAAAAGTTACTAACATGTGGATGAAACAATCAAATATATTCATTTTTAAAAGTAGTCCCCAATTTATGTGGATAGAGCAGTGGGATATGTGGATACTTCAAATAAATGCAAGGTTTTTTTGCATTGTAGGGGGATAAACAATGGAGAACAATACTAATCTTGTGTGGATAGAGCAATTTTCTGTTCATGCGAGTGATACGGATTATCGATCGAAGGGCAAGTTATCCTTTATTCTGGATATTATGCAATGCGCGGCGGACTTCGCAGTGGGTAAGTTGGGGATAAGTATGGAAGAGATTTTGAATGCAGGAATGGGCTGGATGATGATTACGCTCGATCTTGAATTTAAACGTATTCCTCACCCCAATGATCAGCTTAGTGTTCGTACCTGGAGTAAAGGAACAAAAGGGGCGCTATGGCAGCGCGATTATCGTATTTTTGATGGAGATGATCTAGAGATCGCTACAGCCCGCACAATTTGGGCACTGGTGGATATTGAGAAGAGAAAAATCCTTCGACCTAATGCTCTCCCTGTTGAGGTTAAGCATTACAGCGGTGATTCAGTAGGGGATATGCCTGTTAAGGTAACGCTCCCTTCTGATATCACTATGGAGGAAGCTTATCGATACCAGGTAAGATATAGTGGGCTGGATAGCAACGGACATTTGAATAATGCCCGGTGTGGGGATTTGTGTTGCGATGCGCTTCCGCTGACAGATTGGGAGAGAACACTAAAGCGTTTTAGGATTACCTATATACAAGAAGCTACTTATGATGAAGAGCTACGAATTATGGTTTCCTCTGAAACGAAAGAAGGCTTTTATATAAGAGGGATTCATGGGGATAAGGTGTACTTCGAAGCCGTCCTAGATATGGGATATGAAGAATTATAGATGGTTTATTAAAAGCAGTTTATTCTTAGTAATGACTAAGAATAAACTGCTTTTTTCTATTTTACAAATTATAATATATTTGTATATGTAGGAATACATAGTGAATAAAAGGAAGGTGTATATTGATGTTAGTAAAATATCGAAAGGTGGTCCTTTATGGTTAAAGTTGTTATTCGAAAGAGTTTATTTTGTCTCCTACTTGTATTTATTTTTATGGGTACACATTATGCCAAGGCCGAGGAGTCTTCCGATAATCGTGTAGTAATACGAATTTTTTTCTATCAAAACAATGAAGAAAATATGATATATCCTCATGTGGTGGTAGAGACAATAGACTTAAGAACTGGTGAAAGGATAGAAGAAGATTATGACTTCAAAGAATTCTCATTTGCGCCAACAGCCGGGTATAACTTAAACGATGGTAGCGATAACGATAAAGGAGAGAACTTTCAACATAATGGATCGTACTATACAACTAAAATTAATGGAGAATTATATGGATACGTGGTTTATAAGAGTAGTCTTTATACAGTAACAACATGGGAGGATTCGGAATATAGACAAAAAGAGACGAGTGAAGAGAAGCTCTATTCTTTTAATTATAAAACAAAGGAGCTTAAGTTATTAAAAACGGCAACACAGAAAAAAAACCTGATTCCACCTTTTTACACCTACTTTATATCAGCAGATAATCAAAAAATCCGGGAGAATCACATTGATTATAAATACTCTGGACAAACAATTGGAGGTTTATATTTGGATAACGATCTGTATACATTTACAGATAATGATACAAAAGTAACACAATTAATTACTCTTTCAAGTAATCAATACATAACAAATACAGAGTCTGAATACCTCTATCCTAAGAATGAAGAGCAGTGTAGGATGGGGCGGTGTTATGAATCAAAAGGAGATAGCACTATTGATAAAACCGCACTTATTTTTAAAAAAAATGGAAAGAACTATGAAATTGCAAAAGGGCATAAAATTAACGAAATTAAAGAAATGAAGCTTCAGTGGGACGAATATCAATGGAAAATGCGTATAGCCAATAATATTTTTGGGTTAAGGAGAATTAACGGCTGGGATTACTTAATACGTACTGATACGACAGGTAAAATAGAAAAAATTTCAGACAGACATTCTTTTGTGAGGGAAACTTCGGTTTCGCCAGATAATAAATATTTAGTGAGTTTTGAAGCCTCTTATGATAAAGACACGCGTAAATATAAGGATGAGCAGTTAAGAATTTATGATATAAAGAACAACAAGCAAGTTCGTATAATAAAATTACCATATCGCGAACTCTGGCCTGAGACAGTGAAATGGCACACTAATACAATTCTCGAGTATGAACCCTTTAGCTCAAGCGGAAAGTTTTATATAAGAACCGTTAATATAGATATTTTGACAGGAATAATCACCAAAGATTTACCAGGGGGATGGAATAGAACAGGTGATTATGTGATCAATAAGGGTGATTCAGTGAGGTATTTCTCCTTCGCGAGACCACTGGAGATTATTTATAAAGATAAGCAGATCAGATATACTAAACAGCCTTCATTTGAAGGGGCTAATGGTCTGGTTTATTGTTCTGTAAAGGATTTGGCTTATGGTCTGGGTGCAGCTATAAAGTTCGAATCAGGAAAAATAAAATTATCGCTAAATGGGAAAACAGCCACAGTGGATTTAAGTGATGAGCAGGTTATCATGTATGAGGGTACCGCATATGCACCTATAAAGAATATTATACTAAAGCTTGGGCTTCAGTATAAAAGAGCGGATTTTTTATCTCCGAAAATTGTACTTGAATAAATTATTATCTAAATAAATCCTCGCACCTCAAAAGGCTGTGAGGGTTTATTTATGTTGAGTACTGATAATAAAATACTCGTTACATCGGCTCTAGTTGGATATAAATCTAGCTTAAATGATTCTTCATTATTCGCTCCAAGGGACGAAACCCCGAATGGTTAATATAGTCTAGTGTTTCGGAATATTAAAGAATATCTATCAGTCATACATTATTGAAGATCTGTTGAGCTCAGGAGTAAAGCCTGACGATATTTGCTAACATTCATTTAGTGCTATAATGAAATTTGATGTGGAAAGGGGAGCATTATGAAGACACTAGTATTGGCGGAGAAGCCGTCTGTTGCACGTGAGATTGCACGAGTTATGGGATGTAATAATAAACAGAAGAGTTATATTGAAGGTCCAAAATATGTGGTTACCTGGGCGCTGGGACATTTGGTCGGCCTGGCAGAGCCCGAGGATTATAATAAAAAGTTTGCAACTTGGGCCTTGGAGGATTTGCCGATTTTACCGGAAAAGAGCAAGCTGAAGGTGCTTCGGGAGACAAGCCAGCAATACAAAGCTGTGCAGCATCTAATGAAGCGTCAGGACATTGAGGAGCTTATTGTTGCTACAGATGCTGCCCGTGAAGGGGAGCTACTGGCACGGTGGATTATGAATATGGCAGGATGGAAAAAACCGTTCCGGCGGTTATGGATATCCTCTCAGACGGATAAAGCGATAAAAGAAGGATTTGCAAAGCTTCGCCCAGGCCGCGAATTTGATCGTTTGTATGAATCTGCACGTTGCCGCGCAGAGGCAGACTGGATGATTGGACTGAACGTCACGAGAGCTTTGACCTGTAAGTTCGGTTCGCCCCTCTCAGCTGGACGGGTTCAAACGCCGTCACTAGGGATGATCATGGATCGCGAACAGGAGATCACGGGTTTCCGTTCTGTTGATTTTGAGACGTTGACTGCAGATTTCGGAGATTTCCAAGCAGCTTGGCGGGCTAGTAACGGAGATGGACGGATATTCGAAAAAGATAAGACGGCAAGTCTAAAGGATAAGCTTACTGGACGTAGCGGACGCATTGTTAAGGTGCAAAAGAGTGAAAAGAGTGAACCTCATCCACTCGCTTATGATCTGACGGAACTTCAGCGTGATGCGAACCGGAAGTTTGGCTTCTCTGCGAAGCAGACCTCCAGTGTGCTTCAGCGGCTGTATGAGCAGCATAAGCTCGTCACTTATCCGCGTACGGACAGCCGTTACTTAACTTCAGATATGACTGGAACACTCAAGGAAAGACTGGATAGTGTAGCGGTCGGTCCATATGCAGCGTTGGCACGTCCACTGCTGCGCAAACAGCTGCCGATTACGAAGCGTATTGTGGATGATAGTAAAGTAAGTGATCACCATGCCATTATTCCAACTGAGCAGACGGTACTGCTAAATGGGCTGAGTGCTGAGGAACGTAAGCTCTATGATCTAATTGTGCGGCGTTTTATAAGCTTGTTCTACCCACCAGCTCGTTATGATGCGGTAGCCGTGATGGTCAACGTGGAGGGTGAGAGCTTCCATGTAAAAGGAACCACGGTAAAAGATGCAGGCTGGCGTGAAGTGTACGGCGGAGATATGAGTAGTGATGATGAAGAGGATAATTCGGATGAGCCTGCGGCAGGGAGTGTTAAGCTGCCCGAGTTACGTGAAGGAGCAGCTGTAACTATTAGCCGCTGTATGGTGCGTGCTGGACGAACACAGCCACCGAAGCGTTATAATGAGGCTTCGCTTTTGACGCAAATGGAGAAGCATGGACTGGGGACCCCGGCAACGCGTGCGGATATTATCGAGAAGCTGGTGAGCTCCGATACGATTGAGCGGCAGGGAAATCTACTGCACCCGACTGGAAAAGGCAAGCAGCTCATCGAGTTGGTATCTACTCAGCTACGGACACCGGATCTAACCGCGCGCTGGGAAGCTGAGCTGGAGAAAATAGCGCGTGGTCAAGGTAAGCCGGAGCTCTTTTTACAAGGCATCCGTAGTATGGCACAGGAACTGGTGACAGGTGTCAAAACTAGTGGAGCAGAATACAAACCGCATAATGTTTCTAACAGTAATTGTCCGGAATGCGGTACAAGACTACTTGAGAAAAAGAGCAAACGGGGCAAGCTGCTTGTGTGTCCTGCAGATAACTGCGGCTATACCCGTGCCGGAGAGAAAAGACTATCGAATCGTCGCTGCCCGCAGTGCCATAAGAAAATGGAGCTTAAAGAGGGTAAAGCAGGCATGTTCGTACAATGTCTAGGCTGTGGAATCACGGAAACCTTGGATAAAGACCACAAGCATGTAAATAAACGTGAACAGCAAAAACTGGTGCAGCAATACAGTAAGCAAGAAAGCATTGGTTCTAACCTTGGGGAGCTACTGAAGGCTGCGCTTGAGGGTCAGAAAAAGGATAAGTAGAGTATTGTAAAAAAAAGGCTGCTGAGTATGCTCAGTAGCCTTTTTTCTGACTGAGTAAGTTTTTGTGGTCTACGGTTAGGCTTTGAATTAGAATGTTAAGCAAATACATAGAGCAGGTGATTAGGGTGGCAGCTGAACAGCAAGCGGATCAGTTGAAAGCGGTAAATAGAACACAGGGGCAGGGAGGCAGTAAGTTTTTCTTTCTCGTTATTGTATTTATGTTCTGGTTCTCTTCTTATATTTATGTTCCGGTGCTTTCACCATATGTAGAGCATCTGGGGGCATCGTATTTTATGGTAGGTATGGTGCTTGGCGTATATGGGTTAATGCAGATTCTATTCCGTTTGCCGATTGGGATCGGTTCGGATTATTTGAATCGGCGGAGGCCGTTTATCTATCTGGGACTGATTGCGAGCGGAGCCAGCTGCTTTCTTTTTATGTGGGGAGTACAACCTGGGTGGGCATTAGCAGCACGTGCGGTATCCGGTATAGCGGCTTCGGCATGGGTTGTGTACACCGTAATGTTCGCGGGATATTTCCCGAAAGAGGAAGCTGGAAAAGCAATGGGCATGCTGCAATTCACTACAGTTATTGCCCAATTGACGAGCATGATGATCAGCGGTTATATGGTGGAGCATTGGGGTTGGAACGCCCCGTTCCTAATTGGCGGAATTGTAGCTATTGCGGCGTTATTGCTTGCTTTGCGATTGCCTGAACAAAAACAGGAGAAACGTCAAAGCGCGATACAGATCAAGGATCTGGCCGGCGTTATGAAGGAGCCGCTTTTGGTAAGAGTTTCAGTGCTGTCTGTGTTGGCACATTGTGTACTATTCATAACGATGTTTGGATATACTCCGAACCAAGCCCTTAACATCGGAGCAAGCAAAGAAAGCCTGGGCTGGCTGACGCTCGCTTTTATGGTTCCGCATGCTGTAGCGACTCTCTACGGCTCGAGGACATTCGGCAAGCTGCTGGGAGACAGGGGAACGCTTCTTCTTGGCTTTTTAGGTAGTGCACTGTTTACATTACTTATTCCTGCAATGCCGACGCTAACGGCGCTCTGTCTGACTCAGGTAGGAAACGGCTTTATGCAGGGACTTATTTTTCCATTGCTGCTAGGGAAGTCGGTGTCAGAAATAGATCCTTATAAACGCGCAACAGCTATGGGCTTTTATCAGGCTGTCTATGCGGTAGGTATGTCGGCGGGACCGTTCGTGGCAGGTTGGATGAGCGCTGTGTATGGTTTGACTGGAGGCTTCTGGCTGGGCGGGATTGCGGCGGTGCTAGCTGCAGTGTTGTCCTGGGTATGGATGAAGGATACGAAGAATCAATGAAACATAAGAGGGAAGTAGTGAAGTTATCGGAGCTGTATGGGCGATTGGCATTTTTTGAAAAGAGGAATATAATAGAGATAGATATATTGATAGAAAGCAAGGTGGAGGAGCCCGGTAGAATGGTCAAGGTTATAATGTTGTGGTTTGTGGTAATTAATATTATCGGGTATGTAGTCATGTCCGAAGATAAGAACAAAGCCCGTAAAAGGCGGGAACGTGTACCTGAGAAGACACTTTTTCTGCTAGCGGCTATGGGCGGGGCACTAGGAGTACTGATTGCCATGTACCGTAAGCGCCACAAGACGCGACATACGTCCTTCAGGATCGGAATTCCGCTGCTGCTTCTGTTGAATATCTTTTTGTACAGCTATTTTTTAAGGTGATAGTCTTTATGATTATAAACTAGAAAAAAAGAGGTGGCTTTACATGTTATTCTCTAAAATTTTACTCGCCTTTGATGGATCTAAGGCATCCAATCAGGCTTTGGAACGTGCAATTGAACTTGCAAAAGTTACTCCAGGATCTATCCTGCATGTCGTACACGCATTTGAATTCCCAAGATTTTATATCGGAGAAGCTCTTGCACCACTACCAGCTTCACTAAATAAAGAATATTATGATTTGGCATTGCAAACTACTGAAGAAGTGAAGGGGCGCCTTGAAGCTGAAGGCTTGAACGCTGAGGTTGAGCTTTTACAAGGATCGCCTGCTGAAGTGATTTTGAAATATGCTAAGGAACATGCGGTGGATGTTATTGTAATTGGAAGCCGCGGACTTGGCGGAATACGTGAATTTGTTCTGGGTAGCGTAAGCCATAATGTAGTACAAAGTGCTCGTATCCCAGTATTGGTTGTAAAATAATATAAAGTTAAAAGGGACGCTGATTGCGTCCCTTTTTTTACTATAATAGAATTTAAATTTCGAGACTGCGGAGAAATGTGAACCGAATTCAAGGGATGAGCCTATATTCAACTGATGGCCATGGGGAGCCCTGTTTTTAATTAAGCACAAGCCTCTTTGGGATGTATAACGGACCGAGTGGACCTTATATCCTCCGAAATGTATGTTTCAGTCGAGCTTACGGACAAATGTATGCGAAAAACCGAATACAATGTGCCTCCGGTAACGTAAACGAGCCAAATGTATGCGAAAAACCGAATACAATGTGCCACCAGTATCGTATACGAGCCAAATGTATGCGAAAAACCGAATACAATGTGCCAACGGTAACGTAAACGAGCCGATGTATGCGGAAAACCGAACACATTGTGCCGACGGTAACATAAAAGAGCCGAATGTATGCGAAAAATCGAACACATTGTGCCGACGGAACGTAAACGAGCCGAATGTATGCGAAAAATCGAACACATTGTGCCGACGGAACGTAAAAGAACCGAATGTATGCGAAAAACCGAATACAATGTGCCGCCGGAACGTAATCGAGCCAAATGTATGCGAAAAACCGAATACATTGTGCCGACGGTAACGTAAAAGAGCCAAATGTATGCGAAAAATCGAACACATTGTGCCGACGGTAACGTAAAAGAGCCAGCGCCGTTATTCGTCGAATATCACCCGGGAATGGGCTTGTTATTAGGGAGTAAGTGCAATATGGTCCGTAAGCGTAACCTCACTACGAAGGTGCATATGGATACGAGTATGGAATCTCGGATGTACTCAGCTTGTAACTCTATCTCTAAGGACGCCGTTAGGCGTTTTTCTTGTTTCTTTGAGAATCTGTACGGAAAGAAGTCTTTATCAGCCAAATAAGTGGCTATTGAGAATTCAAACTCGCCTAAAAGCGAACGTTTGGTATTTGAAATTTATCAATGTTCGTGTTTGAGTTGACATCCTATGTAGGGGGTTGTTAAACTGATGTCATGAGCAACTCGTATAAAACCGGGGATAAGGCCCGGAAGTTTCTACCCGGGAACCGTAAATTACCGGACTACGAGGAAATAGGATGATAGAATGCGGCAATGCGTTCCGGGTAACGGAGTGATGCATTGTGCCATTTTCCGCGCTTAAAGACAGCCTAGTGATAGGCAGGCATGCGGATTACTTTTTCCTAATTCCTTTACTAGTCCGATCTTCCCGCAGCAATATGCGTTTGGAACTCGGACTTTTTTTATTTTAGAAAATATGTATTTGGGGCTCGGGGCCCCCGCAAAGTACCTGAGTACGCATCGAAGCAAAACCCTACTCTGTGGGGAAATTACTAGTGGTCGGAAGGGGTCGAATCATGTCTGTGCAGGTAGCTGTCATCATGGGCAGTAAATCGGATTGGGATACGATGGAGCACGCTTGTGCGGTGCTTGAAGAGCTGGGATTATCTTACGAGAAGAAGGTAGTATCCGCGCACCGGACGCCGGACTTGATGTTCAGCTATGCGGAGGAAGCAGCGGGCCGCGGCATTCGCGTCATTATTGCGGGAGCGGGTGGAGCTGCGCATTTGCCGGGAATGGTGGCAGCAAAGACGATCCTACCTGTGATTGGAGTACCAGTGCAGTCGAAGGCGTTAAATGGCCTTGATTCGCTTCTCTCCATCGTACAGATGCCAGGAGGCATTCCAGTGGCAACGGTAGCGATTGGTAAAGCAGGAGCCATTAATGCAGGCCTGCTGGCTGCACAGATCATCGGAGCGTTCGATCCAGAAGTGCAGCAGCGCGCGCAGCTGCGGCGGGATGCGATCCGCGATGAAGTCCTTGAAAGCAGCGACAGCTTATGAGACCGGAGGAGCTGCAGGATGTTAGCGGCATAGCTTCGCCAGCCGCTGTTGAGGCGTCTGGCGCGGACACCGTCCGGACGCTACTGCCCGGCGCGACCGTCGGTGTGCTCGGCGGCGGGCAGCTCGGGCGCATGATGGCGCTGGCTGGCAGCGCCATGGGGTATCGCTTTGTGGCGCTGGACCCTGCGCCGGATGCGCCTAGCGGTCAAGTTACGCCGCAGATTACAGCGGCGTATAACGACCGGGACGCGGCGCGGGAGCTAGCCCGCCGCGCGGACGTCATCACGTACGAGTTTGAGAACGTCGACGCGGGCGTTGCCGCGCTGCTGACGGAGGAATCGTACGTGCCGCAGGGCAGCGCGCTGCTGTATACGACGCAGCATCGGCTGCGCGAAAAAGCCGCCATCGAGGCGGCGGGCGTACCCGTCGCCCCGTACCGGAAGGTGGATAGCCTTGCGGAGCTGAAAGTGGCGGCGGCTGAACTTGGACTTCCCTGTGTGCTAAAGACAACCACAGGAGGTTATGACGGCAAGGGCCAAGCCGTCATCCGGCAGGAGGAAGAGCTAGAGGAAGCCTTCCGACAAGTAGCACCCGGAGCAGTTGTGCCGGAGCTGGTGCTTGAGAAGTTTGTAGCTTTTAAGTGTGAAATATCCGTCGTTGCAGCTCGCAGTGCATCTGGAGAGGTTAAGAGCTTCCCGCCGTCGGAGAATATTCATGTGAATAATATTTTGCATCTATCCATTGTGCCTGCAAGCGTGTCAGAGGAGATTCAGCAGCGAGCATGTGAGCTGGCAGAGACATTAATCGCTGGACTTCATGCAGTTGGACTGCTGGCAGTAGAAATGTTCGTCACAGAGGACGGAGAATTGTTCGTCAATGAGCTGGCTCCAAGGCCGCATAACTCTGGACACTACACCATGGACGCTTGCGCGACTTCGCAGTTTGAGCAGCATGTCCGGGCGATCTGCAATCTGCCGCTGGGGGATACAACGCTTTTGACACCTGTAGTTATGGTAAATGTACTAGGCCAGCATTTGGACGGAGCCATTAAAGCGACCTGTACACGAGACGAAAAAGATAATAAGCTGGGAGTTGTACCTAAGCTTCATATATATGGCAAGACTGAGAGTAAGATCGGCCGCAAGATGGGCCATGTCAATCTGCTCTGCAAGGACACCGGAGACGGCTTGTCCTGGGTGGAGCAATCTAAACTTTGGAGGAACTAAAGAATATGATCGAACGTTACAGCAGACCTGAGATGCGAGCTATTTGGACAGAGGAAAATAAATTCAAAGCGTGGCTGGAAGTTGAAATTTGCGCTTGTGAAGCATGGGCTGAGCTGGGAGTAATCCCGCACGAAGACGCAGCTAAACTACGTAAGGACGCAAAATTCGACATTGCACGTATTGATGAAATAGAACAAGAAACACGCCATGACGTAATCGCCTTTACACGTGCGGTTTCCGAGAGCCTTGGCGCAGAACGCAAATGGGTACACTACGGTCTTACTTCTACTGACGTGGTAGATACGGCGCTAGGTTACTTGCTACGTCAAGCGAACGAGATTCTAGAGAAGGATATCATCAATTTTATTGAGATCCTTAAAGATAAAGCAATTGCTTACAAAGATACGCCGATGATGGGCCGTACACATGGTGTGCATGCTGAGCCAACTACCTTCGGTCTAAAAATGGCACTGTGGTACGAAGAAATGAAACGTAACCTGGAGCGTTTCCGCCATGCTGCGAATGGAGTGCAGTTCGGTAAAATCTCCGGTGCCGTTGGTACTTACGCTAACATCGATCCTTTCGTAGAAGAATTTGTTTGCCGCAAGCTCGGTACAAGCCCAGCTCCAATCTCTACACAAACATTACAGCGTGACCGTCACGCTGAATACATGGCTGCTCTTGCTTTGGTAGCGACATCGTTAGACAAATTTGCTACTGAAATTCGCGCCCTGCAAAAGAGTGAGATTCGCGAAGTGGAAGAAGCTTTTGCCAAAGGTCAAAAAGGTTCATCCGCTATGCCTCACAAACGGAACCCAATTGGCTGCGAGAACATCTCCGGTCTGTCCCGCGTCATTCGCGGACATATGGTTACAGCTTACGAAAACGTGCCACTCTGGCATGAGCGCGACATTTCGCACTCCTCTGTGGAACGTATCATCCTTCCAGATGCTACGATGCTTCTCAACTATATGCTGAACCGTTTCGGAAACATCGTGAAGAACCTGACTGTATTCCCAGAGAATATGAAACGCAACATGAACCGTACCTTCGGCGTTCCTTTCTCCGGTCGTATTTTGACTAAATTGATCGACAAAGGCCTTAGCCGTGAGCAAGCGTACGATACCGTTCAACCGCGTGCGATGCAAGCGTGGGAAGAGCAAAAACAGTTCCGCGATATCGTGGAAGCTACACCTGAGATCACAAACGTTCTTACCCCAGAAGAGATTGAAGATGCATTTAACCCTTCTTGGCACCTTAAGCATGTGGACACCATCTTCCGCAAGCTAGAGCTCATCTAAAAAAAGATAAGTTAGTGGTGAACTAAGGAGTTAGATATAAAGGAAATTGGTCGAATGCGTAATGGAGAGGAAGTTTGGAACTGTAGAAGCGTTAGCGTTCGCCTTTATGGTTGGATTTCTACCGCGAAGAGCGGTTTAAATCAGGAAATCTAACCATAACAGCGATCGGAAGTCCAAACATTCCTCAGAATTACGCCTTTGAGACCAGTTGCAGTAATCAAGATCATTAGTTCAAGGGAGGAAAGGTCATGACATTGTCGGCCGTATCCACAGCCGTGGAACTTATCAATGCGCCGCTGCTCTATAAAGGGAAGGTTCGTGAGCTGTACGATTTAGGGGAGAATGTACTGATCGTCGTCACGGATCGGATATCTGCTTTTGACTATGTGCTGGACCCAGCGGTTCCTGAAAAGGGCAATGTGCTTAACCGTCTTAGTGCGTTCTGGTTTGGAAAGACCAAAGAGCTGATGGAGAATCATGTCGTTCATATCGATGTGGATCTGCTCGGAGACATCGTTAAGGACAAGGAGGCCCTCAGAAACCGTGTTATGGTGGTACGCAAAGCGGAGCGCATCGATATCGAATGTGTAGTGCGCGGTTGCATCACTGGCGGAGGCTGGAGACAATATCAAGAAACTGGAAAAGTGAATGGTATTGAGCTTCCTAAGGGTTTGCGCAAAAACGCGCTGCTGACTCAGCCGATCTTTACCCCTGCGGCTAAAAACGATGTAGGTCATGATGAGGATATTCCTTTTGAAAAGATGCAGGAGTTAATCGGTGCTGATCTAGCGCTTGAGCTACAGGAGAAAAGCTTGAAATTGTTCTCTTTTGCCAGAGAGTATTGTGCTGAGCGGGGAATCATTCTTGCAGATTGCAAATTCGAATTCGGCTTGCTGGATGGCAAGGTGATTTTGATTGATGAGATTTTTACGCCGGATGCTTCACGCTTCTGGGCTAAGGACAAATATGCTCTTGATATCGAAATTGATAGCATGGATAAAGAGCCTGTTCGTACGTATCTATCTGCATCCTCCTGGGATAAAAATAGCAAACCTGACCCGCTTCCACTAGAAGTAGTTGAAGAAACTACACGCCGTTATCTGGACATTTATCATCGTCTTACTGGCAAGTCTTTATAGTTCAACATAGTGCGTTTACTCATGGGAATAAATTAAAGTATATGTTTTTGAAGCTAGATTTACTTTTAGTAGAGTTGCAGTTTCAGTTTCAGAAAATATATACACATAAAAATTTAGGAGGAACTACAAGCATATGTTAAAAGCGACGGTATATGTCACCATTAAGAAAAGCGTTCTCGATCCACAAGGGGTAGCAGTTCAAGGAGCACTTCACTCGGTAGGATTCCAAGAAGTTGAAAGCTTGCGTATTGGGAAATATATGGAGCTGACTTTAGACACGGATAACCGTGCTGAAGCGGAAGTGCGTCTCAAGGAAATGTGCGAAAAGCTACTTGCCAACACGGTGATCGAGGATTACCGCTACGAATTGGAGGACTAAACGACATGAAATTTGCTGTACTTGTCTTCCCAGGTTCCAACTGTGATATTGATTGCTACAAGGCGGTAGAGGACACTCTCGGCGAACCAGTCGATTACGTATGGCATACAGCGACAGATTTGTCGGCGTATGATTGTATTTTGGTTCCAGGCGGATTCTCATATGGTGATTACCTGCGCTGCGGTGCGATTTCAAGATTTGCTCCTGTTATGGCTGAAGTAGCTAAAGCGGCAGAGCAAGGTAAATTCGTGCTAGGCATTTGCAACGGGTTCCAAATTCTTACTGAAGCTGGTTTGTTGCCAGGTGCGCTGCGTCGTAACATGTCAATGAAGTTCCGCTGTCATGATACGGTGCTTAAGGTTGTTAATAATGAAACCCCATTTACTATTGACTATGCTAAGGATGAAGAGATCATTATCCCAATTGCTCACGGTGAAGGTAACTACTACTGTGATGAAGAGACATTGGCAGAACTGCAAGCTAACAATCAGATTATATTCACGTATAGCGATAATCCTAACGGATCTGTAGCTGATATTGCGGGTGTTAGTAACGTACAAGGTAATGTTGTCGGCATGATGCCTCACCCTGAGCGTGCAGCTAACAGCTTGTTCGGATCAGAAGATGGCAAACGGATGTTCACATCTATACTGAAGACTTGGAGGGATCGTCATGACGCAGCAAGTATCCGTTAAGGAACCGACCGCAGAACAGATCGCAGAGCAGAAAATTTACAGCCAATTCGGTGTGTCGGACAGCGAATATGAGCTCATCAAGTCTTTTATGGGACGCTTGCCCAATTATACTGAAATCGGCGTATTCAGCGTAATGTGGTCCGAGCACTGTGCGTACAAGAACTCTAAGCCATTGTTGAAACGTTTCCCAGTTACTGGACCACGTGTCCTGATGGGACCCGGCGAGGGTGCAGGGATTGTTGATATCGGAGATAATCAAGCGGTTGTATTCAAAATCGAAAGTCATAACCACCCGTCAGCTGTAGAACCTTTCCAAGGTGCGGCAACAGGTGTGGGCGGTATTATTCGTGATATTTTCTCCATGGGCTCTAGACCCATCGCACTGCTGAACTCCTTGCGTTTTGGCAAGCTGGAAAGTGATCGCGTTAAATATTTGTTCGAGCATGTAGTGTCTGGTATTGCAGGTTATGGTAACTGTATCGGGATTCCAACCGTGGGCGGAGAAATCATGTTTGATGATAGCTATGACGGCAACCCGCTTGTTAACGCAATGTGTGTGGGCCTTATCGATCATGACAAAATCCAACGCGGTGTAGCTAAAGGTGTAGGTAATCCAGTTTTCTACGTAGGTCCTCCTACAGGACGTGATGGAATTCATGGGGCTACTTTTGCATCTGTTGAACTTAGTGAGGAATCAGAAGCTAAACGTACAGCTGTACAGGTCGGCGATCCATTTATGGAAAAGCTCGTAATGGAATCTTGTTTAGAGTTGATCGACAGCGGCATCGTTGTTGGGATTCAGGATATGGGCGCTGCTGGTCTTACTTGCTCTAGTGCGGAAATGGCCAGTAAAGCAGGCAATGGTCTGGAGCTGTATCTTGATCAGGTGCCACAACGGGAAGAGGGCATGACCCCTTACGAAATGATGCTTTCGGAATCGCAAGAACGGATGTTGTTCGTAGTAGAACCGAAGGATGAAGCTCAGGCGCAAGAGATTTTTGATCGCTGGGGTGTAATCTGCTGTAAGGTCGGTAAAGTTACGGATGACGGTCGCTTGAAGCTGTATCATCACGGTGAGGTTGTTGGTGACATGCCAGTAACAGCGCTCGTGGATGAGTGCCCAGTATATAACAAGCCTTCTGAGGTTCCAGCTTACTATATTGCGAATGAAAAGGTAGATACCCTTCGTTACGAGGAAGTTACGGATTTGGGCGGCGCACTACGTACTGTGCTTGGATCACCAACCGTAGCAAGTAAAGCATGGGTATACAATCAATACGATTACATGGTACGGACTAGCACAGCTGTACGTCCTGGATCTGACGCGGCTGTAGTTACTATTCATGGTACTCGTAAAGCACTTGCGATGACTACAGACTGTAATGGTCGTTATGTTCATCTTGATCCTGAAGTGGGTGGACGTATTGCAGTCAGCGAGGCTGCACGTAACATCGTTTGTTCCGGTGCTGAACCGTTGGCGATTACCGATAACCTAAACTTCGGAAACCCTGAGAAGCCTGATGTATTCTGGCAAATGGAGCGCGCGGTTGATGGTATGGCCGAAGCTTGTCGTGTGCTGGATACTCCGGTTATCGGCGGGAATGTCAGTCTATATAACGAAAATACTACGGGATCCATCTACCCAACGCCGGTTGTCGGCATGGTTGGTTTAGTAACGGATACGGATCATATTACGACTCAAGGCTTCAAGCAAGAAGGAGATTCTATTCTTCTGCTAGGAGTGACTAAGGCTGAGCTTGGCGGTAGTGAATTCCAATACGCCGTTCATGGTGTAACCGAAGGTCGTCCTCCAGCTTTGGATTTGGCTACTGAGAAAAAACTACTGAGCGCAGTGCTTACCTCGATTCGCGGCGGTCTAGTGCGTTCGGCACATGACTTGTCCGAAGGTGGTCTTGCCGTAGCACTTGCAGAGAGCTGTATCAGCGGTGGCGTTGGTGCGAACGTTGAGCTTTCGGCGGGTGGACTTAGATCTGATGTCGCGTTGTTCAGTGAGAGCCAATCACGTATCGTGCTGACAGCTGCACCTGATCGTACGGAAGAGCTGAAAGCAGCGATTGCTGCTAGCGGGGTTCCAGTAGAAATTATCGGAACTGTAGGTGGAGACAGACTACGCGTAAATCTGGACGGCAAGTCCGCACTAGATGAAGCAGTAGCAGAATTGAAGCACGTTTGGGAGGATGCTATTCCATGTCTTATGAAATAAAGACCGGGAAAGAGCAGGAGACCCCTATCCTGTGGACTGGTGACTTTTACAATGAAGGAACGGGCTCGGGAGATATTTTTGACACATTAAAAGAAGAATGCGGCGTTTTCGGGGTCTTCGGACACCCGGAAGCGGCGTCCATGTCTTATTACGGCTTGCACGCCTTACAACACCGCGGGGAAGAAAGTGCGGGCATCTGCGTAGCAGACGGCCGTGATTTCAACTATCACCGTGGAATGGGGTTAGTAAAAGAAGTATTCGACAAGGACAAAATTGCCTCACTAGTAGGAGACATGTCCATTGGGCATGTGCGTTATTCCACTAGCGGTGATAGCCGTTTAACCAACGCACAGCCACTGATATTTAAATATCGTGACGGAGATTTAGCGATTGCTACGAACGGTAACATTGTTAACGAACCGTTGATTCGAAAACAGCTGGAGCAAAGTGGATCGATCTTCCAAACTACGAGTGATACAGAAGTGCTGGCGCATCTGATTGCGCGTTCGCCAAAGGATTTTGTTGAAGCGGCTAAGGATGCGCTAAAACAACTGGTTGGCGGGTTTGCTTTTCTGCTCATGACGAATGACAAATTAATTGTCGCTTCGGATTCCCATGGTTTGCGTCCGCTTGTAATGGGACGGATCGGCGATGCCTATATTTTTGCTTCTGAATCTTGCGCCTTAGAAGTAATCGGAGCTCGGCTGGTTCGCGATATCGAACCTGGCGAACTGCTCGTGCTCGATAAAAATGGCCTCTTAGAAGATCGTTTTACCGAGCCCAAACGTAAAGCGCTGTGCGCGATGGAGTATATTTACTTCTCTCGCCCAGACAGTGATATGAATGGTGCTAACCTACACACCGCGCGTAAGCGGATGGGTAGCCGAATGGCATTAGAAGCTTTCGTAGATGCTGACCTCGTAACTGGTGTACCGGATTCAAGTATCTCGGCAGCGATTGGATTTGCGGAGCAGACGGGCATTCCTTATGAGCTTGGGCTCATTAAGAACAAGTACACAGGCCGGACCTTCATCCAGCCGAGCCAAGAACTGCGTGAGCAAGGTGTGAAAATGAAGCTAAGCGCCGTGCGAAGTGTGGTGGATGGCAAACGTGTTGTCATGATCGATGATTCCATCGTGCGTGGTACGACTTCACGCCGAATCGTCAATCTGCTTCGCGAAGCGGGAGCCGTTGAAGTGCATGTGCGGATTACATCGCCGCCCTTCAAGAATCCTTGCTTCTACGGCATTGATACCCCAGACCGCCGCGATCTCATCGCGTCCTACAAGACCATTGCGGAAATGTGCGAAGAGATCAATGCCGATTCCTTGGCATTCTTGTCACCGGAGGGCTTAATCTCTTCCATCGGTGGTCACAACAAAGATGATTACAAAGGCGGGTTGTGCCTTTCCTGCTTCGATAACGATTACCCTACTCAGGTTGATTTTGGCGGGGCTGAAAAAGATGGGTGCAGCTGTTAGAACGGAACATCCCCCTAAGTCCCCCTTGCAAAGGGCGATTCCGAAGGGCTCTGCCCTCCGGCCACCCGAAAGCTCGGCGGTAGGAGTTTGGTTATAACTTGCTAAGAGAACTTGGGTGCGAGTGCTCGCTTTGTCCCTGTGTGCTTCGCACGGACGGGACACGCTTTACGGCGCTCCGCCCCCCGGCTGCTTACCGCCGCCGGGAATGGCTCACCAAGCTCCCCTCTGTTTGCTCCGCAAATACGAGGGCTGCTTGTTTCGCTAAGGTAGCGCTCGGCTGCGCCCTAAGCGCCAAGAGCAAGCTCGCCGAGCTCGTCCCTGTTTGCTGCGCAAATGCGGGACCCGCTTGTTTCGCTAAAGAGGTGCATGGCGTAGCTCATGCACCGAGGTCTTGAGGTCCGTGTGCAAGGCGCACACTGCGGCTTGCAGTAGGAGTGAGCCCAGTGGTTAGAAGGAGTTATGGAGAGGAAGTTTGGAACTGTAGAAGCGTAGCGTTCGCCCGAAAGCTTTCCGTAGGAAAGCTCACTTCGTAAGCATACGCTTATGTTTGGATTTCTACCGCGAAAAGCGGTTTAAATCAGGAAATCCAAACATAACAGCGATCGGAAGTCCAAACATTCCTTGGAATAGCTCCCCTATAACCACCAACTCCCCCGAATGCGCCCGCAAAAGCGCTCTAAACTATTATAGATTGAGGTGTCCCAAGTGTCGGAAGCTTATAAAAACGCCGGAGTGGATATTGCGGCTGGTAACGAAGCGGTAGAACGCATGAAAAAGCACGTTAAACGTACTTACCGTCCAGAAGTAATGACGGATCTTGGTGGGTTCGGAGCGCTGTTTGGCCTCAATAAAGATAAATATGAAGAGCCAGTGCTCGTATCGGGAACCGATGGTGTAGGCACGAAGCTCAAAATCGCATTCGCGGCGGATCGCCATGACACGATTGGGATCGACGCTGTAGCTATGTGTGTGAACGACATTGTAGTGCAAGGCGCGGAGCCACTCTTTTTCCTCGACTATCTGGCTTGCGACAAAGTCGTGCCGGAGAAAATCGAAGCAATCGTAGCGGGAATCGCAGAAGGCTGTCACCAAGCAGGCTGTGCGCTCATCGGCGGCGAAACAGCTGAGATGCCGGGTATGTATTCGGAGGGTGAATATGATATCGCTGGATTCACAGTTGGCGTAGCTGATAAAGCGAAGCTGGTAACCGGCGCTAACATCGCAGCGGGAGACGCAGTGATTGGTCTCGCTTCTAGTGGTGTGCACAGCAACGGCTTCTCGCTGGTGCGTAAGCTTTTGCTGGAGCAAGATGGCTACGGTCTGAATGATGTGCTTCCAGAGCTTGGAGCTCCGCTTGTGGATGTACTTCTTGCACCAACAAAGATCTATGTAAAGCCTTTGCTGGCGCTGCTGGAGCAGCTTCCGGTAAAAGGAATGGCACACATTACAGGTGGCGGATTCATCGAGAATATCCCGCGCGTATTGCCTGACGGTGTAGATGTGGAGATTAATTACGGATCGTGGCCGATTTTGCCGATCTTCGGATTGATGCAGAACAAAGGAAACGTAAGCAACCGTGATATGTTTACTACTTTTAATATGGGAATCGGACTTGTTCTGGTAGTTAGTGCTGCTGATGGAGAACGTGCCCTTGAACTGCTCGAAGCTAGTGGGGAAGAGGCGTATATCATTGGTAAAGTGACAGAAGGGGAACGCAAAGTAACCTTTACTGGAGCTGAAGTGTGATGCAATTGAGTCGAATCGCTGTTTTTGCTTCCGGGCAAGGCAGTAATTTTGCTGCACTGATCGATGCACAGAGAGCGGGCTTGCTTGGTGATGGTAATATTGAGTTGCTAGTATCTGACAAGCCAGAGGCACCTGTAGCTAAGCGAGCGGAGGATGCGGGCATTCCCGCCCTCTTGCTGCGGCCAAAAGACTTCCCCAGCCGTGAAGACTATGAAGCAGAGATTGTGGCAGAGCTTCAACGACGGGAAATTGGACTGATTGTGCTGGCAGGTTACATGCGCCTCATTACACCTGTTCTACTGACGCCATATGCTGGACGAATTATTAACATTCACCCCTCGTTACTGCCAGCTTTTGCGGGAAAAGATGCGATCCAGCAAGCGCTGGATTATGGCGTGAAGCTAACGGGCGTTACTGTACATTTTGTCGATGGAGGCATGGATACCGGTCCAGTTATTGCTCAGCGCAGCGTAGTTGTGCTGGATAACGACACGGCGGATTCATTGGCGGAACGCATTCATAAGGTTGAATATGAGCTCTATCCCGAAGTGGTTGGCGCTTTTGCCAGCGGGAAAGTGGAACTGAGTGGAAGAAAGACGATTATCCGCGAAAAGTAAGTCGCACCGCAGCAATTCCGAGTTTTAGATCGACATTTGGTGAGACGGTACGAACTGTTTCCGATATTTCTCGGGAAATATTGCATTAGCGGCGTTATGTGTCGCGTTGTAGGTTTTCTTCATATTAAATCGCACGTACAACCCGAAGGAGGACTATTCAAAGTGAGTATCAAAAGAGCGTTAGTCAGCGTATCGGATAAACAAGGCATCGTGGATTTTTGCCGCGAGTTGTCTGCATTAGGCGTAGAAATTATCTCCACAGGTGGAACAAGCACGCTTTTGGCTAAAGAAGGTGTTCCAGTCATCGGTATTTCCGATGTGACAGGATTCCCAGAAATCATGGACGGACGTGTCAAAACCTTGCACCCTGCTGTACACAGCGGATTGCTTGCGGTTCGTGATAACGAGGAACACACGCGTCAAATGAAAGAGCTTGGGCTGGACTATATCGATCTGGTCGTTGTGAATTTGTATCCGTTCGCGGAAACTATCGCAAAACCTGACGTATCCTACGAGGAAGCGATCGAGAATATCGATATTGGCGGACCGACGATGCTGCGTTCTGCGGCCAAGAACCATGCTTTTGTGAGCGTAGTGGTAGATGCTAGTGACTATGCTTCTGTACTTGAAGAGGTTCGCGCAGGTGGAGATACAACGCTTGAAACACGCAAACGTCTTGCGGCAAAAGTGTTCCGTCATACGGCGGCTTACGATGCCTTGATTTCCGATTATTTGGCTAACGTTACTGGCGAGCCTCTTCCAGAGCGCTACACCGTGACTTATGAGAAAATTCAGGATCTGCGCTATGGCGAGAATCCGCATCAAAAAGCGGCTTTCTATCGCAAGCCATTGGCGGCACTAGATACACTCACTGCGGCTGAGCAATTGCATGGCAAAGAGTTGTCTTATAACAATATCAATGATGCTAACGCAGCACTGCAAATCGTGAAGGAATTCGAAGAGCCTGCTGTCGTAGCGGTTAAACATATGAACCCTTGTGGTGTAGGCGTAGGTGAAAGTGTATACGAAGCTTATCAAAAAGCTTACAACGCAGACCCAACCTCTATCTTTGGGGGAATTGTAGCAGCTAACCGCATTATCGATGAGGATACTTCTAATCTGCTGAAAGATATTTTCCTCGAGATCGTATTAGCACCAGGCTTTACGAATGAAGCGTTGGAAATCCTTACGAAGAAAAAGAATCTTCGTTTGCTCAAAATCGGCAATCTTAGCGCGGCTAGTGCACGTAAGAGCAGCTTTGTAGTGACCTCCATTGATGGAGGTATGGTTGTACAGGAGAGCGATGTGCATTCTGTAAATCCAGATGAGCTACAAGTCGTTACTGACCGTAAACCAACGGAAGAAGAATTGAAACAGCTGTTGTTCGGATGGAAAGTAGTTAAGCATGTGAAATCTAATGCGATTGTGCTGGCTGCTGATGATATGACCGTCGGCGTTGGTGCTGGACAGATGAACCGTGTGGGTGCAGCTAAAATTGCAATCGAACAAGCTGGTGAAAAATCAAAAGGAGCCATACTCGCTTCTGACGCGTTCTTCCCAATGGGAGATACGCTTGAAATGGCAGCAAAAGCTGGCATCACTGCTGTGATTCAGCCAGGTGGCTCCATTAAAGACGAAGAATCGATTAAGGTCGCTAATGAGTATGGTATTGCTATGGTCTTCACAGGCGTCCGTCACTTCAAACACTAGAACACTGGGAGGATCTTATTCGGATGGATATTTTAGTGGTTGGCGGCGGCGGCCGGGAGCATGCGATTATTTGGAGTCTATCCCAAAGCCCAAAGGCAGGTAAAATCTATTGTGCACCCGGCAACGCCGGGATTGCGCAGTTAGCTGAATGTGTACCGATCGGAGTATTCGAGTTCGATCGCCTGACGGCTTTTGCGAAAGAGAAGGAAGTAGGTCTTGTTGTGATCGGGCCAGATGATCCGCTCGCAGCTGGGATCGTGGATGCTTTTGAAGCGCAGGATATTCCTGTGTTTGGCCCACGAAAGAATGCGGCGGAAATCGAAGGCAGCAAAACCTTTATGAAGGATCTACTGCACAAATATAATATTCCGACAGCAGCCTATGAGAAGTTCGATGACTATGAAACTGCACTAGCTTACTTGCGGGAACAGCCGTTGCCGATCGTCATCAAGGCAGATGGTCTGGCCGCAGGAAAAGGCGTGACGGTTGCTTATTCTCGGGAAGAAGCAGAGCAAGCGCTCGCTGATATTATGGTCACTAAGGTATTCGGTGAGGCAGGCGCTCAGGTTGTTATTGAGGAATTTCTAGCTGGACAGGAAATGTCGATTCTGGCTTTTGTCGATGGAGAGACCGTACGACCTATGGCTGCTGCGCAGGATCATAAGCCTGTGTTCGATGGGGATAAAGGTCCTAATACCGGTGGAATGGGCACCTATTCGCCTTTACCGCATATTGATGAAGCCATTATCCAAGAAGCGATTGAGACTATCATTAAGCCGACAGCAAAAGCCATGGTGGATGAAGGTCGTTCATTCAGCGGTGTACTGTTCGCGGGACTGATGATTTCTCCAGATGGGAAACCGAAGACCATTGAATTTAATGCTCGTTTCGGTGATCCTGAGACACAGGTCGTGTTGCCTAGACTCAAGAGTGACTTGCTAGAAATCTTCCTGGCCGTCACCGAGGGTAGACTAGCGGATATCGACATTGAATGGAGCGACGAAGCAGCTGTATGCGTGGTTCTCGCTTCAGGTGGATATCCAGGCCCGTATCCAAAGGGTGTGTCGATTGAAGGGCTTGAAGACAGCCAGGGAGGGCTGATCTTCCATGCCGGTACGGCACGTGGCGAAGACGGAAGCTGGCTAACGAATGGCGGACGGGTACTAGGCGTGGTAGGCCTAGGTGCAACGATTGCTGAAGCGCGTTCTGCAGCTTACGCTACGGCTGAAGGAATTTCTTTTTCTGGAAAACAGAGCCGCAGCGACATCGCTATGAAAGCTCTGGTATAAGAGGTTGTTCAAAAAGTCCGCTTTTGATCACGAAGTATCTCGGGGAAGCTAACTCGACATCGAATATTGAATTCAGGCGAAACTTCCGGTGCTCACGTAGCAACCCACTACGCTCCGCTCCTCAGTTTCTACCTTCATCCAATCTTCTCGGTGCTGAAAACCGTACTTTTTGAACTCGCACTATAAGGAAAAAGAACTGTATCTAGCATTTTTTGCGCTTAAAGTCCTAAAAAAGGACTGACAAGTGATAGAAGAAGTGCTATAATACTACACGTACGGGGGAAAATGTGCGGATATATACAGATAAGGGTCTTTCCGATCATGGGAAGGCCCTTTTAAATCGGAGTCCTTCAGACTTTGTGAAGTAACCTTATAAAGGATGCCTCGTGCCTGGAAATGATGATACTTATAGTGCATACTAGCGATACGCTTATGGCGAATGGCTACTCACAGATTTAAGGAGGAATTCGTTTTGAGTAAGATTGGAAGAAATGACTTGTGTCCTTGCGGAAGCGGGAAAAAATATAAGAAATGCTGTCTTGGTAAAGAGACTTCTGCAGTAGAATCGATCATGCGACTTGTAACAAAAGAAGAAGCGGCAGCAGCTAGTGAGACTGTGGCTGAGAAACGGGAACCCGTAGCACAACCTGAAGTGAAGCTTACTCTTGCTACGCTCAGAAAAAAAGTGTCACGTGAATTGAAATGGGAGCATCCAGCACATGAACAACTGGCACTGCACCTTATTGAGAGCATGAGAGAAAGCTATGATAGAGAGCTTATTTGGGAAGCTCTAGTGCTGTGGAATGGTTATTCCCGTAAGACTAAGCCTGCTGTGAAGAAAATGGGCTCTTTCTGCGCGGCGATTGAATTTATTTTGTCTGAAGAATATGGCTTCTCACTAACACAAGCGGATCTTGCCACCAAACATGAGGTTACTGCGCCTACTGTCTCTAGAAAAGTTAAAGAGATGCTTAACTATATTGAGGAATATGGCATGGGTGGTGCGGAGGAAGAATTACTTCTGTTGAATGTCTCAGGGACTCCAAAGGATCAGGAGCGCGCACTATTACAAAAGGCGTTCGAAACCAATTCCTCCAAACGTCGGATTCAGTTAGCTGAAGCCGCGCTAGAGGTTTATCCGGACAGCCCGGATGCATATCTCATTTTAGCGGAGGAAGCAGAGAACGAAAAAGAAGCCCGTGCTTTTCTGAAAGCAGGGATGGATGCAGGTGAACGCGAGCTTGGAGAAGCCTTTTTCGCTAAGAACAAAGGATATTTCTGGGGCCTCCACGAGACGCGTCCATACATTCGTATCTGTAAAAGCTACGCTGACTCTTGCTGGTTCGGCGGAAATGCGGAAGAAGCCGCAAAGACGCTCGAGCATATTTTAACGCTTAACCCAGACGATAACACAGGTGCACGTTACCTTCTGACCGCGGCATACCTCTACAGCAATAAGCTGGCTGAGACAGAACAAGTGCTGGCGAAATTTGGGGATGATGCTGCTGCAACGGTAGCTTACGACCGTATGGTCTTAGAATATAAGAAGAACGGGGTTACTTCCCAACTGAAAATGCTCTATCGCGTAGCTCGGAATGTGAACAAGCATGTGCCGGATTATTTGTTAGGGATCAAAAGATTGCCGCATAACCTACCTGATTTTGTAGGGATGGGCGACGCTAACGAAGCGATCGAATATGTGATTGTGCACTCGCGCTTGTGGACAAGCCTACCTGATCTGCTGAAGTGGATGCTGAAGCAACAGGATTAGTAGCTTTCAAATCTTGAACATACATGAACTTAAAGAGACTATGGGAGATTCCTATGGTCTCTTTTTTGAAATACAATACAGTATAAGTTTTGTATTTATACTGTATTGCATACAGCGGACAATGCTTGAAAAAATGTCTTTGGAAGAGTATGTTACAAGAAGTAGAATTGAATTAATGATAGTGAGGCGAGAAGGTTATGAGAGAAGAGGAAGATCGCATCGTAGGAATGGAAGATATCGTGCGGGCTCATCACGTACTGCGGGAGGTCATTATCCGGACTCCACTACAGCGTGACGCCGTACTGTCTGCCAAGTATGATTGCAATGTATATTTGAAGCGCGAGGATTTGCAGATTGTCCGTTCTTTCAAAATCCGCGGAGCCTATAATATGATTCGTAGTCTATCTGCAGAAGATAGAGCTAAGGGAATTGTCTGCGCAAGTGCAGGAAATCATGCACAAGGTGTAGCCTACTCCTGTAAGGCGCTTGGAATTAAGGGAAAGGTCTATATGCCTAGCACTACACCTAACCAGAAGGTTAAACAAGTTCGGCGGTTTGGCGGTGAGTTTGTTGAGGTCATTCTGAAGGGCGATACCTTCGATGATGCTTATGATGAAGCGTTACAAGCATGTATAGACTATGGTATGACGTTGATCCACCCATTCGATGAGCCAAGAATTATTGCAGGCAACGGAACGATTGCGATGGAAGTAATGGAGAGTCTGGATGCTCCTGCAGACTTCATGTTCGTAACGATTGGTGGTGGCGGTCTAGCGGCGGGAATAGCTACATATGTGAAGACGGTTAGCCCATCCACTAAGTTAATCGGGGTGGAACCGCTGGGAGCGGCTTCAATGACTGAAGCAATCAAGCTTGGAGAAGTAGTAACCCTAAAAGAAATTAACAAGTTCGTGGACGGAGCGGCTGTAAAGCGCGTCGGCGGACTGACTTATGATATTTGTTCCCGGCATCTGGATGACATCGTGATGGTGCCTGAAGGCAAGGCGTGTACAACGATCCTAGAACTCTATAACGAGAATGCAATAGTGGTTGAGCCGGCAGGTTCACTAACGGTTGCTGCGCTTGATATGTATCGCGATCAAATCCGTGGCAAGACAGTCGTCTGTATCATCAGTGGTGGTAACAATGATATTGACCGTATGCAAGAGATCAAAGAGCGTTCACTGATCTACGAAGGCTTAAAGCACTATTTCATGGTGAACTTCCCACAACGGGCAGGTGCACTGCGTGAGTTCTTGGACGAAATCCTCGGTCCAGAGGATGATATTACCCGTTTCGAGTACATCAAGAAGCATGATAAAGAGAATGGTCCGGCACTTGTAGGCATAGAGCTATTATCCATTGAAGCTTATGAACCACTAATCGAACGGATGCAGCAGAAGGGCGTCGATTATGTAGAGATCAATAAGGATTCCAATCTCTTTAACATCCTTATTTAATTTTCTTTCATCACTTTAATTATTTCGTTAATGAACATAGAAAGGCCCGTCCCAGAATGAATGGGGCGGGCTTTTTGTAATATTTATATTAGAGAGGTAATTCAGTCTTACGGTATTGTTCGACTTCATCGGTTAATTTATAATCTTTGTCCTTCATCAATTTCATGAAGCCATCTAGTTTTTTTAGAAAAGGGCTACTGTCGTTATTCTTGCTCAGAATGCTGGAATAGGCTTTCTGCGCCTCTAGATCCATTTCAAGATTGTCATAGTGGAAGAGGGGCGTGTTGTTCTGACCATAGAACGTATTGTTAACATACATAGAATATAAGGATTTCACGGCTGAAATTCGGTTAGATTTCGGATGATTTTGAATAAATTGCTCTTGAGATAGTGCACGTGCAGCTACATCGGTCCAACCAATGACTAGCCCATTGTCCTTAGAGGAGGGCAGATCAGACTCCGTGGCCATAATAGATATATAAGCACTGATATCATTCGTGACATATAGCTTATATTTGCGGTAAGCCTCATAATCGATCACCGGGAAAAAAGTGCCCTCCGCAGTCTCCAGTTTATATCCACTTTCGCTAGCACTCTTCAGGAGTGTGCGCAGAGTGAGATCTTCTGTAGACTCAGCAAGGGTCTTCATACTAGCGCCAGCTTTATATATGTCGGTGAGCTTCCGCTGGACATTGCTGGTACTGAATTTGCTCTCCCACATCGGAAGCGCCGCCTTGTGCAGATTTTCTAGCTTCAGTGTCATTATCGTTGCACGATACGAACCTACCGCATACATATTGGCGTTCAAATATTTAATAGCTTCCGGTAACTTGCTAGAGGAAGACAACAACGGCAATGCAGCTTTATAGACAGCCTCCGCATGATTATTGTTAGCTGCAAGGGGACTTGCCTTAGCGCCTCCCACAGGAGGGTTGATAGCGCCTTCAGCGTGAATCGTTCCTATAGGTACAACGCCTAGTCCCAATGTTATTGCTAGAACAGAATAGAGAATGAATTGCTTCTTATTCATGATAGTTCCCCCTGTCTATCGGATGGAATACGGGTGGAGCATAGTATTTATTTTTTGAAAAATATAAACTTCAGTCCAATTGCCCCAATCAGGAAAACAATTAAGCTTACCCACGGGGATATCGTAATGATCGGAAATAATCGGTCGAGGTACAAGCCAATGAATACGGCAACAACGGCGATCCCGATATAGACACCAAGTCCCTTGATATCAAAGGGTTTGGCTTTAGGCGCATCGCTCTCAGACAAGGAAGTCAACCATTTCATAATGAGCTCGATTAGGATAATGGAACCTGCCCCCACAGCGAAAAGTGTGAAGAGACTGATCTGTTCGAACATTCCGGGGGATCCGGTAGTCCATTGCAAGAAGAGTCCACCTATAGCTAATACCCCGAAAAGACAGGTTAGAGCCGCGGAGGGAATCATCAAGTAATAGTTCCATTTACTGCGCGCCGGACGTGCGGGAATACTGTCTATGAGTTCTTTAAAATAATCATCCGGATTCTCGCCAAACACTTGCTTAGCATTTTTTCCTTTACGTTGTTCTTTCAGGAGCAGCTTGGCTGCATCCAGCAAAAGCTCTTCAGTGCGGAGAGCTTCTACCCGACTGGCCCGCATCGTTAAGATCATATCTTCAAAATACGATCGATTGAAAGGCGTCATCTGCTCGCGCAGGGCGTTATTTTCCTTAATCATATCTTTCACTTTCATAATATGGATGTAAACCTCCAGTAGTGTTAATCGGTATAGTCTTTAACCTAGAGTATACGTTTGCCTGACAGGTCTGCGCAAGGACAAGCATTTCTATTGTCCTATGCATAATCCTTTTATAAGAGTGAACACTGATAATGTTGTTGCTTGATCAATATAGCTTTGGGAAAGGTTGGGAGCTTTATGGAACATGAGAACAAGAAGGAACAGGGAAGAGTCATGGGCAACGGTTTCGAGCCTACGCCCAATCATTCAATGGGGGATTGGGGCGGCTCTGATGGATTCAGCATGTGGAATTCCACGGAAGAAGCAACCGCTGAGGGCCAGCTTAACGATTGGGAAGGCAGTCAAGAAACCCATGAGATGTTTAACGACAGCTATGATTGATTGACAACCATGGAAGCTTAAATCGTTTAGTTATCGTAAAAACAACAGAGCAGCGATCCTCCGTTTACTGGGGGATGGCTGCTCTGTGTTTTTTGTGAGGGGCACTTGGTTTGCGTTGGAACCGCTGAAACCACATGAATGAGAGAACATAGGTGTGCCGGATCGCTGGAATGTTGGAGCGCCGGAACATGTTCACGAAAACAGCGGAACATCGGATCAACGACGACACCAACTTCGATCTGCCACCGTCACCCGCCACCCGCCATCCGTAACCGGCCAACGCTACCCGCCACCCACCACCCGCCATCCGCCATCCGCCAACCCGCGACCCGTCACCCGCCTATCGCGACCCGTCACCCGTCACCCGTCACCCGTCACCCGTCACCCGTCACCCGTCACCCGTCACCCGTCACCCGTCACCCGTCACCCGTCACCCGTCACCCGTCACCCGTCACCCGTCACCCGTCACCCGTCACCCGTCACCCGTAACCGGCCAACGCTACCCGCCACCCACCACCCGCCATCCGCCATCCGCCACCCGTCATCCGCCACCCCGCGACCCGTCACCCGCCACTCGCCACTCGCCACCCGTCACCCGTCACCCGTCACCCGTCACCCGTCACCCGTCACCCGTCACCCGTCACCCGTCACCCGTCACCCGTCACCCGTCACCCGTCACCCGTCACCCGTCACCCGTCATCCGTCATCCGCCACCCGTCACCCGCCACCCGTCACCCGCCACCCGCCAATCGCGACCCGTCACCCGCCAAGTACCCGAGAACTTATGGTTGTCGTAAGCGTCCGCTGTAGCTATCGGACTCAGATGACGTTATTTGCAAATTTATCGCCTTTTCAGCAGGGTTTCGGACTCCAGTGACGCTATTCCTTGGAAAGAGGCTCATAATTGCTGTTTTTCAGGGTGATAGCGGCTATGGGGTCCGATAGTATTCAAAAAGTGGGATAAAGCTGCATATAGGGTCCACTGAGTCCGATAGGGCTGCTTCATTCGTGCAAATATTAACTACCCGAGAACTTATGGTTGTCGTAGGCGTCCATACAAACTTTTGGACTCAGATGACGTTATTTGCAAATTTATCGCCTTTTCAGCAGAGTTTCGGACCCCAGTGCAGCTATTCCTCGGAAAGAGGCTCATATTTGCTGTTTTTCAGGGCAATAGCGGCTATGGGGTACGATAGTGTTCAAAAAGTGGGATAAAGCTGCATATAGTGTCCATTGAGTCCGATAGAGCAGCTTTATTCGTGCAAATATCAACTATTCGAGAACTTATGGTTGTCGTAAGCGTCCGCTGTAGCTATCGGACTCAGATGACGTTATTTGCAAATTTATCGCCTTTTGAGCAGAGTTTCGGACCCCAGTGACGCTATTCCTCGAAAAGAGGCTCATAATCGCTGTTTTTCAGGGCAATAGCGGCTATGGGGTCCGATAGTATTCAAAAAGTGGGATAAAGCTGCATATAGGGTCCACTGAGTCCGATTGGGATGCTTCATTCGTGCAAATATCAACTATTGAGAACTTTTGGTTGTCGTAGGCGTCCACACAAGCTTTTGGACTCAGAAGACGTTATTTGCAAATTTCTCGCCTTTTCAGCAGAGTTTCGGACTCCAGTGACGCTATTCCTCGAAATGAGGCTCATATATGCAATTTTTCAGGGTAATAGCGGCTATGGGGTCCGATATTGTTCAAAAAGTGGGATAAAGCTGCATATAGGGTCCACTGAGTCCGATAGGGCTGCTTCATTCGTGCAAGTATCAACTATTCGAGAACTTATGGTTGTCGTAGGCGTCCACACAAGCTATCGGACTCAGATGACATTATTTGCAAATTTTTCGCCTTTTCAGCAGAGTTTCGGACTCCAGTGACGCTATTCCTCGGAAAGAGCCTCATACTTGCTGTTTTTCAGGGCAATAGCGGCTATGGGGTCCGATAGTGTTCAAAAAGTGGGATAAAGCTGCATATAGGGTCCACTGAGTCCGATAGAGATGGTTGATTTTCTTGATCCGCGAAAATGTTATTTAAACCAGCAAAGGTAGTGTGTAGATCAAGTGGGGAGGTCAAAAAAGACGGAGCGGGTATCTCAGAGTCATGATCATGACTACGGGGTACCCTATTAGCCGTGCAGGCCCTAACCTCCAATATGCCTCACATCATACAAAGAACTGTCCCGTTCCTGTTGACAATACGAACGAAATCTTTATAATAAGAATATAATTCATACTAAGTTAATCGGAATTCTAATAAATTAAAATAAATTTTAAATATAGGAGGTTACGGCTATGGAACGGAATATTATAATCCGGCATAACGGCGAAGAATTGACAGCGAGCATTCATTATCCGAGTAAAGAGAAGGGAACTTCTACGCGTTGCAAGGACAGATTGCCATTAGCCGTAATCTGCCATGGATTTGTGGGTAACCGGATTGGAGTCGATCGGATATTTGTCAAAGCAGCTCGTGAGCTGGCGGAAGACGGGTATATGGTCATTCGATTTGATTATGTGGGCTGCGGTGAGAGCAGTGGTAATTACGGCGGCGAGGATATGGAGTCGATGATCGCTCAGACTAGAGCGGTGCTTGATTACGGAATTAGCTCTGCCGATGTGGATCCACAGCGTGTGACGCTTATTGGCCACAGTCTAGGTGGCGCGGTTGCGCTACTGACAAGTATTCGTGATCGCCGCGTAAAGAATCTCGTGCTGTGGGCCTCCGTGGGTTACCCCTTCAATGATATTGTGAAGATCGTAGGGCGGGAGGCGTATGATCGATCGGTGAAGAATGGGTCAGCGGATTACGTAGGCTACTCGTTCACGCCGGTGTATTTTAATTCATTGGCGGCCTTCCAGCCTTTCCAAGAAGCTAGTAAATTCAGCGGTGATGTGCTCGTAATTCATGGTACGTCTGACGATGTCATCCCCGTGGATTATGCTTTTCTTTATCAAAAATTATTCTGGACGCGCCCTGAGGGGCGTTGCGATAAAGAAATTATTTTTCAAGGCGATCATACCTTTTCTTCTGGGCCAGCACAGCAGCAACTGCTTAAGCGGACAAGAGATTGGATGAACGAGCAGGAGCATGTACAGACAGAGTGGCAAAATTGGATGATATAGGTGATGGACTTTACTCGCAATAACTTGAAATAAGCGGTAAAATAAAGATGCACACCATATACTGGGTTATGGAGGTTGGCATCCTATGAAATTACCGTCATTTTTTATCGCGCACGGTTCTCCGCTCCTCGCACTGGAGGATAACGAGTATACCCGTTTTCTGGAGCGGCTCGGTCAAGAACTAGAAGCACCACGGGGTATAGTAATATTCTCAGCGCACTGGGATAGCCCCGAGCAGCTACTCACCATTGACGAGCAGCACGAGACTCAACACGACTTCTACGGATTCCCTGAAGAAATGTACACGCTGACCTATCCAGCCCCGGGCGATCCGGCTCTCACTCAGCGGATTTCTGAGCTCTTCAAGGGTAACAATCTTTCACATCAGCCCGTTCAGGGGCGAGGACTCGATCATGGAGTCTGGGTGATACTGAAAAAAATGTTTCCACAAGCCGATATTCCGGTAGTCGCTTTATCCGTCGATTCACTGCGTTCTCCTAAGGAGCAGTACGATATCGGGCGGATGCTAGCCCCTCTGCGTGACGAAGGCATACTGCTGATAGGAAGCGGTGGACTTGTTCACAATTTGCGGATGCTTAATGAAAGTGATCAGCCTGAAGAGTGGGCACTTGAATTTGATGCGTGGATTGCCAAGGGTTTAGAATCCTGGGATTTACCTTCACTGTTTGCTTACGAGAAAAAAGCTCCGCATGTTCGAGATGCGGTTCCATCTTACGGAAGAGAGCATTTTGCACCTCTCTTTTATGCGATGGGAACAGCGGATGGCAGTAGGAAGGCAGAGCGGATCTTTCAAGCGTACCAATACGGGACATTAAGCCTCAATTGCTGGAAGCTAGACTAAATGATAACTGGATAAGATACACGCAGGGTGCAGCCGGAGATCGGCTGTGCCCTTTTTTAATGTAGCAGAAATATATTTGGGGCCTCCGCAAAGTTCTTGAGTACGCATCGAAGCAAAGCCCCACTTTGTGGGGATATTTTATGTTCAAGACAAATGGGACTGGCTGTGATTAAATGGAAGAAACCAGTTAAGTTACATAAAACGTTTAGGAGGAACTACAAGCTTATGAAAGTAAACTGCTCTTCTTCCCGTCTGTTATCTGCAATTGTACTAACGTCCCTATTGCTCTCCGCTTGCGGAACACAGAGTGCCAATAATGAAATCGCCCCGACTGTGCAGCCTACCGCAGATCCTGCGCCCATTGAAACTATTCAGCCCTCACCTACTACAGAACCAGCTGCTGAGCTCGTATCCGGATTAACCGGTCTTCCGGTTTCTGAAGAGAGTCTCCCACGCCCTTTGGCCGTTATGATTAATAATGCTCCAGCTGCCCGGCCGCAGTCGGGGGTAAGTGAAGCGGATATTTTGTATGAGATCCTTGCTGAAGGTGGCGTCACACGGTTGATTGGTATTTTTCAGAGCCATACTGGAGTGGTGAAAATTGGACCGATTCGCAGTATCCGTCCCTATCTGCTGGATATTGGCGAGAGCTACGGTGGTGTGACGGTGCATGCCGGAGGGAGTCCGGCGGCTTATGCGATTTTGCAAAAAGAGAAAAAAGCAGATATGGACGAGATCGGTCGTGCCGGAGCCTATTTCTGGCGGGACAAAACACGTAAAGCTCCCCATAATCTCTACACTAATGCAGCAAAGCTGAGAGAGGTACCGAGAAGTTTGGATATGAGAAAAGTGTGAAGGTGCCGGGTTATCTTTTTAACAATCCAGATTACATACCGACGGGCGGAGAGCAGGTCGCTGAATTTAGCGTAAACTTCTTACTTAAAAGCTATAAAATTGACTATAAATACGATACTCAGCGCCAGACCTATCAGCGTTACGTAAATGGCAAGCCGCATTTGGATCTGAATAGCGATAATCCAGTAGAAGCTGCAAATGTAATGGTGATGGGAGCCGATCACAAGGTGCTTGATGATGTTGGAAGACTTCAGGTTGATGTGGAGCTTGGTGGGGAAGCGTTGCTTTTTCAACGGGGACAGGTTACGAAGGGCAGATGGTCGCGTGAGCTTGGTGATGTGATTCGGTTTGTGAAGGATGGCAAAGAGGCGTTGATGTATCCAGGAATCACCCATATTTTGGTCGTGCCTAATGCTCCTTCATTCAGCAGTCATGTGGTATACGGCGGGGCAGATAGTGCAACCTAAAAGTCGAAATAAGCAGTGTTTTATAGATTTGTGTTCGGAATTATGGGTATATGTTGAGGGAGTGTAAAAAAGTTCATTTCTATAGCTTCTATACCTCGAATGGATATGTTAAGATAACAAGGGTTGTCATTCATTTTCATGCTTTTTACATATGGGTGGCTCTGTACTCACGGTAATATTATGTAAAGGGGTTTAAAACAATGAAGTTGAGAAAAAAGGACATATTCTTTGAGACGCTAGAAAATATGGCGGACACCATTGTCCAAGCTGCAGATTATTTTGCGCAGAATATCACTGATCTCCGGAATAATGTCGATAGTTTCGCTGCAGAGATGAAGAAGTACGAATCCCAATGTGATACTTACACGCACACCGTAATCAAGGAATTGAATAAGACGTTCATTACGCCACTTGAGCGTGACGACATTATGGACCTGATTACAAGCATGGATGATGTCATTGATGGTTTGGAGGCATCCGCCTCACGTTTCTATATGTACAACCTGTTAGACCCGGATGAATACATTGTACAATTCGCCGAAATTCTTCGCCAATGTGCTTATGAAATCCAAAAAGCGGTTCATTTGCTCTCCCAGAAGAAGCTGCTGGCGATTCGTGAATATACGATCCGTCTGAATGACCTTGAGAATCAAGGGGACGAAGTGCTTCGTATTTGTACTAAAGCTCTATTTGAAACCGTTAAGGACCCGATTGAGCTGATCAAGCGCAAGGAACTATATGAGCGACTCGAGACCACTACAGATAAATGTGAAGATGTAGCGAACATGCTGGAATCGATCATCATGCGCAACTCATAAGGGGTATTAGAATATGGAAACATCTATATGGATTCTTGGAATAGTTATATTTCTCGCACTTGCGTTTGACTTTATTAATGGATTCCATGATACGGCCAATGCAATTGCTACCTCTGTCTCTACACGTGCGTTAAAACCTCGAACAGCCATTATTATGGCAGCTACGATGAACTTTGTCGGAGCCTTGATGTTTACGGGTGTGGCCAAAAAAATCGGCGGAAGTATTACCGACCCCACCATGCTGGATAACGGTCTGGATATCATAATAGCTACGTTGATTGCTGCGATTATTTGGAATCTGATCACTTGGTGGCTCGGAATTCCTTCCTCCTCCTCACATGCCCTAATCGGTGCTTTGGCAGGTGCGGTATATGTTGGAGCAGGTTCGTCCTATATCAACTGGGGCGGGTTTGTTGAAATCGTCGAGGGGTTAATTTTCTCCCCACTGATTGCATTTGTTATCGGTTATATTATCATGACGGTCCTGAAATGGATTTTTGCAAAGCGCAGTCCGCACTCCGTTAACAAGGGCTTCCGTTCTATGCAGGTTGTGACGGCAGCATTACAATCGTTCACTCATGGTACGAATGATGCGCAGAAGGCGATGGGGATCATTACCTTTGCTCTCGTAACTTCGGGACACCAAGAGAATATGGATTTTATCCCACTGTGGGTTAAAGTGGCTGCAGCTACGGCTATGGCGCTCGGTACCTCCATTGGTGGCTGGAAGATTATCAAGACGATGGGTACGAAGATTTTCAAAATCGAGCCTATCAACGGCTTCGCGGCTGATATTTCCGCGGCTTCTGTTATTTTCACAGCAACATTGCTGCATTTGCCAGTCAGCTCAACGCATGCGATCACTTCGGCGATCTTGGGTGTTGGTTCTGCCAAACGCTTTTCAGCTGTAAAATGGGGAGTAGCCGGACGTATTGTAATCACTTGGTTTATCACGATTCCTATTAGTGCGATATTAGCCGGTCTGATTTTCAAAATCATTTTTTAATCCCTTTAATAAAAAGATGTCAGTTAGCCTTTGGCTGCGGACATCTTTTTTTGTTGTTGTGTGGGTTGGTGAGGTGAAGGGATAGAGGTGGGGGAAGGAAGGAAGGAAGGAAGGAAGGAAGGAAGGAAGGAAGGAAGGGGGATGGATGGATGGATGGATGGATGGATGGATGGATGGATGGATGGATGGGCTGATGAGCGGCGGTTCGAAGGATTGAAGGAGTGAAGGACCGTAGGATCGTATGGCTAATTCTCCTGCTCCACCGTCGACTCTTCCCTTCATCGGGGTATGAACGGTATAAATCCCCTAGATGTAGCGGAAATCGGCGCTGGAGGGGGAATGAACGGTATAAATCCCGTAGAAATGGCGGAAATGGGCGCTGGAGGGGGAAAGAGCGGTATAAATCCCGTAGATATGGCGGAAATCGGCGCTGGAGGGGGAAAGAACGGTATAAATCCCGTAGAAATGGCGGAAATGGGCGATGGAGGGGGAAAAGAAGCAAAAATACCCCAGAATAGGCGAAATAGCGCCGAAGAAGCAAAAAGAGGAGCATAAATGCCCCAGAATAGGTGAAATAGCGTCAAACAAGCGGAAAGAGGGGCATAAATCCCCCAGAATTCGCGAAATAGCACCGAAGGAGTAGAATGAGGGGCATAAATGCACTAGAATAGGCGAAATAGCGCCGAAGAAGCGAAAAGAGGGGCATAAATGCTCTAGAATTCGCGAAATAGCGTCGAAGGAGTAGAAAGAAGGGGCATAGTGCCTTAGACTTGCAGTGTCTAGCTTGTATAGCCGAGAGTGGTTGAAGATGGGATAAGTTGCTTATGAGCGAAGGTATGGACGTCTTTTTTTTGTGTATCTGCCGAATCTTAGGTGGGCGGGTCAGAATTTAAACTAACTAATCATTAAACAAATCATTCGACTCGAATCAGTTCAGTAACAACCCAACCAACGGAACGAGCCCAAGCAACCGAACGAGCCCAAGCAACCGAACGAGCCCAAGCAACCGAACGAACCCAAGCAACCGAACGAGCCCAACCAACCGAACGAACCCAAGCAACCGAACGAGCCCAAGCAACCGAACGAACGCAACCAACCGAACGAACGCAACCAACCGAACGAGCCCAACCAACCAACCGAACGAACCCAACCATCGGAACGAGCCCAACCAACCGAACGAGCCCAAGCAACCCAAGCAACCCAAGCAACCCAAGCAACCCAAGCAACCCAAGCAACCCAAGCAACCCAAGCAACCCAAGCAACCCAAGCAACCCAAGCAACCCAAGCAACCCAAGCAACCCAAGCAACCCAAGCAACCCAAGCAACCCAAGCAACCCAAGCAACCCAAGCAACCCAAGCAACCCAAGCAACCCAAGCAACCCAAGCAACCCAAGCAACCCAAGCAACCCAAGCAACCCAAGCAACCCAAGCAACCCAAGCAACCCAAGCAACCCAAGCAACCCAAGCAACCCAAGCAACCCAAGCAACCCAAGCAACCCAAGCAACCCAAGCAACCCAAGCAACCCAAGCAACCCAAGCAACCCAAGCAACCCAAGCAACCCAAGCAACCCAAGCAACCCAAGCAACCCAAGCAACCCAAGCAACCCAAGCAACCCAAGCAACCGAAGCAACCCAAGCACCCAAGCAACTCAAGCAACTCAAGCAACTCAAGCAGCCCAAGCGACCGAAGCAACTCAAGCAACTCAAGCAACCGAAGCAACCCAACGAACCCAAGCAACGAACCCAACCCAACCCAACCCAACCCAACCCAACCCAACCCAACCCAACCCAACCCAACCCAACCCAACCCAACCCAACCCAACCCAACCCAACCCAACCCAACCCAACCCAACCCAACCAACCCAACCCAACCCAACCCAACCCTATTTCCTTTTTCCATTCTTTCCTAGCCGCCGGAGGAGCGTCGCTATATACACTCACTATGATCTGACTGTTCCAAGCGAAAAGATGATAAACGACACTCCCTAAATGGAAATTCAATCTTTTCATCACAAACTATTAATAGGATCAAAGTGGAAGCTGTGATACATAAGGTAAGTGAGCACACGATGATAAACAGAACCTCAACATAGTTATGTAGGTTAAGCTGGAGGTCTGGCTAAGCACGTCTGGTTAAGCTCGAATAATTGTTGCCCGACTCTGTACTCTTACATCCAAACGTTCCGTCAAATGGCGTAATAAACAGTAGATTAGGTATTATTGCGAATATGGCACTGGTATCGGCAGAGCGATGGAACATCCGGGCTGGGATAGCGGACGGCTGGCTAGTTGTGTTTTTTGATATTTTTGGAAGAGTCGTCTTCTTGCGGTACAATAGATGCGTGGAAGAAGATGAAGCGGAGGAACATTTATGATACGTACACTTGCGGTCACGCATACAGGTGAGGTGCTGACTGGGATGTCTCTGCAAGATATCCGGCGAGAGGATTATGCTTGGATATGGGCAGACTTTGCTACACCTACGGCGGAGGAGACGCTGCTGCTGGATGAATATTTTCATTTTCACCCCTTGGCCATTGAGGATTGTATGCATGTGCTGCAACGGCCGAAGTTAGATCATTATGAGGGAGTACAGTTTTTTGTGCTGCATGCGATGAATGAAGAGACGCTGGATGCTGAAGAGGTTGACCTTTTTTTGAGCGCGAATTACCTCGTATCCTATCATCATCAGGAAAAGTCGGAGATGAACGAAGCTTGGGAACAGGTGAGGCGTGAAATACATAGTCGTAAAGGCTGGTCGGGCGGTCCGATGGCAGCTGCATATACAGTAATGGATAAGCTGGTAGATAAGTATTTTCCATGCCTCTACAGTTTAGAGGACGAGCTTGCGGATCTGGAGAGCAGTGGCAGCAGTGAGTCGGTGGAGGATTTGATGAGCCAGGTGTTTGGTGTGCGCGGAAGGCTGCTTAAAATGCGGCGGACGATTGTGCCCATGCGAGATTTGATGTACCGGATCGTGAATTCACAGCATGTCCAGAGCAACGGCGAGGAACGGATTTATTTTGGTGATATCTATGACCATTTGTTAAAGCTGTCCGATATGATTGAGGCTGATCGAGAGATGACCGCGGATCTACGTGACAGCTATATTTCCCTTAACTCTAATCGGATGAATTCGATCATGAAAACATTAACCGTAATCACCACCGTATTCATGCCGCTGACGCTGATCGCCGGAATCTATGGGATGAACTTCGTGGTGATGCCTGAACTCGAATGGAAGTATGGTTATTTTGGCGTTCTGCTGTTTATGCTAGTGGTGGGCGTGGGCATGTTCAGATGGTTCCGGCGCAGTGGATGGTTTAAGTAACAAGTAAACACAAACGTCAACGTCAACAGCAAGTCTCTTTCCACCGAGAATTGCTGTTTTTCTGATTGTAATGACCAACCGGCAATGGTCGTAAGCACGCTAGAAAACGTCACCGCTATTTGCGGCGACGTTTTCCGGTAGAGGGAGTAGAGCGCCGGCGTGTGGTTGTGGAAGATTTGCGACGCCCAGAGGTGGAGCGTCTTTTTTTGCGTCGATTCGGGCTGAACAGCGCGGCATCCTCTTCGGCTGCTAGTGCGCCTGCTGCTCCTTTTCCTTTGCCAAAGCTACCCATGAAGAGCTTAACCATCGGAGCCATCTGCTGGAAGCCGGACATCACCTTCTGCACTTTACCCATGGAGTTTACGATCCCGTCAATGCCGCCCATTCGGTCGATGATACCTTTGATTTGCTCCATATTCCCACCAATTCCGCCACCGCCGCCTAAGCCGCTTAGCAGCCCGGCAAGCCCGCCACTGGCTTTTGTTGTGGCTTCAGCAGCGGGAAGCGCTAGCGCCGTTTCTGTGGCAGCTTCTGCTCCTAAAGCGGGAAGGACTCCGCTCTCTCCTGGGAAGGATGAAGGCGCATATGGACTGAGGCCGGGGTAGGCAGATGCATTATACGAATCGCTCAGTGAACGCTGGCTCCGGCGGGAATGATTATAGTAATGATCAGGCATAATATCACATTCCTTTGTTTGTGGTTTGCTATACTGTATGTCATGGGCGAACATACGGTATAGACGAATGCCCGGGTTACCCGTGATAGGAGCGGAAAAGGGCGAATGCCTATTATCATGCTTGAGAAGTGAAAAAAGCGTGTACAAGCTTGATTTTCGGCGCTTATGTAGTACTATAGTGTAGGTGCTATTTCTTATGTAGGAAGAAATAAACGTAATTTGGTATATTATTAGTGTGCACGGAGCGTGGACATTTGTCCGTCGATTTCACTCTTTACAGCGTGAAATCGTTAATGCTTGAAAAATGCGCTCCAGTGCAATATAGTAGAGGCAGGATAGTGACATTAGGTTGATGTTTCCGGATCTAGTTTTGTACGGAGCTTAATCAGAGAAACTAATGCTGATAGAACTTTTAGGGGATGAAAAATTGATGCAACTTAAGAAGTTAAATGATAAAAGTATCGACCAATTATTTGAAGCTATTTTAACGTTAAAAAATATGGAAGAATGCTACGTGTTCTTTGATGATTTGTGCACCGTGAACGAGATTCAATCGCTGTCGCAGCGACTGGAAGTAGCACGTATGCTCGGCAAAGGCTCGACTTACAATCAGATCGAAGCAGAGACTGGAGCAAGTACAGCTACGATTTCCCGTGTAAAACGTTGTCTGAACTACGGCAATGATGGTTATAAATTAACGTTGGAACGTTTGGGACGCTAATTTATGGTACCGGGCGTACTTATTATCAGTCACGGATCCCGCGACGAGGCTTGGGTGTCGATCGTAGAGGAAGCCGTAAGCGGATTATCGCTAGGTGAAGAGATTCCAGTTGTGGTCTCTTTTTTAGAGCTGGTAGAGGGCCGTCTGATTCAAGATGGGATAAATGAACTGGAACATGCAGGGGTCACAGATATAATTGTGATCCCATTGTTCGTTTCCTCGGGAAGTACACATGTCGATGAAATAGAATATGCACTAGGCGCCAAACCTGAGCCTGAACGTGAGACGGATTTAGCGCTGTTCTCAGTGAAGGCTAAGGTTCATTACGGTTATCCTATTGACGATGATCCAGACATCGCTGTAATGATCTGGGATAAGCTCTCTGAGCTGTCTACGGAACCAGAGCGTGAGACGATTCTGCTGGTGGGTCATGGCAGCATCTATGATGGCTTCCGGCAGCGTTGGCAGCAGGGCATCTCTTCGTTGGCAGGACGTGTGCGTGAGGTTAGCGGTGTAGCGGCGGCCGATTATGGTCTGCTGAATCCAGACAGTGTAAGAAGCAAAGTGGAGTATTGGCAGGAGCAGGGTCACGAGGTATTGGTGGCGCCGCTTTTTTTAAGTGAAGGCTATTTCACTAAGCATGTGGTTCCGAACAAACTTAAAGGATTAACCTATAAATACTCTGGTCAAACGCTTCTGCCCCACCCCCTTCTTCCGCATTGGATTGAGAGACAGGTAGAGAAACTCCTCGAACAGATTCAACAAAAGTGATAAAGAGCCTCCTATCCAACACACTTAATCATGAAAAATAGTGCCCATATCCGTGGATAATACGGGATCTGATGCATACACATATATATAATTGTTTTTTGCCTAACGAAGTGTCGTTAATTGCTGTATATTGGAATTTTTACGATAAATGGCTTCTGACATTGATTGTGGTGGTCCGAATTAGGTATAATCAATTAGGTTATTCTATTATAAAAAACAGGTGGCGTTCCGGTAATGAAAACTGCGAGATTGATTTATAATCCCACTTCTGGACGGGAAGAAATGAAGAAGCGGCTCGCCGATATTTTGGACCGGCTGGATATGGGTGGCATTGAAGCCTCCTGCCATGCAACAACCGGAGAAGGCGATGCTACGTCAGCTGCTGCAGATGCAGTAGAACGCGGTTATGATCTGATCATAGCAGCCGGTGGCGATGGCACTTTAAATGAAGTCATTAACGGTATGGCGGAGAAGCCTAACCTTCCCCCGCTCGGCGTATTGCCGATAGGTACTACCAATGATTTTGCACGTGCGATGGGGATCCCAAAGAATTGGGAAGATTCCTGTGATCTGATCCTTCGCCAAGAGTCACGTCTGATTGACATCGGTAAAGCAAACGACCGTTATTTTATTAATATTGCAGGCGGCGGTAGCTTAACTGAACTGACATATGAAGTTCCCAGTAAGCTGAAGACCATGATAGGTCAGCTTGCTTATTATTTAAAAGGTATTGAAAAAATGGTCAGCCTATCTCCTCAGGAACTGATCATTCGTGCCAATGGGCAGGAAGTCATACATGATGAGTTTATGCTGTTCCTAATCGCAAATACGAATTCCGTTGGCGGCTTCGAAAAGCTTGCTCCTGGCGCTCGAATTGATGACGGTCTGTTAGACGTTATTGCGGTTAAAAAATGTAACCTAGCAGAGTTTGTCCGCTTGGTCAGATTGGCCCTTCGCGGCGAGCATTTGAATGATAAGAAGGTTATTTATTTCCGTACGGATGCGATGGATGTAATCTCTCCTGGACATGTCCAATTGAACTTGGATGGCGAACTGGGTGGAGAGCTGCCAGGGCGTTTTCGGATTTTGCCGCAGCATTTGCGGATTTTTGCAGAGAATGACTGAGGTTGGCGGGAAGAAAAGTAGGCTATTCAGCGATGATGAAGATCTAAGGAATCTAGTGGGATTATACAGCGATGATAATGAAAGAAGTGAACTATAAATAATGAGTAAACACCGCAGTGGACGCAGCACCAGCCGCCCAGTCGGCAAGGCGCCTGTCGCCGGACTGCCTGTGAATAAGAATGATGAGGTTATGCTCGATATTATCGGCATGACCCATGAAGGCGAAGGGGTAGGCCGCGTAGAAGGCTTTACCCTTTTTGTGCAGGGAGCCCTTCCCGGAGAGAAGGTCCGGGCAAAGGTGCTCAAGACCAAGAAGCAGTATGGCTACGCCAAGCTGTTGAATATAGTGGAGGCGAGCAGCGCCCGCATCGCGGCGCCTTGCGAGATCTATGACCAATGCGGCGGCTGTCAGCTGCAGCATATGGACTACACTGCCCAGCTGGCGTGGAAACGGCAGCTGGTGGTGGACAACCTGGAGCGGATTGGGAAGCTGCGGGTGAGTGGTGCTACTGCTGGCGGGGTTGCTGAAGGAGCTCAGGCGGATGGGGTTCTTGTCCGTCCTACACTCGGTATGGACGAGCCTTGGCGCTATCGCAATAAGGCTCAGGTGCCGATTGGCGTAACAGAAGGCGGTCTCGTGGGCGGCTTTTATGCACGGGGAAGTCATCGTATCGTCGATATGGAAACATGCTTGATCCAGCATGAGGATAATGATGACGTTGTGCGCAAGGTGAAAGGCATTGGCAGAGATCTCGGCATCTCTGCTTATAATGAAGAAACCGGCCGCGGCCTGCTGCGCCATGTCGTCGTGAAAAAAGCCTTCCGCACCGGTGAAATGATGCTCGTGCTCGTAACCAACGGCCGCGACATCCCGCACCTGGATGCCTGGCTCGGCAGCATCCGCGAACAGCTGTCGGATGTAGTCAGCATCTGTCAGAACGTCAACACCCAGCGCACGAATGTCATCTTCGGGGATGAAACCCGCGTCCTGTGGGGCAGAGACGTTATCTATGATTACATCGGCGATGTACAGTTCGCTATCTCAGCGCGTTCGTTCTATCAAGTGAACCCGGCACAGACCGAGGTGCTGTACGGTAAAACCGTTGAATATGCCGGACTAACTGGCAATGAAACGGTTATCGATGCCTATTGCGGCATCGGTACGATCTCTCTCTTTCTGGCGCAGCATGCGGCTAAGGTATACGGTGTGGAGATTGTACCGGAAGCTATTGAGGATGCCCGGGCGAATGCGAAGTTGAATGAGATGAAGAATGTAGTGTTTGAGGTAGGTGCATCTGAGGATGTAATCCCGAATTGGAAAGAGCAGGGGATTACGGCTGATGTTATCGTAGTCGATCCACCGCGTAAAGGCTGCGATCCGCGGTTGTTAGAGACGATTCTGGCGATGAAGCCGGAGCGTGTGGTTTATGTGTCTTGTAATCCATCGACATTAGCAAGGGACTTGCGGGTGTTGGAAGATGGCGGGTACAAAACAGTGGAGGTAACTCCGGTGGATATGTTCCCGCATACGGTACATGTGGAGTGTACAGTGTGGCTAAAACGGATGGGACAGGATTAATTTCTATGCCCCATGTATAAGTTTTGGATGAGCGATATTGTAATGTATTTTTATGTTTCCATCACTGTAGACTTCAATCTTCTGAATGAGCTTCATGACAATTTGCTTGAGTATCCGCTCATCCTCGAAATTGAGATGCAGCAATTTCTTCACTTGTTTTTCAAAGACTTGGATGTTTGTATCCAGGTCTTTTTCGTTTTTTACCTGCGTCATCAGTTCAGCCTTTCGTACAGAAAGCAAGGCGTTTTCATTTCGTATCAGAGTATTTTGAGTACGCCATTCCTCTTGTGTAAGCTCGCCCTCATTTAAGAGATCAAGTAACCTGCTCTGTTTCTTTGCTAGTAGGGAGAGTTTACTTTCAACTTTACGTAATTCTTTGTCGAGATTGTCAGCATTATATCCTGATTCTTTTTTGAATATCTCAACAAGTTTACGGGTATTAATCTGGTTACCTGCAGTCAACAACTTCAGATGCTGTCTCACCTTTGAGAGCAGGTCGTCTGCCTTTATATAGTGAGAGCTGCAGTACTTCTTTCCATATTTTCCGTATTTTCCGCACGTATATCCGCCCCTGTCCTTTTTAAAATGCATTCCCATTCCGCAATCGGCACAAACGGCGATGTGTGCAAAAAGGCTCTCTTGACCGTTACTTCGACGTTCCCCTTTTGTTTTCAACTTCATCTGAGCTTCGTGAAACTCTTCCATCGAGATAAGGGAGGGGTGTGTATTAGGGACAACAGTCTGCTGCTCAGCGGGTATCTCCTTACGCTGATTAGTTCGTAGACTGATAGTCTCAGTCCTATTCTGCACCATGTTACCTGTATAGAGGGGGTTGGTGAGAATAAGCTTTATTGTACTTTGTTGCCAAAGGACACCTGCATTCTTAGCCCCCGCTATTGTCCTCGGTGTTGGGATACCCGCGTTATTTAGATACCTCGACAACTTATATAGACCCATATTTTCGTAAAGATAGAGACGAAATAACTCCTTTACAATAAGTGAGTATTTCGGATCAAGTTCTAGTATATTTCCGTTCTTTATATAGCCGAACGGTGGAAGGGAGCCGTTGAATTTGCCTTTGGCTGCTTTTTCACGTCTACCGAACTTGACTCGTTTCGAAGTGGCTTCACTTTCCTGTTGAGCGACAGACAAGTGTATTGAGAACATCAACTCTCCATCGGCGGTTTTAGTATCAATGTTTTGTTCTATGAAAATCATTCCGATCCCGAGGTTGTCCAATTCACGTTTTATGTTGATTCCGTCTTGAATGTCGCGTGCGAAGCGGGATATGGACTTGAACAACACATATTCGAAATTTTTGGCCCTAGCATCCCTTAGTAGACGCTGTAGATCGCTTCGGCCCTTAATACTCGTTCCGCTGACACCTTCATCTTTGTAGACATCATATATCGTACCAGACCTTTCCTCGACATAACGATTGAAGAAAGCGATTTGGTGACCGACACTTTCCTTTTGACTATCATGATCAGTACTTACACGTGCATATATGGCGTATCGCATAGGTGTAGTCCTCCTAAAGAGTTTCTAGTGCCTTATACGATGTGCCCCCGCCAAGAATTTAGTTGAATGAATAATAATTTTTCTTTGCTCACCTCCTAAACAATAGCAACCCAAGGTCGTATAAAGGGGTGGGGAGGTGAGAAGTTATGAGCATACTTCATGAGTACAATGGAGAACAGAACATTCAGGAAGCTCTAGAAGAACTGTGTAGAGTTCTATTAAAATCAGGTCTACTTACTGCTGATGTCGAGATTATCGACAACAGAATAGATGGTCACATTACCTATAGTGAGTAGAATGTTAACGAGAAATGAGTTCTTCGCTAGTAAATCAAATTTACAATTTTCAACTTTGTTTCCTCCTTCCAATTTGATTTTGCTTTCATAAAGATTAAAAGCACATTCTCGTTGCATATGGAAGAGTACTAGAGTATGAAATGATCCGATTATAATGATTCTTACCCCACCCAGTACCTAGAAAAGTCGTTACAAATACTGGTGAGATAGGGTGCTTCATTATATACCGGAGAATTTTTTCTGAAGAGTTGTTGCGGATTTGAGGTTGTGAACTCTTTGCAGCTATTCAGTAAGACGTTATTTAAACAGAAGTGAGGTATTCGGACTCCTATTCTTATCAGATAGGGGACATTCTCTAGTATATATATATATTAGAAATTGTCCTCTTTTAGAAATCATGAGTCCACCGCCTCTAAAAATAAAAGGGGAATTGAAATGACTAGTTTAATAACAGTACCACGCTTGGATAACCTTGCAGATACATTGCTATACTTCGCGGCGGGTGATCAACATATACCGATTCTTTTATTAGAAGATTCAAAGAAAGGGAAACAGTCTAGCACACGTAAAGATAATGTGTATTTGGGCTGTATAAACCTTTCAATTCCAATTTTAATTGATGAGGTCGAAAATGAAAGACTTGGTATTTGCCTTTATCTGAACGGCAGTTCAAAGGATGAGCAAGTACGTGGCATTCGATGGCATTTTGTTGATATGGATGAAGGCACTAAAGAGGAGCAATGGAGTAGAATACAGAAATCCAAACTTCAACCAACAATGATCTATGAGGGGCGGGCGGGTTTTAAGCTGCTTTATAAGATTAAGGAGGCTTATTGGGATATATCTACTCCTGACACTATTGCAAAGTCCATCACCCATTTTAAGAATGTTCAACAGCAACTAGTGGAATTTTTCGAAGCAGACAGATCGGTAATTAACCCATCTAATGCATTACGTTCTCCTTTTGCGTCTAATTATAAGGAATATCCTGAACGCGTGGTCACAGAAACTATAGTTTTTTTTGACCCACAAATTGAATATTCGCAGACCGAAATTATTGAAGCATTCCCGCCCGTTCATAAGAAGCATTTCGTTAGAAAGCCGATATCTTCAAGATATTCAGAGACGGAGTCGGAGCAAATTATATCGATGTTTATATCAAATCTCGAAATGGAAGGCAAGGAATTTGTAGACTACGGGGATCGTCTTGCATTCCAATGTCCTGTTCATGGAGATAATAAACCATCAGCATATATGTATAAAGAAAATCTACTTGTTCACTGTTCTTCTGGGAGTGCGGGTGGAGGCTGTGAAATTGAAAACGGAAAACCGCTCAAGTGGGTGGCCGAAAAGTTAGAATGGGAGGACTTAATTGATGTACTTAATGATATGGAGTCTGTTAAGGAACAGAAGTATCTCGATTTACAGCTTACCGATTTTATAAGACCGCAAGTTGTTCCGCTTGTTGAAGATTTTGGTGCTCAAAGAGACATTGTTATCGGGGTTATGGAACTTATGTCTGCTCAAATGGAACGGCGCAATATAATTTTCGATCCAACGACTCGCCAAGTTATACAAAGTATGACGTATTATACGGCGGTAAATAATGTGAATCCAATCTGCATTCCATTACCTCCTGGAGGCGGCAAGAGTACTTGGCTTCAGACATATCTCAAATATCTACTGAAATATGATTTGTTTAATGCAGGAGCGGTAATTGTTGTCGAACGCATTGAGACTGCAAAGCAAATCGTTGAGGAGCTTGGGTTGTATGAAGTTTTATGGAATTTGGACGCCCCATATTGGAATGAGCAACCTGCTGCCTATGTTATGGAGAGTGCGTTTAGCTCAGAATACTGCGTTAAGGAACCCAAAGAGTATACCTACGGTATTTGTAGAGGGTGTGATGAGCGATTCGCCTGTGAAACGTTTAAAAAGTATGATGAACAAAAAAAGTATCCGATTGTTATTCTATCCCATAGCAGATTGGAGATGGAGGGAGAACGTCTGGATACGTACGCTACTTGGTATGATATTAACCGAATTGAACATCCTCGTAGGCTCCTTATTATCGATGAGAAACCACCCCTTGTCACCATCACTCCTTTGACATTGGAGGATATACTACATGTGGAAGGACAAATCCGCAATATGCAGGAGCATCTGAATCAGTTTGATGGAGTTATATCTATTCTAGAGAAAGTAAAAGACCTATTTCACCAGGACGAGGATGATATAAAATGTATTCTTTCAATGGAAAGAGATTTTAGTTTTGACTGTCACCCCATTTGGAACCGTCATTATCATGGAACCAATCCTCAACTTCTGAAGAAGGTTGAATTGCTTATACGGGACGGGGGCAACTGGAGTAGGCAGCCAGATGGTTCTAACACGATTACCGTTTCTAATATTAATCCACTACAGTTTGATGATTATAACGTAATCATTCTGGATGGAACTGCTGCTACTGATGTTGATTATCAAGTTATGAGGGACAGGATAGATATTTTGGATATCCCAAAGGGGTACCGTGCTTATTCAAATGCAACTTTTCACGTTGCTGAGTTATCAACGACCAAGACAAAATTGCGTAAAAATAATGAAATCCTGACTGAGCTTGCTACTCATATTAAGTTGATCTCGTCCGAAAATAAAGTTCTTGTTCTTTGTTATAAGGAGTTTAAAGAGCGATTAAGTGAGTTGTTTTCTGATGAAGTACGAGCGGGGCAGGTTCTAATTAACCATTTTGGTAATGTAAAGGGGTCAAATGAATATCAATTCTGTACAGCTGTAGTACTGGTAAACCTCCTTAATAAAGGAGAGCCATATTATGCATCTAAATTCGGTCTTCTTAATGGCAAATCTCCATCTGGTATAATTAATCCTATTAGAGGAGTTAGGAGGAATCATAACCTAGAAGAAGAAAAGATCAAACTGAGTGATCAATTGGTATCCGTTATTCAGGATGTCTCCCGTATAGCCCTTCGAATCAAAGATTTTAATGCCTCTGTTCATGTATACATATGTACGAAAGATCGGGTATTAACCAAGTTAGTGAATGAATACTTCCAGGGAAGCACCTTCGAAAAGTGGGATACTGGTATAGGAAGACCTTTTTGGTACGAAGCTTTTTCAGAGGTGTTGAGCGCTCTTTCCCCATGTGAGACAATTACTAAATCTGAGATTTGCGAGCTCTTGGGTCTTACAACATCCAGCGGAAAAAGACAGTTTAGGAGAATCCAGGAAAAACCTGAATTTAAGGAACTGCTTCGTTATCATGATATAGTTGAACTAAACACCCGGAAATACGTTAAAGAGATCACCTTAGTAGAGTAATCTCTTAACAATAAAAATATTTAATAGCTGGCTATATTTAAGATAGTTAATTGCAATCGAAAGACACATTCTTCCCCACCCGAAGAATTACTTCCCCCAGTGGTATCCACATCTTATGCAGGTATTAACTTGCTTGTTGCTTCCTAAAAATCCTCCCAATAATCCAGCGCTACCTAATAGTAAACCACCTGCTGCTGCTTTACTCATACTAAACCCTTTTCTTTCTGCGGAGATCTGATTTGATTGGCACTTTGGACATCGTATTTCAGCAGATGAGGAGGGCGGTGAATCAAAATATTGTCGTGGCTGATTTTGAGAATATCTTGTATACTCACGACTACTTCGCTGAATTGCTTCTTGTTATAGTCTACGGTTACGTTCTTGTTGAGTCTCCAATTTTTAGTCCCTCGCTCATCTTTATAATCGTAATCATTGTTCGTCAGGTGGATAAATCCATTTACCCTTATGGTGTTCAGAGAATAATTGGATAGCTTTTAACCATTCGTTCTCCTCCATATTCCAAAGGCTAGAGGCTAGATTTTCCTCTCCTTTATAGTGTGAAAGAATATTTTCAATTAATTGTCCAAAGCGCATATCCGGCATGGTGTCCCAGCAATTTTTCAATGCATTCATAACAAGTGGAATTCGTTCTATATCTCTCATTATTGAAACCTCCCGCCACACTTAGTATTTGCTCTTTACTTTTTTATTCAACTTGGGTTGTAGTAGAGAAAGTGTAATGGATTAGTTTTCTAATAGAATATACAGTCTATGTAGGATTGTTGTAGCCTCAGCCCGAGTTACTTTATCCGTTGGTCTGAATTTTCCGTTAGCTCCAGCCATAATTCCTTTAGTAATAACAGAATATAGAATTTCAGCTTTTATATTTTCTAAGTCGCCATCATAGGTAGTTCCAAGTTCGTCCGTATAAGTAAAAATCATTGGAGTAAAGAGTGTGGACATTTCCATACCTATTCTAGATCTTGTTTTTATATCTTTATATCCAGCTATGGTGTCCAAGATTTCCTCAGGCCCAGGTCTGTCGCTGATATTGGTAATGTCTCCTTTAATTTTGAGTTCTTCAGTAAGAAGACCTACTAGTATTGAGAAATCCCACCGCGTTAGTTGTTTATCAGGAGCCAAGTAAAGATTATTTTTACTGTCAAAGTGATCTGCAAATGACCAACCATCCTGATTGAATAGGGCAGAAAAGTCCTTAGTTGCCCAATGACCTTTTGTATCGGAAAAGGGAGATGCTATGTTAGCGGTAGAGCCCACTTTAGGGAATAGAGCATGATACATATGGGCGAATTCTGCTTTGGTGACGGGCTTCTCAGGTTTAAACGTACCGTCTGAATATCCATTCACGATCTGTTTGTCCACCATAAATGTAATCGCCGGGGCGGCCCAGTTTGATTGCGGTACGTCAGAGAAACTACTTGCTGCAATAACAGGTTTTGCTGATACCAGTGTAAGTGAAGCTAGTATAGTAATCATTACTTTTTTCATAAAAAATTCCTCCAGATTCTTCATTCTGATTCTGTGCTCTCGGTTTCGTTTATGCTACTGTACTCTTTATAAGTGTGTAGGATAATCCATGGATCTATATGTATTTTCTCGGCCTATAGGTAAGGCTAAATAGGCCGCAGAGCTGGTAAAAGATAATTGCAGAGAATTATCTTTTACGGTTATTCGTAGGGCGGGGTATAGATGGTGATAGGTTATTAGAGATGCTACTCTTGCTATGTGATAGCATATCATTATCATCAGCGTGATTATTCATCTGAGAGAAGTTACGCATCATTACGGCAAACTGCCCTTGCATCTTCATGAGAGTGTCCATCACACAATACTCCATTCTGGTAGTTAAGGCTGCAATATCGGCCATAAACTGATCCTGGGAGCCAACTGAACTTAAATGATCGAGCTTTTGTTGTATCTCTTTCATTTGAAGTAGGATTACTTGCAAGTCATAGTTTTCGGTATTTTGAGGTCGGCTAGTAGGTTCAATTAATTGAATATCTGTGACTTTAGAGAATGAACTCTTCCATTTATACACCAACTTAACATTTATTCCATACTTTCTTGCAACCGCGGCAGTATTGTTACTTTCTTCTACCTCCTTTAAGACCTTTTTCTTGAAATCTAAGTTGTATACATTTCGTGCCATAGTTTTCCATCCCATTCATTATAATAGTATTTTAAAATCACATTGGTGTAGATATAATAACATAATTAAATACTTTTGTTTTATATATAACGTAAATACAGCCTATAGTTTCTGGAAAATATCAGTTAGTATCCTCAAAGTGAGATTGAGGTGGTAATTGATGAGCGACTTGAAATATGCATTGGGAGTAAAAATAAGAAATTATAGGAAGGGGCGGGGATATAGCCAGGAAGAGTTAGCTAATCTTGCTAATCTACATACCGTATATATTGGACAACTTGAACGTGGAGAGAAGAGTCCTACGATTGATAGTCTAGAAGGGATTGTAGATGCGTTAGGGATAAGTTTTGAAGAACTATTTCGGCATATTAAACCTGCACCTAATGATCAAGAAAGTGTTGTATTAAATGAGATTATTACCAAAGTTCAAATTAGGAGCACAGAAGAACAACAAAGCATAAGTAAAATGATTGATCTGTTATTGGAGTGGAAGGAATTCAAGTGAATAGTGAAAAGGACGGTACTCTTGTAATAGGGACCGTTCTTTTTTTTATTTTCTATAATCGAAGTTCTTATTAGTTATTCCACATTGCTGAATTTATGCTAGCTTCGTTACCTTGGTTCGAATGAAAAGTGGGTGCAAGGTGCGTATTCATTAGGTTAATCTAATGCATAAATTCACAACAATCTACACTAATACATTGAATTAAGACCAGTAGGAAGTGAGTGACATAATTCAAGAATTATTAGCAGATCATTCTGGGATAAATATAACATGCAATAGTAGTGTGAATGTAGAGGTTTTGCCACGACTAAATTATATGAAAAGAAAGGGAATTCATCTGTACGGAAAGATATAGGTTTATTAACGTTCCCAGTTGATCTGAAGTAACTTAAGAGGACTTTATGGAAATGAAACTCTAAATAATCGGATATATATTCCATTTACGAAGGGTTCTGAGATATTGCCGTCGAATAGGTTATTTATTGGATAATTTGAACTATTAGAAGTTATTATAGGCATTTGGGAGGATATAAATGACTGATCAAAACATCACTCATCTTAGAAAAATTTATTCTCAAGGGAGATTAGTCCCTTTCATTGGTGCGGGATTATCAGTTCCTTTTAAAATACCTAATTGGGGAGATCTAATAAATGATTTGTCCTCTGATGTTCCTACTCAACTTTTGCCTGCTATAGAGTTCGAGATACTTAACAAGAACTATTGGAATGCAGTTGATTTACTGATGAGATACGGGAAATATGACGAGCGGCAAATTCAAGAGGGAATAGTCCGTTTAATACTGTCAAAGCAGGTTAAGTGTCCAAACGAAGAGGATCATAATTACTCGGATATAGGAAGACTAGATTTCCAGCGTATATTGACTACAAACTATGACCAATGGCTTTTTGAATATTTACAAGGTGAGCGTCTATATCCTCAAATTTTGAGTCAATCTACCGTAAGCTCCCATGAATTAGTATTAGATCAATCACCAAAACGAATTTGGCATCTTCATGGTAATATCTCTGATACTGGTTCGCTTGTTCTTACAAGAACAAAATATAATCAAGTTTATTCTGAAGAAAAATACAAAAGGTTATTTTCTTTGCTTTCTGGAAGCTGTGTTTTGTTATTTATTGGGTTTTCGTTTGACGATGAGTATATCAGGCAACTTTTAATGGATTACAATGATACTTTTCATGCTAGGCATTTCATCCTTTTAGATCAGCCAAGTGAAGAAATAACTGCGGAATTAAAAGAAAAATATAGACTTGAAGTTATTCCCTATGACTCGACAAACTCCAGTCATGTTAAGGAAATACGTAGAGTTTTAAATGAGTTAAGTGCTACGGATACCCAGCCTCCTTCGTTTACAGAAGATGATGCGCTATTTGTGGAGCTGCCTGATCCTGAAATAAAAGCGGGTTTAAATAACAATTTATTTTGTAAAAAAATCAAACTAGAGAAAATTGATAATGAAACATATGAGCAGAGTAAAGATTTTTTCTTTTTCGCTGATAAATATATCAGAAAATTAAGGAAAAAACGCTTTGATGAAAGAGTAATAGGTACAATTTTGACGGTATGTGCAATGAGATATATAGACATTAAAAAGATGAGCTATGGAACTCATTTCGATAGTCAATTTTTAATAGATGAAGTTCATAAACAGTTTGGTAATATTGAATACGGAAGGTTGACTAAGGTAATCCAAGATTGCCTTCCATACAATTTTGAAAATAAAGGGTTAATACATGTATTGGCAAATGATTGGGAAAAAGATATTTGGTGGGGGGATAATAGGATGGATAAGGAAGAATATTATGCAGAACAATAATTTACCAGCCTCTCTTAGACTGCTTTTCAATAATCCTTTCTTAGAAATGATGAATGTCCTTTTTATAATAAACGCTTTTAGCAATAAATCAGGATTGAATATCAGACATATATTATTTTATTATAGTCTCGCTTTATCCGATAATGAAGTGACTATCTTCAATATTGATACCAAGCCAAATGATTTACAAGATAGTGAAAATGTATATTTTGATATTCAGAGGCAAATAAAGGTTATAATTTTGAATCTATATTCTCAAAACTATATAAGTATCTCTAATGATAAAACCGAGAACTATAGTTGCTCAATGACAACAGAAGGACTACAAATGATTTCACAATTAGAAAGTCCCTACTATAAAAAACTACAAGAACGTATTGAGGGAATAAAAAAACAAACCAAGTATTCTGTTGAATCAGAAAAAATAATTATGGGAGTTAAAAAATGATCCAATCCATACGAATCAATAAGTTGATTGTTGAAGGGGACTTCTACAAAAGAACCTTTCCTTTTGAAGCAGGACTTAATATTATTTCTGGTGATAGCTATAGTGGTAAGTCACTCATTTTGAAATTAATTGACTACTGTCTTGGGGATAAAGAAAAAATAAACTTGAATGTACAGAAAGAGCTTGGACAGTTTTGTGACTTTGTGTTTTTAGAAATTGAGATAATGGGAATCACACTTACGTTAAAAAGAGAATTGAAACAAAATACTTCTAAAATTCATATTTATTATGCAGAAGCAAATGAAATTTCATCATTTATACCCAAAATTATCAATTTACAAGAGTTATCAAGATTTATTCTGGATTTGTTAGAAATACCTGAATTTAAAAGGATGAAAAATAAGGCTCATGATACAACTAAAACAACAGAGTCAATTTCATTTAGAGATATTCTTCGATTTGTATATATTAATCAACATGAGTTAGGAACTAAAAATTTTCTGAGTTACGAAAATCATTTTGTTAGACCAAAGAATAAACCGACCTTTCAGTTACTGCACAAACTTATCAATCCTGATCTAGATGCACTTATCCAACAAATTGTTGATAATGAGAATAAGATCAAGCAATTAGAAAAATCAATTGATGGTTTAAATCAGTATCTTAAAGAACGGGATGCAGAAGATCAGTTGGTGTTGCAAAGTGATTTAAGTAGATTAGCTGATAAAATCGGTGAAAAAAAGGCAGAAAAGCTTAAGCTTCTTCAGCAAATAAATGATAAAAAGAGTAGAACTAATGAATTGTACGATGAAGTTAAACATGAGGTGATAAAACAAGCGAGTGAACTGTCAAATATAGAGGAGATTCGAAGAAGCATACAATTTTCTTTAAGTAGCAAAACTGAGCTCTTGAATGATTATATAAAAGAAATGGAAGAAATGGCTGCAACAAAAGAAGCATTCTTTCATTATAAACATGATGATCATGAGCATTATTGTCCATTATGTGCATCATTATTAAAGTTGAATCTTTCTCCCATGGAAAGTCATGAATCAATTACTCAAGCAATAGATCAATTAAATAAAAAAACTTCTACCTTAAAGGCATCTATCCAGCAGAATCAGTCCTCACTTAATGAAGCCAATTCTTATATAGAACAAGTAAAAGGTAGGAAAGAAATCTACGATAGGGCTTTTAAAAAGTTTTCAGAGAATATTGAGACTCCATTCCTTGCCGAAATTGAGGTGATTAACAGTTTTATATCCTCTTTTCAACATAATGAAAATCTTGTCAAAGAATTTCTTCGGGTTCACAAGAAAATTGAAGAGAAGAATATAGAAATTAGCTCTACTCTAAGAACATTAGAGAAGCTAAGAATACAGGAACAAGGACTGCGGGTTGAAGAGGATATAGAGGAAGATACATTGAAACATTTGAATACAGAGTATCGAGCGTTATTAGAAAGGTTTAATTTTTCAACAAATCCATTGGTTGATTACATAAATACTGAATCTTATATGCCATACTACCACAATGCAAGTGTATTTGAGCATGAGAGTGGCGGATTGGTTATGTGTATACAAATTGCATACCTTGGGGCTATATTAAAGTTGAAAATTGATCAACCTGAATTGAATCATCCAGGAATACTTATGTTTGATACAGTTAGTAAATATTTAGGTATTAATGCTAGTGTTTCGGATGATGACAGGTTAGATCCACAAAGTTATAAAGCGATATATAATTTTCTTATTGAACTTCAGGATAACATCCAAATTATTATTGTAGATAACACTCCTCCAGATATTGCAATTGAATATATAAAGTATGAGTTTTATCGGAATGACCTTAAGGGCTTTATTAATATGGACCTTAATGAGAAGAGGAGCATAAAATAATATCATTGAAGCATCGGATAGAAGCTATACCTCTGTCAAGTCAGGATAACATCTGTTGCTTTTTAAGGAAATTGGTCCTTACCTATTAAGCTTTCAATTCCACAAGAAATATATTATTAAGGCGTTGTTCTGCAAGATGTAAGTAATTTTGTGAGGTGAATTAGCATGGGATATGAGTATGATAATGAGTTTGAGTTAATTGGTGAGGAAAATGAAGAAGATTTGCTTATTGAAAACCTTCAAGTATTTAATCAAGCAGTAATATGGGGAACGGATTGGACCACAGAAACAATTATTTCTCAATTGCAAAAAGACAATATTGATTTAGATCCTAAGTTTCAAAGAAGGGATGCATGGGATCAATATGATAAGAGTAGATTGATTGAATCATTAATTCTAGGTCTTCCTGTCCCGCCAATTATTTTAGCAGAGCGCAAAGGAGTGAAGAATAAGTATATAGTTATTGATGGGAAACAAAGGTTGTTAACCTTGAGACAGTTTAGTGCATCAGAAAATGATGATTTTGACATGTTAGTTTTAAAAAATCTACAGTTTTTAACATCTCTTAATGGTAAGACCTTTAATGATTTAGAAGACAATTTTGAATTTAATGATTATAAAACACAATTTGAAAATCAAACAATTAGGACGATCGTCATTAGAAATTGGCCAAATGAAAAATTTTTATATGCTGTTTTCCTTAGATTAAACACTGGCAGTAAGAAGCTATCTCCGCAAGAGTTAAGGCAAGCATTGCATCCGGGTGATTTTCTAGATTTTTTAGATGAAGAAACTGCTAAAAGTGAAGTCTTTATGCGAGTATTAAGAAACTCCAAACCCGATGCAAGAATGAGAGATGTAGAGTTAGCTCTGAGGTATTTCGCATTTAAACATAATATAGGCGATTTTCATGGTAATTTAAAAGAATTTTTGGATGGTACATGTGAAGAGTTGAATGGGTTGTGGGAGCTTAAAAAAAATAATTTTAAAGAGGACTTTAATAATCTGGAAGAAGCAATTAGGATTACCATGGATATATTCGGGGAGAAGGAAGCCTTTAGTAGATACTCAAATGGGTACAGCAATAGGTTTAATAGAGCGTTATATGAAGTATTCACATACTATTTATCCATTCCTGAAGTAAGGGAACAATTGGAAGGGAAAAAAGGTACCTTTAAAGAAATGTTTGAAATGATTAGTCAAAAAGATAGAGCATTTAATGATTCGATTAGCTCAACAACTAAAGATATTCGTAAATTAATTTATCGTTTCACAAAAATACATGCCGTTCTAAAAGAAATAATTGACTGTGAGATTCCAAGACTAAACGTAACAGATGGCACAGTCTCGGTAGAATGGGGCTGAGTGTGAGTTATGTCAAATCCTAAATTATCACGTAGATTTAGTGATTTAGATCGAAGGCTAACCCAATTGAATAAAAATTTAATAGGTAGTTTTAAAAATAGAAATGTCTCAGACTTAACCAAAAGACAAATGGATTTAGCTAGGGGATTTAGAGTACTATGTCATGCAGAATTCGAGGCATACTTTGAAGATAGAGCAACTGAAATGTTGAGTGGAGCTAGAAGAAAATGGAATGAGAGTCAAAAGGTGAGCACTACTATCGCTGCACTTTTTGCTCACTATGAAAAAATAGAAACTAAACAAACATTAAGTTCAAAAGTAAATCAAATATGTATAGGGTTTGAAAGAGATAGGATTAAAAAAAACCACGGTATTAAAGAGGATAATATTTACAAGCTATTTATCCCATTAGGACTTGAGAAAGATGATTTTGATTCAACATGGTTATCTACTCTGGATTCATATGGGGAAAATCGAGGAAATACTGCTCATACAGCAGCAAGAACACAGCAACCAATCGATGTTACCACAGAATTATCAACAATTAACTTAATTTTAAATGGATTAAAGGATTTTGATGTTTTTATTAATAAGAAGATAAAACAATAGTGAATTTTATTGGACAGGCTATTAGAAATTCTATTTTTTCTATCCTGAGCTATATTTAGAATTTAGCAAGTGGAAATCATGTTTGGATCAGAATTTAAATCTAAGTTAAGTCCGTGGTATATTTAGAAGAGTCTGAGTATATCAAGAAATGTGCCAGACTATGATTATATAGTCTGGCTTTACATTTGGGGGCACATCTATATAAGATTTGTTCGCACTGTACACACGACACACGTAGAATCGGTAGCTTTGTTGGTGAGGGATGTAACAGTGATTCAACCCCCTTTACTTACTTGAGTTTTCCAGTGTGGTACAGATTGAAACATTGGAGGCACAGATAGAGGAGATCAGACTTGATGTGAAATTGATGTGAAAATCTACCGGATTTGAGCCTGATGTAAAGAAGACACTAGGAAATTTGAAGGAACCCTTGTCAAGTAGACACTAAATAATTGCTATAGTTTTAGTGATAGTACCAGAAAAGAAATGGGCAATTTTAATTCCACTAACGGAGAACGATAAAAGAGCAGCGAGTTAGACGAGCGTAGCCCCTAGGCTCCACCATAAAAAACCGCCCTGTTCGCAATGTTGCTGACAGGGCGGTTTGCTATGTCATAGAGGGCAACTTGAAAGTTAGCATTCAACCTGCACTCTACAAACTATCTTGCACGTTTTTAAGGCTAACTTATTAATAGAGCAGTTACACAAACATAAGATTACTCTGCTACAACTTGTTTGCCTGCAATCCGGCCGAATGTGAATATATCAGCGATGGCATTACCGCCAAGACGGTTTGCACCATGAATAACCCCTGTTACTTCACCTGCAGCGAACAGCCCAGGGATGACTTCGCCTTTTTCATTCAATACGCGAGTCTTCTCGTCGATCACCAATCCGCCCATTGTATGGTGAACGGATGGTACAGCTTTTTCGATGTAGTAAGGGCCTTTTTCAAGAGATTTCAATCCACCGCGATGTTTGAAATCAAGGTCTTTACCTGTTTTCGCATAATCATTTACTTTATTAATCGTTTCTTTCAAAGTGTTCACGTCAATTTTGAAGAAATCAGCCGCCTCTTCAATCGTATCGGCTTTAAAGAGCAAGCCTTGTTTAACGAGTTGATCGTATTCGTCTTGATGAACTTCGATCGTTTTACCGATATCCTCAATGCCTTGATTCCATAATTGATACGTATATCCGCCCGTTTGGGCAAGAATTGCTTTAGAAATAACGTCACGACGTTCTAATTCCTCGACGAAGCGCTTGCCTTCTTGGTTAATCAGGATCGCACCATCGAAGCGGGAGTCTGCAACCAGGGAAATAACACCTGTCTCAGGATTACAGATTGGATACGTTTGAATATTCTCCATGTTTGTCAGTTTGGCGCCAATCGTTTCTGCCATAACGATACCGTCACCTGTAGATCCTGGTGTATCGGTAGACATATATTTTTCATCCATTTTAGGGTTATACTTTTTACGCATCTCTACATTGGATCCAAAACCACCAGTAGCGATGATGACGCCTTTGTTCGCATGGAATGTGATCTTGTCGCCAGTACCCGAAGTCGCAGTTACACCGGTTACTTTTCCGCTTTCGTCCTTCAACAAGGTTTCGGCTTTCATATTCGTTTTGATCGTGATTCGGTCAGCGTCTGTTTTGGCTTTTAACTTGGTAATCAATTCAGCACCTGTATGACCTACAGGAATCAACGCACGTTTTCTGGAATGGCCTCCAAATTGGAACAGATGATCAGGTAAGAACTCTACCTTGATATCATCGCGCAGCCATTCGGCAGATGATAGAGCATTGTCGGCAAGAATACGAACCATCTTTGGATCCCCGAGGTTGTCTCCGCCTTTCATCGTATCATTATAGAACAAATCAGCCGTGTCATCTGTGATGCCAAGAGCACGTTCAACCCAGTTGTCCGGCGCATTCATCTCACCACCGGAGATCAATGTGTTGCCGCCAACAGCTGGCATTTTCTCGAGTAGAACTACATTAGCTCCAGCGCTCTTCGCTTCGATAGCCGCACTAAAGCCAGCACCCCCGGCACCGATGACGACAACATCATAGGTTTGCTCGACTTCTTCTTTGTCTTTGCTTCTACTGACTGCAGCGCCAGCGACAAGGGTAAGTCCAGACTTCGTAATTGCATCTTGAATTGCTTCGAGATATCCTTTGCTTGTAACCGTAGATCCGCTAATGGCATCAACTTTTGCGCTGTTAGTTGCCATGACATCTTCCTTGAGCTGCGTATAAACAGGTTCTGCAAGTACTTCATTTTCCTTATGCTCTGTTACTTTAATGTCAGTGATCTTGTTATCTAATAAGGAAACTTGTACTTTAATATCGCCATGTTTACCTTGCCCAACTCCTTCAAAGACTTGAACTCCGTTTGCATCTGCAGCGGGTGCTGCATCTTTACCGCCGCAGGCAGCAAGCGTGAACATAAGACTGAGGACTAGTAGAATAGATAACAGCTTTTTCGTGTGAGTTTGCATAATATCTCCTTCATTCTGTTGTGAATTGGTTACATACACTAGGGAGAGGAAGATTTGCTAGGCAAATCCTTTATCTCTAGCCTAGACATGAATGGTATTTCATGTGAAAATATGCACAAGACCTATTATAGATTTAGTACAGCATTATGTATTTGCACAGATTAGCGTTTTTTTGTCTTTTTCGGGCATGTAAGAAACGGATATTGTGAAGGGCTATGATTACAATGAAATCAATTCACTTAAAAATTACGTTAATTGCAGGAGGCTGCTTCTTGCTGCTGTTCGTTGCATTGCTTGTAACAATATATTTGGAGATGAACCATACGGTTGTCCCTTTGAATAAGAACTTAACGCAGCAAGTGGTTACTGCACGCAGCGACCAGATCGATTATTGGTTTAATCAGCGCATCGGTGAGATAGACATGTTTGCTTCTCTAGCTTCGGACCACCATTGGACACGAGATGATTTGCTGCAAGAGATCGATAAGTTCGAGGCGAAGAAGCAAGTAGAGTACGAATCCATACGCGTGGTGGATATTCACGGAAATTCCTGGTCAGCAAGGGACAAGCCTTTTTCGATACTAAACCGACCCTACTATCGAAAACTACTGCAAAATTCAGATTCCAATTATGTGGTGAGCAATCCGATCGTATCCAAAGCGAATGCAGCCGAAATCGTCGTCATTCTCTATCGCGTGAATCCATCGGTGAATGATGAGGTAGCTTATATTGCCGCAGCCGTCTCCGTCAAGAAGATGAAGGAGATTGCTCAAGATGTAATGCTATATGACCAGTCAGGCCAGCTTATCGTCGATTGCAGAGAGCTGGGTGAAGGAGATGGAGCGGAGGATACAGCAGATAAGAAGAACATGAGTGTATTTGAGGCTCCAATTCTAAATGTGGAAGGCTGGAAGCTAGTACTCGAAGTACCGAATTCAAGTCTATCGCTAGCGGTGATCAAAACCCAGCGGACTGCATTGCTGGTAGGCGTTCTTATCGGTAGTGCGTTTATCGTCTTTCTGATGCTGCTTGCTTCTTCCATTATTCGTCCAATTCAGTCGCTTCGCCAGGTAATGGAAAATGTGCAGAACGGCAACCAAACCATACGAGCAGATGTTACGCGCTCGGATGAGATCGGTGATCTTGGGCGAAGCTTCAATGACATGCTTGTTCAATTATACGCTGTGGAGCAGGACCGAAAGGAGATGGAACTCAGACTGATTCATGAGCAGATCAAGCCGCACTTTTTATACAACACATTGGATACGATCCAGTGGATGGCAATGGAACATGGAGCAGACAATGTGGTGGAGATGGTGGAAGCGCTTAGCGCGTATTTCCGATTAGGGCTTGGCACAGGCAGTCCCTACATTCTGCTTGATCAGGAGTTGTACCACGTCGAGAGTTATCTTCATATTCAAGGCGTGCGATATGAGGAGATTCTGGACTATGAGCTTCGATATGATGAAAAGCTTGCTCAGTGCCAAGTCGTTCGCTTCATGCTGCAGCCGTTGGTGGAAAATGCGATTTATCACGGGATTAAGCCACTTGGGGATCAAAAGTGCAAAATTTCGATTACAGCATATAAACAGGTCGATTATTTGGTCATTAAGGTTGAAAATAATGGGGTTATGATTCCTGAAGAGAAGCTTGAACAGATGAATCAAGCCCTTCTTGATGATAAATATGATCGTTCTGCCACAGGCTTTGGGCTATACAGTGTGAACCATCGCATTCGACTAGCTTACGGGGTGCCATATGGCCTTGCAGTGAAGAGCGAAGATGGCATTACCGTTATGGTCATTCGTATACCTTTGGAAGGGGAGTGGAATGAAGTTGTGGAAGATTGTCATCGTCGATGATGAAACGATCATTCGCAAAGGCTTGCGACAATACATTGAGGAGAGTTCGTATCTTTTTGAAGTTGCAGGAGAAGCGAAAAGTGCAAACGAAGCATTGAATATGGTGGAGGAAGCCCAACCACATGTATGTCTTGTGGACATCAACATGCCGAATATGAATGGGCTCGATCTGATGAATATATTGCGCGAACGCTGCCCGTCGGTTCTGGTTGTCATCATCAGCGGCTACGATAACTTTGAATATGCACGTCAAGCCGTGCAACTGCAAGCATTCGATTATGTATTGAAACCTGTGCCGAAGAGTGATCTGAACAAGCTGCTTCATCGGATCGATGAGCATCTTCAGGCAAAATATCCTTTGCATTCACATGAAAGCAGGGTGGATAAGGAGCGGGAGCTTCCCGGGTATACAGGGGATGGAACAGTGCTTATCCAAAAAGTGACCGAGTATATTGACAGTCATTATCAGGATCCGGAGCTGTCTATTACTCGAGTAGCAGCGCTATTTCATATCAACCAAACCTATCTTAGCAAGCGTATGAAGCAAGAAATCGGTGCTTCATTCCTTGACTATGTCACCGAGCTTCGGATATCGAAGGCGAAGGAGATTCTGGATGACGTAATGCCGAATATCAAAATCGGGGATCTGGCCGTGAAGGTAGGGTATAAGAGCCAGTACTATTTTAGTCGTGTGTTTAAAAATAGAGTCGGCTCAAGCCCCTTAGAGTACAAAAAGCATCCGTTCGGTTATGGATAGGAGGGCCATTCTCGTCCTGTTGTATATAATAGGATTGAAGCCCTCTGCAGCACGCCATGGATGCTATGCTCGGAGCCGCCTTCTATCAATACGGTTGGACGGAAATCTATTTGCCGCTTGCCAAGCTGCTGATGATGGCCGTTATTTTCTTCGGCGTGGGCATTAATTTAGTAGAACGCCGCAGCAATTAGGCGCCACCATATATAAACACGACGCAACCTCGAGGGGGTTGCGTTTTTTATTTGGCGGATTGCTTAGAGGTGCCATCCCAATTTCTTCACTTTGCTAGACACAGGCATATCATCCACATAATTTACAATGCCAGATTTTAAGTCTAAAGCTAACAAGATGGCATTCAGCTTTGCGAATACCGTGAAGCAATTCCTCAGCACACTACATTGATAGAAAATAGGTAGGACCTAAGGAGGTAAGCGCTATCTTTATACCTATAAAAACGCGACGTGAAGGCCTTCATGTCAACAAGTGTATACCCAATGTCATTAATTATCTATTTGAAAGAAAGGCCACTTTTCATAATGTTACTATAAGGACATTGACATATGTTATAAGCTTCTATGACGTGTCGGAATCTCGGAAGGGAGGAAAGAGCATCGAGGTAAGCTGAAATGGAAGCATATACCATTTAGGAGATTGATGTTTCTTAACTCAAGAATCAGAAGGGAGTTAGTACGATATGAAGAGGAGTAGAAAATGGGTAGCTCTCGTCATGGTTGCGATCATGATCGTAACGATGATGCCGATCGCGCAAGCGGAAGAGGCGCTGCCGCCTACACAGACAGAGGAACAGACACCAGCGAACCCGCCGGGCGAAGCCGATCCGGTCGAGGTGACGAATCCATCAGACCTACCGGGAGCGGGTACGGAGGGTGTTATTGCGTCAGTGTATGGGGCGGTATATCACAATCTTGTAGCGGGCTTATCTTATGAGTGGTCGCAAGAGCCGGATGCTTCCTATCCGGATGAAGGCAACACACTTACGGATGGTATATATGGGGCAAGCAATAGATCCGACGTAGTATGGGTTGGACATCATTTGAGTAAGACACGCGAAGTTGTGTTTGATTTGGGGGCGAAGAAATCCATCACGGGTATTAAAGCCAATTTCCTCGAAGATTGGCCAACGAACAATGTACTCGTGCCACTCACGGTATCGATGTATGTCTCCGATGACAAGGTGAACTGGGGACTGCTAAAAGACAATGCCACGCAGAAGCTGTGGAATGACGGCAAATACACGGAGACCTATGTGTGGGACGGCAGCAAGGACGGCATTAAAGCGATCGGCCCAGATGCGAAAATCGCGTATGCTCGGTACGTCAAAGTGACGTTCTCCATGCATCCTTCGGCGATGACCCTCGTGGATGAGATTGAAATTATCGGTCAAGACGGGCAAGCAGCGGGAGCGGTAACCGTGCCGACGCAGGAGGCGAAGCTCCTGGCGCCTGGCGAAGCGACGGCGGGCATTCAGGATCTTGGACTGCTCAATAACGGACATTATGCGGATAAACCTGGAATAGGGAATTGGAAGAAGGACCGGATTATTCCGAATATCAGTTACGTGGATAAGGATAATAATCCGACGGCATGGCTCTTCGACGGCATCCTCTATCTCGGGACGAACTCTCCAGAAGGACGCAGTTTCGGGGCGGGGTCGGGTAATCCATCCATTCTTGCAGACTGGAAATGGTATTTGGAAAAAACGTTTGCGGCAACTGGCGATATGCAGCAGTTGAATGAAGCGACAAAACAAGTCGGTCAGAAGCTCGGCGAACCGAATCATAAGACAAAGGTTGTTCTGATGATTCCGTATCCGGATGAGGGCGTAGTCAATTTCGGAGATCTCGGTGACGGAAATCTCAACTTTACTGGCCACAATTAGCAAGCGCTTACAAATCGTGCGAAGGCAACGCAATGGTATATCAATGAGGTGAAGTCGCTCTGGCCTGAGGAGAAATATCCGAATCTTGAACTGGTAGGCATGTACTGGCTGGAAGAACAAATCGGCATCGATGCAGCCGGTCCGGACTTGGTGAAAGCTGTAAGTGAGCAAGTGCATGCGGAGAATATGAAATTTTTCTGGATTCCGCATTCCTTGGCGTACAAGGCTTATATGTGGAAGGATGTCGGCTTCGATGCGGTAGCGCTCCAACCGAACTATTTCTTCGCGCCGATAGGTTATGATCGTTTTGAAGATGCTTCGAACATCGCGAAGCTTTATGGGATGACTAATGAGTTCGAGTTCGATGATCGGATGCTGACGGACGGTGTGTTCCGGGAGAGGTATATCGATTACTTGAACAGCGGTGCGAAGACAGGGCTCATGAAGGATGGCTTCAAACCGTATTACCAAGGCAACAATGCAGTCTATAACACCGCGGTAAGTAAAGATCCAGCGACACGCGTTCTTTACGACTGGCTGTATCAATTTGTTAAAGGAACGTATCAGGTCAACGAGGCTCCGCCTTCCGAGGTAGACGTGCAGATGAACGGCAAGCCGTTCCAGAGCGGGATGAAGCTGCCCGATTCAGAATCCGTATCCTTTACATGGAAGCTTAGAACGGATGATGGTCTGATGAAAGTGACGGCGACGTATGACGGCAAGCCTTATACAGCGGGTACCGTTATTCCGCTTGCAGGCAAGCTTGGCAAGCATGAGCTTAACATTACCGTTACGGCGGGGCGTATGGTGACAAAGTCATATGTTATCGAAGCAACGACGAATGCATCTGGTATGAAAGCGTTAGTCGACCGCTTCGAAAAAGCGAAGCAATTTACGAATTCTGCAACGGTGCGTTCTTTGAACAACTATTTGGAAATGATGAAGCGCTATGAAGGGAAAGATGCAGCGCAAGTCACCAAGTATCTCCAAGGCTTTAACGCAAAGCTGGATGAATTCAAGAAGGCGGGTACGATAAAAGATGAGGCGTACAATACGCTGAAGGAAAGCGTCTATTACCTAATAGGCAATTTGGCGCAGAATAAAACGGTAGAAGCTTCGTCGACCGAAGGCAATAATGCGAATTATGCACCGGCTAAAGCCGTCGATGGATTCCCTGCTTCAAGATGGGCGAGCGAATACGTGGACAATACTTGGTTCCTGGTCGATCTCGATGAAGTGAAGGAAATGGATACGGTTCGAATCGATTGGGAATATGCTCGTGCCGATAAATACAAACTTCTTGTGTCGAACGATAAGCAGAACTGGATCAATGTCATGCCTGCGCATGATGGCAAAGAAACGATTCAGTTCAACCCGGTCAAGACAAGATACATGAAGTTACAAGGCATAAAAAGAGCAACCGATTACGGATATTCCATCTACGAGTTTGGTGTCTATAACCTCTCGGGCGCTGTAGACGTGAAGGGCATTGAGGGCATACAAGTAAAGGTTGACGAGGAAGCGAAAAAAGTAACGATTGATGGATTGTTGATGAATGGCGTCCTTACAAATGTGAAGTTGAAGGTTCTTGATCCGAAAGGCAAGGTTCATCTCGAAGATGAGACGAAGAGTACAGTCGCGGGAAGCTTCCAATTCACATTCAAACTTACGGGTAATTTAAAGGGAACCAATGAGGCGTATCTATCGACTGGCTATATGAGCGAGCCTGTAAAAGTGACCTTTGAATACTCAAAAGAAAACCCGGGTAAAGGTCACGATAAGTAATGGAGAAATAAACCATCCAAGCAGCAATACGACCCGCGCTGAAACTTCCTGTACCGGTTATCGAATTATCTGTCCGAGTAAGACTAATAACCGAAGTAAAAACGTTTGAGGCGTAACATAACAAGCCGATTAGGTGCCAGACCACGGGGTCTATACCTAATCGGCTTGTTTCTATGTACAGAGGTGATGACAAGACGGGATCTCTTCTTTCATAATGGGTATAGCTCCATAATAAACCCGTGCCTGAAATTGAATAAAGGCGTGACAAATAGAGGATTAGATTATATCAAGATATGATTCAGGTTTTAGTGGGATCGTATTATGTATTGTATAATAGAACGACTGCCTCAACAGGTATATATAACATAAAACATAGGAGGATACATGTCCTGGAGCAAATTGAAGCAACAACTGGAGAGTTTTCTCTGTCCTGCGTTATACGGCAGGGTTGAATATCGCGCAAGTAGTTACCGTTATTTACCTGATAAATCAGGGAGTTGTTATATTTCGGTAGATAAAAAGAACGTACTCAATATGAATGATAGAACTAGCTCAATTAGATGGTATCAGAAGAGCAGGAGATTAAGAATGATTCAGATCTTCAAATTCCTATCAACCATGAAGAAATTGAAGCGGTTAGAAAAGATAGCAAGGGGATCATCCCGGAGGATCGTTTAATAGTCATTGCAAGAAGTAGAAAAATATCAGAAGTTGCAAAGGAGCTTTTGTCAGCACAGACGTCATTAAGTAAATCGAATTTTATTGTTAAAGCTACTAAGTATTTATCTATTTCCATAGAGGAGAGCTTAGAAAGCGACGATATCTTGTTGAATATTCTAGCCTTAGTGGACAGACGAGTTGGAAAAAAGCGGATTTTAAACATGAGCGAGAAGATGAAGTTAAAGCATCCAATTGTGCAATATTTTTATGAACTACGGCGTAGTACATTATAAAAATAAATAACTTCATTGAATATTCAAGAAACACTCCCTACAAAAATCCCTAATTCTACGCGACTTCTTCCCACCATAACAATAGCCATGATAATGAGAGGGATGTTCGCATATGGTGCATATGGAATCGGAGAGTGTCGCTCTACTGGTAAGGAAGGATACAGTGTTATGAGATCCTTATATTTATTGGACTTTACGGACAAGTATGAGGAAAAATCGTTATTCAAGAGATGGCATCATTGCCGTCTCTTTTTTGTTTCTTTGGTCACTTTTTTAGCATTGCTCTGACTCTGGTTCCCTCTACGGCATCCTACGATCACAAGCATGAAAGACTGCACGAAAATTAACGTTGATGCTTATGTTTAAGCCCTCTCTGCTCTGCTAGGTGACGGGAATCATAGACGTACTTACGTGAGGTTGCTACGATGTTCCATGGAAATTAAGTGAAAGTGATCACAAGAAATTACAGAAGGAGTTATTTATCGTGAAAAGAATCGTAACACTGAGCACCCGCAAACTGATGGATACCGCAAAACACGGCGGATGCGGCGCATGCCAGACATCTTGCCAGTCCGCTTGTAAAACTTCCTGCGGCGTTGCAAACCAGAAGTGTGAAAATGCAATGAACAGATAGGATTCGGAATTTTACCGCCCATTGCTCTGCTGATGGGCGGCTATTTTTAAGAAATGGATACTATCCCTAAAGGATGGCAAAGCCGTTTCTACTTGTGTGCAAAAGGAGCTTGATTAGTAAGTATGATTCATCAATATAAACTAAACGGATACAATATCGTGCTCGATACCTATAGTGGCTCGGTGCATGTTGTTGATGACCTAGCATATGAAATTATAGCGGATTATGAGAAAACTTCCCCCGAAAAAATCGTGACAACGCTGTTGGATAAATATAAAGATGATTCCAGCATTTCCGAGAGCGACATTCGAGAAACCATCGCGGATATCGAGGAACTTAAAAATGATGGACAGCTTTTTACAAAAGATGAGTATGAGAACCTCTCGCTCGATTTAAAAAAACGAAAAACTTATGTTAAGGCGCTCTGCCTCAATGTTGCGCATACCTGTAATCTATCCTGCGACTATTGCTTCGCCAGCCAGGGGAAATACAACGGAGATCGGGCAATCATGAGCTATGAGGTTGGACAAAAAGCTATCGATTACCTGCTTGAAAATTCGGGTCATCATCGAAACCTGGACATCGACTTTTTCGGCGGGGAACCGCTTTTGGCCTGGAAAGTAGTTAAACAAATCGTAGCTTATGCAAGAAGCAAAGAACAAGAATACAAAAAAAAGTTCCGCTTCACCTTCACGACCAACGGGATGCTGCTGAACGATGAGGTCACCGAGTTTTTAAATCAGGAAATGTACAATGTCGTATTAAGCCTGGATGGAAGAAAAGAGGTTCATGACCGACTTCGCAAAACGGTTAACGGAAAAGGCAGCTACGATCATATTGTTCCGAAGTTCCAGGAATTCGTTCGTAAGCGTGGGGACCAAGAGTACTATGTACGAGGAACTTACACTGGTGAAAATGTCGATTTCACCAATGATATCTTTCATATCGCAGACCTTGGTTTTGACAAGATCTCGATGGAGCCGGTCATCTGTGATCCAAAGGAACCTTATGCACTTACCGAGGAGGACCTCCCGGAGATATACAACCAGTACGAAATTCTCGCCAAGGAAATGATCGGGCGTGGTGAGCAAGGCAAAGGGTTTACCTTTTATCACTACATGCTAGACCTCTCGGAAGGACCTTGCATCCAAAAGAGAATTACTGGCTGTGGTTCAGGAACGGAATATCTTGCTGTCACCCCTTGGGGAGAGCTTTTTCCTTGCCACCAGTTCGTAGGGGATGAAGAGTACAGCATGGGAAACCTCTGGGATGGAATCACACAGCCTGAGCTGCAATGTCAATTTAAAGAGAGCAACTGCTACTCGAAGCCGGAATGCAAGGACTGCTGGGCGAAGCTCTACTGCAGCGGCGGTTGTCCTGCCAATGCGCTGCACGCGACGGGTTCCCTGGGCGGAACCTATGACTTCAGCTGTGACATCTTCCGTAAGAGGGTTGAATGTTCCATGATGGTGAAGGTAGATGAATCCATTAGAGCGATGGAAGAACAGCCTAACTAATTAAAATAACGGATGAATACACTATAACCGAGAAATAGACACTTTTAAATGAAGTGTCCTTTCTCGGTTTTTTTTAATGCGAAAATCCCGGGTTTTTACTTTAATTTAATAATATATATATGACAAAAGGCACAATGAATTCGCAATTCAATAGTTTTATTTGTCTAAAAATAAACTTTTATCCGAGAAATGTCGATATAATAGGATAGAAATCTTCTTTTCTGTAGTAACTGCAATTAAGGAAGCGTTAACAATTATATGAATAGTCATTCGACAAGGAGGAAAGCAATGTTAAAAAAGATAGGCAAGATTGGATTGGCTTTTATATTGGTTATTGGACTGTTGCCAATGATTTCACTCCGGGCATACGCTGCTATGCCTTCATTCACCAAAACACTGGACTTTCCCATTCAGACTCCGGTTACAAACGCCTCGGGCAAGAATGTTTCTGATGTTGATATTCTTCCTGGCGGAAGTACCGCAGTAGTGCTGAACACATTCGCTTACCAAGGAAATTCCCCCGTTTATACTTATTTTCTGAAGGTATTTGATAGCGCAGGAGCTCCTAAAACGGATGTTCCTCTAAGTAACTTAATGGATACCTATTACCAAATGACTGATGTAAATATGCTTGCGCTAAGTGATGGAAGGATTCTGATTACTTACCATAAAAGCGACAGCGGTGCTGGCAATTTGCAATTGGGGACCGTTAAGGAAAGCACTCCTAATGCCTATTTTATGGTGCTAAACCAGTCCGGACAAAAGGTGGTCGGTCAGACGCAGATAAATACATTTTCTGCTAGTAGTCCGGCACTCACACGCTTTGTATCCATAACGGAGTTGTCGGACGGCAATGTAGCTTTTTCCTGGCAGCGAAACGACAATATTAGCACGGCTACACGTGTGTTCACTGTTTCGGGTAACCCAGTCTCTGGTACACCTGTTTCAAGCGAAACACTTCTGGTTCAGTATGTTGCGAGCATGTCTTATGTATCTGCTGGAGACGGCGTATATATGGTTGCGTACAATTCGGGACCTGGTACGGATAGAATTTTTCTGAAAATATTCAGTAATAATGGGACTCTGTTAAAAACGATTGATGAAGGAATAAGAACGGATGAAAAACAGCTGTTTTTGTCTACGTTGAACAACGGGAACTTCATGTTCAGCCAATATAACTATAGAACCAACTCGTCAACGGTCTCTTTATATGATAAGGATGGTACGAGAAAGGGCGGTTTTACGGTAAGTGGCTATCTAGGTGAATCCTCGGCTGCTATTTATAGGGATGGTGTAAATCCGGGATTTGTAACAGTAAGTACGGACTCCGCTTCTACTGATGCCATCAATGATGCATACAACAACGGTAAAGAATGGTCGGGAACGCAGTATGCTTACCTGAATTATTATGACAATGACGGCAATTTGGTCTTTTCATCGGATCAGCCTGTAGATTCCGCTCCGGTGGTTATGCAGGGTTACAATGAAGACACTTGGATGTATGCTGTGGAATATTATCCAAGCTTCCGATTGTATCCCACCTTTGGGGATAATCTTGTCTTAGTGACAACTGATAATACGGATGCTGATCATTATAGAATAACCGCCAAAATATTTGAGAAAGGATCTCCGGCACCGGCAGCCATCATTGACTATGCAGCTGAGCAACTGACCGGACTGACGCCAAACAGCGCGTACTCGGTTAACAACGGTACGGGGGTAACGGCGACAGCAGATGGTACGCTGGCTATAGACAGCAGTTGGTTAGGAACGTCACTGAGCATCGTTAAGAAAGGCAACGGCTCGACGACAACAGATAGCGCGGCACAAACACTCAGTATTCCATCCCGTCCGGGGGAGCCGACAGGTGTGACGGCAACGGATGAAACGGCGATAGGTGCTGAAGATGGTACTATGGCGAATCTGACAACCGCGATGGAATACAAGCAGGGTGTGGCGGGTACGTGGACGGATGTTTCAGGTGCAACCGTAACGAGACTTGTTCCGGATACTTATTATGTCCGGACGAAAGCGACTGCGGCGGATTTTGCGTCAGAAGCGAAGAGCGTTCCGGTGGCTACGTTCGTGGCAACGCCGGAAGCAACACCGGCAGCCATCATTGATTATGCGGCTGAGCAGTTGACAGGCTTGACGGCAAGTGGGTCGTACACGGTTAACGGTACGGCAGTAACAGCAACAATAGATGGTAAGCTGGATATTAATAGTGCTTGGTTGGGAACGTCGCTGAGCATCGTGAAGAAAGGTAATGGCTTGAAGACATTGGATAGCGCGGCGCAGACGCTAAGCATTCCGTCTCGTGCAGGGGCACCGACTGGCGTGATAGCGACGGATGAAACGGAGATAAGTGCTAACAATGGTACTTTGACGAACGTGACAACCGCGATGGAATATAAGAAGGGTACAGCAGGTGTATGGACGAATGTACCAGGTGCAATCGTAGATGAACTTGTTCCGGACACGTATTATGTGCGGACGAAAGCAACTGTGGATGCATTTGCATCAGAAGCACAGAGCGCTACGGTGGCTACGTTTGTGCCAACACCGGAAGCAGCACCGATAGCTAGCATTGACTATGCTACTGAGCAGTTAACAGGTTTGACGCCAAGTGGCTCGTACACGGTAAACGGCGCTTTGGTAACAGTGTCAGTTGATGGCAAGCTAACTATTGATAGTAGTTGGTTGGGAACCTCCCTGAGCATCGTGAAGAAGGGCAACAGTTCGACGACTACGGATAGCACAGCGCAGACGCTAAGCATTCCGATCCGTCCAGTGGCGCCGATAGGTATAACGGCGACGGACGAAACGGCGATAAATGCTAACAATGGTACATTGAAGAACGTGACAACCGAGATGGAATACAAGAAGGGTATGGCAGGTGCGTGGAAGGGTGTACCGGGTGTAACCGTAACGGAACTAACTCCGGACACGTACCATGTGCGGACGAAAGCGACTGCGACGGCATTTGCTTCAGCTTCAGTGCAAGTGGCGGTGGTTGCTTTTGTGGCAACACCGGAAGTAGTGCCGTCAGCCGTTATTGATTATATAGCTGAACAACTGACAGGCTTGACGCCAAACGGCTCGTACACAGTAAACGGGGCTTTGGTAACAGCGACAGCAGGCGGTAAACTAGCTATTGAGAGCAGTTGGTTGGGAACGTCGTTGAGCATTGTGAAAAAAGGCAATGGCTCAACGACAACGGATAGTGTGGCGCAGACACTAAGCATTCCGTCCCGTTCAGTGGCGCCGACTGGCGTAACCGCCACAGATGAAACGGCGATAAGTGCTAATGATGGCACATTGACGAACGTAACAACCGTGATGGAATACAAGAAGGGCACTGCAGGTGCATGGACGGATATGTCAGGCACAACCGTAACAGGACTTGTTCCGGACACGTATTATTTGCGGACGAAAGCGACTGTGACGGCATTTGCGTCAGAAGTGCAGAGCATAACGGTGGCTGCATTCGTGGCAACGCCGGAAGCGACGCCTGCGGCCGTTATCGACTACGCGGCTGAGCAGTTGACAGGCTTGACGCCAAGTGGCTTGTACACGGTAAATGGCACGGCGGTTGTGGCGACAGCAGATGGCAAGCTGGAAATTGATAGTAGTTGGTTGGGATCGTCACTGAGCATCCTTAAGAAAGGTGACGGTTCAACAACTGCGGACAGTGCGGTACAGACGTTAAGCATTTCATCTCGTGCAGCGGCTCCGGTGGGTGTGACTGTTACGGATGTGACGTACAATGGGGCTAATAACGGCACCATTCAGAATGTGACAGTTCACATGGAGTACAAAATAGGCAGTACTGGCCTTTGGACAGAAGTTACAGACACAGTTATTACTGACCTTGCGCCGGACACGTATTATGTTCGGGAAAAGGCAACGGCAACAGCATTCGCTTCTATTGCCGCTCAGATTACTGTTCATGACTCGAATGCGGTCATCCCGTCTGCGCCTGAAGTCACGGCTGATGATCAGAACAATACGATTGTTGGTCTGGACACAAGTATGGAATTTTCATTGGACGACGGACCTTACGTACGGTACGACGGAACCAACTTGCCAGACTTGAGCGGTGAGCACATCGTTAAGGTACGGGTGGTAGCTAGCGGGTCCGTTCCAGCGGGACCGGCAACTACGCTGACCTTTACAATTAATACACTTATCCCTGCGGATGGCTTGAACGTGAGCGCCATCGATCCGAGTGGATCGGCAAATAACGGCTATACGCAAATCACCGTTACGCCTGCACTGACTGAAGGACATAAGTTCTTTTATAAAAATTTTGGCGCAGGTAGCGTCGTCGTACCAAATGTGGGAGATGTCCTGACTGGATACAATCTTGTAGGCAGTGAGGGATTGGTTCCTGCGGCCAATGGGGATACGATTGGGATTGCAGAGGTAGATGCTGACGGTAAGGCGGTGAAATACGGTAGTGCAACAGCAGCTGTGGCGGCTGATACCCTAACACCTGGTACTGATCCGGTCCGCCCAGAAACCGGAGGGAACTCGAATAGCGGAATAACCCCCGGTAATGCGAACACAGTTGTTACCGATGTGATCGTTCTTGTTAATGGTAAGGAAGAGAATGCGGGCACAGCAACAACAACGACCTTAGGAAACGTGGGAACAACGATTATCGTCGTTGATCCAGCTAAACTCCAAGCGAAGCTGGACGTGGAAGGTAATGGGGCGGTAGTTACAGTTCCAGTGACGCTGAATTCCAACATCATCGTCGCTGAGTTAAACGGTCAGATGATCAAGAACATGGAGAACGCATCGGCTACCCTGGTATTTCAGACAAACAAAGGTACTTATACTTTGGCAGCCAACGAAATCAACATCGGTGCGTTAGCTGAGAAACTTGGAAAAGGCCTGAAGCTGGAAGATATCACACTGAAGATTACGATCAGCGAGACCTCGCCATCCATGAATCAGGTAGTGGCGGGTGCGGTAAGTAGAGGTGGCTTCACACTCGTTACACCATCACTAGATTTCAGTGTTACCGCTACTTACGGCACATCGACAGTGGAAGTGAGCCAGTTCAACGCTTATGTGGAACGGATAGTGGTGCTTCCGGATGGTATTGATCCAAACCGGATTACGACTGGAGTCGTTGTGGAGCCAGATGGAACAGTACGCCATGTACCGACCAGATTCGTTCTGAAGGACGGCAAATACTACGCAGTTATTAAGAGTATGACGAACAGCTCGTATTCGGTGATCTGGCATCCGCTGACTTTTTCGGATGTGGAGAATCATTGGGCGAAGGACGCAGTGAACGATATGGGATCTCGTCTAGTGATTAATGGAGTGAACAAAACGACGTTTAACCCGAACGCAGATATCACCCGGGCGGAGTTCGCAGCGATCATCGTACGCGGTCTGGGACTGAAACTTGGGGAAGGGAAGACAGCATTTACGGATGTACCAGCGAATAGCTGGTATGCAGGAGCGGTTGAAACGGCATCCGAGTACGGTCTGATCACCGGTTTTGAGGACGGAACATTCCAGCCGAATGCTCCAATCACTCGCGAACAGGCCATGAACATTATCGCCAAAGCGATGAAGTTAACAGGTCTTGCGGACCAGACTGGTACAGTAGATGCGACAAGTGTACTTGCTGCCTTTACAGATGAAGGCAACATAGGCGTCTGGGCTAAGGATAGTCTGGCACTTGCAGCCAAGGCAGGCTTAATCAGCGGCCGTGGCGACAATAAGCTGGAGGCGAAGGCTAATGTCACCCGCGCGGAAGTGGCAGTTCTGATTCAGCGGTTGTTGCAGAAGTCTGGGTTTATTGATTAAATTGTGATGGGAAATGGAAAAGCGGATTCAGCATAGGGCTGAATTCGCTTTTTTGTTGTTTGGCTGGGTCTATGTTAGAGGTTATCCTTGGAGAACCACTATGTCTGAAATTACTGTTCCTATAGGGAATTTAGGTACTTTGATGAGATTCTACTTGCATGTTCCAATCTTACGTACAGAACTCGAAGTATTCTCTTTACTCCGCGTATGCCATATTATCATATTGGATTTTTTTGAGGTGCAATGAGAGTATGTATATACCAATCGAGAAAAAAATCATAGAGTGTTAATAGATAAACCGACATCTGCTTAGTATAAAAGTAAACTTCGATTGCGCAGTCTGGAGTGGCTAGTGTTTTTGGAATAACGATAAAAGTAAGGGGTGTGTATATGAGTTTAAATGTGTATGGAAATATTACAGATGACGTTTTCGGGTCTGTATGGTTAGCTGCATTAATACTGACTTATGAGGCTATTGAGTTAACAAAAGTCAAATGTATTGTGTCATTGAAGCAAACTGAAATTCAGCATTTAGCCCAAAAAATTTGTGTCAATAAAGTAAATTCGGCCAGAATCAGCCAATGGTGCGACGGGGATCATCTAAAAAATAATTATAATTATTTACGTGCAGTAAACGAAAAAAGAAGATTAACAAGGATTGGCGAATTTAATGGTGTTAAAGAATACCCACCTAAGCTTCTTGACTCTGACACGCAAGTATTCACAGCAGAGGACAAAGATCAGATAATTACATATGGCAGGTTATTCCAATGGTTTTCAAAAGTCTATTCGAAGAATACTCATCTTAATGAGATCATTAGTTCTACGATGGAAGAGGAATTGATAATAAAAGATTACGTAGGGATAAATAAATTGCAAGAAGATGATATAAAGGATAAGTAAAGAAGAATGGTAATTATTCCAATTTTGGTATCATAAAAGATTGGTGGCACTATAAGAGGAATACTTTCATTGCTGAAATGGTTATGAACTTGATAAATCATAGCAGAAACCCACAATTAGTAGCCTATGGTTTTGGACGAAAAGGGACGTGGTATATTCACGTTCCTATCTTTAGTTATGATAGGAATATGCCGGGTACAATTCCGTCCGATGCAGGTCAATAATCATGTCTTCCATGGTCAGTTATCTATTGAGATTGGATCAAAGCGTTATTGCAGTTCAATAATACTCTAGTGGCTTCGTTGGAGGTTTTTTACCTTACTGAGATATTTGAGGTTATCTATGAAATTGAAAAAAATGGTATTGTGAGCCAAGGACATATTATAATAATCTCAAAAACAGGACTTTTGTAGCAGAGGAGCCTAAATACAATGAGTGACTTATCTAAACTTCAAAAAAGACAATATGCAGATTGGCTAAAGCGAAAGACCAAATCAAACGGCAAGTTATATTCAGAAAATACTGTGGGCTCTTATGTCTCTTCTTTATCTACGGCGCCAGCAAGACTTATAGGTATTGAGCTGCCAACAGCTGATATATTTGAGATTACTTCAGCTAATCAATTTCATGAGATGAGGCTTCTGATGGAAGGGGCCGAGAATTTTGAACAAGTGAATATTAAAGCTGGGAATAGAGCCTTTCAGTACGCGCTTGCTTATTATGAGGATTTTCTACGAGAGCAGGAGAGGGGCTATGATTTTTTAGAAGAAGCGTCTACAACGGAATCAATAGTTACTAATAATCTTGTAGACCTAAACGATAAAAATATCATTTTATACGGTCCGCCAGGAACCGGTAAAACATACAATACGATTGCCTATGCCGTTGCTATTATTGAAAATAAGCCTGTACATACAGTTCTACAAGAAGTTAGGACTAGTGGCTATGACAGGGTACTGACACGCTATCACGACTATAAAGAGAATGGGCAAATCGAATTTACCACATTCCATCAATCATATGGCTACGAGGAGTTTATCGAAGGTATTAAACCTAAGATGTTATCGGATAGCGACACAGACCAGAGCAATGATCAGATTGCGTACGAGATCAAGGCGGGGGTCTTTAAGCAATTCTGTGAAAGAGCGCAAACACCGGTGATTCAAGACAGTAATACGTATGGTATTCGTCAAGATCCAACAATCTGGAAAGTATCTTTGGGAGGCTCAGGGGACAATTCGGTCAAGCGGGATTGTTTTCACCATAATCGAATACGCATCGGCTGGGATTCATATGGAGAGCGGATTACAGAGGAAACAGATTTTAAAGACCACGGGGGAAAAACTATTCTGTCCCGCTTTATCAATGAAATGGTGATCGGTGATATTGTGCTGGCATTACATAATGAGAAAACTATTGATGCGATTGGCGTTGTAACTGGTGAATATGAGTGGCTGGAGGAAATGGACGACTACAAAAGATCTCGTAAAGTGAAATGGCTGGTTAAAGATATCCGCGAGAACATTTATCATCTTAACGGCAACAAGGTTATGACATTGGGGTCTGTGTATAGACTGAATAGAATTACTCTAGCAGATATACTACTCATTATGAACAAACTGAATACTTCTCTCAGCACAGCTATTCAGGAGAATGGGAATAACTATGTGTTCATTATTGATGAGATTAATAGAGGCAATATTTCAAAGATTTTCGGGGAATTAATTACATTAATTGAGCCAACGAAGCGTATGGGGCAAAAGGAAGAAATCAGACTGCGCCTACCGTATTCCCAAGATGAGTTTGGGGTTCCCAGAAATGTCTATATTTTGGCAACAATGAATACCGCTGACCGCTCAATCGCCAGACTGGATACGGCTCTGCGCCGCCGCTTTTATTTTGCAGAGATGATGCCTAGGCCGGAGATTTTGCAGGAATTGGTGACCGATGCCGGAATAATTGAGCTCTCAGAAATGCTTAATATGATCAACCGTCGTATCGAGGTGCTGTATGACAGAGAGCATATGATTGGGCATGCTTATTTCATGTCATTAAGTGAGCACTCATCACTGGACAAGCTTGGCCATATTTTTCGGAATACGATCATCCCTCTTCTGCAGGAATACTTCTATGAGGATTATGACAAAATCAGGCTGGTATTGGGTGACAATAATAAAAGTAAAGAAGACCAGTTTATACATGCTAAGCAGTTGAATATAAACGCACTGTTTGGAGATTTGAACGGTTATGATTTGGATGACGAAGTATCTTATGAGATCCATGAAGAGGCTTTTAGCCGTATTGAAGCATACCGCAAGATTTACCATAATAGGTGACAATGATGAACAGAATGAAGTATACCATTAAAGAATATGATTCTTTTACCAAAAATCCGAATATAACGTCTGCAACCTATCACTTTCTACCTGAGCCTGTCTTTGATCAATTAGAGCAGTTTGTATTATCCAATCGGCAAGAGTCCGCTACCGACACGGAAGCTATAGAATTAATGACGTTAACAAGCAAACGGGGGATAGGTAAGGTTATCAGCGCCCGCAACTATGTGGGGTTGATCACGATGAAGAATGGAACAGAGATTGAGATTTTGCCCAAAATCTATTCTCGGAACGACGAAAGCTCAGCGGATGATACCAAAAAAGTATTTTTGCATATGCTAAGATCGCTTAAGGAAATGCCCTTTAAGCATTTTAATTTCTCGAATCTGAACCTGGATACACACACAATTCTGGAGATATTTATTCGGATGTTCATTGAGGAAGCTTATATACTGGTGAAGCGCGGTTTGAAGTCTGCGTATACTGAACATCAAGATAACGAATATTTTTATAAAGGGAAGCTGAATTTCTCTCAGCATATCCGATTAAATGCAGCTCACAAAGAGCGTTTCTATATAGAATATGAAATCTTCAGCGTGAATCGTCCCGAGAACCGCTTAATCAAAACAACAATAGAGCTTCTGAGAAAAGTCTGTTCTAACAGAAAAAAACAGAAGGATCTACACACCCTATTAGCCGCATTTGAGGCTGTAGATCTCTCTTCAGATCATACACTGGATTTCGCTAAGGTGACATCCGATCGGAATATGAGTGAATATGGGAACATCCTGCAATGGTGTAAAGTGTTCCTGAATCAAAATAGCTATACTCCGTTCAAGGGGAGCGGAGTAGCCTATGCTCTTTTGTTCCCTATGGAAAAGGTGTTTGAGAGCTATGTTGTTGGACAATTAAGAGGAGCTTTGAGGTCTTCGCATGTTTCTCTAACGGCTCAGGATCGCCTGCATCATCTCTATGATGATCCAAGACGATTCTCGCTAAGACCAGATATCGTGGTGAACAGTGGTGAGAGTATAGTGGTTTTGGATACAAAATGGAAACTGCTGTCGCCTTCTAAAGACTACGGTATCTCGCAAGCGGACATGTATCAAGCCTATGCGTATCATAGAAAATATAACGCCCGAACCGTGATTCTGGTCTATCCTTGGACAACCGCGATGTCTGAAATCACAGCACCAATTATATATAGAAGTAATGACGGAGTTACGATTCATATTTATTTTGTAGATCTGACTGAGGGCAGCGGTAGTATAGGGAATCTAGGTACTTTGATCGAGAAGATAGGTGTATAATAAAGGAGTATTATTGAATAAAGAATGACTATGGAATAGAACGGAGCAATATGGATGCTAACAGGAGAAGTTCGAAATAAGGTTGATAAAATATGGTCTGATATATGGGCGGGTGGTATCAGTAATCCTTTAACGGTTATTGAACAGCTTACCTATCTGATGTTTATTCGTTCCCTTGATGAGAAGGAACTGGAGAATGAGAGCTTTGAGGCTTTAAGCGGTGAAGTCATGGCGAAGATTTTCCCCCAGGACGAAGAGGGGCAAGAGCTGCGCTGGAGTAAATTCAAAACCAAAGATGCCCGTATCATCTATGATATTGTCGGCACGAAGGTATTTCCTTTTATCAAAGCAATGAATGGAACGAACATGACGGCTTTCTCGCGTTATATGCAGGATGCCATGTTCCTAGTTCCAACACCGCAAGTATTGCAAAAGATGATCACAGGTCTTGATGAACTGTATGAACATGATATCAAGAACCTGGATATGCAGGGTGATCTTTATGAGTACATGCTAGGCAAACTGGCTTCGGCTGGACAAAACGGCCAGTTCAGAACACCCAAGCATATTCGCGACTTGATGGTCCATCTACTAGCGCCCACACCTAATGATAAGATCGTTGACCCTGCATGCGGTACAGCAGGCTTTCTTGTCTCTTCTGCCGAATATATTCGTGAAAAATATGAGTCTGAAATGACCAGTGAGCAGTGGGAGCATTTCTCAGGTGAAATGTTCTCAGGTTATGATACCGACAGAACGATGCTGCGCCTGTCTACCATGAACCTAATGCTACATTCTATTAGCCAGCCGAACATTGATTACGTGGACAGTGTTTCCAGACAAAATAATACGGCATCTGCCTATGATATTGTGCTAGCGAATCCCCCTTTTACCGGAACTGTAGACGCTGAGAGCATCAACGATAACTTAAGAACAGTAACGGATACTAAAAAGACAGAGCTTTTGTTCGTAGCCCTCTTCCTTCGTATTCTCCGCAAAGGTGGACGCTGCGCTTGTATCGTTCCGGACGGCGTTCTGTTTGGTTCGACCAAGGCGCATAAATCACTTCGTAAAGAGCTGGTAGAGAAACATCAGCTTCAAGCGGTAATTTCCCTGCCGAGCGGCGTGTTCAAACCTTATGCAGGAGTTAGCACGGCGATTCTGTTGTTTACCAAGACAGGTGCGGGTGGTACGGATAAAGTATGGTTTTATGATATGAAAGCGGATGGGTATTCATTGGATGATAAACGTTCTCCTATTGAAGCTAACGATATCCCAGATATCATTGCCCGTTACCATAAACTTGAAGGTGAAGCTGATCGTCTACCTACAGAGCAAAGCTTCCTGGTTGACAAGTCTGCGATTGAAGCCAATGTCTATGATCTATCTATTAATAGATATAAAGAGGTTGTATATAGGAAGGTAGAGTACGATAAGCCAGAAGTAATCATGGCTCGATTAGATGAGTTGAACCTTGATATTGTCTCCAAGATGGAGGAATTGAGGGGGGTACTGGGTGAGTAAGTTATTAGACATAATTGAAAAACCGTTACCTGGAGAATGGGGGAGTGACGATGATGCAGGTAAAGGAACACCTGTTTTACGCACTACGAATTTCACTAATAACGGTACCATTGATTACTCAAATGTCGTTACAAGGACAATAGATGCTAAAAAAATGAAAGAGAAGTATTTAATAAACGGAGATATAATTATAGAAAAATCAGGTGGGAGTCCAGCACAACCAGTGGGCAGAGTGGTATTCTTTGAAGGGGGGAATAATAAATATCTCTTTAATAATTTCACATCGGTAATACGTCTAAAAGATAAAAATGTTAATTCCCCTAAATATTTGTTTTATCATTTATTTTATAATTATAGAATGGGTGGTACAAGAAAGTTTACAAATAAAACTACTGGTATTTCTAACTTGAAATTAGATAGATTTATTAAAGAAACAGAGATATTTTTACCATCTCTCGTAACACAAAAGCGAATTTCCATATCATTAGACACCGCCGTAGAACTGCTTGCCATGCGTAAACAGCAGCTTGCTGAGCTGGACAATCTTATTAAATCCACCTTTTATGATATGTTTGGTGATCCTGTGACTAATGAAAAAGGATGGAGAATTAAAAGATTATCAGAAATAGGCGATTTGAATAGGGGAATCTCAAAACATAGACCGAGAAATGAACCTACTCTTTTAGGTGGTATTCACCCACTTATTCAAACAGGTGATATTGCAAATGCTGATTTTATTATTCGGCAGTATAAGCAAACATATTCAGATTTAGGTTTAAAACAATCTAAAAAATGGGAAGCTGGAACCTTATGTATAACAATAGCAGCAAATATCGCAAAAACTGCTATTTTAGGGTTTGATGCGTGTTTTCCAGATAGTGTTGTAGGATTTAATGCGAATGAGAAGACAAATAATATATTTGTATATATATGGTTTGACTTCTTTCAAAAAATTATTGAAGCGCAAGCACCTGAGTCTGCTCAAAAAAATATTAACTTGAGGATTTTGAATGAACTAGATATTATTTCTCCGCCAATCGAACTCCAAACCCAATTCGCCAACTTCGTCACCAAAATAGAAGAACAAAAAGCCCTCGTCAAACAGGCCATAGACGAAACGCAGCACCTCTTCGACAGCCTAATGAGCGAGTACTTCGAATAACGAGCGGATTGCTTATCCTAATCATTTTCTCTTTTCAATTAATCTCTACCACATTCTACCCGTGAGGTGAATCCAATGCCTGCTAACTTTGAATTCTTACAGGGACAAACGGAATATAAGTTATTTGCTACAGCTTCCATTGAAGCGGAGAGAGTGCTTGCTACCTCTCCGGCAATGGCGGCGGTGGGCAGTCGCAAGGCTTTTGAGCTTGCTGTGAAATGGGTGTACGCTGCCGATAACACTATCACTATGCCGTATAAGGACAATTTGCAGGCATTGATTCATGAATCCACCTTTAAATTCGCAATGGATAACCAGACTTGGGGTAAGCTTTCCTATATTATCAAGCTGGGAAACCTTGCGGTACATACGGATAAGGCGATCAGCAGTAGTGATGCAGTGTTGTCACTTGCCGCTTTATTTGAATTCGTACAGTGGATTGATTATTGCTACGGTGCTAATTATGAAGAACGCCATTTCGCAGAGAGTAATATCCCTGTAGAGAAGGTAATCCTTGATCAAGCCAGGATCAAAGAGAAAGACAGTTTAATCGAGCAAAAGGAATCTGAAATAGAAGCTCTGCGTGCCCAGATCGCGGCGATGAGTAACAAGCTTACCGCGGATAAAGAGCAGCATCAGGAAGAGCGCCATTTTACTCCAGAGGATATTTCGGAGTTCCGCACGCGCAAGAAATACATAGATGTAGACCTGAAGCTACTTGGCTGGACAATCGGTGATGATGTAAGGGAAGAAGTGGAACTGTACGGGATGCCTAATAATGAGGGAAAAGGGTATGCCGACTATGTGCTTTATGGAAAAGATGGCTTACCTCTGGCGATTATTGAAGCCAAGCGTAGCTCCAAAGACCCGAAGGTCGGAACCCATCAGGCCAAGCTGTATGCAGATTGTCTGGAGCAAATGACTGGCAGACGGCCGATGATGTTCACGACCAACGGATTCGAGACCAATCTGTGGGATGACATTACCTCTCCACAGCGTAAGGTGAGCGGCGTGTTCTCCAAGTCTGATTTGCAGAAGCTGATGAATCGGCGGAAGGAACGCAAAGTTTTGGATGAAGTGGTTATTGATGATAAGATCACAGACCGTTACTACCAGAAGGAAGCGATTCGTGCGGTATGCGAGAATATTGGAACAGGTCATAGACGCTCCTTGCTGGTAATGGCGACAGGAACCGGGAAGACAAGAACAGCCTCCAGTCTAACTGATGTGTTATCCCGTGGAGGGTATGTGACCAACATTCTATTTTTGGCCGACAGAAAAGCCCTGGTCAAACAAGCAAAGGACGACTTTAAGAACTACCTGCCGGATATGTCTCTTTGTAATCTACTTAGTAATAAGGATGACAAGACGGCGCGCATTGTTTTTTCCACCTATCCTACGATGCTGAATGCTATTGATAGGGCTAAGAGCGATGACGGCAAGCGTTTATTCACTCCCGCCCATTTCGATTTAATCATTGTGGATGAGGCACACCGGAGTATTTTTAAGAAATTCCGTACCATTTTTGAATATTTTGACGGCATTATTGTGGGGCTGACAGCTACTCCCAAGACGGAAGTTGATCGTAACACCTATGATTTCTTCGAGATGGAGAGCGGCGTGCCGACCTACGCCTATCCCTACGAGACGGCTGTAGAGATTGACCACGTTCTGGTGCCTTATCATAATATTGAAGTTACGACGAAGTTTCTGGAGCAGGGCATCACTTATGAGACTCTTTCTGAGGATGATAAGGCGCGATATGAAGAGGATTTTACAGATGATGAAGGTGAGATGCCTGAATTTATTCCCTCTCCAGCAATCAACGATTTTATTTTTAATCAGGCAACCGTGGATCGAGTGCTGGAGGATCTAATGACTCAGGGTATTAAAGTGTCAGGCGGAGACCGACTGGGAAAAACGATTATTTTTGCACAAACCAAACAACACGCACAATACATCGTAGATCGATTTAATAAACTGTATCCTCAGTATAAGGGGGATTTTTCTCAGCGAATTGTATCGGGTGACAATTACACACAAAGCCTGATTGATGATTTCAAAATACCCAATAAAAGTCCTTATATCGCCGTAACGGTAGATATGCTGGATACAGGAATAGATGTGCCGGAAATTGTCAACCTGGTATTCTTCAAGCGGATTCGCTCCAAAACCAAGTTCTGGCAGATGATTGGCCGGGGGACAAGGCTTCGTAAAGATCTGTTTGGAGAGGGAGAAGACAAGACAATTTTTGTTATTTTTGATTATTTGGGCAACTTCGAGTTCTTCCGTCAACATAAGGAGGGATTGCAGGGGAATGAAGCCCACAGCTTGTCCGAAGCTATTTTTGCCAAGCGGGTTCGGTTAATTCATCATATGCAGCAGTCTTTCTTTATAGATGAACCCTATCAATTGATTCGTGCTGATTTAATAGAAATAGTAATTGGACAAATTCAAGCCCTTAATACGGAATTAGTATCTGTAAAAATGCAGCTGCAATACATAGAGAAGTATAAACATAATGCGGCTTTTGTCTGCCTGCTGGAGCAGGATCAATCCAATCTGATTAAGTATCTCGCGCCTATTGTCTACATGGATGATGTAGATGAGCATGCCAAACGTTTTGATAATTTGATATATGGTCTTATGCTTGCACAGGTTGAGGAATCGCCACAATACAAGAAGAGTAAGAAGCAATTGATAGAGGTAGCTACAACCCTATTGCAGCGTGCAACTATACCGCAGGTTAGAGAAAAAATAACGCTTATCCAAACCATAGGGACGGACGAGTTCTGGGAAAATGCTAATATACTGAATTTTGAAAAAGTACGTACTGAGCTACGCAGTCTCATTAAATTTATCGTAGATGAAGGCGGTAGGAATCCGATTTATACCAACCTTGCCGATGAAGTTCTTGAAGTCCATGAGGGAAAAGCAATGTATGAGACCTATACCTTTGAGGATTATAAGCTCAAGGTCAACAGATATATTGAGAAGAACCGGGACAATCTTGTGATTCACAAGCTCCGAAATAATATCCCGTTAACTGCTCTGGACTATGAAGCCTTGGAGATGATTTTTACAGGCGAACTCGGTACCGCGGAGGACTATCAACGAGAATTCAAGGACACCCCGTTTGGCTTACTGGTGCGCAAAATCGCTAAGCTGGAGTACGAGGCGGCAACGGCTGCTTTTTCGGAATTCATCAATGATCAGTCGCTCAGTCAAGGGCAGATTGTCTTTGTTAAAAAGGTAATTGATTATATAGTTCAGAACGGTTATATCGACAATGTGTCTGAGCTGATTAAGCCGCCTTTTGACAAGCCGCAGAGTTTCATCAAGCTATTTGACGGGACGAAGCAACGAAGACTTGTAGAGATGGTTACACAGATTAAAGAGAATGCGGTTAAGATTATTGGGTGAGGTAGGAATGGAATTTAAAGGTTGGCCTCTGCTTCTGGATTATGATCATCGGTCGCTTGAAAAACAAGTGCCGGACCACGATGTTCTGTGTTCGGACTTTCATTTGAAGGGGTCGCATCATATTAAGCTTATCCGCACTGATTGCTCCACACATGTGGAGAGTGTCGCTCTACTGGTAAGGAATGATACAGTGTAATGAATTCTTATATTTATTGGACTTTACAGTCACGAATGAGACAAAATTGTTATTGAATCTTTTTTAGAACAGTAAATCAATTGAAAAATGTAAGTATTTTAATAAAGAGATGGCATCATTTCCATCTCTTTTTTGTTTCCTTACCACCAGTTCGTCGGAGATGAAGAGCACAGAGTTGCAATGTCAATTTAAGAGAGCAACTGCTACTCGAAGCCGGAATACAAGAACTGCTGGGCGCATCTCTACTGCAGCGGCGGTTGTCCTGCCAATACGCTGCACGCGACTGGTTCCCTGGACGGAACCTATGACTTCAGCTGTGACATCTACCACAAGAGACTAGAATGTTCCATGATGGTGAAGGTTGATGAATCCATTAGAACGATGGAAGGGTAATTAGCTAGTTAACATAACGGATGAATAAACTTTAACTGAGAAATAGACACTTTTAAATGAAGTGTCCTTTCTCGGTTTTTTTATTAACTCTAGCCTTCATGCGGTGGTGTGGTGCGATTTTCTAAAAATGATTGATCGCAGATCGCCTCAGCATCGTTTCGATCAAGGCAAGGGAACTATTAACCCATTTCGGATATCTGTAACAGAGGTCTGTTACGCTATTGGAGGCTTTGAAAATGTTTCGCATTAGGATGAGGAATTGCAGTCTAATCTGTTTCCTCCAGAATGGGGTGTTAGTTTGCTCCCAAATTTGGATGGTATGATGCAAAATACTTTGGAGATCAGCATTATGAATAGAAAAAAGCCTCCTTCTCAATGTATTGTCTTTTCGACTTCTGTTTTAACTTTATAAGTGGATTTTTTATGCTTATCATATAAATATTGCGCGGTTTAAATCACATCAAACTTGTTTTCGATTGTTTGCTTCACTGCATCTTTAGCTGTACACGTTCCAAAAAATCACTCATCCATTTCTATTCCTCCAATAATTTATTTAGATTAATGGTTCCAAGTTTCAAGCCGCTGAGTGTTCCATACCCAATACCAAATAAACAATCAACGGCTGTTCCTGCGCCGGGAAATATCGCTGTGCCTAGTGATGCACCGACTCCTCCTCCAATTAAGAGACCTGCTGCGGTCAGCGCTGACCTCCCGGCAGTTTCAATTACTTTATACATGAATTTTATCTATTTTTAGGGATTAACGCAAAATAAACGGGAAGAGTGGTGCTCTTCCCGTAGTACTGGTAACTCTATTTTTTTTGCTGTTTAGTTTTTGAAGGAATGTAGATTTGATTTTTATAGACATACTATTTCACTTTCGCACAATAGGTTTTTTGAAACGAATTTATAGTTCAAAAGAGGGGAAAGAGAGAATATGTCGAATTTTACCTATAGAAATATCTGAGAAATCTTCCTATGTACAAATTAAAAATGGAGGTTAAATAAATGCGCTTTTCAATTAATTCGCGGGTTCTAGAACATTTAGGAAAAGATCTGATTAACAGCGATGAAATAGCATTGACTGAATTGGTGAAAAACTCATATGATGCATACGCTAAACAAGTTTACATACATCTCATTGATAATATAAACGAATTTAATTCTAAAAAAAAAGCTTTAGTCCCGATAAATAATGAAATACTATCGTTTGTTAAAGCTTCAAATATAGATAATGAAAATATCATGGTATTAGAAGATGATGGTAGTGGAATGACATATAAGGAGTTAGAGGAAGGTTTTTTTACCATCGGAACTGATGTGAAAAAAAGAAGAAAAGATAAAAAAGATCCTTCTGATTCTCGCTTACCGTTAGGGGAAAAAGGTATTGGGAGGTTAGCTGCTCAGCGCCTCAGTAAGGTATTAATAATTGAAACAACTAGTGAAAATTCTTTAGAAACTAATTTGATTAAAATTAATTGGTCCGATTTTATAGATCAAAGTGAAAAACTAGAAGAGATAGAAATGGAAAGTCATACATTCAATAAATATTCGTTAAAATATACTAGATTTTGGTTTATTGGATTAAACTTCGAGTTTAAAACATTCGTAGAAGATAACAGGGAAAAACAATTGAGTTTATTTGAGGAGATTGAAGATCCTTCACTGAGCTTAAAACTAAAAGATGACCTTTTATCATCGTTTAGTTTTCTTATGTCACCATTCGATAACTTACATGAAGATTTTTATATAAAAGTATATTTGAATAATGACCAGGTAAATTCGGATTTTAAAAATGAAGCAATAAATATATCTGAAACAGAGCATTATTTTAAACTGGATTTTGAGGAAGGTCAACAATTTTTGGAAATGTCTATGACCTTAAATCCTTGGTATATTGAAAGAATTCATAAGAGATTAATTGATAAGGATATGTTTAGTGAGTGGAGGAAGTCACCGGTTGAATATGAAAATTTACTAAAGAAATATAAAGAAAAATATGATAGAAGCTTGAAAATAGAATTGATTGGTACAGATCTTATAAGGTATTTTGAAGATGTGAAATTAGAAAACTTGATGGAGATATTACCAATCGAAGGGAAAGTATATTCTTTTAAAAGAGACCCTGCTCTATCAGCTTTAGCAATAAGATCGGCAAAAGAAACTAAAAAAATTGACAGGGATTATAAAGTAAACAATATAAAGAGATTTTTAGATTCGCATAATGGCATAAAGTTGTATAGGGGGAAATTTAGAATAGCGAAATTAGGAGACACAGATAACGATTGGCTTAAGTTGCAACAGGCACGTACAAAAGGTCAACAATTTTTCAGATTTGAATTAGGTAATACAATTGGTTACGTTGATATAAATGATCCTTATCAGGATTATATTAGAGAAACAAGCTCAAGGTTGAACTTAACCGATAATATCTACTCCGTATCATTATTAGCTTTTTTGGAAGGTGTTTTTAATGAAAAGTTTTATACGTTTAGTCAGTCCGCATTTTATATCACCCGTGAAATACTGAGTGATGAAGGATGCATACCAGTACGCTCTCTTGATAAATTGAAAGATAAAGTCAATGAGGCAGATGAAAAAGCTAAGAATAGTAGGGAACAGTTTATTCAATTTCAGGCTTTACTTGATAAAGTGAGTTCCTACATAAGTTCAGAAACAAAAATTGATAAAGAGGAAGCAGACAATTTTATTAATAGTATCTCAGTTTCAGGGGCAGCTTTTAAACAAACCATCGATAGTACTTTAACACAATTAGAAGAATCTAAGAATCTTGTAAAACAAGTTGAACATGAGAAACAATTAATTGCGTTAGAATCTTATAATAATTACAAATTGATGGCGAATGGATTAGTAACTGAAGTTCTAACTCATGAACTACATTCAATTCTAACAAACATTAAACAAAAGGAAATAAATGAATTACATTTTAAGCCTATTGAAGATTACTTGGTAGATAATAAAGAATATGCATTGACAAAAACACATTTATTTCCGATTAGAGATCAAGCAAGATTTTTTAATGAACGAGTTCGGGAATTGAGTCATTTTTATGCATTTATGGAGAAAACGTTTCTTTATAATGGAACAATCGATGATTTTCAGGAAGAAAATTTATTTGAGTTTTTTAATGTACTAGAAAGAAGAATGGATTATAGATTAACCGATACTAAAGTGAAGTTCATTTATGAAGATATTAACATGCAATGGATAGTTCCACGAGGTGTATTAATACATATTTTCTATAACTTAATGGATAATTCTTTATATTGGATAAAGGAAAGACGGTTAAAACAAAAACATAATAAAATACATTTTAGAAATGAATCTGATGTTATAAAGATTGAAAAAAAGAGCGAAGATATTATTTACTACAGTGATTCTGGTACAGGGATAATTAAGAGAATGGAAAACACATTGTTTCAACCGCTAGAATCTGGAAAAGACAAAAATGGACGCGGCATGGGACTATATATAGTGAGACAACTATTAAGATCTTTTGGTGGAGATATTGAGCTATTACCTGATAGAAATACTGCTGGTAATCGTTATATATTTGCTATTTATCTTAAAGTGGAGGAAGAACTCAGTCATGGAGATGAATAATAGCGGGGAGAAGTTTCTTCAACTTTTGAAAGGATTAGAAACAGGTCTAATTATTTTTATAGATGATGATTTTATTTTTATGGATACTGCTCTGGAAGAAATAGTATGTGATTTATTGCTCTTGAAGAGTGAAAGTTTCTCAATATTACTTGGAAAATTTAATGAGAGAGACTATTCGGAATTAGTGTTACAAATCAAAGAATTTCGCGATATATTTGAAACTCTTCCGCTACTTGAGGAGCATATTCCTTTATTTACTGATTTGAAAATGATAATTCGTTATTTAGAACTTTATGATAACTTGAACAATACTGATAATAAGATTTTGGCAGATAAACTTATCAATAGTATTGATCAAATTCTTAAAACAAAGAGAGAAACACACGAACTCTTCCTTAGATTTGGTGTCGGTTTAGGGAGTGTTAATAGTTATTCTGATATGATGGATCTAACCAAAAGTATTAATTATAGAGTATATAATAAAAAACCAAGTCTTGATTGTATATTAGAAGACATTAATGAATCTTTAGCTCCTAATCAATTTTGTTTGTGTATCGTTGATAGAGTACTCAAGGAAGAAGATGGAGTTCATTTCCTGAAAAATGAGCTAATTCCGAATACTGAAAACAAAAATATCATCAGTATTATATACACAAGTCAACCGCAAAATACAACTCCACAGACCCTAGTGGATTATTATGTAATTGAGGTTGATAAGAGTGATAAGGAAATTATTTCTAAATTAACATCTGCTGTTTCTCTATGTACATTTGTTGAGATATTCAGCCGATTGAATTTTATTCATAAAAATTCTATTGATGAGGCATTTCAAGTAGCTCTTTCACGAAAAGACAACATGATTTATTTAGCAAGCATGGCAAATGAAGAGGGTATAACGCCATACGAAGCTATTTCTAATTGGTTTAAGCTTGCTACGCAATATCAACTGGAAAGTGCATTCACTAAAGAAAACACAATATTTCAATATCACAATTTGGTAGGATTAACTAAATTTTTGAGTGGTGAATTTTTAGAAAGTGAATTATTTTTAGAAGAAGGAAATTGGGAGAGTCTACAAGGTCTAAATTCATTTGAAATTTTTGATTATACAATCAATTATCAACACCAACCTCCGACCCCAGGTGATGTTTATAGAATGTCTGATGGAACATTTAGAATCTTAGTTGGTCAAGATTGTGATTTTATGGTAAGGGGAACGCAAGTTGTCAGAAAAGCAAAAAGTGTTGATTTACTGAACGCTGAATTTATAGCGACTCAAATTTATGATAAATACCAAAAGAAATCTAAATCACTTGAATTGAACTATTTTTTCAAGGATAGTTCATTGGATAATAATAATTATGGAATTCTAAAGATTGATTATGAAAAAATATCTACTAGCGATTTTATTATTCTAGATCTATGCTCTTTGAATAGTGATGGACAAAGTAAGCTTGAAACTGGAATCGAACTCGATGAAAAAATTAAAGCACTGTTACCGATGCCTTGGTCTAAATATTTCACTAAAATGCAAGGTGTCCTAAATCAATATAAAAGCTACCGTGAACTATGTGAGACTAATGGCTTGGAATTAGAACTATTGCAGAGCAATGACCTATCAGCAGTTAATTATGAGTTTGAAAATGATGTCTTTAGTTATCCTATAAAGAGAGTGGCAAGAATCAAACGCGAATTTCGTGAAATAGTTCTGAATTCTTACTGGGAATATAAAAAACGGGTTGGTATAAATACCATAAATTATCTGGATAAAGAGAAGATAAACTATTTGGATTTAAAAATTGGATTACCAGGATTGGAATTTGAAAAAATAAAAGATATGAATGTTGATGTGTATATCCGAAAGGGAACTGATAGGAAAAGAAATATAGATCCTAAGAAAATGTCGTATTTCATCAATATTGAATCTCTAAAAGAAGAATACCCGTTACTAAGCAATATCCAAGAAAATATAATTGAGTTAGAAAAAGTAGTTTATGAGCATAAGTCGTCAAAAATTATATTCAAAAAAATTATTTTAGGAAATCGAGTTGACTCTATTCAAATCATTTTACCGTATCAAGTAGGAAAACATAAAGTATTGTTGCAGCAAGATAAATTCTTAGTAACAGACTTACTTAATAGTGAGCAAAAAAGAATAGCTAAAGAGAAAGCACTGACGCTTTATTATATTTTTAAAGAGGATGAAAGACAAAAAAATTATCTATTCAATGTGAATAAAGACAAGTTTAATCAATTAGATGTACCTACATTAAAAAGGGGTATCCTAATACCAGAATTAAATATAAGAATTAATCTAATGGATGGTATAATTGAAGTGGAATCGATTGAAGAAATGCATACATTGCCTATGGGTAGCTAAGACAGGGGTTGTTGATTTGCCGGAACAGAATGAAAAGATATTTTCTGTACTCTCCTTATTCTCAGGAGGAGGGTTGTTAGATTTGGGATTTATCAATAACGGATTTCAAATTGAAGAAGCTTTAGAAATAAATGAAAGCTTTATTCAAGGATATAATTACGCTATAGACAATTATTTGAAAAATTCCAGTAATTTTTTTGTACACACAAAAAAAATTATGCATAAACAGATATTACAAGGAAAAGATGTTTCGGATAAAAAAATTCAAATATCTATGGGCAAAAGGTTAAAAGGAATTACAGGATTAATTGGTGGGCCTCCCTGTCAAGATTATTCCGTGGGTGGTAAAAATGAAGGTGTTGAAGGAAGCAGAGGTAAACTCATTTTCAGTTACCTTAATTTGGTGAAACGTACTCATCCCAAATTTTTATTTTTTGAGAATGTTGAGGGCTTATATAAAAACAAAACACATAGAGTTAGTTTTCTTGCTCTTTGTAATGAGCTAGAATCGCTTGGTTACATACTTTGGTATGATATAGTTAATCCTCTTTCCTATGGCTTACCTCAGGATAGACCAAGAATAATAGTTGTTGGTTTTAGGAAGGGAATAGTTAGAAGGCTGCTAGCAGGAGGATTTATCTTTTCAATGGATAATGCTCTTTTAAAAACTACAGATAATGATAATTTTATCTTTAAGTGGCCTAAAGTTCAGTTTGAAAATGTGAAAATAAGCGTTGATTGGCCTGGTATGTGGGACTTTGGAACTGGTGAAGACAGAATTTCTTTCATTCCTAGAGAATACGAGAAACTGCAAGTTAATTACGCTTTTAATGGTCTGAATGACACTACCCCAAATCAATTAGATCGTTTTAATCCTAAATCAAACAAATTTTCAGTAATATCAGAAGGTGATACAAGACGTAAATCTTTTAAAAGATTACATCGCTTTAGATACAGTCCTACAGTTGCGTATGGAAATAATGAGGTTCATTTGCATCCAACTGAACCGAGAAGAATCTCTGTACGTGAAGCGTTACGGCTTCAGACAGTTCCAGATGAATATGTTTTACCTAGCGATATCACATTATCTACAAAATACAAAATAATAAGTAATGGTGTTCCATCAAAGCAAGCTGAGCTTATTGCTTCAGAAATTAGAAAAACGTTAATAAGGTATCAAGATATTACTGGTGATGAAATTTAAATATTTAGAGGCTTTCGTTCTCTAATAGTCATATTTTTGGTGATACTTTTCTTGTCCGAGCATTACCGTGTGCTTGAACGAAGGAACATAAAAAGACATTATCTTAGAAGGCACTCGTATGTTTATTCTTATATTACAGACCCTCGTTACTCCATTGGCAGTGATGAGGAACGCTTTTATAAATAAAGTGCAGTAAAGCAAAGATTCTGCCCTTTATTTTTTGCTACCTGGCTGCAAATACAAATTCCCGATCATAGAGAGTATGAAACAAAAAAACTCTGAACTCGCATGGTTAAAGGATTTATTTCCGAGCTTTCCAGTGTTGAAAAGGGGCTACGAAGACCACTTCAGGACTTAAAATCCTGCGGTGAGTGAGTACCGTACGGGTACAACCCCTGTTCTCGGCATCACTAGGTTTTATCACTTTCTATAGGTGGTATCTAACCAGAATACATAAGGAGTCCTGTGTGGTAAATTACCACATCAGGGCTTTTTTTGTTACACAGGATTTAGTGAAAAAATCTCAACTTCCTTTCTCAAATAAATGCCTACATGCAGCGATTGTTAGTGTAGATCAGAATGAGAGGAGTCTAATAGTATGGCTAATGCAAGAGTAATGAAAATAAGTGAGCATATCCCGACGATGTGGAAAGAAACCTTGGAGCAATTCATATCGTGGATGAAGGCTCAGGGGCTTAGTATACAAACGCTTGATGATTACAAAAGGCATATAGGACAGTTCTTTAAACTTTATCCTGATGCTTTTGGGTGTCAGCAACAACAACTGGAAAATCAACTTTGTGATTACCTGGCGGATAAAATCAAACCAGCAACCTATAATAATCGTCTCGTATATCTACGGGCGTTTTTTAAATGGTGCGTGGAGAAAAGAGAACTACTTAGCCAAAACACCTTGGAAGACTTCAACATGCGTATGGATGAGGGGAGGGGATCATAATGGGGATACATTAATTAATCTCATTAATGCACCAGATCAGAAGACGTTTCTAGGTCAGCGTGATTATGCCTTGATCCTCCTCACTCTTGATACTGGAGTTCGTCCTAAGGAAGCTTTTACCTTGTTGCCCAATGAATTTAATCCACGGGCAAATGAATTGTATGTAAGGGCGGAGAATGCTAAAACAAGAGTCTCTAGGACGCTAAATATAAGCTCTCAGACAGCTAAAGCCTTTAGCGATCTAATAAATAGCACATCACCCCAAGGAATGGAAGAAAGAAACGCCTATATTCTGTACAAATGAAGGTCGTATGCTGACCCGTCACACATGGGGTGACCGGATCGAGGTATACTCGAAGATGTTGGAAGTTAAGAGTGTTCCTTATGATTTACGGCACTAGTTTATCGTATTAGCAAACTAAAGTAATGATTAACCTACCACGATCATTCGGGGTATTTATGGGGAAAACAAGGGGGAAGTTATTCGAAAAAAAAAGCCTTTTCAATCATTAAGCACAGGATAGAGAGTGAGTGTAAAGTTGCGTTAAGGTACGTGAGAACGTTTGAAACAATAGATAGCAATGACCAAAACAGGTATACTATTTTTATGCCTTTAATTGCAGGGAGAGATAAGATATGGATGAGGTTATAGAGTCATTATGGGCTAGCGAAATGTTGACTAAAGCACAGCCTGTAAAATTGGAAATTCACGAACAAAATCTAGCTGATACATTACTTGATCTATGTTACAATACAATGGAGAGAACGAACGTTCCTATTGGTTTGACTTTAGCAGCTGCGTTCGATTTATTGGTAAGTGCAGAGTATTATAGAAATCTAACCAATCGGGGATGGTGTTATTGCCCGGAGCACCAATATTTATTGTTCCCTTATACAAATACATGTCCAGCATGTGTTTTATCGGGTAAATTTTATTATCATCGCTCTAACAAGCCGGAATCTGCGAAAATTGGAAAAGCGACCTCCCGACTGCTTTGTGTTTTCTTAGATAGAATTTTCGCAAAAACATCTAAAAACTTCAAAATCTTTAAGGGGAATGAACCAATCGATATATTAATTCATGATGAAGTTGAAAACATATTATTATTAGCTGAGGTTAAGGCGGCTCCGCTCATTACATTGCCCTTGATGGTTTATAAGGAGGAAAAGCTCACTGATTTAATCGATGATGAAATAGTAGAGTTACCTCATTCTGCTGTTGATAATTCGTCATTGTCGACATCAGATTTATGCTTATTACTACCAATATATCAAGATGGAACCTGGCACAACAAATTAATACAATTCCAAACTAAAGAAGAAAATCTTTCTGGAACCAACTGGGCATACGCTCAACTGGAAAATATTTTTAGGGCAAATACTGAATTATTTGATTTATACTTAGATAGCTGGATGAGGGCATTTGAAGCATACCAAGCTGCATATCACGCTAAAGACAGAACAAGTAATATATTCTGGTTGACCAACGGATGTGGACACCCTAAACCAAGACCGTTTGATTGGCCCCCAAGATCGGGAACTGGTTTTGAATCCATTTCTGATGGAAAGACTAGTGTTGGAATGGATAGAACTGATGATATAAAAAAAGGAATCTATCAGGTTCTTAAGTTAGGTACAGCGAGTAAGCCTCTTAACAAGCAATATCACATTAAAACGGCACTTCTTTCAAATATACATGCAGCGAGACATTACGAGGAATACCTTACATCACTACAGGATGTAGTTTGGACATTAGATGAAACAGGACTAGCGAAGAAAGCGGGTGAGCTGGATAATGAAGCACCAATTTACAACTTGTTTGACGGAATCATCTCCTTTACACGAAATCACCCGAGAGATGAATGGATTAGAGAAAATTTCAAATTCTAAGGATGAAAGTAAAGAGATACCAAACCACATTTACCGTCGCTCTGGGACTGAGGTCCAAAAGCGAATAAACGCGTTGAAGATCGGACAAAAAATGCAGGATTTGCCGGAGGAGCTATGGCATGAGAGTTTTCGTTACTATGTAAAAGAAGATCAAAATAGACGGGGCGGACCTAATATGAGAATGATTCGACTAGACCCGTCAAAACCATCATTAACAGTAACTGGATATATTTTCAATAAGTTTGTACATCCGTATGAAAATCGTTTTGTAAGTATGCGTGAAGCTGCTAGGCTTCAGGGGTTTCCTGATTATGTTAAATTTGAAGGATCATTAACAAGTACTCAGTTGCAAGTGGGTAATGCAGTACCTATTCAGTTATCTAAAGCGGTGTTTGAAGCTGTTTTGATTTCAATAAGGAAACTGGGATATGGGAAAAAAAACTTAACTGCATTTAGTCTTTTCAGTGGTGCCGGAGGGTTGGATATTGGTGCGGAGCAAGCTTCATATAAATCAATGAAAGTAAAGACTTTAGTTACGTTGGATAATTGGAAAGATGCTTGTGACACACTTAGAGGATACTATCAAGGTAGGACTAAAGTTTTAGAAGGTGACATTTCTGAAATTGTTGATCCAAGATTATTTTGGTATCAAGAATCTAATTGTGATCAGGCACCGGACATTATATTTGGAGGACCGCCATGCCAAGCGTTTAGTCAAGCGGGTAAACAAAAAGCTCTTAACGATCCACGCGGAAATTTGATTTATGAATATTTAAGATTCGTAGAAACAGTTAAACCTCCTTTTTTTATAATGGAAAATGTTGCTAATTTAAAGGGGGTTCAGCGGGGTGAACTTTATAACGACATATTAGAGCGAATGTATAAACTTGGTTATAATGTGACTGTATCCCCGCTGTTAGCAGCTGATTATGGTGCACCACAACTTAGAAAACGTCTCTTCTTCCTAGGTTGTAAAAAAGAGTTAGGTCGTATGGAACTTCCAGTTCCAACACATTGTGAGATACCGGATTTGTTAACTCCAAATCCTTATGTAACGGTAGGAGAGGCCTTTAGGGACTTACCTAAGCTTGTTTAAAAAGTTGTTAAATAAGATGTCATTCTGCAAAAAAAATAATGGGATTCGATTATTCGGATTTTCGGCTATATGACCTCTATACTTTTACCACATTGTTATCTCCTTACTTTTTCATTTTAGTACTTTGGCCTGAACATGCTTAGAGATGTTAAGTAAGCTTATGGAATGATAATCTTACCCCGATCATTATTCGGGGTATTTTTGTGCGCACAGAGTTATTTGAAGTGAATTTAGTAGGGAGGCGTTTCGCCTTTCTCAATTTTGCCCCCAGGGAATTCCCACTTATAAGCTAGAGCTTTAGTAGCCCGTTTTAGGGCTTTGGGCTACTGAGGGATATTATGAAAGATTTCTGACAGACTATTCATCGAATGAATGATAGCATCTAGTGAATACGAAACCTATTTATCTTGTATGGGAGAATCGATAATGAAAACTATGCTACGTCTTTATCATGAAGGAAATACGGATTACCATTCGACCTTTTTTGATTTGATACATGGGGATACAGAGACGAAGCAGACCAAAGGACTCTCGTACCTATTTTCAAGATATCCTAACTTGATACAGTTATTTTTAAAAGAAATTAATCATATGTCTAAATATAAGTACCCAGAATTTAAGCAGGGAATTGATTTTGTTCAAGTAGACGCAGAAATGTTATCAGCTGGAGCAAAGAAAATAAGACGCGATATTACTTTGTCTTTATTCCACGGGAACACTAAAAAACTAGTTATAGTAATTGAAGCAAAGAGTGTAAGTGCCTCTGTACAGCAACAGGATATCACAAGACAGCTGGAGTCGTATCTTGATCCAACAAATTTTCCGCTCGATGCTAATGTGCCTAAGGTAGGTGTAACCTTAACAAAGTATAGAGTGCTTCATCCACCTGAGAATGGATTTGTCGGTCTTACTTGGACAGACATTATAGAAATGATAAACGATGTAATTAGTCAAGAGAAAAGAAGAGGTGAGGATGTAACTGTTGCAACAGAATTTATCGATTTTATTAAAGGGGTGAGAAAAGGAATGAAATATTACGAGGTTGAAGTTCTGTCGGTTGCAGCGGGTAAGACGCATGAGTTAACGAAAAATCATTTTGTTCATGCATGCCCACATACTGCGAGGGGCTTTTCATATAAAACTCCAATATATATAACGTTCAGATCTAGTGGTGGTGGGGAAATGGAGTTTCTATATAAGATTGATGAGATTGTTGTGCTCGATCCGCTGTCCCCTTCACTCAACATTTTATTAGAAGGTATACAGATAGATTTTGCTACCAGAATTAAAGAATATATATCAAATCGTATAAATGGTGGTTATGGATTTAATCATCCGGGAGAAGAGTATCGTTTCTATAATCTTTGTAGTAAGGGTGTGATTCATTTGAAGCATCTACCCAAGCCATTGATTAATAACTCTGGTGCACGATACTATTCTATCGCTGAACTCATAAAGGGAGAGAAAATAGTATTTGTGGAGAGCCAAGATCGGTAAATGCACCAGGTAAATCTACTTCAAATGACTACGCTATCTCGCAAGCGGTCATGTATCAAGCCTTCATGGGGACCCATCGTATAAAGTTTGTTTACACTGGACATTCATCCCATTCGGGTTGAGTCATAATACTGATGGTACGGAAGAATGAAATATAGATAAAAAAGATTGAAGTAAATGATTGAAGACGAAAAAGCGAGAATATCATCTGACGTATTAGAATCAGGTATTCTCGTTTTTTATTGATTTTAAATTGATATTTAATTCCTAGAAAGTTGACCATGAGATTACTCGCAGTATTACTAGTCAATTTGTATCGTCAGTATCAACTAAATCAATAATCTCTCGAATATCGTTAATTTCTAAAGACTCTGCAATTCTAATAATATGATTAAAGTTAATACCTTCTCTTTTATCGTTGGCCAATTCGCTCAAAGCAGCATGTCTAACATCGGATATTCTTGACAACTCTCGTAGAGAGATTCCATGCTTTTTCGTCAACTGAGATATTTTCACGATAACTTTCTTTCCCACTAGGATCTCCTCGCTTTTTCTGAGTTTAAATCTTGACTATACGCATAAGCGTACCGTATAATATTTCCAAGTATGGTACGCATAAGCGTAACGAATAGAAACTTATTGTTCTTGTTAGCATCTATTTTTATCCCATTCTTGAGTGCACTAATACTTCTAATGAAAAAGGTATACGTACTGAAAGTATTAAAAACTGTTCATGATCAGTGTGAGTGATGTCTACAGACATAGCTTTTCCAAGAAGGTGGGGGTGCAATGCAACATCTGAAGTGCAAATATGAGGAGGAAAAACGCAAGCTGAATGAACTCGGACAGAAATCACTGGAGCAGGGAATTCCGTTAAGCAGTAATGAAGCGGTTCAGGCCCAGAGCCGTAAGGTGGACGAACTCATTAATCGGATGTATCAAGAAAAAGTTGGACATACGGCGTTTTTTCGTTTGAACTTTTGTATTGGAGGGGATGTGGTGGGCTTTCCGGTATGGTTTTTACAGACGATTCAAGGTCGATTGGATGAGGTAACTGCACAGATTGAGCATCAATCCGAGCCTAGATATGTTTTCGAAGAAGAGAGTGCGGCTTTCCAAGCGTTGTTTGCCTCCATGGACGTTGCACGTATACCTGAGTTTGAGGATTGGGAGGATAAGTTTCAATTAAAGCAAGCCGTTTTCAATGAACGCCTATATCTACAAGGACTAAAGGATGGCGTGCAGCTTGCAAATGCCTTTACTGCTCCTTCAGTTCTCTCGGACTAAGGCATGCCCTATAGCTGCTGGAAAAACACATAGGTATCGGAACCAAAGGGGATAAACGCATACTTTATTTTCGGACCGCACATGCGACAGTCTTTTTTCTTGTATATGTTTGAAATTCTAGTTTTTTTCGATGTTATTCATTCAAAAAGTGGGCAGACTTCCACTCATAATCGGAAAAAAGGGATATGTTCCCATATTGTCGAATACCCATACATATTGTAAATCTAGATCATATGAGGTTCTATTATGCTGAAAACTCTATTTTCTCTCTTTAAAAGATCCGAATCCAAACCGCCACAAGCTGCGCGTAACGCACCAACCTCCAAGCCGAAACCGAAGGTTGCTCCTACACGAATTGGAGAGCTAGGCGAGCATAAAATCAATATCCAACTTGACCAGCTACCTAAAGAGTGTAAATCGTTAAGCGATCTAATGCTTCCTAATTCCAAGTCTCGAACAGGTTACAACCAAATTGATCATGTTGTTATTTCCCCTTATTGCTTATTTGTCATTGAGACGAAAAACTACACTGGTGAAGTTAAAGGTGGACGAACGGACCAACAATGGACAGTTAGCAACCGATACAAGATGTATAATCCGCTGAAGCAAAACTATGGACATATTAAGGCCATCGAGAGTCTGATACAAGGTATAGCTGCAGTGAAATTTATCTCTATGGTTTCATTCACGATGAGATGTCGATTTAGTATTGACCCGGAGCTTCGGAAAATCCACTCGGACGAACTGGTTGTCTATGATGTGGAACTAAGTGAGTTTATCTCTAGGAAACTGCTCAGTTTAAAAACAGGAACTCCCGAACCTTCTATCTCTCCGGCGCAAATACAATCGATTTATGAGCATTTGCTTCAGGTCAATATCACCGATGTGGAGATTCGCAAGCTTCATGTACAGAAAATAAAGCAAAAAAACTAGTGCGTTTATTGGACAGTAGCGCTACAATAAGCGAACCAAAGGTTAGCATAACCATCATTGCTTCAAACACTGTCACAAGGCATCCCTCCTTTCTAAGAGGGATTATTCTATATAATAGACTGAGAGGAAAGAGGGGATTTTGAATACTAATTATATGAGGCTATAGTGATACGTTATTTTTGTTGTGATTCAGCTTAAGCTACTATTCACTTGAGCTTTTTTCGTATCCAATATATAAAATAGAGCCGTCTCCCTCGTCATTATTTATGACGTTGGAGACAGCTCCCAAAATTGTACATAATTTATTATTTATGAAACAATACGCGTTCTTCCAGATCGCCGAGCTTTACTGTAGTTTCCTGCGGCTTTGTCTCCGCGATCACCTGGCCACGACGGACAGAGTAACGGACGGTGGCTTGCTGGCGAATCGCTTCGTATTCATTCTCCGCATTTAGAATGATGAAGTTAGCAGGCTTGCCCACCTCAATTCCGTACGTTTCTTCAATTTGCAGCGTTCTGGCACTATTTTTCGTAATGAGGTCAATGCTGTTCACGATCTGATCATATCCCATCAGCTGTGAGGCATGAATACCCATATGAAGCACTTGCAGCATATTACCTGTTCCAAGTGGGTACCATGGGTCGAAGATATCATCGTGACCGAAGCACACATTAAGGCCTGCTTCCTGCAGCTCCTTCACACGTGTTAAACCTCTGCGCTTCGGATAGGTATCGAATCTGCCTTGCAGATGGATATTCACAAGCGGGTTAGATACGAAATTAATCTCGGACATTTTTAATAACCGGAACAGCTTGTAGGCATAGGCATCATTATATGAGCCCATCGCTGTTGTATGACTTGCAGTTGTGCGTCTACCGAGCCCGCGTTCATATGCTTCCTTCGCTACGACTTCTACGAATCTGGATTGCTCATCATCAATTTCATCACAGTGGATATCGATCAGGCGATCATATTTCTCTGCCAGATCAAATACAAGCTTCATGGAATCTACGCCATATTCACGCGTAAACTCGAAATGAGGAATTCCTCCTACAGCATCTGCACCAAGCTTCAACGCCTCTTCAAGCAGCTCGGTTCCATTCGGATAGGATAGGATGCCTTCTTGTGGAAAAGCGACTAATTGAATATCCACATAGGGCGCCAGCTCTTCCTTTACTTCCAACAAGGCTTTTAATGCTGTGAGCGTAGGATCCGTTACATCCACATGGGTTCTTACATGCTGAATGCCTTGTGCGACCTGCCATTGAAGTGCTTTTTTTGATCTATCTTTGACATCAGCAATGGACAAGGATTGTTTACGCTGCGACCAGCGTTGAATGCCTTCGAATAGGGTTCCGCTTTGATTCCATTCCGGTTCACCCGCCGTTAAAGTTGTGTCCAGATGGATGTGTGGTTCAATAAAAGGTGGCAAAAGCAGCGCACCATGTGCCTCAATTACTTCGTGACCTTCTGTGCTTAAGGGCTGTTGTGTAATATTTCGAAAACAGCCATCCACAATTTCCAAATTCCATAATCCTTCGATTCCTCTAAGCTTTGCTTGTTGAATAATCATCGTTTATGCCCCTTTGCTTGCTGACTTTAATGTGTTTGATGTTATGGGATATACTTTCATGCCGATTACGTATAGTACTGCTGTACCAATCAAGCCATTGACCGGAGGGATGCCTGGTACGACCTCCGCAATGATAATGCCGCCGACCCATGCCAGAATGGCAATCCAGTTCACGGATTTAAAGGTCATCTCTTCGAGCTTCTTATAATTTCCGCGATTCAAGATGAAGAAATCTGCAAGTAGAATGGCACCGATCGATGGCAGAATTGAACCTAGTAGCGTCAGAAACCCAGTAAAGTTATTGTACAGCCACATTGCTGTAATCGTTCCAACCGCACCGTTGAAGATAACAATCGCATTCTTCGGCAGCTTTGTAATACTGGTAAATCCCAAGCTGGATGCGTACAGCGCATTTTCATTCGTCGTCCAAATATTTAGACCTAATACGATAATGGCTGGTATCAGCAAGCCCTGCATAATCATTACATCGGAAATATCCGCTTTTCCATATACGATTGCGCCTACAGCGCCGAACAAGAACATCAGTGAATTGCCAACAAAGAACGCAATGGCTGTAGCTGTAACGGCAGAACGGGTAGTCTTCGCGAATCGTGCAAAGTCAGCTGTAAGTGTACCGCCACTAATAAATGAACCGATACAAATCGTCAGCGCTCCGGCAAGACTCATAGCTTCGGTCGGTTGAAAGGAGAGCAGACCTTGAAATCCACCAGCGGTTGAGGTTGCCTCAAAGACCGAATAACTACCGAGAATCGCGATGGCAGGAACGGCGATAACCCCAAGAATGGCGAGCGCTTTGATCCCGTAGATGGCCGTTACTGTCATTAGAATTCCTGATAATACTATCAATAAGTATACATTAATGCCTGTTGCCTTATAGACCGGAACTGCAAACATCGCAACACCGACCCCGAACCAGCCAACCTGAGTAAAGCCGAGTAGAAGAGAAGAGAGATAAGAGCCTTTCACACCAAAAGCGTATTTGGTCAGCAAATGTGTCGATAATCCAGTCTTAGCGGCAATATACGCCAATGCTCCAGTATAAACGCCTAAAATTAAATTCCCCGCCAAGACGATCCAGATAAAGGTTGTGAAATCCAGTCCAGCTCCAAGTGCTCCGCCCGACCACATACTTGCCGAGAAGAATGTGAACCCGAGCATAACAGCGAGAATCTTCCAAAAACCATTACGATGTGCTTGCGGTACTGCCTGTAATGAAAATTCCAAATCTACTTTTTCCATGTACAATCCTCCATCAGATCTAGTTGTGATGGATACCTTAGGGAAATACAGCTGCATTGAATGCTGAGTTCACTCATGTCATAGAACAAACGCATACCATTTAGGTTGCTGAGCAATAAAAAAAGCTTATTGCCCAAGTTCCTGACAATAAGCCGTTCTGATCACATTGAAATAAAAGGACGTGATAAACACACACGTACCCTATTATAGATCATCATTCCGCTGTCCTTGTCAGCCTCACGGGACTGAATTAAAGGTATCTGATTAAATTTTTATTATTATCCCAGAAGATTGCGTGTTGTGTCAATGATTAATTTCTTTTGCTTATGTGAGGGCGCTATGTCGTATCGTATCGCATCTATTTTTTCTATGGATGGTTGCACAATATGTTGGCGAATACCGTTCTTTTTTGGAATTTAGTATAGAACGAAGGCTTTATTCAAGGGCTATGAATTATTGTTGTAGATTCAACGGTAATTAGATATAATATTGCTACAAATAAATATCATGCTTGTTTTTATCCCCGGGTAAAAACTTACAAAGGCATTGAATCTCATTCCCATTAGGGCCTATTTATAGGAGGGGTGAGATTCAATGCCTTTTTTTAAAATATAAGAATTTATATGTTTCACACGATAACTTATCCTTCTATTTTTCGAAGAAACGGATACCGTCCCTAAAAGGACGGCAAAGCCGTTTCTTCTTAAACCCATTCTAATGTATAGAGGTGTCATAACAAATGCGCATATTAAGTGATAAGGATGTTAAAAAAGTATTGAATGTTCAGCAGGTAATCGATCTTGTTGAAGCAGTTTACAAATCTAAAAGTGATCATAAAACGGAGACATGGCCAACCATTTTTTATGATTTTGTTCCAGGCAAGGCAGATATGGACATTAAATCAGGCTACCTAAAGAAAGATAAGGTGTTTGGACATAAAACAGTCACGTGGTTTGCTGATAATGAACAGAAGAATATTCCAACTTTAATGGGGTTAATTACTGTATTTGATGCTGAATCAGGACAACCGTTAGGGATTGCTGAGGCTGCTTTCATTACAGGAATACGGACAGGAGCTTCAGGGGCTATCGGAGCAAAATATTTGGCTAGAAAAGAATCTGAGAATCTGCTTGTTGTAGGATCTGGAAACCAAGCCATTTATCAAATCGCATCTGCTTTGTATGCACTCCCGAATTTGAAAGTAGTCAGGATTGCTGCCAGAGATCAAGTGAAATTGAAAAGCTTTGTCGATAGCTTACCCCATAGACTTCAATCTGAATTTGGGATGGATGCTGGAACAATTATATTTGAAGCAGTGGATTGTTTAGAACATGCAGTGAGCAATAGTGACATCATCATCACTGTGACGTCTTCAAGAACACCGATCATAAAAATGGAGTGGATAAAAAAAGGAACGCATATTTCTTGCATAGGTGCGGATATGGCCGGAAAACAGGAAATAGACTCACGCATTGTTTCAAATGCCAGTATTTTCTTAGATGACAAGGAACACTGTATGCAAGTTGGCGAGATAGAGATCCCTCTTAAACAGGGCATTATTACTGAGAAGAATATATCTGGTGAAATAGGTGATTTAATTCTTGGGAAAATAAATGGTAGGACGGATAATGAGCAAATCACGATTTTTGATGCTACAGGTATGGCGATTTTGGATATCTACGCAGCGAAAATAGCATTACAGAGTGCAGAAGAAAATGATCTCGGTGTCGAATTTAACAATTAAGGAGAGAATGAGATGACTTTTAATTATGAAAATGTGACAAGAGCTTATGATCGGATCAAGAACTATGTGAACAGAACCCCACTTGAAGAGTCCTTTTATTTAGGTGATGAAGACAGAAGATATTTCTTCAAGCTTGAGTCTCAACAAAGGGCGAAAAGCTTCAAAATCAGAGGTGCTTTAAACAAAATGATGACGTTAACTGAAGAAGAAAAAAACTGTGGTGTAGCAGCAATTTCTTCAGGAAACCATGGAAGCTCTGTAAGCTATGCAGCATCAATCCTAGGAATAAAAAATGTAATTGTAATTGTGCCACTAGGTACTCCCATAAGTAAGATAGATAAAATCAAGTATTTCGGAGCCGATGTATTGCAATTAGGTAAAAGCTATGATGAGGCTCATTCTTTAGGCATGAAGTATATTAATGAACGGGGGTTAACATATATTGACGCATACTATAGTGATCCAGAAATCTATGGAGGACAAGGGACCGTTGCAATTGAAATTCTGGAACAGAATAAAGATATTGATACCATAGTAGTTCCGATAGGTGGTGGAGGTCTTATTACAGGGATCGCGGTTGCGGCTAAAGCGATTAATCCAGCTATCCGTATTATTGGAGTACAGACAGAGGCTTGTCCTGCTATGTTGAAATCTTACGAAGATAACATTTTCTATGAAGAATATCCTAACGAGGAGTCATTGTGTGATGCTCTTCTTGGTGGCGTTGGGAAACTGAGTTATGAGATGGCAAAAGATTATGTTGATGATTTCATAGCAGTATCAGAAAACTCTATCGCTAGAGCTGTAAGTTTTATGGCCAAAGAAGAGAAATATATTGTAGAAGCAGGAAGTGCCACAACAGTTGCAGCCATCATGGATTACAGAGAACGAATTGGTGGAACTAACATTGCTCTTGTCATAAGCGGAGGCAACATTGATGGAGAAGTATTAACAACTATATTGACCAAATATTAATAGGTAATTCAAAAGAGTCATGTAGGCATAGATTGCTAACTACATGACTCTTATTTGTCTCAGATTACGAAGAGAGTTCTTCATCGGTTGGTATGATTCCATAACGCTCTAAAGCTTTTGAAGAGGATTCGAGCATCCGTCTTTTCAAATAATCGCCTTCGACCACCCAAACCCGCTTTCCAAGAAAACGTATCTTGGAAAGTAAATACTCGAGCTCATCCCCAAGCAGAGAAACTCTGACTCGATAGGTATCCTTCTCCGTGTCATACTCAACATTTTTTTCAAAGCTGGAGAAGGCGTATAGAATACGGGATAGCTCTGCGTTATAAACGCGGACAATTTCAATGATGACTTCGGTTTTGCGCGATTCAAGCGTTTTTCCGATCTTCCTTAGAATGTTCTCTGCTGCTGAGGGTTCGATTGGTTCTGATGTGACGGACTGGATCTTCTTTAGCCGGGTACTCATCAAGGAGTGATGCCTAGTGTGATACCAGAGCAAATACCATTCTCTTTTGACCATGGAGTATTCCAGCTTATACGGAAACCCCAAATGATCCTTATTAATACGGTCACCCTTAACCGCGTAAGTTATAAGAATGCCCGTTTTATTCATGATGTGCCGACGCAAAGATCGCAGAAGAGGGTGGTAGACCTGCTTTTCTAGCGTACGGGCTTTTTCAATCAAATGATTTGAAATATCCATCCCCTGTTCCGACTCAAGGGCAGTACGTAGCTTGTCCATAGTATCCGCAGTGAAAGCATCAGCTGCCGAGGGATGCTCCAGCATCGTCTTCAGCCAGGCCCGTTCGTGCGAAGTGATCATGAAAGTACCGGAATCCTCCAATCGGGAAATGATCTGGTGATTGAATATTTTCTCAAACAGATTCATAGTAAGCTTGAATCTCCTTCCATTCTGCAATGATTTCCTGGCGAAACGAAGCGGGCTCCAGAACCTCGCAGCTAGAACCGAAGCTACGCAGCCATGGCTTAATTTCAGTAACCCCGTTTACGATGATTTCATAAATAAACGAATGTTCATCCTCAAACACAATTTCCCCCCATTGTCCCTGCAAGAGTACCCGTTCCTTGATGAAGTTCGGTTCCGAACCTCCCGGATTAAAAAACCGGACACGTACGGTCACCGGCCGGCCAGTATCTATCAACCAACTGTACCTAATCTTCTCGGCAAGTTCTTTATTCTTTTCGTCGTACCAGATCTCATCCACAGGTTCAGCTTCTTCGATTTGCGTAATTCCTTCCATCCGGTATTTCCGAATACCCTGTCTATCATAGGAAAGCAAATACCATCTTCCATATTGATGATCGTACACAATTTTAAGTGGAACCACCTTTTCAGCTTTGCCCTCTGGTTCACGTTCAAACAGGGGATTGGTGTTTTTGGATGCGTAGCTTTTCTCAGACTTCGGTGAAAAATACAGAAACCTGACTTTGCAGCGATGACGCATGGCATGAAGAAGTGTAAACAGATGCGCCTCATCCAAAATCCTCGAGTAATAGTGATACTTATATAAAAATGGTTCTACGGCATGCCGCTCAACTTGATTGCGGAGAAGATGCTTTTTCAATCCATCACGGAGTAAATATCCTTGAACGGAAGGGACTTGAGTGTTCGCCATCACATCTACAAAATCATATAAATCGATAAGCTCTTCATCCAATAAGCTTCGAATCAAGTCGTCTTGGATTCGATACCGGTACGGGCGAGGTCCCGGCTCTCTTTTAATGACTCCGACCTCCTCCAAGTATTTGAGATCCGACCGAATGGTCTTTTCGTCAGGCATAGGTAGATCGGAAGGTAAACTGCTGCAGCACCTCTCCAATAAATCTTTCGCAGTCAAGGCATGTCCATTCATCGCACCAAGAAGCAGTGAGACTCGCTGACTTTCAGATTCCTTTACGGATTTGGCGCGAAATAGAAATAAGAGTAATGGATCGGTGGAGTCATAATATCTGAGGCGAAAGGTCTCGGAAAATTCCCTGCTCTGTTCATCCGCCAAGTGCTGGTGCGTGGAGCTAGCTACTTGTTTGAGTCGTCGGATCGTTTTATCAAAGGTGTGAACGGAAATGCCCAATCTGTCTGCGAACTGTTGTCTGCTGAATGCCCCGCTCGTAAGCACCAGCATTCGTAGAAACTGTATTTCTTTATCAAAGCTTTCCTTAGCCAAGGGTATCCTCCGTTCAAATGAAGCATCTTCTTCCATTGTAACAGGGGAGGGATTTGGGTGTAATGGAAAAGTTTATATGCAGTCGTAATACTTTCACCATGTTCGTTCATGCTGAAATGAGCGATTATAGAACCTGTAAGGCGCATTTAGCAAGTTGGTAAACGCCAAATGGCGTTTCATCATACATTGGTTCTTATTTGGACGGTCGTAACGAGGCGCGGATATCGATTTATCCCGCAGTGCCGTGCATGGTATGTTACGGTATCCTGTACGATCGGGTCGGTAAGAATCCCATTATTAGGGGTTCGATTCCCCAATCGCCTTGGACGCGATTCTGGTAGAGCACTCGACTGATAATCGAGCGAAAATTTGAAGAAAAGACCAAAGGCTAGAATCCCTGGCAGCTAGTTTTAGTGCACTGAAGTTAGGCTTTGCAATCCGTGGATACCGCTAGAGCGAAGTTTCAGGAAGTTTTCTTGGATTAAAGCGTGAGAATATCCATGAAAACAACAGATAAATCGCTTAGCTAAAACGAGATTCCGCCGTAACTTCAGTGGGATTCTAAGTCCAATGGTCGAACTAATTAGGGGGAAACATTATGTTGAACAAAGTAACGATTCAAGCTGACGAACGTGGTTTGCTATTTCATAAAGGAAGTTATGTGAAAAAGCTGATGCCGGGGATCTATCACTTTTCAATGTGGTCAAAATCCACCGTTGTGGTGTTGAATATCGCTAAACCGTTTAATGTGGATGGAAAAGATATGAAGCTATTCCTTCATGATGAAGATCTCGTGCGTGAGCTCGATGTCGTACGTGTACAAGATCACGAGTACGTTCTGTACCACGAGGACGGACAATTTGTTCAATTACTTAAGCCTGGTGTCTACGCATTCTGGAACATACTTAAGGAGAATACCTTTTTCCATGCAGATATCAGACAACCTGAATTGCCTGTCGAGGTAAACCGTGCAATTGTATCGAAGCTAACAGCTAATGTGCTGTCCTGCGAAATTGCGAGCTACGAATCTGGATTTTTGTTTTATGATCACGTATTACAACGAGAGCTCCCTCCTGGCAAGTACCACTTCTGGAGAGGTCCAGTCTCGACTGTGGTAAAGACGATTGATTTAAGACAACAGCAAATGGATCTCATCGGCCAAGAAATCATGACAGAAGACAAAGTTTCGCTGCGGATGAACTTCGTTTGTCAGTACAAGATCGTAAAGCCATTACGTGCTTTGGAAATGAAGTCATTTGACGAGCAAATCCATATCCAGCTTCAGCTTTTGCTTCGAGAATATGTTGGAACGCTCAAATTGGATGATCTTTTGAAACGAAAAGAGGATGTTGCGTCGTTCATCCTATCCCGTTTACGTGAGAAGGGTGAAGAGTTCGGAGTGGATTTCCTGAGTGCTGGGGTTAAGGATGTCGTTTTGCCAGGGGAAATGAGAGATATTATAAACACCGTTCTGCTTGCGGAGAAAAGAGCACAGGCAAATCTAATTACTCGTCGTGAAGAAACGGCCTCGACCCGAAGTTTGCTTAACACCGCAAAGCTGATGGACGAGAATGAGACGCTGTTCCGACTAAAAGAGCTGGAATTCCTCGAGAGAATATGCGAGAAAATCGGATCCATATCTTTTACGGGTGGCGGGGATCTGTTGGAGCAGTTGAATTCTTTGCTTGGCGAAAGAAAAGCGACGGGCAAATAACGAAATCAAATGGAATAGATAAGTGCCACTCCTAATGAGATTGGCACTTTTTTTGTTTTTTTCTGAAAAATTTCTGTATATTCATCCAGTTCATATTTGGTTCATATAAGTAGTGTAACTTAAGGGTATCAAAAGTTTAGTACGAAATATGGAAGGAAGATAATCCATGAGAAAAGCAAAAGAAAATCTAGATTACCCGTTTTACAATGAATTACCCGTTCAAATTCCTGTTATGAAATGGCTCGTAGTAATGGTAGGGATTGTATTGGGATTTATCGCGTTGACCACTCGCATACCATTTATTCCATTGAAAGTTAATGAATATTTAGCACCAATCTTATTCACGGGAATTCCGCTTGTTGCATTCATGTGGGCATCTAAGGGTCATGCGAATCACCTGTTTCGTAAAATTACAAAGAATGATGTTAAGTGGGGTGTGCTGTTCTTTATCTTTAATATCATCGCTACTCCGATTGTCGGTCTCATTCTAGTCTATGTAGTAAAAGTTAATACTGTAGCTGATGCGGCAATTAATGTCTTTGCAGAACTTGATTCTCTTGGTAAAGTATTGATGTTTGTCAAAATGGGGATTCAACTTGTTGGTGAAGAATTGTTAACAATTTTACCATTCCTGTTTATATTGCAATTGTGTGTGGCAAATTTCAAGCTTTCTCGCAGAGCGGGAATCTGGATTGCATTTCTTGTTACAGCTGTAATCTTCGGAGCCATTCACCTACCAACTTATCATTGGAATCTCGTACAAGCAATTGTAGGTATTGGCCTGGTACGTCTTGTTCTTACAGGGGCTTATATGAAAACTAAGAACATCTGGGCATCTAGTATCGCGCATATTTTGAACGACTATGCACTTTCATTGTTCAGCTTAATTACAGCTTCGTCCGTAGCACCATTTATCATGCAGCATTTTATTCGCTAAATGACACTGCCAAGACTGGGTTTGATTTATTAAGTAGAGTTGAATTTATTGTTGACAATGCCACCCGATTAAAATATAGTAATCACATCGGATTAATCTAAATTTTATTTATTTGAATTTTAGTAATCGTAAGTGTAAAACAAAATAAGCTGACTGGTTCAACCAGAGGCTCAGAGGACAAACGCTAGTCGTTGTCATCTGAGCCTTTTTGTTTACTTATCCGAATAATAACTATAAGAGGTGAAGTCCATGGCTGCTTCTGAAAAAATCAGGTTTGAGAGTGTCACGAAAACATTTAGTGTCCGAGATCCCAAGCAAAAGGAGGCAACGCAGCAATTCACAGCGGTAAAAGAGTTGGACTTTTCCGTAAGAAAAGGTGAATTTATAACCATAGTAGGTCCAAGTGGCTGCGGTAAGTCAACTTTGCTTGATTTGATCAGCGGCTTATCATCGCCAACACAGGGTCGCATTTTAATAGATGGTCACCCCATAACAGGTCCAGGGCTTGATCGGGGCATTGTGTTTCAGCAGTATGCTTTATTTCCGTGGAAGACCGCGCGTGGCAATATTGAATTTGGATTGGAGGCAAAGGGGATCCCGAAGCACGAACGTAAAGAGCAGGTTGATCATTTTCTTTCGTTAGTTGGGCTCAGTAATTTCGGTGACCGTTATCCTCATGAGCTTTCTGGGGGGATGAAGCAGCGTGTAGCCATTGCCAGAAGTCTTGCCTTTAACCCAGACGTCTTGTTAATGGATGAACCTTTTGCCGCACTGGACGCCCAAACACGAGAATCCTTACAAAGTGAGCTTTTACGAATTTGGCAGAAGACACAAAAAACCATCATTTTTATTACGCATGGCATTGATGAGGCTGTTTATCTTGGGGAGCGAGTAGTCGTCTTAACACCAGGGCCTGGTACGGTGAGGAAGATTGTAGATATTCCGCTAAAATCACGATTGGAAGATGCGGATATTCGCTCACATCCTGATTTTGTGAAGGCTCGTCATGAAGTGTGGGGTTATTTACATGAGCCTGAATACAAAGGTGCATATATTTAATTGAGAAAGGAGTGTATTCCCATCGAATCTGTAAAGACTGCTCATTCAACGTTACAGCTTAAGAAACGGAATTCTGTTTCTTTTTCCGGCCTGCTTAAGGTGTTTAAACAGTCTATTGTCTTAGTCTTATTGTTCTTACTATGGGAAATCGCACCACGGACGGGTTTAGTAGACGCAGCATTTTTCCCACCTATTTCTGAAGTAATCACTGCCTTGTGGAATTTGATCGTCTCAGGTGAGCTTTTCACGCATTTTTTAGCGAGTATCATTCGTTCGTTCAGTGGATTTGCGTTAGCGTTATTGATTGCGATCCCGTTAGGATTACTGATTGGTTGGTATCCATTAGCCCGAGAGCTGTTAAATCCAGTACTGGAATTGTTCCGAAATACGGCTGCACTAGCGTTACTTCCGGTATTTATGCTGCTGTTAGGGATTGGTGAAACATCCAAGATTACGATCGTCCTATTTGCTTGCACATGGCCTATTCTGTTAAATACGATTGCTGCTGTAGGTAACGTTGATCCTTTACTTATTAAAGCGGCCAAATCCATGAATATTAAGTCGTTTAAATTATTTCTGAAGGTGATCTTGCCGGCATCCGTTCCAACTATTTTCACGGGTATTCGGATGGCAGGAACAGGGGCGATATTAGTATTGATTGCTGCAGAGATGGTAGGGGCCAAAGAAGGCTTGGGTTATTTAATCACTTATTCTCAATATAACTTTCAAATCCCGCAAATGTACGCCGGTATATTAACCATTGCCTTGTTGGGCTTATTAATCAACCAAGGCTTGACCTTGCTCGAACGTAAATTTTCTAAATGGAAGGAAGCAGCCGGTGAATGAATAGAAGGATGATGTTTATATATAGATTGAACTGATGATTTCCCTATTTCGGGTTGGTCGTGACTCCAGAGAATGTTTGGACTTCCGGCCGCTGTTGTCTACAGATTTCTTGATTTATACCGTTTTTAACGGTTGAAATCCGCAGACAAAGGCGGACGCTACCGCTCCTACAGTTCCAAAATTCCCTTCCATCACTTTTCCCTTTTTGAATATTTTCAAGTTCAATCTATATAGAAGTTTTTTTAGTGGTAATACCAACTAAACATATTAGATTAATAATATTATGAGTTGGACTTAATCAAATAAAATGAAAAGTGGAGGAGAAGCGAGATGAACAAAACAGCAGCACTACTTATATTTGTAGGCTTGGTTAGTGGTATTTTATCTGGCTGCTCAGAGGGGAAGTCCTCTGCCAAAAGTGGAGAAGATCAGATACTGCAATATCAGTCTTCGCCTGGAAGTGTCTCTTTCCCAGAGCTAGCTGCGGATTTAGGCTACTTAGGAGATTTGAAGTTGGAATCTATAGGTGACAGCGTGGGTGGTCCAGAAAGTATTCAATTAACTGCGACGAAACAAATTGACTTTGGTGCAGCATTTAATGGGGCCATTATTAAATCTTACGCCAAAAACGTAAAAATAAAGTCTGTCATTGGTTCCTATGGCAGTGATAAAAATACGTATATCGGTGCGTATGCCCTCGAGGGGGGAGCCATAAAGTCGCATAGAGATTTTATTGGTAAAAAAGTTGGAGTGAATATTCTCGGTGCCCATTTGGAGTTTGTCATTAAAGATTATTTACGCCAAGCTAACTTGACCGAAAAAGAAATTGAACAAGTAACCTTAGTGACGGTGCCGAGTTCAAGTGCAGAACAGATTCTGCGAAATCGTCAGATCGACGTTGTTTTGTTAAGCGGGATTGCTCGGGATCGGGCGTTATCAACAGGAGGGCTTACAGAAATTTTTAAAGATATTGATGTGTTTGGCTCAGAATTTACTGCGGGTGATTATTTCTTTACCGATCAGTATATCAAGGATAATCCGAATACCGTAAGGCAATTTGTAGATGGGGTTGCGAAGGCCATTGAATGGGCTCGAACCACACCTAGGGAGGAAGTAATCACACGATTCGAGGAAATTATTAATAAGCGTGAACGAAAGGAAACAACAGACAATCTTAAGTTTTGGAAGAGTACGGGCATCTCGGAAGAGGGCGGTGTGATCACACCATCGGAATACGATGTTTGGATCGATTGGCTTGTGGCAAATGGGGAGCTAAAGGAAGGCCAATTGAAACCGGAAGAGTTATATACGAACGAATTTAATCCTTTTGCTAAATAAATTTTTATATAAAGGGCTCTATCAAAAAATTAGAGGTTGACTTGATGTGCGAATAGAGCGGAGGGTCGGAGGGATTCTGGAGAAACGTCAGTGGTCGCCTTTAAAGCCTGATTTCAACCGCTAATCTTTTTTAAATCGAGAATTCAGGCTTTAACAGCGATCGTAAGAACCCTCCGAACCCGTAGCGGCTTGTTCTCAATCGGTCAACCGCTGATTTTGGCTTTGATCCGAAAAATAAAAATAGGAGTGGTTAGCATGACAAAAAAACAAATGAAATTAGGGGCATTCATTAATCTACCCGGTCATCATGTAGCAAGCTGGCGTCATCCTTCTTCAGGGGCAAGTCGGGCATTTGATTTGGAGTATTTAACGGAGATTGCACAAACGGCTGAGCGCGGTAAGTTCGATATGGTGTTTTTTGCAGATGTATTAGGTCAAAAGCTGTCCGGAAATGCACAATCATCATTGAAGCTGGACCCCGTGATTATTATTTCGGCACTCGCAGCGGTAACTAAGAATATCGGGTTAACGGCCACTTTGACTACTACCTATAACGATCCATACCATGTAGCGCGTAAATTCGCAGCCATTGATCATTTGTCTAAAGGGCGTGCTGCCTGGAATGTAGTAACATCAGCCAATGAGGGTGAATCTCTCCTGTTTGGTAAGGATAAACATTTGCAGCATGCGTCCCGCTATGAACGTGCTGAGGAATTTGTGGAGGTTGTCAAACAGCTTTGGTTGTCCATTGAGTCTGAGGCGCTAGTCATCGACAAGGAGCAAGGCCAGTATTTAGATGTAGAGAAGGTACATCCCGTTGACCATGAAGGAGCCTGGTTCAAAGTACAAGGTTCACTTGATTCATCAACAACACCACAAGGACATCCTGTGATTGTTCAAGCCGGATCGTCTGAATCTGGAAAAGAGCTGGCGGCGAAGACTGCGGAAGTTATTTTTACTGCATGGCAGACGCTTGAAGAAGCCCAAACCTTTTATCGGGATGTAAAAGGTCGGTTGGCTAAATATGGTCGTAAGCCGGAGGACTTGAAGATCATGCCTGGTGTGTTTATTACTGTAGCGAAAACAGAGGAAGAAGCTTTGCTGAAGCAGCAGCAATTAAACAGCTATATTTTGCCTGAAGTAGGGTTATCGTATTTGTCGGCTTTCACCAACATTGATTTGTCAGGGTACGACGTCGATGAACCACTACCGGAATTCAGTTCCATTGAAGATGAGACCAATCCGCGTATCCGCTACAAAATTATTCGTGATATTGCCAAACGTGAGAACCTGCAATCTATACGTGCCATCTATGAACGGATCGCTGGAGCGCGAGGACACCGGGAAATCGTTGGCACCCCTGAACAAATCGTAGATCAATTAGAAGAATGGTTCTTAAACGAAGGTGCAGATGGATTTAATGTGATGCCTCCCCATTTCCCAGAGGGCTTTAACGATATTGTTGAATTGGTGATTCCTGAATTACAGCGTAGAGGCTTATTCCGTACTGAATATGAGAGTAATACGCTTCGAGGGAATTTAGGGCTATCTGTACCTGTTGTACCAACACTTGAAAAAGCACTAATCGGTGCGAGAACAGGAGGTAATGTGTAATGAGCAAAGCAGTCATTATTAATGGAGGAAATACTAGAAAGTCTCGGTTAACAGCTATTCATCAGCAGGTAGAAAGATTTTTGGAGCAAGAGGGGATTAGGCATCATTCGATCTATGTACATGAGCTACCTGCAGTTGATTTACTTACGGCCAATTTCGCCAGCGAGGAGATTCTAGGGGCCAATGCGCTAGTGGAAGAAGCAGATATTGTTGCCGTATTAACGCCTATCTATAAAGCCTCCTATACGGGGATCTTAAAAACCTATTTAGATCTTCTTCCGCAAAAATCGCTGGTTGGTAAGCGAATTGTACCTATTGCTATTGGGGGTTCGTTAGGCCATCTTCTAGCCATTGAATATGCATTAAAACCCGTCTTGTCTGTACTGGGTGCTACTGAGATTTTAAATACAGTTTATTTTTTGGATCGCCAAATTGAACGCTTAGAAGCAGATGGGTATCGTATTGATGAGGAAGCAGAGCAACGCCTTACCGTGGAATTGCTTAAGCTTGCACCTGCAAAAATAATTAATTAGGCTAGGGGGAGCAGGAAGTAAGGGATTAACATTAACGCAGCCTTTCGAGGGTGCGTTTTTTATGTTGTGATTTGTTAACCCCATGAACGAACCCTGAAAAAGGTCCTCCGTCTCCATTTGGTGAACTATAAGTTGTATGATGGTTTCTTGCTATCCCACAATTACATAGGAAGATTTGTTAATGGTTTGGGCGTTTCTACGTATTAACATATGTAAGTTTCTTCACAACAAATTGCGCAATTTGTTTAGCTTTTCGATGAAGGTGAGGTGGAAGGAGGGTGGAGATGGAGGTTATCCAGGGTACAGTGGATCGTTACAAGAATATCGAAAGATCACGCGATGCCATCATGTCAAAAGAGGAATTTACCCGGATGTATGATACGTATTACAAGCGTGTTTACAAATATATTAGTTATCGTATTAATAACCACCACGTGTCGGAGGACATTTGCAGTCAGGTGTTTGAGACAGTGATGTGCAAGTATTATAGCTTTTCAGAGGAAAAATCGAATTTTGAGGTATGGCTGTTTGCCATTGTAAGAAACGCTGTGACGGATTACTTCCGGGGGCAGAAGAAAAGAAGCTACACCTCACTGGATACTTTACTGGAGCTGATATTTCCGAAGCCGTCTCCGGAGGAACTGGCGATTCGTGAGGATAATAATCAAGCACTGTTTAAGGCGCTCTCCAAGCTGCGTGAGAAGGAACGCAATATCATTGCGATGAAATATGGGGCTGGACTTAAAAATTCTGAAGTCGCACAGATCATGGGTGTCAGTGAGTCCAATATTGGCGTTGTATTGCACAGAAGTTTGAAAAAACTGCATATTTCCTTAAAAGCAGGAGGATTCAACCATGAATAAGAAAAATGATCTCTCAAAATTCAGCAAAACCATAGAGCTGCTTGAGAATGTTGAACAGGATAGCACCGCCACCAAAGATAGAATTTATAACCGTTTAGTATACAAGCTGGACCAAGGAGCTCTTGAACCCCAATCAGAGAAAAAGGACGGGATAACGATGAAAAAAAGTAGCTGGAGAAATGCAATAGTGATTGGTAGTGCAGTCATTTGTCTGGGTGGGGCATTCTCTGCAACCTCCTATGCACAGGACATGTTCCAATCGATCATGGCAAAGTTTGAAGTGGGAAATCTTGAAATCACGCAATACGATAAGGAAATCCCCCAAGCTGCACAGTCAATCACTCCATCTGAAGAGGCCCAAGGAGGGGAGAATGTTGCCATTGATTTACCGGTTGCGCCTAAGTTGAGCCTGGATGAAGCACGTGCGGAGCTTGGAATGAACTTCCCGGCACCAGACTGGATGGGAGACTATGAGTTTGTGAATGTTGTTCTTCAGGGGAGCAGCATGGTTGAAGTGCAGTATAACTCCGGGGATAAAGCTGTCAATTTTCTAATCTCCAAGGGTGGCGACAATGGGATCAGCACTACAGAAGAAGTGAAGACAGAAGTAATCAACGGGACTAAGGTTTATTTTGCAAATGGAATTGTGATTTGGGAAAAAGATGGCTTTACCGTTGAACTGTATGCCCAAGAAGACTTTGATCAAGCTACACTTGGGAAAATCATCGACAGTTTCAGCATCGGTGCTCCTGTACAGTCCTTAGGGTCTGAACAAGTGAAGGAGAACTTGCAGAAGAATGAAGGAGTAGTTGCAGCTCCAGCTTCGGTTCCGGTTGTGGATTCAAAATAAGATGGTCTACTTAGGGTAGAGATGCACATAGATACACATAAAGAAGACGCGAGGGGATTTCCCTGAGCGTCTTCTTTTTTGAGCACACCCAAAAACATGGTATTATTCCAATACGATTAATTTATTTATTAAAAGTGATAACTGAAGGGACTTCGGACATGAAAAGGGTTATTGTAATTGGCGCAGGGATATTAGGGGCTTCAGCGGCATATCAGATAAGTAAGTTAGGTGCTGAAGTCACCATTATAGATCGTAAGGATGTTGGACAAGCAACGGATGCAGCAGCAGGGATTATTTGTCCTTGGTTGTCTCAACGCAGAAACAAAGCATGGTATCGTCTCGCTAAAGCGGGAGCGAGCTTCTATCCAGCACTTATTCAGGAGTTGGAAGCGACAGGAGAAACCGAGACTGGATACGCAAAAGTAGGAGCGATATGCATTCATGATGATCTGAAAAAATTGCTCGCGATGAAAGAAAGAGCGGAGCTTCGCAGAGAGGATGCACCTGAAATAGGGGAACTTACGATGCTGACGGATCTTGAGGCGAAAGAGAAGTTTCCATTATTGTCGGAAGGTTATCATGCGCTTCATGTATCGGGTGCAGCAAGAGTGGATGGACGTGAATTGCGTGATGCTTTGCTAAGAGCGGCACAGCGTAACGGTGCACAAATGATTGAGGGAGATGCTATTCTAGAGCATGCTGATCATGAAATTACAGGTGTTAGAGTAGGGAAACAGACATTCTCAGCGGATGAAGTGATTGTGTGCGCAGGGGCTTGGTCCAATGCTGTGCTACATCCGCTCGGGATCATGCTCCAGGTGCGTTATCAAAAAGCTCAAATTATGCACCTGAAGCTTGCTCAACAAGCGAGTACAGAGCAATGGCCTGTGATAATGCCGCCTACAGATCAATATATACTTGCATTTGCTGAGCAAAATATCGTAGTAGGTGCTACTCACGAAAATGATGTTGTAGGCTACGATACTTCTGTAACCGCAGGTGGAATGCAGGAAATTTTAAATAAAGGTCTTCAAACGGCTTCCGGTCTTGCGGATTGTAGCCTAAATGAGATAAGAGTAGGGTTCCGTCCTTTTACCGCAGATTTTCTTCCAGTGCTAGGAAGGGTTCAAGGATGGAATAAACTAATTGTTGCTAACGGACTAGGGTCATCCGGATTAACGATGGGACCCTTTCTTGGTGAGCAGCTAGCCAAGCTAGCCATGAATCAACAGGTAGATATTCAGCTTGAGGACTATGCATTAGAGCATGCCAAAAATTGATTAGAAGCAACACGTAAAAAAAACCTTCTATATATGTTGAACTAAAAACATTCTAAAAAGGAAAAGTGATGGTCACGTACTTACCTTAATAGAAAAATCTTAAATTCAACTAATATAGCGAAGGTTTTTTTTATCCTTTATACTGAAAAGACCAATTTATCTTCCTAGGAGTTGTCTAACGAATCATGATAAAGAAAGAAGTCGCGCATATACGCAAGCAATTTAAGCTAGATCACGATATGATGAGTATTTACGATATTCTCAACGTGTATATTATGAAGGAAAGCAACGAGATCTATCATTGGGAGCGCCTGCCGTTTGGAATGGTGGACAGAGAGAAGCAGGAGCTGTATATGGGCAATTTCAAAAAACTCTTGACCGGCGAACTGGATCAGAAATTGTTCGAGTTGAAGTTTCAGGCGGAAGCGGAGGAGCCAGCGCAGGTGATGCTTCACCAAGCTTTGGTGACAGGGGATCCAGATGAATGGCAGGACCTGATGCTGCTGTTGGTGGACAGAATGATGGCGGATACCCATTATGAAAGAGATACGGTGGTCACTTTCATTCGCGGACAGTATTTCCGGCCGACCAAAGATAGGAACGATGAAGCAGAGGAAAGTGAAAAAAACGAACTGTTTGCGCATCCGTTTATTCTATGCAGCGTGAATTCCACGGAGAAGCAACGGAAAGCTCTCTTATTTGATTATGTGGATAGGGAATTCAAATACAATGTCATTGTAGATCCGATCGTTAAGTTAAGTACACCGGAGCAGGGCTTCTTTTACCCGAGCGTGACGGACAATTATTCCGATGTGAACCGCGTTCTGTATTGTACGGGAAAATCGAATTTTCCAGATCCGCATTTTATTGAGCAGGTCTTGAACGCTGAAAGATCCGTGACAGCACTGGAAGAGAGAGCTATATTCGAAGACATCGTGAAGGAAGTGGCGGGCGAACAACTTGACGCGACCACCATTGCTCAGCTGTACGAGGAAATCCACCAGGTCATCGAAGGTGGCGAAGGGGAAGAAGAGCCTCCTAAGCTCGACTATAGAGATGTAGAACGTGTGCTGAAGGTAAGCGGTGTTGAAGACGTGACGACGGAAAAAGTGGAACGTGCGTTTGAAACCATCGTCGACAATAAGCACTATGAAATGAAGGCGAGCAGCGTGATGCCGAAATTCACTACCAAATCGATAAAGATCGATACAAAGGTAGCTACGATTTCGGTCAGCCCACAGGATTTAAAGTATGTGAAGCAAGTGAATTATCAAGGGAGACGCTGCATCTTAATTGAGGTCGACGAGGATGCCGTGATCGAAGGGTTTACACTCACTACAGAAACGCTTTAGAATCGTTATACAGCGGCTATCCTTAAAGTCTTTGATAAAGACTTGGGATAGCCCTTTTTATATTTGGATCAAACTGATTTTACAGAATTGTTATCAAACTATTAAAAAAAAGTAGAATTGTCCAAAACCCAAGTGGTATAGCCAATGAAAGCGTTTCTATTAATTTTTTGAAACCGATTTCCTTTAAATGATTTGGCATTATTTAGTGCTTGAAGTTCCTCTGATTTGGTTATTTTATTTATATATTGTTTTATTTCAATAGGATAATGTTACCTTACCGTAACACAGTTCGACAATTGCTAGGCTATACTAAGAAAGTAATCAACACCAACCTTAATAAACCATCGGAGGTAACACAATGAAAATAAAGAAAACATTATCCGTTGCATTATGCGTAGCAGCTGTAGCATCCTTCTCATCCCAAGCAATGGCAAATCCTGTCGCAACACCAACTAGTTCAACAGTAGCCGCATCCACTAATCAAGTGGGACAAAAGTTTACACTAGCAGGTGTTCAAACGAATGCAAATACAGTATTGATTGCAACTCAAACTACTGATATCGATTTGGATGGAGTGAAAGATACTCTCTATCTCATCGGCGACAAAAATGAATCTCCTGATTTCAGCAATATTAATCTCATTGTTGTAAATGGCAAAACAAACAAAGTGTTAAACGCAGGGATTAAAGGCTTTGATGGTTTGAACGCTAAAATCAGCTATGTGAATGATTTCAATAATGACCATGCACTTGATGTGATGATTACTGCTTACTCAGGTGGTAACAACGGATCTACTAATGCTAGAATCGTAACCTTCAGAGACGATAAGCCTTCTATTATTCTGGGCGGGGACTTGAAGGTGAAAGGCGAGCGGGCATTATTCAGAACATTAGAAGCGGTTGATGTGGAAAATGATGGCGTGAACGAACTGCTTGGAATCAGAATCCTCCATGGAGAAGCTACTTCCGTGGTAACAGGCTATGAAAAAGTATGGTTCGCATACAAAAACGGCGAATTCCAAGTTAGCAAAACAGAAACAACTAAGGAAGACCCTTTTAAACAACCTGCACTTGGTGAACAGACTGTTGGACAGCCTTTCGCATTGCAAGGTATTAAAACAACTGATAAATCGATTCTAATCAGAAAACAAGTTAACGATGTTAATAAAGACGGTGTAGAAGATAAAATCTATCTGTACGGCGACAAAGCAGATGAGCTTGGTTATGTAAGCAACATCAACCTGGTTGTTGTCGATGGCAAAACAAACACAGTGAAAGATTCGAACATCACCGGTTTTGATGGTTACAAACCAGAAATTCAATGGATCGGCGATTTCAACGGCGACAAAGCAAATGATGTTATGTTTACTGCATACTCCGGCGGTAACAACGGTACTACAGATGCCTACATATTGTCTTTCGCAGGCGATAAGATACAGCCACTTCTGAGTGTAAAACCTGTTGTGGATGGTAAACCAGCATTTTTCGATACTTTAGAGCAAGTAGATCCTAATAAAGATGGGTTATATGACCTGGTAGGTTCTAGAAAAATTCATGGCGACGCGACTTCTGTAGTTACAGGTGTGGAAAAAACAACTTTCTCCTTCAAAGACGGTGCTTTCAAGGTTGTTAATAAAGAAACCGTTAAATCCGATAGCAAACCAGCGACTACACCAACTGTAACTACACCAACTCCTTCAACTACAACTACAACTGGTGATTACACCGTTGGCAAACGTTTTGAGCTTAAGGGTATTACAACAACACCAAAAACAATCTTGCTGGCAAAACAAACAATGGATGTAACTGGTAATGGCGTTGCAGATAACGTATTACTGATCGGTAACAAGGATGCTGCTAATGGTGGTCTGGTTACAGATATCAACATCGTTGTTCTAGAAGGTAAAACTAAAAAAGTGATTAACAGCAATATCAAAGGATTTGATGGTTACCAACCAAAAATTAACTTCATTGGAGATTTCAACGGAGATAAATCTAAAGATGTTATGATCACTGTATACTCTGGCGGTAACAGCGGCAGCACAAATGCTTACGTAGTATCCTTCAAAGACAGTGGTGTTAAAGTTCTTCTTAACGAGTACGTTAAAGTGAAGGGTCAACGCTCGCTCTACAACACATTGAAGGCTGTTGATGTAGACAAAAACGGAGTTTATGAAATTGTTGGAACAAAAACAATTCATGGTGCAAATACTTCCGTAGTTAAAGGCGAAGAAACCTCTGTTCTTACTTACAAAAATGGAGCATTTCAAGTTAAATCAACGACTGTAAAGAAATCTAAATAATCTTATAGCAAAGATAATACCTAACAGTAAGGGAGTTTCCTGATAGCCATGAAAGTGGTTATCGGGGGGACTCCCTTTTTGTTTTTTAGTCGGATTGATTTGTGTACTTGATTAGAACGCCTATAAATAAACTCTCCCTTGCGAAGTAAGCCTTCCGGATACATTATGAAATAGAGATTATTCATATCGAAAAATGACACATGGACCTTAAGGAGAGAAAACAATCTTATGGAACTGAAAAAAATAAATGAGTCTATCTATTATTTAGAAAGTGTTAGAGAAACAGACAGACCTGTTTTGGGATATGTTGTAGGTGAGAACTTTTCAATAATGATTGATTGCGGCAATTCAAAATCGCATTTCGATACCTTTATAAAGAGTTTGGATGATAACAAGCTACCACGTCCGAAATATGCTCTGATCACGCACTGGCATTGGGATCACACATTTGGCATGCATGCCTTTGATGGGGAAACCATAGTATCTACAGCAACGAATGAGGTACTAAAGAGATTGAAAAAGTGGGAATGGGATGAAGAATCTGTTGTACAACGTCTAGAGACAAAAGAAGAAATAGAATTCGCCTATAACTGTATGAAAAAAGAATATGATACGTTTGATAAAATTACAGTTAGCACAGGAACGATTATTTTCGAGGATTGTTTAACATTAGATTTAGGGGGTATCACTTGCCAGATTCTAAAGGTAGGAGGCCCACATGAGGCAGACTCTTGTGTAGTATATTTAAAAGAAGCGGGAGTATTATTTGCAGGTGATGCACATAGTGGAGATTATTATCATGGAGAAGGTAAGATTGATCCAATGAAAATGAAGGAGTATGTTGAGTTTTTAACAACTCTCTCATTCACTACGTATATACCAGGACACGACGCCCCTATGAGTAAGGAGCAAATCATTCATTTGTTAAGTAGATTTTGTGAAGTGAAGTAAACAGGGAGTGCCCTCTCCCTTATACCCACCCCCTGAACTCCAATATTGACGCTTTCGCGGATTGCACTTCGGATTGTGCGCTTTTACGCCATTGTTTAGGCGACTCGCCCATAAGCTTGGAGAAACATCGGTTGAAGCTGGAAATGGACTGAAAGCCGACTTGTCCGGAGATCGAGAGGATGGAATCATCCGTGCTTTTTAACTGCTTACAGGCTTCTTCAATGCGGGTACTGTTTAGGAAATCGAGAGGCGTCGTCCCCATAATTTCATGGAATTTTCTTCGAAAATGAGTCGTACTTAGATGGCACAGATCAGCTAAGAAATCGATGGTAATAGGTGTCATATAGTTTTTGGTGATGTACTCCAGAACCGGAGAGATGACAAAATCGCCTTTCAGGCTATGCTCGGTTTCTTGCTCTTCCAAGGGTTCATTCCAGGAATAGATTCTAAGGAGTTCTATATAAAGGGATAGCAACAAGCCGTAGGCACTTTCCTGATAGTATGGATTTTTTTGTTTCAATTCCTCTACGATCGATGTCGCAAGAGTATAAACCTTGGGATGTTCCTCCTTGTTCAAAATATAGTTCATTCCCTTTATCGCCCACACATTTGGCTCGAAGTCGCTATAAGCGCTTTTGAATGAATGCTGAAAGAGGTCCTCAGGCGAAAAAAAGATATAAGACCAAAGACTGGCTTCATTTGGTGAACTATAAGTCGTATGAGGTAGATACCTAGGGATGAAGGTCACATCTCCAGCTTTAAAAGGTACAGATTCTCCTTTGATCTCCATGATGCCGCTATCCGAATGACAAATACCAATCTCCAAATGGTTATGAAAATGTAGATGTTCACTTTTAATATCGGAAATCTTCCAACGATCACCGCTTAATAGCAAGATAGGGAAGTTTATCGGCAAGCTGTAGTGGCGGTATTCAATGACTGGCTTCTTTTTTTTGGGCATATTGGGTGCTCTGCTCCCATTCCGTTGATTTGTGTAGATTATAGGTTAAAGTGATTACTCTAAATGGTTGAAATTGCACAGTTTAGTTATGAATATGCTTAGAATCAGACCATTTTACTCCTTACAATAGAATTAGTAAAGCGTTTGCAATGTGGACGGACAGCATTCATGCGCCTTTGAGGGCGTGTGCGAATGAGAGGAGAATTGAGATGCTTCAATTAACTTATGACAGAGATGAGATTCTAAGCGTCATCGACAAAGTGGTTAGAAAAACAATGACGATGGATTTAACATGGGACTGGCCTTGTGGTGTGGCTTATTATGGGGTATGCAGAGCCTATAAAACAACAGGAAATAAAGAGTATTTAGATATGCTTGTCCAGTGGGCAGATGAATATATTGAGCTAGGCCTGCCGGATTGGACGGTAAACACTTGTGCCATGGGCCATATGCTGATTACTTTGTATGAAGAAACAGGCAACCAGAAATATTGGGATATTGTGATGAGCAAGGTGGATTATCTTCAGAACCATGCGCTCAGATTTGGAGATCACGTGCTTCAGCATACCGTATCCGTTTCTAACGATTTTCCAGAACAGGCGTGGGCGGATACATTGTTTATGGCGGCATTTTTTCTGCTCCGTGTTGGAAGCAAATTAAACGATCAGGAAATGATCCAGGATGCCCTGAATCAATATTACTGGCATATCAAATACCTGCAAGATCCAAGTAGTGGTCTCTGGTACCATGGCTACAATAATGTGAAGCAGGATCACATGTCTGGATTATATTGGGGAAGAGCGAATGCTTGGGGCGCATATACCATGTCGCAAGTCAAAATGCTTTTGAAAGAGTGGTATCTATATCCGCAGTGTATGGACGTAGAGTGTTCGCTTCGCGATCAGTTGGCGGCATTGAAGCTTGTTCAAACGGAGAATGGTCTGTGGCGGACAGTTCTAGATGACGAGGAGTCCTATGAAGAAGTATCTGCCTCTTGCGGGATTGCGGCTGCTATGATCAATAACGGTAATCCGCTGCATACTAAATATGTGCAAAAGGCCCTAAAAGGCATCTTGCACAATATTAGCGAAGATGGACGAGTGCTGGGTGTATCTGGTGGAACAGCGGTTATGAAGGATCGGGATGGATATCGCAATATTCCAAAAGGCTGGATTCAGGGCTGGGGTCAAGGCTTAGCATTAGCTTTTCTGTCAGATATGGTTTAAATAGAAGGAAACCAAAGAGGCCCAAGAGAACAGAACAGTGAAATTGTGAACGGAAATCGGAAATCTGTCATTATTGGAATTGCGCCTTTAAATAACATTGAAGAAGCTCAAACCTGCGGCTATTCTGCCGATGTTTGAGCTTTTTTAGCTGTAATACACCCGATTATTGCAATATTTTTGAAAATTATTTCTTTATATGTAAACTCGGGTTAGGCATCCTGAAAATAGATCATGCTATATGCTGTAGCCAATAGAGAAAGACGTGACCTATGTCTAAATTTATATAATTCATAATCTTTATACAACATGCTAAAATAAAACAGGTCTTTTACAAACACAACTAGAGGAGGATTTACCTATTGGATTGGCAGGATTTAATATTTAAGTTCGTTGGTGGACTTGGGATTTTTCTATTTGGTATCAAATACATGTCGGATGGGCTTCAAAAATCCGCTGGGGATAAAATGCGTGGTCTGCTTGAGAAGTATACATCCAATCCGATTTTGGGTGTTCTTGTCGGTATTAGCGTAACTGTATTGATCCAATCGTCGACAGGGACAACGGTTATGGCAATCGGACTTGTTAGTGCGGGGCTTATGACTTTGCGACAAGCCATTGGTGTGGTCATGGGTGCCAATATCGGAACAACAATGACTGCATTTATTGTAGGGATTAAGATTGAAGAATATGCCCTTCCAATTATTGCTGTAGGTGCTTTCTTCTTATTCTTCATTAACAAAAAGCGTTACCAGTATATTGGACAGATTATATTTGGATTTGGTACCTTGTTCCTTGGCCTTGCTACGATGGGTGGGGGACTTAAACCACTTCGGGAATTGCCTGCATTTACAGATTTTATGATTGATCTATCTCACCAGCCTGTCTTAGGCTTGCTTGTCGGGACGTTATTTACAATGATTGTACAGAGTTCTAGTGCAACGATTGGTATTCTGCAGACGATTGCTGACGAGGGCATGATTAATCTGCAGGGGGCTTTACCGATTTTGTTCGGTGACAATATCGGCACAACAATAACAGCAGTGCTCGCATCGATCGGTGCGTCGGTGGCTGCTAAACGTACGGCTCTCGTACACGTTATCTTTAATATTGTTGGGGCGATTATCTTCACGATTCTACTACCAGTTGTTTATAACATTGTCATCTGGCTTGGAGAAGGTGTGAATATCCGAATGCAGATTGCCTATGCTCACGGTTTATTCAATGTGTCTAATACACTTATCTTCCTGCCCCTTATTCCAGTGCTGGCTTGGATCGTAACTAAGGTTATTCCGGGCACAAAGCAGGAGATTCAGTTCAAAGCGATTTATCTGGACGAACGTCTTCTCGCGACGCCTGCTATGGCTCTTGGTCAAGCACAGCATGAGATTGTACGGATGGGACAATATGCATCTGAATCTCTTCAGGATGCAACAGGGTTCTTTTTCAACAAGGACAATAAATCCGCAGAGCTGGCGCTTCAGAAGGAAGAGCTAGTGAATGAGCTGAACCGTAAAATCACCGATTATATCGTGAAAATCCACCAGAAGGGTCTTTCTCCGAAAGAATCAGAGAATGCTACGGGCTGGTTCCAAACCGTAAGTGACCTGGAACGAATCGGTGACCACGCTGAGAATATTGTGGAGCTGGGCGAATTTAGAATCACGAACAAGCTGGAGTTATCGGCTGATGCGGCTGCTGAGCTCAAGGAAATGATGGAAGTTGCTAATCACGCTGTGAATAAAGCGCTAACTGCACTTGAGCATAATGATAAGGATGCAGCCAAAGAAGTACTTCAATTAGAATTACAGCTGGATGATTTGGAGAGAGAGTACCGTAACAACCACATTCAGCGGTTGCATAAGAATTTGTGCTCCGTCGGAACGGGATCTATTTACCTTGACCTGCTGACCAATCTGGAACGAATTGGTGATCATAGTAAAAATATTGCGCAGTTCGTTTTGCACGAATAAAAAACTTGCAGGGAGCACCCTTAGCCATCTAGTGGCTGATGAGGCGCTCCCTTTTTTTGATTTTAGGTAACATTTTCGTGTAGGTGGCTGCCATCGGACTCAGCAGACCTTAAACGTAATATTAGACCGTATTTGGATTGCTAACGGACCACATAGACGCTATTGTTCTGAAAACCTCCATATACGAACCTCTTTCTAAGCGATAGCTGTACTGGAGTCTACAACGAAGCTGCAGAAGCTAAAATTACGAAAATAGCGGCATCTGGGTCCGTTAGCTTCAGAGGATTAGGATTACACTGTCGAAGCAGGCATCAAGACAGCTTAGCGAACCCAAACATTGTGCAACAATGACTATAACTAAATTCTCCCTTGCTGAGCGTGGCCTGTATCATCCATTATTTAACTAATAAATCATTTGCAGCACCATAAAAGATTGGAGACGATGTTTATTAATGGAGGACTTTGTAATCAGAAATCCGAAGGATGAAGATGCGGAGCAAATCGAAAGCCTGGATTTTGTTTTGAAAATGCTATATCTGTATCATGGCGATCTGGATAAGCGAAATATGTTCTGCGCAGTGAGTGGGGACGAAGAGGTTCTGGCCGTTGCTCATCTGATGGAGCATGATACCTTTCATGCGGCTGGGCATGACGAAGACTCAAGTTTCAAACGGTATCTTAATTACGAAATCATATTTGCGGAGAACGCTGAGGACGAACGTATCAAAGCTGCACTGATTGAAGCATTGATCGAACGATCTAGAGAAATTAAAGCTGAGCATCAAGAAAAACGTATAATAATGGCTCAATATATCGACACGGATAATCTGGAAGAGTTGGGCTTCTGTCTAGCACGTGGATTTACGATCTGCGATACGATTGTCGTATATAAATTTGACTTGAGCCGAGAGATTCCTGAGTACCCTTTACCAGAAGGTGTTCTTGTGAAGCCAACTACTCTGAATGATAGTGAAAATCAGGAGAAATATCGTCAAGCAGAACTTGCTTCCTTTGATGGTGTGGCGTGGAGCCTAAATCATTTGGGATGGATGCAGGGATCACCCGAAATCGTTAATTTCTGTGCGTTTCATGGCGATCAATTGATCGGCAACACCTCAACCTGGAGAATCACCGACGAGAGAAGTGCAACGGAGAATGTATTCGTCATTCCTGAATGGCAGAAAAAAGGTGTCGCTCGTACCATCATCTGCACCGCACTGGATTATCTAAAAAAGCAGGGCAAAACTATCGCCACCTTGGGTACGCATGGAGACAATAAGAAAGCCATTCGATTATATACTCAGATCGGCTATGAGTTGTGCGGTTTCAGATTTACCGTTGGCTATGAAATCCATTAAACAGATTACTAGATTCCCAGCGAATGATCGCTATTATGCTCTGTAGAGTTTCTACAGAGCTTTTTATTATTGTTATAGTTCATTTCAATATTTTTTTGCCTATGTTACTATGTCTACGATTAGAAAAGGAATAATTTAGAATAGTAGGAGGATCTTATGGAAATCGGTGCGATCACTTTTTTTGTAAAGGACATGGGAAAGATGGTTACATTCTATCGGGACGTCATGAATATGGCTATAGAATGGGATGGTGATGTATTTACCGGGGTCAAGTTGAAGAGTGGTGTGTTCTTTAATTTGTGTCAGCGGGATGTAGTAGGTATCTCACAACTAGGCTATCCCAATGGTTTAAATGGGACTATGGAAGTCTCCTTTGGCGTTCCCTCTCCTGAAGATGTCGACAAGGAATTTGATCGTCTGGTGAAGGCAGGAGCAACTCCTATAAAAGAGCCTATTTCTCAGCCCTATGGGTTGCGTGAAGCTGTTGTGGCTGACCCTGAAGGGAATCTGATTGAGATCGTAGCAGGCATTCCACTTTTGAAACCCCCTATAAGTGTCGTAGATTGGCTAGAACACAACGAGATCCTGAACGACTTACTCCCGCAAGAAGAGAGCTTAACCACGCATGCTATGGATCATGGCTTTGAAGCTGAAGTCCTAAAGATCAGTTTAGATCAGAAGAGTTATGTCTTGAAAACTTGGAGTAAGAGCTCTAAACCGGATGTTCAGTCTCAATATCGGTTATTGGATATTCTGTTCGAACGAGGGGTAGCCGTCTCTAGACCAGTAGGCTGGGGGATCGATCCGAATGGAGATAAAGTGTTGTTAACAAGCTTTGACGGGACACCAATTCATAAAGTGAATGATAAGAAAATGAAAGAGCTTGCGAATATTTTAGCCAAACTACATCAAATTCACATTGAAGAGCTTGAACATATAGAGCTACCTAAGTATGATTTCATCGATTACTTTTTCCCTGAAGCGAGAGAGCACGCAGACCTTAACCATGCAGTGACTTCTCTTAGGGAGCAAACTCCAATGAAGCAGGACCGTATCATTCACGGAGATTTTCACATAGGAAATATTGTAGAGGAACAGGAGCGATATACCGTCATCGATTGGACGAACGGCCAGTTGGGAGACCCTAGATATGATTTTGAATGGTCATTTGTTCTCCTGAAAATACACATTTCCGAGCGTTACGCTGAAGTGTTTCGTTCTGCTTATTTATTGGAAATAGATATAGATCAGGAAGAGCTTGAAGTCTTCGAAGCATGGGCTTGTCTTAGATGGATCTTGCTGAATAGAAGAGGTAGTACACCTAAAGGGCCTAATGTAACGAAGAGAGTGAAGAGCTTAATCGCCAACAATCGATTCTTAAAAAAGTTGGAGCTAAAAGAGATTTCCAAGCTTGTTTAATGCTTCGCCAAACTGTGGAGTTTGTTCATCAGAAAATAGTGGTTGCTCGTGGTTAACGCTAAACATTTTGCGAAGTGTGATTCTAATCCTGCTTTACCTTTTGAAAATCCATTAGGCTATGTTCATAGCAAAAAACAAACAACAAACTACAAGCCAATGGAGGTATATATAATGAGTAACAACAAGATTGCAGATAACATTTATTGGGTGGGTAAAATCGACGATCGGGAGGTTCCGTTCCACCGTCTCGTTCTGTCTAGCGGTACAACATACAATTCTTACTTGCTTAATACAGAAAAGCCGACGGTTATTGATGCTGTTGATTTGGCATTCGGTCGTGAATTCGTCGAAAACTTGAGTAAGATGATCGATCCAGCCACAATCCAATATATCGTAATTAATCATACAGAACCTGACCACTCCGGAGGTTTGGCTGCATTATCTGGCCGAGCAGAGCATGCAACCATTGTATGTACGGAGAAGGCCGTTGATGAGTTGAAAGAGATGTACAAGCTCCATCACCGTAACTTCTTAGTTGTGAAAGATGGCGATACATTGGATATCGGTGGAAAAACATTGTTATTCAAAGAAACACCTTATCTGCATACAGAAGAAACAATGATCACGTACTGTGTTGAAGACAAGATTTTGTTCCCATGCGATATCTTTAGCTCCCACGTTGCTGTTAAAGCATTGTTCGAAGACGAGTGCGGCTATGATATAACCGACGAATTCGTTGGCTACTACAACGCGATCATTCACCCACACCGTCGTTATGTTCGTACATTGATTACTGCACTAGAAAGCTTGGACATTCAAATGATCTGTCCTTCACATGGTTACATTCTACGTCACGATATTCAAAAGTACATTGACATATACGACAAGTATAGCGCGAACACCATCGAAGATAAACGTGTAACGATTGTGTATACCACGATTAAGAACAATACCAAAAAGGTTGCAGAACAAATGAAGTCGATTTTTGAGGCAAATCAAATTCAAACGACGGTATTTAATGCAGATAAATCGGACATGGCCGACATGATCACAAGCATTCAGGCTGCTGATGCGGTGTTCATCGGCGGCTCGACGAAATATGCCGACATGGTTGGTAACCTGGAGCCATTATTAATTCAGCTAAAAGAGATGAACTTGGAAGGTAAGCTTGCTGTTGCATTCGGTTCTTATGGCTGGAGTGGTGAAGCGATTGAAGTCATCCAAGATTACCTTAACGAGACGAATATGGATGTACAGAGTACCTCGAAAGTCATTAAAACGACAGGTATGACACATGTGGAATTCCCAATCCGTATTCGCTTCACACCGAAAAATGAGCAATTGCAAAAAATTGAACATGCTACTGAGTTCGTGACAGATTTATTGCAGAGCGCAATCTAAACGGAGTGGGTGACAACATGAGTACAAATTACGTTATTATCGGCACTGGTGTCGCAGCGGTTACTGCAGCAAAGGCCATCCGCGATTATGATGCAGAAGGAACTATTCACATCTACGGCGCTGAAGAAGGCTTACCCTATAATCGAATCAAATTGTCCAAAGATTTGTTCGCAGATTTACATGCAGACAAAGTTCTCATTAAGAAAGAAAAATGGTTCGAGAAGCAACAAGTCGTAGTGATCTCTGATAAGAGAATTGAGGTTATTCATCCTAATCAGCATACGATTGAAACATCTGATGGTGAGCGCATTTCTTATGATAAGCTGCTAATTTGTGCAGGTTCTAATAATCGTAAATTAACGTTGGATGGCATTGATAAGCAAGGGGTGTTCTGTATCCGTGAGCGTCATGAGGCAGATGCTTTTAAAGCTTACATCGAGGATAAAGAGCAGGTAGCGATCATCGGCGGTGGAATTCAAGGCTTGGAAACGGCATGGTCCCTTCATAAAGCAGGACAAAAAGTTACCATCCTAGAAGTGGCTTCACGTCTAATGGCTAATCAATTAGATGAAGAGATGAGTGCCAAATTAAAAGCTCAAATTGAATCGTTTGGCATAAACGTTGTATTACAAGCAACCATTCAAGAAATCGTAGGTAATGAAGCTGTTACTGGAATCAAGGTGAATAACGAAGTGATTCCATGCGATAGTATATCGTATGCCATCGGAATCACTCCGAATATTGCTTTAGCAGTGGGCACTGAAATTCAGGTGAATCGTGGAATTCAGGTTAATGATTGCATGGAAACAAGCGTTGCTGATATTTATGCTGCCGGTGATATTACGGAATGGAAGGGTACAGTGGAAGGTCTATGGGATCGTGCGATGGCACAAGGTGCTATTGCAGGTCAGAATATGGCGACTGGAGCCACTGCAACGTATAACACAACCATTCCGCTCACATTGTTTAATGCCTTTGACCTAAACCTGTTCTCAATGGGTTGTGTGGATGCGTCTCGATGCGACAAGACACTAGTAGATAATGAAGATAAATATACGAGATTATTTTTGAAAAAGAATCAAATTGTTGGTGTGATTTCGCAGGATACAGTAGTAGCTTCGGCTCCATACAAAGCTGCAATTATTAGTGAAGCTTCCGTTGAAGGTCTACACCTCGATGGAATATCAATTGCCGAAGTAATGGCGTACGTAAAAAATCATTCATAAGGGGAGATTAACAATGAAAAAATATATTTGTCTGCCATGTGGTTACATTTATAATCCCGCAGTAGGCGATCCGGACGAGGATGTAGAGCCAGGCACAGCTTTTGAAGATGTACCAGAAGATTGGTTATGCCCTGTGTGTGGAGAAGGTAAAGAAAAATTTGCTGAATACGAAGAACAATGACTAGAGCTTATTTTTAACAAAAATTTGTACCCCTCAATTAACAGAACTACTTCATGTCTGAATTCGTGAATCAGGCTGGAGTAGTTTTATTTTGTTTGTGTCTCCAATCACTATTGGAGCTCTCTCTTCGTGTTACGCTAAACATATTAATTAGGATAAGGTGATGAAATATGAGTGAGTACTCTTGTAATCATACTACCCTTGGTAAGGTGCCTTGCCCGTCCAGGGTCCCCATTTTCCAGTCATTATCTTGCGATGAAATCATGAAGATTTCTCGTATGATCAACCATATTCAGTACCGAAAAGGTCAAATGCTGTTTCATGAGGGTGAGAAGTCTGACAAACTGTTTATTGTTAAACGTGGGCAGGTTAAGGTATCAAAGTATACGAGCGACGGAAAAGAGCAAATTCTGTATCTATTAACCAGCGGAGATTTTTTTGGGGAATTGCATATCTTTAATCCAGATGAACTTCATAATTTCAGTGTTCAAGCAATTAATGATACGGAAATTTGTATCCTTACCAAGCAATCGATGGATCAAATCATGCAGGATAACCCTGGGATTGCGATGAAGCTATTAACCGAAGTAACGAAACGAATGGCACATACTGAGAATCTTGCTAAGAATCTAGCCACCAAGGATCCAGATATTCGAGTGGCCGCGATCATATTGGAGTTCTGTAACAAGTTCGGTAAAAGCAGCAACGGTGGTATTTTAGTTCGGCTTCCGATTACTCGCGAAGAGATTGCCAATTACGTCGGTGTAACGCGTGAAACCATTAGCCGGAAATTCAGTAAATTTGAGAAGCTAGGGATTATTTCGTTTTCGGGGAATAAGCTGATGCTGGTCAAAGACCAAGAGGCATTATTAGTCTATACACAATAAAATAGGATAAAACACAAAAGACCCACAAGAAGTTCACTTTTTAAAGTGTTTTTCTTGTGGGTCTCACTTTGTCATGGCGTGTAATCTGCCATAGTCTGACGGTTTACTATTCCATAATTAAGCTTCCATCTTCTGCGCTGTATAGAGGCGGTGATAAAGGCCCTTTTGTGCGATAAGCTCATCATGTGAGCCGCTTTCTGCAATACCTTTGTTGGACACATACATAATGCGGTCGCAGTTTTTTACGGTGGACAAGCGATGCGCGATAATGAATGAGGTACGTCCTTTAAGGAGCTCATTCAGACCTTTTTGCAGCAAACGCTCAGTCTTCGCATCGATCGAAGAAGTGGCTTCATCCAGGATTAGAATGCGTGGATCAGCCAAAAGTGTTCTAGCGAACGAAATGAGCTGCCGCTGTCCCTGAGACAGCTTGGAGCCACGTTCGTTGACCTCTGTCAGGTAGCCCTGATCAAATTCACGAATGAATTCGTCGGCGCACACGGCTTTCGCCGCAGCGATCACTTCTTCTTCAGTCGCATCGAGTTTTCCGTAACGAATATTGTCCAAGATCGTACCAGAGAAGATGAAGCTGTCCTGTAGCATAATCCCCATCTGGCTGCGCAGGGATTTCAGCGTAACCTGCGAGATATCCTGATCATCGATAAGAATCTTACCGCTGGAAATATTATAGAAGCGCGAGATCAGATTGACGACCGTAGTTTTGCCTGCACCGGTTGGTCCCACCAGCGCGATGCTTTCTCCCGCTTTGATCTTGAAGGAGATATTCTCCAGAATATTGAGTCCTGGGTCATATGCAAAGGTTACATCGTCGAAGGTGACATGGCCCTCTACAGGTCGCAGTGACTTCGCATTCGGAATATCACTGACGGTAACTGGCTCATCCAGCGTTTCGAAGATACGCTCAAGATAGGCAACAGCGTTGATAAAGTTATTGTACAGGTTCGAAAGATTCAGTATCGGTTGCCAGAAGCGGGCAGCATAGCTGCTCATCGCCAGAATGACACCGAGGGTCATGTCTTGAGGACTAAGTGTTAGTAGGCCTACAAGGAAAATCAATGATGTAACGATCGTAGATAAGTTGTCTACGGAGAACGGAATAAGCAGGTTGTAACGTTGTGCCTTCATCCATTCTGTACGGAAATTACCCGCGAGACGTGTGAAGATTCCCTCGTTGCGTTGTTCCCGGGAGAACATTTGCGTCACACCAATACCGCTGATGCTTTCTTGCAAATAGGCATTCAGGTTAGAGCTTTTGTTGGACACTGCTTGCCAAGCCCGGCGTTGCCGAGTTTTGATCAGCATCATGATGACAAAGAAGACTGGCAATCCTGCAAGGATGACAAAGGAGAGCCGTACATCAACGGCGAACATGAAGGCTGCGATAAAGAGCAGATTCACGATTTCTAGAATAAAGTTGATAATACCGTTGGATAACACATCTGAAACGGCGTTAACGTAGTTTACGACCCGGATGAGAATCTTGCCCTGCGGCCGGTCGTCATAATATTTGAAGGGCAACTCTTGTAGGTGCTTAAACAAATCTGTACGAATATCAAAAATAATATCCTGCCCAACACTCGTCATGATACGTGAACGTATGGTAGCTAGATAAACACTGACTACAATGGTCAGAAGCATCAGTCCTGCCCAGCCCAGTAGCGCAAGCTTTGCTTTTGCCGGAATGGTCACGTCGATCACATGCTGCATGATCAGTGGAGCTGATAATGATATGGCCGCTGAAAGCGCACTGAGTATAAATGCAACAATCATTGGTGTTTTCTTTCGTTTGATGTAAACCATCGCACGCCGGAAGTGTTTTATATTAAACGGCGATTCCAGATTCTCATCGACGTCGAATTTATTCCGTGCCACTTGCGGTCACCTGCCTTCCAATACCCTCGTTCTGCAGTTTAAACACATCGTAGTAGTAGCCCCGTTTCGCTAGCAGTTCGGCATGGGTGCCTTCCTCAACCAGCTTCCCGCCATCCAGAATAAGAATACGGTCAGCCTGCGCGGTCGTAGATACACGCTGCGCGATAATAATCTTCGTGCAAGGATATTCCAGCTCGCGTAGACTTTTCTGAATATGCTCCTCCGTCTCAAGATCGACAGCAGAAGTCGTGTCATCCAGAATCAGGATCGGACGGCGAACGGCCAAGGCACGTGCTAATGCGATACGCTGTTTTTGACCTCCGGACAGACCGACTCCGCGTTCCCCAACAACGGTATCATAACCTTCAGGCATTTTGGTAATGAAGTCGTGTGCGGCAGCGAGCTCGGCAAAGCTTATTGCATCTTCTTCCGGAAGATCAGGATTGCCATAGGCGATGTTTCCATCGATAGTATCTGAGAACAAGAGCACATCTTGAGTCGCCATGCCGATATTATCGCGGAGCTCATCGAGCTCCAGCTTTCGGACATCAACGCCGTCGACGAGTACGCGCCCTTCAGCTACGTCGTAGAAACGAGGAATCAGGTTGATGATCGTTGTTTTACCTGATCCGGTCGAGCCCATGATCGCTATGGTTTCACCGGGTTCGACGGTAAAGCTAACATCGTCAAGTACGATAGCGCTGTCAAATTTGAAGCGAACATGATCGAACTCAATACGACCTTCGTAACGGCGTTTGTTAGCAGAGGCATGCTCGTTTACGATATTAGGCTTTGCGTAATAAATATCAACGATTTTGGACAAGCTCGCAAAAAAGCGCTGAATATCGTTGATGATAATACCGATGTTGCGCATAGGGTTGGACACAGCCCATATGAGCGAGGAGAAAGCTGTAAATTCACCGAAGGTGATCCGGCCGTTCATTAGGAACAAGCCACCCGCCAACATAAGAATGACGTTGAAGCCCTGAGCGAAGGATTCCAGATAAGGGAAATAATCAAGCCATACAAGGGCGGCTTTTTTGTTCGCCGTAGAATAGTTGACATTCTTCTCTGTGAATTTTTCGACCTCGAACTCTTCGCGGGCAAAAGCCTTGACTACACGGTTGCCTGAAATATTCTCCTGTGTAGTTGTGTTAAGCTGGGACAACCGCTCGCGCAGGTCAATATACATTGGACGAACGCGTTTAGCGAATATGTAAGCCACAATAAAAATGGGTGGTGACAGGATTAGCATCCACAACGTCAGCTGAGCATCTATGGTGAAAAAATAGATAACAGCAGCAATGAAGATCGTTATCGATTCAATGATCGTTTTGAAAATCCATGCCATCGAGTGACGAACCATGTCCAAATCCCCGGTCATCTTGGTCATGAGATCCCCGGTTCGGTTACGGTCGTAATATTCTCTGTCTTGCCCCTGAATCTTGTTGTACAAAAAAATACGGATATTGTACATCATGTTTTGCGAGGATCTTTCGTACTGCATGGTTGTAAAATAAGCAAGTCCTGTGCGCAGTAGAGAAAATCCAATCATGCCCAGGCAGAGCATAATTAATAATTGCCGTTCTTGTGTAAGATTCTGCAGGGCATTGTCACCCGCTATAAACGTATCCACAATGCGCTGACTGATGTAAGGGTTCACAATCGTAAGACTTGAGCCCACCACCGAGAGGCAGAGCGCAAGAATGTACCGTGTCCGGTTTCCCTCTAAGTTCTGCCAAAGCCATTTCAGTTCGAACATCTGATCACCTGTTTCTGTTTGTTCTTTCACTCTTGCCTGTTAAGAATGAATAAATCAAGGTGATTATAACACTATCAAATGACTAAGTATCGTTTACGGTAAAATTTCCTTGTTACATTATTGTTACAAGAAAATGAACTTATTAATGATGTGAATTTTACCTTGAGTAATGAGGGTTTGCCATTCGGGCTTGGGCGTTCTATTTATGATAAACTGAAACAATGTAAAGTGATTAGGCTTGGTTTGGATAGAGACAGGAGGATGAGAAATGAGCTTTGTTGCTGTAAAAGATGAGTACAAGCGTTACAAAATGGGTGAGAGTGTGATCGTTGCCAATGACGGAATTGATTTTGAGATAAATAAAGGTGAGTTTGCTGTGATTGTCGGTCCCAGCGGTGCGGGCAAATCGACGGTGCTTAATATTCTTGGTGGGATGGACTCTGCCGACGAAGGCCAGGTCATTGTAGACGGTACGGACATTGCCAAGTTCAGTGCTAAGGAGTTGACGGGCTACCGCCGCAATGACGTAGGTTTTGTGTTTCAGTTCTACAACTTAGTGCCCAATCTTACTACACTGGAGAATGTTGAGCTTGCTTCTCAGATTTCACCGCGTGCACTAGATGCGCGTAAGGTGCTGGAGGATGTGGGACTGGGCGCGCGGCTGGATAATTTTCCGGCTCAGCTGTCTGGCGGTGAACAGCAACGCGTCGCTATCGCCAGAGCATTGGCTAAACAGCCGAAGCTGCTCCTATGCGATGAGCCAACAGGTGCGTTAGACTACAATACTGGCAAGCAGGTGCTTAAGCTGCTTCAGGATACCTGCCGTAACACAGGGACCACGGTCATCGTAATCACACATAATTTGGCGATTGCGCCAATGGCGGATCGGGTCATTGAGATTAACAATGCTAAGGTACGGAAGATGGTAACCAATCCTTCGCCAGTATCTGTTGAAGATATCGAATGGTAAGGAGAAGGCATCTATGAAAAAGCGCGCGTTGTGGAAAGATATTTTTCGTGAAATTAGGCATACCAAAGCCCGATTTATTTCGATCTTTGCAATCATTATGCTAGGTGTTAGTTTTTTTTCTGGCATCAAGGCGGCCGGCCCAGATATGCTGGATACAGCCGGAACCTTTTATCAAGAGACGAGACTGATGGATCTGAAGGTACAGACCAACTATGGTCTAACCGAAGATAACGTAGATCTGCTGAGCGATGTACCGGGGATCGATGAGGTCCAGCCGGGTTACAGTGCGGATGTGTTCAGCGGCGATAATGCGTTGATACTCAAGGTCCATTCTTATAATAGAGATAAGCCGCTTAACCAGTACAGCATCATTGAAGGTCGCCTTCCAGAAAAATCCGGAGAAATCGTATTGGATGACAAGCTGGTCGAAAAGTATGCACTAGGTGACAAAGTAACATTCAGCGGAGACGGTACGGATGTGGAGATGTCGAATAACTTCGAGACACTGAATTATACCGTAGTGGGCTTTGTTCGGAGCCCACAGTTTATTGAGAAGAGTACCCGTGGCACCAGTGGGATTGGCAAAGGGACGGCGGATGCATTCGCAGCGATCCCGGAGTCAGATTTCAAGCTCCCGGTTTATACGGAAGCCTATCTGGCTTTTAAGGATACAGCTGGTGTAAAGGCTTATTCACCAAAGTATGAGGCATTAATCGAACAGCATACCAAGGCAGTAGAGCAGGCGCTGTCCGGCGTGCCGGAAGCTCGGCTTGCGGAGATGCGGGCTGAAGGTGAGAAAGAGCTGTCCAGTGGACGTGGCAAGGTGGCTGCCGCCGAGCAGCAGCTCGCCGATTTAAAGCGCCAGCCAGAAGTGGTGCAGCAGGAACAGGCTGCAAGCATGAAAGCCATTGCTGATGGACTGGCCACAGCCAAGACGGAACTGGCCGCAGGGGAGCAGAAGCTTGCAGAACTGGGACTACCCAAGGTCTACGTCACTGACCGAAACGCCAATCCAGGGTATGCAGAATATAAAGACAACGCTGATCGGTTGTCGGCCATTGCGAGTGCGTTCCCGGTATTCTTTTTCCTGATTGCTGCGTTGGTCAGCTTGACGACTATGACTCGAATGGTCGAGGAGCATCGTTTGCAGATCGGGACACTTAAAGCGCTTGGATATGGCAACCGTGACATTATGGCCAAATTCTTGGTTTATGGTACGCTTGCCAGCTTGACGGCTTCGGTTGCGGGGCTTGCGCTCGGGTTTACCATGTTTCCAACCATTATCTATAATGCGTACAGTTCGCTTTATAATCTGCCGGATCTTATCAAAAGCTTCTATCCTTCGTATTCCATCATTTCCATCATAGTCGCGCTAATCTGCACTACTTTAACGGCTTGGATTGCCTCTCGGGTAGAACTGCGCAGCAACGCTTCCGTATTGATGCGTCCGAAGGCACCAAAGAGCGGGCAGCGGATTTTACTGGAGAGAGTTACTTTTGTATGGAAACGGTTGAGCTTTGTTCAGAAGGTTACCGCACGTAATTTATTCCGCTATAAACAGCGGATGTTCATGACTGTGTTTGGTGTGGCCGGTTGTACGGCGCTGATTCTGACTGGTTTTGGTCTAAAAGACTCGATCGGTAGCATCGCCGGACAGCAGTTCGGCACGATTATGAAATATGATGCACTTGTAGCTTTACATGAAGATGTGCCTGCTGATGTGCGGGATGCCTACGAACAATTAATCAATGGCGAGTCGGCCATCACTGGGACACTAAGTGTGGCACAGGAAACGATGACCGCGCACAGCAGTGGTGTAAATGATCAGGATGTTCATCTGTTCATTCCTGCATCCGTTGATTCTATATCCGATTTTGTGGAGCTACGGGATCGTACAAGTGGAGAAAGGCAGATGCTTACGGACGAGGGCGCTATTATCTCGGAGAAGCTGGCTAAATTGTACGGACTTAAGCCCGGCGATAAGTTGACCTTGCTGGACAAGGACAATGAAACGTTCAAGATTGAGGTCGCGGGGATTACAGAGAACTATGTCATGCACTATGTTTATATGACACCTGTATATTACGCTTCCGTATTCGGACATGAACCGGTGTTCAACACAGAGCGGCTGAACTATGCCTCGCAGGATAAAGAATGGGAAGACAATTTCGGCGAGAAGCTAACGGACAATGAGGGTATTGCTGCGGTCAGTTTCTCTAGTAGCGTAGGCACTGCCTTCGACGATACTATGAAGAGTATGGACGTTGTAACCTTAGTGCTCATTGTGTCGGCTGCTGCTCTGGCGTTTGTCGTCCTCTACAATTTGACTAATATCAATGTCTCTGAGCGGATCAGGGAACTGTCCACCATCAAGGTATTGGGATTTTATGATAAGGAAGTAACGATGTATATTTACCGCGAGAATATGCTGCTGAGCTTACTCGGCATTGTGGTCGGATCGGGTCTTGGTATTGTTCTACACAGCTTTGTCCTGAATACAGCGGAGCTGGATGCGACGATGTTCGCTCCGATCATCAAGTGGCCAAGCTATATTTATGCCGCACTCTTAACACTGTTGTTCTCGGGCGTAGTCATGGCTTTCATGCATATCAAGCTCAAACGGATTCATATGATTGAGGCGTTGAAGTCGGTGGAATAATATCTAACATAACAAACTTCGTTTGTTTCGAACCCAATTGCGATTTTGAAGCAGCGCCTATCGGACACAGATGACCTTAAATGCAGTAATTACCGCAAATTGGAATGCTATCGGACCGCATAGCCACTATTGGCATGAAAAACCTCCCAAATGAGTCTTTTTCTATGGAATAGTGTCGCTGGAGTCCGAAACGCTGATAAAAAAGCTGGAAATACGCAAATAACGTCATCTGGGTCCGCAACGATGATTTCGTGGTGTAGGTGAACCACATACACTAATACACAAAAAAACAGAGCAGTGATTCTCAAACCGGAGAATCGCTACTCTGTTTTTTTACAATTAGAAGTCTCATTATAAGTGAAATCTACTTTCGATTCATATGCAGAATAGGAAAAGGATTTCCTTGTTCATCTAGTGCTGAACGCTCAAAAACTTGAAAACCCATGTGCTCATAAAAACCTTTAGCCTGCGGATTTTGTTCATTTACATCAACGTAATGTACGTCCAGTGCCTGTATAGCATAAGCTACGAGCGATTTGCCGATGCCTTTTCCCATTGCAGTAGGTTCTACGAACAGCATTTCAATCTTGTTATTCTGAACCCCTATGAAACCAAGCGATTGGTCATGATCATCTATAAAAGCAAACAGATGACTGATATGCTCCATCCCCTGTAAAACCAGTGGACGCAACACATCAATGTCCTGTTCAGACAGGAAAAGATGCGTATGGCGCACAGATGATTCCCAAATATTCAGTAGAGGGTATAAACATTCTTCATTTCTAGTGGTGATGCGTTGTATCGAGTCCATGTCTTCCCTCGCTGTTCATTTAATTCGAAGAAGAAGCTATAGCCGCAGCGGATGCGGCGGCGGCAGCCCCAGCAAGAGCCGCATGCTGCGCGATCACAATATTGGTGATACTGGTGGAGAGCATCGAGGTTACGATGCCATTTTGCACATCTTCCACATATTTGAAGGCTACCAGCGCAGCAGACAGCAGTAGCAATTCCTGTTTTACAATGGACCAGTTGCCAAAGCCTTTTTTGGTACGAAGTAAATCGAAGGTCTCTGAGACTTCCGTAACCATGTCCTTATTGTTGGACGGGAGCAAAGATAACACGCCCAGCGAGGAAAGGGGAAATTCCTTATCCAACCGGATGCCATGTGCACGGAACGCATCTCGTAATGCCAGTACACGATCCGCTGCTTCTGGAGCTTCTTTTCCAAGAACCAATACCTGTGTCAGAGCTTGCACGCTGTTCCCCGACATAAATTCAGGCTTTAGTGTAGTGTAAAGCTGCTCCATCCGGTCTATGCCGCTGTCCACGTCAATATCGGAAAGGCCGAGCATAGCAGAGAAGATATAATCATCATGTCCAGTAAGGAAACGATGCTTCGCTTTCATACTATCGTAAAACATCTTTGCACGCTCTACCGTACGCTGATACTGATCTGTTGTCGTATTAGCGGCGATCTGATAAGCGGCAACGACGAGATAATCAGAGGCTCTGAATTTGACGTCTTTTAATAAGTCGTACACGGTCAGCGTGTTTGCAAGCTGTTGCTCCTTGTTAGCAGAAAGCGAGAGCATAGTAGCAATGCTGATTGCCGAGTTACCCCTAAACGAAGAAAATATTCCGGTATTTTCTTTAATGAGCTCATGGCTCGCGCGAATCGCATCCTCATCAGCACTTTTATTCTCTGCTGTGTACAGTAACCCCGCCAAACGGCTAACCATTGCATTTTGCCAAGGAAAAGCCTTTTTGATCCTCTGCGCGTTCTCTGCGAACAATTCAACCCTTGCTGCATACTGCTCGTTCATTGGATACACCCCTCAGTTATCTTTAATTCATAATATTACGAAGATTCTCTGAGTTGGATTCATTTGTTGGGGTTTTTTTTTTGTGTCTAGGCCATAATTAGCTCTTTAGCATACCGTTTGCCTGACGAAAGAAGGCTGTCGCTCAGTTCAGGATTATTTACAGTCCGTGCAAGAATAAGAGAGCCAACCATGGTACTGAACAGTGCGTTACCTTTGGACGCGTCAATTTCAGCCAGAGTGGAGATGAAGGTAACCATCCGCTCCATTTCCTGCGTGAATACTTGCCGAACTTCTTCGGAAGAATGGGCTATTTCGGCAGAGAGGGCAGGAATAATGCAGCCCATCTCGGTTTTGTCGCGGTGATATGGACTTAAATAATAATCAATGACAGCGTTGATTTTGGGGTGCTGCTCTTCCTGGTCCGCGACCTTCTGCAGTAGTGCGATGGTATCGCTGATGGCATACCGGCAGGCTTCGGCTACTAGCTGTTCTTTGTTGTCAAAATGTGAATAAAACCCACCGTGAGTCAATCCGACTCCCTTCATAATGAGCGGAACACTTACATCATGAATACCATGGGCGCGAAAAGCCTGGGCAGCACTTTCAACAATCGTATTTCTCACTTTTATTTTATGGCCTTTGGGATAGGGCATCATAATCACTCCATAGATTCATAATTCTTCTTTTAAAATATTATATGCATCATAATAAAGCCTGTCAATTTAACGATTCTGAGAATGGATGGCTCATGAAAGACTAAATACGGTTGTTGACGGACCTAAAATATGATGGTAATAATATATTACGATCATCATATTTTAGAATAACTATTAACAGGAGGTATCAGGAGATGGGGAAGCTTGAGTTCGTAGAAACGTTGGTCATTGGCTCAGGTCCGGGTGGGTATGTGGCGGCGCTGCGATCTTCACAACTTGGAATGAGAACGGCGATTGTTGAACGCAATCAGCTTGGTGGGGTCTGCACTAATGTTGGGTGTATTCCCTCCAAAGCATTAATTGCTGAATCCCATCGTTACGAGTTGCTTAGACCGTTCAGTTCTGCGGATGCGGCAGTGTCATTTAAGAATGCTCAGGATTTCAAGCAAGGAATTGTGAATAAGCAGGCAGGTGGAGTTGGCAATTTATTAAAGACTGCAGGTGTGAGCATTTTGGAAGGGGAGGCCAGATTGGTTGATGAGCATACCGCTATTATCAGTCAGTCTGGACAAGAGCAAAGTATTTCTTTTAAAAATGCCATCTTAGCCACAGGATCACGTCCGATTGAGCTGCAAGCCTTTCCAGTTGGCGGACGTGTTTTGTCTTCCACAGAAGCTTTAGCGCTCCCAGCGATTCCAACTAGCCTAGTAGTTATAGGCGGTGGATATATAGGTATTGAACTGGGGCAAATGTATGCCAAGTTTGGAACAACGGTAACGATTCTGGAGGGCGGAGATCAAGTGCTGCCTGGATTTGAGACGGAGCTTGTGAGTCCTGCTATCCGGCAGTTGAAAGCTGATGGGATTAAGATGATTACCGGAGCAACAGCTGTGAACGTAGTGCAGAGTGCAGACGCCATCACACTGCATTATTTGAAAAATCAGGAGCAGCAGCATGTGACGGCGGAATTTGTGTTAGTCACTGTCGGCAGAAAACCAAATACAGACGGCAATTTAGGGCTGGATCGTATAGGTTTACCAGTGACGAGCAGGGGGTTGATTGAGACAGATGAACAGTGCAGAACAGCTATCCCGCATATTTTTGCAATTGGAGATATTACGGCAGGCCCGACTCTCGCTCACAAGGCATCCTACGAAGCCAAGATTGCGGCAGAAGCCATTGCAGGCCTTTCCTCCGAGGTTGATTATAGAGCCATTCCGCTTGTTGTTTTTTCTGATCCAGAGCTGGCCAGTGTTGGCTTAAGTGAAACAGAAGCAAAGGCAAAAGGCATCCCACTGGTTATTGGCAAATCTTCTTTTGGGATTAACGGGAGAGCATTGGCCTTGAGGGAAACGGAAGGGTTCGTCAAAATTGTAGCGGACCCAACCTCGGGAATCGTTATTGGTGCCCAAATTGTTGGAGTAGAAGCATCTACACTGGTGTCGGAGCTTGCCCTTGCTATTGAGATGGGAGCAACTGTAGAGGACTTGGCGATGACCATTCACCCTCATCCCACATTGGGAGAAGTGATTATGGAGGCTGCCGAAAATACGGCTAAAAAAATGGTAAGGGGAGAGAGTGGGAAATGAAGATAAAAGCAGGTTTATATATTGGAATTGCGATTGCGTTAATCGTTGGAGGTTCGCTACTTGCCATAAAAGGAAAGGATGCTGTCAGTCAAGCTGAGAGCAGGAAACAAGGGATTCTTGATGCAGAGCAAAAGACTATATTTTATCAGAACAGTCCAGGGTCAATTGTAGAGGTCAGTGTGGCTGTAGGTGATTCTATAAAACAGGGAGAGGTATTGTTCAAGGTTAAATCCGCTGAAGAAGGAGAAACAGATGTACTCGCGCCGGAGGACGGATCGGTCAACAGGATTGTTGTAAAGCCGGGAGATCAAATACAGCTAGGAATGCCAATGGCGGTTTTGCAAAAAAACAACTTTTATACAGACCTTTACATACAGGAAAGCGAAATCCAAAAGCTAAGGGTGAATCAAAGTATCGACGTTCATTTTCCGTATTTGAACCATCCAAGTGAGGTGACGGGTGTCGTTACTTCCATCGCAGCCGCCCCTCAATTTGCGAGCTTACGCATGTCACGTGAAAAAGGGCAAGCCGATTTAAGCATGTTTCTTGTCCGTATAGCTATGGATGCGAATGCTGATTTGCTTCCGGGGATGACAGCGGAGGTGAAGCTCGATGAAATCACTGATTGACGAGTGGAAGTACGTGGCGGGTAGTAAGTATTTGCGCCTGATCTTTATCGGCCCGCTTATCGCGGCTATATTTTTTGGCTTAATGTTCTCGAAGAATCAAATCAGTGAATCGCATGTTGTAGTCATTGATGAGGATCACAGCTCGTATTCACGACAGCTCATCTCTAAAATAAATGCTTCTCCTTATATGAAAGTAACCAATGTGTACGCTAGCCGCCTAGATCCAGAAACATTACTGGCAAATGAGCAGGCGGTCGCGGTCATCACGCTTCCTAAAGAGTTGGAGCTGCGTCAGCAGCAGGGGATATCAACGAATCTCGGCATCTTAATGGATAACACCATGCCATCAGGTCTAACCGGCATCCGAACCGCGATTCAGGAAGTCATCCAGACTGAAAATATGACTCTTTCTATGACCCGTCTGATTCAGAAAGGTATGGATGCCGAAACCTCTAAAGGGTTTGTTCCTCCGTTGTCCCTGCAGCAGCGTATGTTGTTTAATCCGACCACGAGTTATGTCGGCTTTATGGTACTTGGGTTTGTGAATATTGTGGTGCTGATGATTACAACAAGCGCAGCTGGCTCAATTGTCCCTCGCTTGCGGCAGGAAGGGGGAATGCGCTTTGAAGCAGAGCCTTATCTGTTTATTATTCCGCTGTTTGTGTATGCCTTTGCTCTGTCACTTATGGGCCTGTTGATTGGTTATACTGCCAAAGACGTATCCAAAGTTAATTTACGAACTAATTTCGTATTGTATCCGTCGTTTCTTGCCACTGGGATCCAATTGAGCCCATTAGCGTTTCCGGAGTTTTTTCAAATTTCCGCTTGGGCATTGCCGATGAACTGGCTTAATCGCCTTATACGCGGGATGGCTTATCGGGATGGGGCGTTAACAGTCTACAGTCAGGAGCTGGGAGCACTGCTGATCATTATTGGTGTTGTATCCTTATTCATCGGATTGCTGGTGCTTAGGGAGGCGAAGAAGCTCGATGTTCAGCTCTCGAAATCAGTTCCAGCTTCAGTAATCTAATCTACTCTAGTCGTGCAAAACGTTGTTCTGTTTTATTAAGATGCTTCACCCGTTCTTCTAAGCTGCGATCTGACATCCCGGCATAATTATTCCAACGGAGGTTCTTCCGTATTCCCATTTTGCGGAAGGTCCCTCTGAACAGAATTTTGGTGATGGGGTTGCCAAAAATCCAGCGATAAAAGAAGTCGGGAGTGTTCATTACGGTCAGCAGTGACACTCCTTTAAGATTCGTGAGCAAGCATTTGAAGGGCCGTCCAGGTTTAATTTCCTCGTAGACAATGCCTTTCGCGAATACCTTATCAAGAAAGCCTTTGGTGAGAGCGGGCATGGCCTCCCACCAAATGGGGAATATGAAGACGATATGATCTGCTGCCATAAGCCGTTGCTGATAATTGGCGACTAGGGGGTCGGTGGTTTTCTTTTGCCGCCAAGCAGCAAGTTCTTCGCGCGACATGACTGGATCAAATCCATCGGCATGCAGATCGATAAGATCAATCGTGTGACCTTTGGTGGTAAGACCTCGCATTACGGAGGCTAATAAGGCTGCGGAATAGCTTCGCTGATGTGGGATATTCTCGGACGCTGATGCTCCATATGGATGATCAAAAATAATTAAGACATTCATATAAATACCTTCTTTACGTATTATTGTTTCCTAGAAATAAAATATTAACTATGGAAACAATAATACGTTTTAAGTTTCCTTGTTGTCAATATTATTTCTAGGAAACTTTATTTATGAGCGGTGTCTTGTTAAAATGAGCATAAGATGAATTTACGAGGAGACTTAACAGTGACGCATTCTTTCGAGAACTTACCTAATAAGGATATTTTGATAAAAAAACTGATAGAGATGATTCCCCAATTACAAAAGCGATTTCAATCGGAGGATGATGAAGAGAAGGCGTGGTTGATTCAGAACTGTAGTAATCCCCTTATCATTGATTTCCTCCAAGACTCCACAGTCATGATGCTGCATGTAATAGATGCAATTGGACAGCTTGAGCCGGTGAATGGCACTACCATTTCGAAGCATTTCGGAATTCCGAAAGGTAGCGTGTCCAAAATCACTAGAAAATTAGTTCTGCAGCAAATTATTCGCACGGAGTTTCTCCCCGATAATAAAAAAGAAGTGCTGTTTCTTACAACACCTCTAGGGAAAGAAATATTCGTTTTGCATCAGGCTCTACATAAGGAGATGAATAAAGGGATAAATCGGTTTCTACAGAGATATAACACAGATGAATTGTTATTTCTGATCCAAGCGTTCGAGGATACTTTGGAAGCCTCATGGGTTCATTCGGAATCGGTTGCTGAAGAAGAACTACTAAATGTTGGAGAATCTCTTGAGGCAATGGAAATCGATGAAATGAGTCAAATCGTAGACATGCTTAACCAACTTGATACACGCAATCTTAAGAAAGCTAAGGCCATTCTTCAAGATGTGTTTTTTACCTCTTTTGAGTAGCTTTATAATTTTCCATAGTGAGTTAAGAGTTGTTCTAGCTTATCCTGAATTATTTGTTTCAAGGATTCAGGCTTCACCGCTCTAACATACTGACCATAACGCATGAAATAATTAGCTAGAAAATCTTCTTCGCCTGGATTATAGAATCCCTTTATGACTGTTTTCGAGCCAGCTTCTATTTCCATAGAGGGATAATGCTCTTTATAAAAAATATCCTTGGCTTGCTCCGCAATCTCAACTTCAAAGTGAATACTGTTCTCGGATTGATAAAATTCTAATGAACGACTAAGAAGTTCTTCTATAGAATAGTGGGCTGTGCGTTCCTCTTCCGCTATAAAGGTGATTCGATCGCATCTAAAAACTCTATGTTTATTCGAATCCAACTCTATTCCAGCAGCATACCATTGACCAAACTTCGCGGAAATTTTGAAAAATTGAACAGCGTAGCTTTTGGTCTGGTTATTTTTTGTATATTCAATGTTATAGGCACTCTCATTCAGAATACTTGCTAGAATTTTATCTAAAAAACGACTAACATGCTTATGCTGATACATTTCAAATTGTAGGACCTTTTTCATTTTATGAATCTGGTTGATTTGTGTATTTGATAGACAGTGCTCAAACTTCTCGTTTAGCTTATTAACACTTAAATGAAAAGGTGTAGATTGATAAGACTCTAATGTAAGCATGGCAAAGTACAGTGCATACACCTCATCCATCGTGAAAATAATAGGGGATAACAATCTATTTTTTAAAAGTCCATAACGTCCGTGTCTACCATGCTCCGAATAAATGGGCATACCTAATTGTTCTAAGGAACTAATATCACGTAGCGCTGTGCTTTTTGAAATATTGTATTTATCCATGAGGTCACTTAAATTAAAAAATTCCCGACTGTTTAAGTATCTCATCATGTCAGGTAAGCGTTCGGATTTCTTCATATATAATGCTCCTTATAAAGGTGTCATGTTTTGATACCTTTATATATGATAATAAGTTTAAGATCACATATCAAATATACGAAGGAGATTTACACTATGAGTACAACACTAGAAGTAGCTATTTTCTTATCCATGAAGGGAAGAGCAAAGGAAGCTATAGAATTTTACAAAAAGCATTTTAATGCAGAGGAATTGTTACGTGTTACCTATCAACAACTCGCAGAACGTGACAGCTCCATACAGCTTACGGACGAAAATAAGGATTATATTACTCACTCTGTCCTGTTAATCGGAAAAACAAAAATAATGATAGCAGAAGATACCATGAATACGAATGAGAATTATACAGTGGGTAATAACACTTCATTATGTATTCAAAGTGCTGACCTAGAGGAAATTGAACACTTCTATAGTAGCTTAATTACAGATGACCGAGTAAAAATCATTACGCCCTTATCTAGCAATGTATTTAGCAAAGCCTATGGTATCATTGAAGACCCGTTCGGTATTCAAATTCAATTAATGTTTGATGAAAGATTAAATTAACAACTTTGCTTCTAAAGTAAACCCAGTTCACCGTTCAGCTGATCATAATTCAGGGATTATCCTGATGTTGGTCGGCTTTTTTGTATGTATCGATGGCTATTTTTTTATGAAAATCATTGAGTTATTATGCATAAAGATGTATAGTGTTTTTTAATTAACGTTAATTAAGTAAGTAAAGGATGTGGAATGTCTTGACCAAAAACAAGTTGAAAGAAGTAGCGATGCGACTATTCGGAGAGAAGGGTTACGAGGGTACGGCTCTCTCTGAAATTGCGAAGGAAGTTGGTGTGAAGACTCCGGCGATCTATGCCTTTTTTGAGAATAAAGAGGATTTGTTTATGACGGTCTTTCGTGAGGCTATGCAGTCCTATAACACTTATATTCAAGAGCTAACGGAAGAACAGAAAGTACTGAGTGCGCAGGAAAGTCTACGAGGCATATTGTCTAGACAGTATGAGTTCTATCAGAAGAGTCCTGAAGCAAGCAAAATTGTACTGAGGTATGTGGTCTTCCCACCGGCATTCTTAAAGGAAACGATTGAGGAAGCATTCCTAGAGTCCGACGCGATGCTGACGAAGATCATTGAACAATTCATCTCGAAAGGGATGGAGGAGGGAGTAATTCGCGATCAATCCGTGCAGCTTCTCGTAGATGCTTTTCTCAACTTGATGGATGGATTAAGTATGCAATATTTCTATTACACTTCTAAAGGAATATATGAGCGTAAACTGAACCATGCGTTTGAAATGTATTGGAATGGGGCGTCCTCATAAAACAGCAGAAGAAGATAACAACAAGGGGATGGGGAGAATGGCAGAAGCAAGTCAAGTGAAGAGTAAGGATTCAAGCTCGGGGGATTTTGAGAGAGAGCCTGTTCCTGCAAATATGCGTAAAAGATGGCTGTCCATGTCGCTCGTTTGGATTGCCATCGGGATCGATCTATCGGCGATGTTCTTGGGGGCACAGCTTGGGAATGGAATGAATCTTTCAGATTCGCTCACAGCGACGATCATAGGATCGATGATTCTAGGAGTAATAGGAGCCATGTGTGCGTATGTAGGCGCGAAAACGGGGTTGTCGACGTCAATGATCTCTCGTTTCCTATTCGGAAATATGGGTGCTCGTATCGTAGCGGTCATCCTCGGTATCTTCTCACTCGGTTGGTTTGGGGTGCAGGTCGGATTCTTCGCTTCGAACATGCAGACTGCATTTAGTCATTTATGGAATATTAATTTGTCCCTAGGCGTGCTTTCGTTTCTTGGCGGGCTCTTGATGATGTCAACGGCTATTTGGGGGTATCGATCTATTGAACGGTTAAGCACATGGTCCGTACCATTGCTTGTTCTGTTTATCGGAGTAGCTATTTATTCAGCGTTCCATACCAAAGGAGCTTCAGCAGCCTGGGAGCCGATTAGCGGTTCAGCGATTCCGATGGGGACAGCGATCTCGCTTGTTATTGGTATTTTTATTGTTGGTACGGTGCTGTCACCTGATATAGCTCGTTGGGCACGTACACCGATGCATGCCATAACGGCAGCCTTTATTGGTTTCTTTGTGGGTAACAGCTTCATGACGATCGTGGCTATTTTTCTATCTCGTATTATGGATACAGATGATCTAACGAATATTTTCATTGCGCTTGGGCTTGGACTTCCAGCAATTATTGTCTTAACGCTTGCCCAATGGACGACGAATACAAGCAACTTATACTCTGCTTCGCTAGGATTCTCTGTCGTGTTCCAGAAAGTTCCGAAGAAGCTGATCACGGTGGTGGCGGGCATTATTGCTACGCTGCTTGCCGTATTAGGCATTTATGATAAGTTCCTGACTTTCCTAAATATCATTACGATGTTTGTCTCTCCAATCGGGGGGATCTACACGTCCGAATTTTTGCTTGTGGATCGAAAGAAATTTACTTTTGAAGGTCTAGATCGCAATAAAAACTGGGTGATTCGTTCCTTAGCAGTATGGGTTGCAGCTACTCTGTTCGCTTTTATGACAACTGCAGCGCCAGATGGCTTTGGATGGTTCCAGGTAACGAGCGTTCCGGCATTAGATGCGTTTGTGTTCGCCTTTATCGTACAGTGGGGTGTCGGAAAAATCATGACAAAGAAGGGATAACAGCATGAGAAATTTCAAACTAACAGAATTAAATGAGCAAGCGATACAATATATCGCTGTAGGTGCAGCTGTACTTGGAACAGGTGGGGGCGGTGATCCGCATATCGGTAAATTGATGGCTAAGGAAGCGATTCGTAAGCATGGTCCTGTTCGTGTAGTAAGTCCTGAGGATCTAGAGGACGACGCGTTAGTAGTCCCTATATCCATGATTGGTGCACCAACGGTTATGAATGAGAAGATTCCTTCAATTCAGCAAATGATCAAGCCTTTGGATATGATTGAAAAAGAGCTTGGACGCAAGGTGAGCGCTATTATGCCGATTGAGGTTGGCGGTGGCAATTCACTGGTTCCTGTGATTACGGCAGCAGAACGCAATATTCCTATCGTGGATGCAGATGCCATGGGGCGGGCTTTTCCAGAATCGCAAATGGTGACATTCTACTTGGACGGGATCGACTGCAGTCCGATTACGATGGCGGATGAACGTGGCAACGGTGTGCTTATGCATGCGATCGACGGCGTCTGGGAAGAGCGGATGGCGCGTGCGGTTACGATTCAAATGGGTGGATCGGCTTCGATCTGTGATTATCCAGTGACCGGAGCGCAGGTAAAGCAAAGTGCTATTCCGCATACCTTGACGCTTGCGTATGAAATTGGAAAAACATTGTTCGAGTCCAAGGAATTGAAGCAGAATCCAATTGAAATGCTGCTGAAGCAGCTGAATGGATATGCGTTGTTCCAAGGCAAGGCGGTGGATATTCGTCGTCGTACAGAAGGCGGATTTACACGCGGTGAAGCGATCTTCGAAGGCACAGATGCTAAAAAGGGAAGTACGATGACTTTGTTCTTCCAGAATGAGTTCCTTCTTGCCACAGAAGATGGACATTCAATGGCTATTACTCCTGACCTGATCTCTGTGCTTGACCAGGATACCGGCATGCCGATCACGACTGAGAATTTGAAATACGGTGCCCGGGTTAGCGTGGTTGGTTTCCCTTGTGATCCGAAATGGCGTTCACCAAAGGGTCTTGAGACGGTAGGTCCGCAGTATTTCGGCTATGATGCACCTTATGTTCCAATTGAAAAATTGGCTACAGAGAAAGGAGGAGCAGAGTAATGTCTTATACGAATGTTAACAGCATGAATGAAATATATCGCATTGGGATTGATGTAGGCGGGACGAATACAGATGCAGCCTTGCTCGATTCCAAGTTAAACACCATTCATACGATAAAAGTGCATACCACACGTGATGTCAATGAAGGCATTACTGAATCGATCCGTCGTTTGCTAGCGGAGAGCAGTGTGAATCCGGCACAGATTCGTTATGCAATGCTCGGAACTACGCACTGTACGAATGCTATTGTGGAACGCAAGCACTTGGGGAAAGTCGGTTTGATTCGAATCGGGGCACCAGCCACAACTGCGGTTCCTCCACTCGCGGATTGGGACGATACGCTTAAGGCAACGGTTTGCCCACATGCTTATGTCGTTCACGGTGGCTATGAATATGATGGTCGCACGATTGTCGAGATGGATGAAGAAGAGATTCAAGATTGCTTTTTGAAAATGAAGGGTGAAGTCGAAGCGGTTGCGATCTGTGGTGTGTTCTCTCCAGTGAATACCTCGCAGGAGAAGCGTGTCGAAGAGCTCGCGAAGCAAGTGCTTGGCGCAGACATGCCTGTGACGCTGTCACATGAGATTGGTAGTATTGGATTGCTCGAGCGTGAGAATGCATCACTATTAAACGGCGCATTACTTAACGTCATTGCAGGAGTAGTAAAAGGCTTCGAAGAGGCACTTCAGACCTTTGGAATTGATGCGAGCCTATATATCTGTCAGAACGATGGAACGCTAATGTACAGTGAGTATGCGCTTCGCTACCCTATTCTGACGATTGCTTGCGGACCGACAAATTCCATTCGGGGGGCTGCGCACTTGTCAGGTCTTAATGATGCACTGGTTGTTGATATTGGCGGTACGACGACGGATATCGGTGTTCTCACGCAGGGCTTCCCGCGTCAATCCTCCGCTGCTGTTGAGATTGGCGGGATTCGCACGAACTTCCGCATGCCGGATATCTTATCTATCGGGATCGGCGGCGGTACAATCGTCCGCTTGGATGAATCGCAGGATCAGGTAACGGTGGGGCCGGATAGCGTGGGGTATGAGCTACTGAAGCGCGGCCTTATCTTTGGTGGCGATACGCTCACAGCAACCGATGTGGCGGTTAAGCTTGGTCGGTACGAGTGGAAAGATGCGCAGACAGAGGCGCTTAATGAATCGATCTGCAAGAGAGCAGATGAGATCATTACCCGGGATATTGAGGATGCAATTGATCGGATGAAGACAAGCTCGGATCCTGTTGATGTCATTTTGGTCGGCGGCGGAAGCATTCTCGTAGCAGATAAGCTTGAAGGTGTATCACGGATTGTAAGACCGGATCACTATGATGCTGCGAATGCGATTGGCGCTGCGTTAGGTGAGGTTAGCGGAGAGACAGAGCGAATCTATTCGCTGGATGAGATGTCTTATGACGAAGCTAAGGAAGATGCTCGCAGCCATGCAATAGAACAAGCTGTTCTTGCCGGTGCAGATCGTGATACTGTACAGATCGTATTGTCAGAGGATATTCCGATTGCATACTTGCCGGGCAATGCCTTGCTAGTAAAAGTAAAAGCTGCAGGACGTTTATAAGATGATTATAGATCTGCCTTGAGGAGTGAATTCTCTTCGAGGCAGATTTTTTTCGCGTTAATAATTGTATTAACAAGAAAGAAAGGGGATATTGGATAGCTGTCGAAGTGGGTTATGTACATATTTTAACGATGGGAGAGAGGATAATGAAAGTGATTAGCACATTAGAAATCGTGGATGTACAGACAGGGGAACGAACTGCGCTCCGCTCATTTGATTACTTAATCGAGGCACCCAATTGGACTAGCGATGGCAAACGTCTTATTTATAATAGTCAAGGTTGTCTCTATTCGTTCGACATAGCAACCTGTGAGAGTGTTCGCCTGGATTCGGGTTTTGCTACGGAATGTAATAACGATCATGTTCTGTCTTGTGACAATACCAAGATCGCAATTAGTCATCATACGAAAAAAGATGGTAAATCTCGTATATATATCCTTCCTATGGAGGGTGGTGAACCGGTTCTAGTTACACCGAATGCTCCAAGCTATTTACATGGCTGGTCTCCGAATGGTGCTGAATTGGCTTATTGTGCAGAGCGCAACGGTCAGTATGATATTTATACCATTCCAGTAGACGGAGGAGATGAGGTACAGCTGACAGATACGCCTGGACTGGATGATGGACCTGAATACTCGCCAGATGGAGAGCAGATTTGGTTCAATTCGGTGCGTACAGGGCTGATGCAGGTGTGGCGAATGAATGCCGATGGCAGTGAGCAGACACAGATGACTTTTGATGAGAGTAACAACTGGTTCCCGCATGTGTCGCCAGATGGTCAGACGATTGCATACCTTAGTTACCGTAAAGGAGATGTAGATCCTGGCGATCATCCTGCGAATAAGGATGTTGAGCTTCGATTGATGGCAAGCGCGGGAGGAGAATATCGCACACTAGTACAGCTGTTTGGAGGACAAGGTACGATTAACGTGAATTCGTGGTCTCCTGATAGCAAGAGATTGGCGTTTGTAAGTTATGTGGTTGAGGAATAGGCAAGTTTATAATATGAACATCGAGAGTGGGGCGCTGACCCCATTCTTTTTTTGTTAAAGCAGTATAGAGAAATTACCGATAAAAATGATAGTAGTTTTATTTATACATAAATGGGGGAAAGTTGGATGAAGAGGATTTTTAGCGTTCTGTTAATTGTATTACTGGTTATACCAACGCTCGGCACTACAACCATTGCGAGCAATACGGTGAAGGCTAAGGTGACCGAGAGCAGTACATATTTTGACGGTGAACAAAGGGATTTAAATGGTTTCAATATATCGAACAACAATTATTTCCGACTGCGTGACTTAGCGGAGTATTTCTCGGGAACAACGAGTCAATTTGATATCACTTGGAATAAAGCAAACAACGCGATAGAGATCCTAACCGGGCAAGCCTATACTCCTGAAAAGAAAGCTAGCAGCAAATATTATAGTCGCAATAGAACTTATTCAGCCACGCTTTCGACCTCTAAGGTGCTAGTGGATGGGCAGTTGCAGTCTATTACGGCGTACAATATTGACGAGAATAACTATGTTCAGCTGCGAGATTTGGCGGGGAAGATTCCATTCGATATCGAATATGACGCTCAGTCTGATCGGATATCGTTGTTCTCCAAAGTCCCAGAGCATGCTTACCGAGTGAAGACGGCAGTTGAAACCGAGAGTAACGCTGTGTCTTCTTATTTTCCTAGATGGAAAAGTACGGTTTCTTCCTATTTGGTGAAAAATAATGATGGGACTGTAAGTGTTCTAGAGGCGAATAAAGAAGTTACGATTGAAACGTATAATGAGAAGTTTGAACGAACGGGTAACAAAAGCATTCCTTTGGAGCTTCCGATATTTGGCGGCTTCTATAGCGGGGTGAAGTATAACTATATTGCTTTTGGACAAGAGAATCGTGAAGAGAATGATAGCAAAGAAGTGATTCGTATTGTTCGTTATGATAAAAGCTTCAATAGAGTCGATAGTGTCTCCATAAAGGGTGGGGAGAGTTATACTGTAGTCCCTTTTGATGCGGCTGCAGGTAGAATGGCTGAGACTGGTGACACGCTTGTATTCCACACCTCACGTACTAGATACACGACAGAAGATAAACTAAATCATCAATCACAGCTGACCATTATCGTGAATACCCAAACTATGACCGTGACGAATGATCTGGGAAGATTCCAGAAGAATCATGTCAGCCACTCTTTTGATCAATATGTATTGTTGGATGGTGCTACTCATATTCTAGTCGATCATGGTGATGCTTATCCCCGTTCGATTGTCCTGAATAAAGGAGATGGAACCAGCTATAACGAGGTAGACCTGTTTAATATCCCTGGCAGCACAGGAGCGAATGCTACTGGTGTTTCTATAGGTGGATTTGAGATGTCTTCGGCGAATTATATTGTCGCTATGAATACGATTGATCATTCGCTTGTCAAAGACTATACGTCTTATGAAATGGTGGGACTGGAAAAGGACCAGAGGGATATCGTTCTTAGTGTCTTACCAAAAGCGAGTATGTCTAGCGCGTCAGTGAACCACATCACCTTGGCTAAATATGTAGGTACGACCAAGATTGCATCCATTCCTCAACTGGTGAAAATAACAGACGACAAGCTGATGGTGTTATGGCAGGAATTTGATATGGAGAATCATCCGGGTGATTTGAAATATGTTCTGATAAATGGAGAGGGAGCAGCTACTGGCGGCATCCAAACGATTAAGAATTTTGCACTATCCGAATGTAGCCCTATTGTTAGTGGCGACAAAATCATCTGGTACACCAACAATAAAAGCTCCCGACTGTTTTATTTAATCCCATTAAATTAAATTAAATTAACTTACAATCCTTTATTGAATTGTAAGTAGCATACACGAGCGATTTAAATTGCAATATCAGCAAAAGGTTGTCCTGTACATGCCTATATGAGGTACACAGGATAGCCTTTTTCATTAAGAGGTTCTAGTCGTCGTCTTTGTTGGAAATCATGACGTGCTAACATTTGTACCCCTGATCATCTAACAAAAAGACACCCGTGTACGTGTCAGACTGCCCACTCCAACAATATGACTCCCCATCGCTAACACCTGTCTGTTCCGCATTTCGGACGCCTTGGATAAAATGGAAGCGCATACTTCCTTTGAAAAGGAGTCCAACGATATGAACTTTAATCTTAAAGCGGTACCCTTCAGCCGAAGAGGCACCTTTCTGGCTATTTCTGAACTCCCTGAATCGGATGTCAGAGTGGAGGGACTTTACTTACGGACCGTGCGTGGTGGGGATGATAAATTCGGTGAAGCTTTTCAAATTGAACTGCTGGACGAGAGCAATCAGTATATCCCGTTTGAAGCCAAAGCCGAGCCTGCACTGCTTCGTTTGAATACGGATACCGAAAATATCTATGCGGAGATCTGTATTACAGATGGTCGTACCGTGCGGTTCAAGAGCAAAGGATGTGGCATCCGCCTCACCTTCCGTACCTCAGCCTACGATTATGCTTATGAACACAGCGCAGGCAGCTTTGAAGTAAACAGCTTCACCCATGAATGTCGGTTCATGCTCACCCAGTTAACCGGGGCTCTACGGATGGAGGTGCCTTGGGACAAAATCAAGAGTTCCCGCATTGTGGCAGAGTTCATCCCTGAAGCGGGTACGGAAATCGCCGAGTTCGCGGTGGAAGAATTTCGCACGGTATGGGAACAGCGTGATGTCTGGACGCCATGGGAGGAAGCGGTACAAGAGGTGCAACAAGAATATGACCAGTGGCTGGATGCGAGCTTGACCGTTCCCGAACGCTGGCAGGACGGCCGTGAGCTGGCGGCTTACATTACCTGGTCTTGTCTGGTTCCCGCGGGAGGATGCTTGACCCGGCCAGCTATGTATATGTCGAAGAACTGGATGACGAATATTTGGAGCTGGGATCACTGCTTCAATGCGATGGCTCTGGTCAGACATCACCCGGAGCTGGCTTGGGATCAGTTTATGATCTTTTTTGACCGCCAGGATGAGAGCGGATTGATTCCGGACTTTATCAACGACAAGTATGAGCTCTGGAACTGCAACAAGCCGCCTATTCATGGCTGGACACTGGCCTGGATGATGCAGCGGACGGATTATATTAAGGAGTCCCATCTTCGTGAAGTGTATGGACCCTTGAGCAAGTGGACGAACTGGTGGTTCCATTACCGGGATAACGACGGGGACGGTATTCCGCAGTACAATCATGGGAACGATTCGGGTTGGGACAACAGTACTGCCTTTAATAACGGGATTCCGGTGGAGAGTCCGGATCTGGCGGCATTTTTGATCCTGCAGATCGAACTGCTTGCCGAAATTGCTGGGCTTCTGGGGTTTACCGATGAAAGCACCGCATGGAGAAGATTAGGTGAGGAGACGCTGGAGAAAATGCTGCGTCATTTTTGGAAGGATGGAAGGTTCACAGCTTGCCGTTCCGGAACTCACGAGGGTTCCGACGGCGATAGCCTGCTGCTCTTCGTGCCCATTCTGCTCGGCAAGCGGCTGCCGGAGCCAATCCTGCGCTCACTGCTGGATGGACTGCGGGATGAGAGTCGCTTCTTGACGCCGAACGGCTGGGCTACAGAGAGCGTTAAGAGCCCTTACTACTCGCCGGATGGCTATTGGCGAGGTCCAATCTGGGCGCCATCAACCATGCTGCTTGTGGAAGGTGTGGCCGCGGCGGGGGATATCGAACTGGCAAGCGAGGTTGCCCGCCGATTCTGCGAAATGCTGAACAAGAGTGGTATGGCCGAGAACTTCGATGCTCTGACGGGTCAAGGTCTTCGTGACAGGGCATTCACCTGGACCTCAAGTGTCTTCTTAATACTGGGACACGAGTATACAACTTAACAACATACGGGCACTTCCTCCTGGTCAAGACTGGCGTGAGGGGAAGTGCTTTCCCATTTTCCGAGATATTCCCGAGTGTGCCAGTCCGTGCTACACTTCAACTATAAAAATGAAATTAAAGCGGGGATGAGAAGTCATGTTGAATCATTTCTTTAAGAAGGTATATCATCGCTTCTCTATTCGCTCTTATTTCAGCATCCGGACCAAGCTGCTCTTTTGCTTTCTTATTGTCGCGATTATTCCGCTGTTATCACTGGGAGCCTTGAACTATTATCAATCCGCCATAGTCATTAACTCTCAATTCGGGAAATATGGGGAGAATACCGTGGCACAGCTTGATCAGCAGATCACTTCCGCTTTGAACCGGATGAGTCAGACAACAGGAACAATTTATTCTTATCTCCTTGATCCTGCGCGGGGGGGAATAGGCGACCACGTTCCGACCACGTATCAGGAGATTATGGATAAAGATGACTTTGAGGCGCTGCTTAAATCACTTAAGACGGATCTGACGAGAGGTATTTATCTGATTACCCGCTCTGGTTATTACTATGGGGAGAATATTTTGGATGTCAGTAAGCTTAGCGATATTCCCGCCTGGCGGTCCATTACTTATTCATCCAAAGGTCCCAATTGGCTGGGCTTCTATCCTATGAATCATGGTATGGGAGATTCGGATACCGGGGAACCCTTACTGGGGCTCGCCGTACGGATTAATAATCCGGCTGGAACCCAGCATGGAAGCACGATCTTAATTGAAGAGAATGCGCAGGTTCTTCTAGATATGTTTCATATGTTTGAGGAGGATACTAAAGCGCATTTGACGATAACTGATTCCGAGGGGCAGTCCATTTACCAGTCAGAATCGCCGTTCACCTCAAACGACAGTGACGTGGTATGGAATAGGACACTGGCAGCCAACGGATGGAAGCTTGAAGCGAGGCTGCCGTCCAAACAATTCTATTTTTCCTCGAGCCTCATTCGCTCCAATACAGTACTTGTAGCCATTGTTTCTTGTCTGCTCGCCTTTGGGCTAGCTTATATATTCTCATCGAAATTCACTGCTCGAATTCGCAGGCTGAAAGACTCGATGCAGAAGGTCAGCTTTGGCAAGCTACATACGAGGACCCTGGTGGAGGGCAAAGATGAACTCGGAAGCCTGGATACCAGCTTCAACCGCATGGTGGGGGGGATTCAATCCCTTGTCCAGGAAGTGGAGCAGAGTGAGCGGCTGAAGAAGGAGGCCGAGCTCAAGGCATTCCACTATCAGATTAATCCGCACCTGCTCTTCAATACGCTGAATTCTATCCAGTGGAAGGCAAGACTCCAAGGGGCGGAGGATATCCGCCAGATGCTCTATCATCTGACGATGGTGCTCGAAGGTAATCTGGATATCTCTCAGGAGTTGATCACGCTTGGCCGTGAACTCCGCATGATTGAGCATTTTCTGAAAATCCAGGAGATTCGTTATGGATCCGCATTCAGCTATGAACAGACCTGCGGCGAAGAACTCAAGCCGTATCTGATTCCTCGTATGACCCTTCAGCCGCTCTTTGAGAATATCTTCTTTCATGGATTTGAAGACGGGAAGGGGAACATTTCGTTAAGTGTACGGGAGGAAGGCGAGCATCTGTTGTTAACATTGTCTGATGACGGTGCAGGGATTACCGAAGAGAAGCTGAGGGCACTTATGCTTGCAAAGCCGGAAAGTAAACCGCAGGGACGCGGAGGGCTCGGCGTACAGAACGCTGACCAAAAGTTTAAGCTTCATTTCGGACAGCAGTATGGCTTGATCGTTCGATCCACGAAAGGTGAAGGCACCACTATCGTTATTCGGTGGCCCAAGAAGGAGGAGAGTCCGCATGGAGACAACCAAGACCATTAAAGTGTTAATTGCAGATGATGAGAGTATCGTGCGCAAAGGGCTTCGCTCCACAATACCTTGGCATAAGTATGGGATGGAAGTGGTGGCGGATGCGCCGAACGGCCTTAAAGCCTGGGAGGCCTATCAGATTCATCTGCCCCAAATAGTGATTACCGATATCGTCATGCCGGAGATGAATGGACTTGAACTGTTACGGAAAGTTAAAGAAGTCGATAAGGATACCCGGATTATTCTGCTGAGCTGTCACCGTGACTTCGAATTCGCTCAGCAGGGAATCAAGCTTGGGGCTTCAGGATATTTGCTTAAGACGGCCTTTGAAGATGAAGAACTGGAAGGAATGCTGGAGAAGTTCCAGAGTGAGCTGACGTCGCCTGCCCCTGTAGCGGATGCTGAAACAAGTGAAATTTATGGAGAACGGCTGGGCTCTCTCCTGTTTGCCTGGCAGAGTGGACACAGCAGCAAATTTGTTGACGAAATGGATAAACTCATTGGGGAGAAGCTGCCGCTGAACAGGGAGCCCTTATACATTTATTTGGTTAAGACCTGCGGATGCGATCGTACCTATCTGGATCTCGTCAAGGTTAAAGAGGATGGGAATAGCCGGATGCCCGACAGCGCATCTATTATCATCCCTTACGGTGAGGACCTTTGCTACTGGATTGTACCTAGTGACGAGTTGGAGACTACGGACAGTATGCTCGTTCAGATGAAAAGCCAAAACGAGAAGCTGAAGTGGGCTAAGAGAGGACCGCTGCGCAACGCTGAAGACTTAAGCAAGACCTTCATGGCGCTTCATAAGGAAGCGGAAATTGAGAAGCTGCATGGTATTTCGTCCCAGGACTGGCCTGAACCGATCTGGAAGGCTGTGAAGCTTCTGCACGAGAGCCCTGGAGCGGACTGGTCGGTTAGCGATTTGGCGGGCCAGGTGGGGCTCAGCCGAAGCCATTTCTCGATCCTGTTTAAGAAGACGGTGGGCGATAGCTTTGTGGCTTTTCAATATAAACGGAAGCTTAAGCTGGCCAAGGAATTACTGCGGGATACGCAGTTGACGATGCAGGATATTGCGGAGCGGACAGGGCTGGGGGACAGTAAATATTTCAGCAAATGGTTCAAGCGTTGCACGGGTGAGACGCCTAGTCATTACCGCATACAACAAAAAGAAGCCGGGATTCGAACAGATGGACACCCCGGACTATAAATCGAACAAAAGTACGCAAACATTCGAATAGATATCCGTTTTGAACCGCTTTCATAAAAGTTAAGATGAAAGCGGTTCAATTATTATAACCTCATTCAAAGGGGAGGCTGCCACAGTGAAAAAGAAAATTTCTCTTATTGTACTTGCCACAACGTTAATGGCAACTATGGTCACGGCTTGCGGGGGAAGCAGCGAGAGCTCATCATCCACAGACATCTCGGGCTCAGGGGAGACGAGAACGCTTCGCTTTGCGACATGGGATACCGGAGATGCGCTCAAGATTGAGCAAGACATCGCCAAGAAATTCGAAGCAGCCCATCCGGGAACGAAGGTTCAGGTAGAGGCTTATGCAGACGGTTTTGATCAGAAGCTTGCCGCCGGATTCGGGGCGACCAATCCGCCTGATGTGATGTATATGTGGGATTTCCCAACCTATCATCAATCTCTAGAACCGCTGGATAGCTATGCGAGCAAAGATAAAGAATTGAACATCGAAGATTTCTATCCGGGATTGTTCAACTATGGCAAAATTGACGGCAAGCTTTATGGCATTCCGGCAGGGTTCACCACACGCGTGGTCTACTACAACAAGAAGTTATTCGATGAGGCCAAGGTACCTTATCCGAAGGATGGATGGACATGGAAGGAGTTTCAGGATATCGTGGCCAAGCTCAGCGATAAGTCGAAGAAGCAGTACGGTTTCGGGGTTCGCGCAGAGAATGATACGTATGACCTGCAGAGTTTCGTATGGAGCAACGGAAGCTCATTCATCTCTGATGATGGCAAAACTATTGATGGATTTATGAACAGCAAAGAGACAGCCGAGTCCATCCAGATGCTCGGCGACATGGTTAAGAACGGCTCGGCTGTGCTGACCGGAGGCAAAGGCCAGCAGAGCGGGGATGACATTTTTAAAGCAGGTAAAATCGCCATGTGGGAGAGCGGGATCTGGCCGCTGGAATCGTTCAAGACGGCAGGCATAAATGTAGGTACGGTCGAAATCCCAGCCTTCCCGGGCAAACCGGTCAAAGGGGTGCTTGCGGAGTCCGCCTTGTCTATCGCCAAGGATTCGAAGCAGAAAGATCTGGCCTGGGAATTCGTGAAATTCTATGTGTCCAACGATTCGATCAAGATGCGTGTGGCGGATTTGCCTGTAAGGGTCAGTGTCGTAAACGAGCTGAAGAAGGATCAGGACCCGCTCTATAAACCGTATTACACGATGCTGGAGCGTTCCAGCAACACACCGGCGTTCCTGCTCAATCCGAAATGGAATGAAGTGAACCGCCAGCTCTCTGCGGCGGTGGAAGCAGTTATGCACGGCGAAAATGCCCAGGAAGTGCTGAATCAAGCTGTAAAAGATAGTGAACGTTATTTGAAATAACACATTTACAGAAAGAAGGTTAAGAGATGGCTCAGACCTTTCTGCATCAAGCAGGGGAACCTAAGGCCCAACTCAAGCCTACACGAAAACGTAGATGGGGTAGGGTTGTTCCCTACCTCTTCATTTTTCCTTGGATCTTCGGATTCCTCGTGTTCACCTTGGGGCCATTGTTATTTTCCCTTATCATCTCTTTTTTCGATTGGCCGATTGTCGGCGAAGTACGTTTTATCGGGTTTGGCAATTATGCAGATATGTTCACGGATGACCCGTTGTTCTGGACCTCACTCGGGGTCACCCTCAAATTTGCGGCGCTGTTTGTTCCATTGAACATCATTGTGGCACTTGGGCTTGCGATTCTCTTGAATCAGAAGACACGTGGCAGTGCTATATTCCGGACAGCCTTTTATATTCCCTCCGTTATATCCGGTGTCGCTCTGGCTATGATCTGGTCTTGGGTATACAGCGGTGATTATGGGATTCTGAATTACTTCCTGTCCCTGATCGGTATTCAGGGCCCTGATTGGCTTAACGACAAGCAGTGGTCATTAGTAGCGATGGTGGTCGCAAGTCTCTGGGGACAAGGCTCGATGATGCTGATCTTTCTGGCTGGCCTCAAAGGGATACCGAAAGATCTTTATGAATCCGCTTCCATTGATGGGGCAGGCGTGCTCAGACAATTCTTCAGTGTGACGATCCCCATGATCACGCCGACGATCTTATTCAACTTGATTACTTCTATCATTGCAGCCTTCCAGCAGCTGACCCTGGCTTTATTGCTGACCGGAGGTGGGCCAATGAAAGCGACTTATTTCTATGCCATGTACATGTATGAGAATGCGTTTAAGTATTTCAAAATGGGGTACTCGGCAGCTAACGCCTGGTTCATGTTCCTGATCGTGCTCAGCTTGACCTTCTTTGTGTTCAAATCCTCGGAAGCCTGGGTGTTCTACGAAGGTGAAATGAAGAAGAATCCTCAGAAGAAGCTGAAGGCTCAAGGAAGGAGACGTTCTTTGTGAAGAAAATACTCGTATACGTGCTGCTGCTCTTTTTTTCACTGTTGTTCATGGCTCCGCTGTTCTGGGCGGTTACGACTGCGCTCAAGTCACAGTCCGAGCTGTATCTTTTTCCACCAAAGTGGATTCCTTCTGTATGGAAGTTCAGCAATTTTGCAGAGGCGTGGAATATTCAGCCCTTCAATATGTTTCTGAAAAATACACTGATTATTACCATTCTATCGACGCTCGGTCAACTGATTTCATGCACGCTCGTTGCCTATGGATTCGCCAGATTCCAATTCAAGGGCAGGGACTTTCTGTTCCTGGTTGTGCTGGCAACAATGATGATACCCTGGGAAGTCACCATGATCCCACAGTATATGTTGTTCAATCTACTGGAATGGATTAATACGCTTAAACCCCTTATTGTACCGTCTTTCTTTGGGTCCGCCTATTTCATTTTCCTGCTGCGTCAGTTCATTCTCACCATTCCGCGTGAGCTGGACGAAGCAGCTACAATCGATGGTGCCAGCAAGTTTACTGTGTTGACGCGGGTTATTGTTCCACTGATGGGGCCCTCGCTGATCCTGGTTGCTGTGTTCCAGATGATGGGCTGCTGGAACGATTATCTTGGTCCGCTTATTTTCCTTAACGACCAGACGAAATACACATTGACCCTGGGACTATCGCAGTTTAAAGGGATGTTCGGTGTGGATATGCAGTCTATTATGGCGATTACTTGTCTGATCTCGATCCCACCGTTGACGATCTTTTTCTTCGCTCAGCGCTACATTGTTGGAGGCATTGCGACTACGGGCATTAAAGGTTAGCTGGCCGTTACGGGTACAGGAAGCTAATAGAGAATGGCAAATTTGACAAGGAACAGAGAACAGAACTGAACCAATAGCACACAGCGCAGAGTAGAGAAAAGAGAGGAGAAATGAACCATGACACAGCAAACTAACGGGAGGGATTGGGATGATCTTGACGTCCTTCAGCGAGGGCGGGCCAAAAGCCGGGCTTACTTCATCCCCTTTTCTGACTCGTCAGGGGCACTAACCTACAATAGGGGAAGCTCACCCTGGTTCAAATCCTTGAACGGCATGTGGAAATTCAATTATGCCAAAGGGCCAAAGTGGGCTCCAGACCACTTCTACGAGGAAGAGTATGATACTTCCGGCTGGGATGAGATTCAGGTGCCGGGGCACTGGCAGCTACAAGGGTACGGAGCTCCACATTATACGGACTTATATTATCCGTTCCCGGCAGATCCCCCGCATGTGCCTGACGAGAATCCGACAGGCAGTTATGTGAGAGAGTTCATGTTGCCCGAATCCTGGAACGGGCGGAATGTCGCCATTAAGTTCGACGGGGTGGATAGTGCGTTTCATATCTGGGTGAACGGTAAATCGGTCGGATACAGTCAGGGCAGTCGTCTGACCTCAGAATTCGATCTCACTTCTTATGTGAAATCGGGACTCAATACCTTAGCCGTTAGAGTGTACCAATGGTCAGACGGCAGTTATCTGGAAGATCAGGATATGTGGTGGATGAGCGGGATTTTTAGAGATGTGTATCTGTTATCCGAGCCTGCTTCCCTCCGTATTGCCGATTATCGGATTATAACGGAACTGGATGATTCTTACCGAGATGGGATCTTGTCCGTTCAAGTGAACATACAAGGGGAAGCAGCTATACAAGGCCGTCTGCGGCTTGAGCTGCTTAAGCGGACTGGAGAATCTGTTGCCCTAGCTGAGGATCAGGTTACTGCAGGAAGAGATGTGCAGCTTGTAATGCCGGTAGGGCAGCCGGAACTGTGGAGTGCGGAAACCCCCAATTTATATCATTTGATGATCACTTTGTCGGATGAGAGTGGAAAGACAGTAGAGATGGTGCCCCAGCGGGTTGGATTCCGCACAGTTGAGGTGTGCGGCGGCCAGTTTCTGATGAACGGACAGGCGATTCAGCTCAAAGGGGTCAACCGTCACGATCATCACCCTGATACAGGTCGCACAGTCACTGTCTCCACTATGCTACAGGATATCAAGATGATGAAGCAACACAATATCAACGCTGTAAGAACTGCTCACTATCCGAATGATCCCCGGTTCTATGATCTGTGTGATGAGTACGGCTTATATGTTATGGAAGAGACCGATCTAGAGACACACGGGTTCGAGCTGCTTGGTAATATTTCCAGACTCAGCGACGACCCCGCCTGGCAGGAAGCCTATGTGGAGCGCATTCAGCGGATGGTCGAGCGCGACAAGAATCATCCTTCTGTGATCTTCTGGTCGCTTGGGAATGAGTCCGGCTTCGGCTGCAATTTCCGGGCGATGGCGCAGTGGTGCAGAGAAGCTGACCCGACACGGCTTATTCATTATGAAGAAGACCGTGAAGCGGAAGTCTGTGATGTGGTAAGCACGATGTACTCCTCCGTTGAGAAAATGGAAGGCTTCGGTCAGCTGACTGACCATCCGAAGCCGCACATTCTGTGTGAATTCGCACATGCCATGGGCAACGGACCCGGTGGATTAAGACCATATTTTGATACTTTTGATAAGTACGACAGACTGCAGGGCGGCTTTGTGTGGGAATGGATTGACCACGGGCTGAGCTGGAAGACGGTAGATGGGAAGGCCGATTACGCTTATGGCGGGGACTTCGGGGATGTGCCCAATAACAGCAACTTCGTCATAGACGGTCTGGTCCGGCCGGATCGGACGCCATCACCGGGTCTACTTGAATATAAGAAAATTATCGAGCCGGTTCGGGTCGAGTATATAAGCAGGAACAAGGTTAATGTGATTAACCGCTATGATTTCCTGACACTGGATCATCTTCATGCTGATTGGAGCATCACCATGGATGGGCGAACCGTTCAGAGCGGAGTTCTTGTACTGCCAGAAATTAACCCGGGCGGCCAGTCGGAAGTGGAGATTCCTTATGAACACAGTATTGATGCTCTCTTTCGCAGTGAGGATGCGGAACGGTGGCTGAATGTCCGCTTCTCGATCTCGGCTGACTGTATTTGGGCGGAGCAAGGTCATGAAGTGGCTTGGGCCCAGTTTCTAATGCGGGATGAGGTGGGGAATCATGTTGGCGATAGTCATACAGGCCATTCAGATGATCCCTCCAGTGCTGCTGTTATCCCGATGGGAAGTCAACTGATCAGGCAGAATCTTCACTGCACAGAAGCAGCTGGGCAGATCATTCTTGCAAATGATGACATCCGTATGGCCTTTGACACGCGGAGCGGGCGAATGGATTCGCTTCGTCTGAATGGCAAGGAACTGATGAAGGCCGGACCGCGGCTGAATTTCTGGCGTGCGCCGATCGACAATGACATGTATGTGCTGCCTGACTGGCGCAAAGCGCATCTGGACCGGCTAACAGAACGCGTTGATGAGGTTAGCTGGACCCGACTCGATGAAGGGACCATTCGCATTACTGTAAGCTCAAGGATTGCTCCGCCAGTTTTTGATTGGGGTTTCCGTTGTGTAACTACCTATACCGTAACCAGCATAGGGCAAATCACTATGGATGTGCAGGGCACACCGGAGGGTAAGCCGCCAGAAATGCTGCCTAAGATTGGACTCCAGTTGGAGATTCCAGGCGACATGGATCGGGTGAAATGGTATGGCCGGGGTCCCGGTGAGAATTATTCAGACAGCAAAGAGGCATGCCGTGTTGGAGTGTATACAGCTTCAATTGATGGACTATTCACTCCATATATATATCCGCAGGAGAATGGGAACCGAATGGATGTTAGATGGATATCCGTTACAGATGCATCCGGACTTGGTCTACTTGCTGCGGGGATTCCGACTCTTGAATTCAGCGCGCGCCGTTATACGGATAAGGATCTTGAAGAGGCACAACATGCAAGTGAGCTTGTTCCGCGTGACTTTGTCACGCTGAATCTGGATTACCGGCAGAATGGGCTGGGCAGCAACAGTTGTGGACCTGCCCAGATGCCGGATCATAAGGTAACATCGCAAGCTTTTACATTCCGTATTCTGCTTATTCCGTTTATATCAGAAGATACAACACCGGAGTGGCTTGGCAGACAAATGCTGTTCGGGTTAACACAATCACAACAATGAGAGGAGGGGGCAGCATGCTCCACACACAGGATGTACTCAATTTAAGCGGAAAGATAGCTGTTGTTACCGGAGGTGCTTCAGGGATTGGCCTTGCTACGGTCGGATTACTTGCAGATTTCGGAGCACATGTCGTTGTGCTGGACATCAATGTAAGGCAAGGGGAGCAGGCTGTTCATGAGATTAAAGGGCGGGGAGGGGCGGCCAGCTTCCACCGCTGCGATGTTTCCTCTTCGGAGGACTGCAAGCGTGTAGCCTCGGAGATTGAGAACATATACGGCAAAGTCGATATTCTGTTCAACAATGCGGGGATTATCCGCCGCAAGACCGTGGTCGAGCTTGAGGAAGCCGACTGGGATCTGGTGATGAATGTATCACTTAAGGGAGTCTATTTGCTCTCCAAATATATGATCCCGGTGATGGAGCGCGGAGGAGGAGGCAGCATCATTAATACCGGCTCCGGCTGGGGCCTTAAAGGCGGGGACCGTGCCGCTTCCTACTGCGCGGCTAAAGCTGGTGTGGTTAACCTCACCCGGGCTATGGCCATTGACCACGGCCCCGCGAACATTCGCGTGAACTGTGTGTCACCAGGTGACACGGATACGCCGCTTCTGCGCGATGAAGCCAAGCAGCTTCAACAGGACGAAGCTGTCTTCCTAGCAGCCTCGGCTGGGGGGCGTCCACTGGAGCGACTGGGCACACCACGTGATATCGCGAATGCGGTATTGTTCCTAGCCAGTGATCTGTCTTCCTGGGTCACTGGAAGTGTACTTGTTGTGGACGGCGGAGGCATTGCCTAACGACTAAGAAATGAACACTTAAAATCAACCTTTTAAGGACGGAGGCGTTATCCTTGTCTGAACACAGAACTTATGCCCATCCCTATATCCCGAATACAACACCGGAAGTCCGGGAGGCAATGCTGAAGGAAATCGGTCTGAGCTCCATCGACCAGCTGCATGATGCGATTCCGGACAGTCTGAAGCTCAAGCGGGAGATGAATCTTCCTCCAGCTATGAATGAATATGAGCTTCGTCGACATATCGAGGCTCTGCTTGCGAAGAACAAGCATGGCGCCGATTATATTAACTTCCTCGGGGCTGGATGCTGGCAGCATTTTGTTCCGGCTGTATGCGACGAAATTAATCAGCGCTCGGAGTTCGTGACGGCTTATGCAGGAGAGCCTTACGAAGACCACGGCCGATTTCAGTCCTTGTTCGAATATCAGAGCCTGATGGCCGAGCTCGTCGATATGGACGTAGTTAACGTCCCTACCTTCGACTGGGCACAGGCAGCCTCCACGGCCATCCGAATGGCAGGTCGGATTACAGGCCGCAGGATTGCATTGCTCCCAAGATCCGTCGATCCGGATAAAGCCAAGATCATAACCAATTACTGTACACCTGTAATGGAAATTAGGTACGTGGAGATTGATCCGGTGACAGGAAAGATAGATCTGGATGATTTGCAGGGGAAGCTTGAGGAAGGAACGGCGGCGTTCTATTTCGAGAATCCGGGTTACCTTGGAGTTGTTGAGGACCAAGGCGCTGAAATATCTGAGCTTGTGCACGCGGTGAACGCTATCTCTATAGTAGGTGTTGATCCGATTTCCCTTGGCGTATTGGAACCTCCAAGCCGATACGGCGCTGATATTATCTGTGGGGATTTACAGCCGCTGGGCATGCACATGAACTATGGAGGGGGGCAAGCCGGATTCATCGCTACCCGGGATGAAGAAACTTATGTGATGGAATATCCGTCCCGCCTGTTCGGTATTGTTCCTACTGAGGTGGAAGGCGAGTATGGCTTCGGCGATGTGGCCTATGAGCGTACGTCCTTTGCTCTCCGGGAGAAGGGGAAGGAGTCTGTGGGTACACAGACAGCATTGTGGGGAATTACTGCCGGAGTCTATCTATCCTTGCTTGGACCAGCGGGTATGCAGGAAGTTGGGGAGACCATTATGCAGAAATCCCAATACGCTGCAGATATGCTGTGTGCCATTCCCGGGGTTTCATTGCGATTCAAAGATACAGTCTTCTTCAAAGAATTTGTCTTAGATTTCAATCAGACCGGATTGTCTGTTGCTGAGATTAATAAACGTCTTTTGGAAGTAGGGATTTTCGGAGGAAAAGATCTGTCCTCCACTTATCCCCAGTGGGGACAATGTGCCCTTTATTGCGTAACTGAAATTCATTTGCAGGCAGATCTGAACCGACTTGCGTCAGCTATCGAGAGTATTGTCTGCAAGAATCAATAGACAGAAGAGGAGGAGGAAAGCCATGAGACGGATTCGTAGAGACCACAAGGTGCGCCGCTTTCACCAGGCCAAATGGGATGAACCGGTGATCTTCGAGCTTCACCGGCCGGGTGAGCGCGGAGTAATCCCGCCAGGCACAGAGGTTGGGATTGCCGAGGCTGTAGGGCAAGGCTCAGCCCGAATTCCAGCAGCCATGCGGCGAAAAGAAGCGCCGGCGCTGCCCGAGATCGGTCAGGCCAAAGTGCTTAGGCATTATTTAAGGCTCTCCCAAGAGACTTTGGGTTCGGATCTTAACGTTGAGATCGGACAGGGTACATGTACGATGAAGTATATTCCCCGTATCAATGAAATGCTTATACGTACCCCAAATCTGATGGAGCTGCATCCACTTCAAGATGCCGGATCCGTTCAGGGAATCCTGGAAATCTACTATAAGCTGGACCAGGCGATGCGTGAAATATCAGGGATGGATGCCTTCACGTTCCAGCCGAGCAGTGGCACCCAGGCCTTGCTGGCCATGGCTTCCATAGTCCGCGCATATCACGATTCACGCGGTGAGGGAGACCAGCGGGACGAGATCATTACGACCATCTTCTCACATCCGTCTCAAGCAGCGACCGCAGCGGTTAAGGGATATAAGATCATTACACTGCATCCAGACGAAGACGGATTCCCTGATCTGGAGAAGCTGAAGAATGCCATTTCCGAACGCACGGCTGGTTTCGTCGTGGCAAACCCGGAAGACACAGGCATATACAATCATCGTATCCGCGAGTTCACGGATGTGGTTCATGAAGCGGGAGGAATCTGCTTCTACGATCAAGCGAATGCGAATGGGCTGCTGGGTATCACCCGGGCCAAGGAAGCCGGGTTTGATATGTGTTTCTTCAACCTGCATAAGACCTTTGCTGCACCTCACATGTGCGGAGGGCCGGCTACAGGCGCTCTTGGGGTAACAGATGCCCTGAAGCGTTTCCTGCCGGGACCACTTGTTGATTGGGACGGCAGTCGTTATGTCCTTGCAGAGCAAAACGACGACAGCATCGGCAAAGTCCGCAGCTTCCACGGCGTGGCCCAGACTGTGCTTCGCTCCTACGCCTGGATTATGAGCCTGGGCCCAGATGGCCTTAAGGATGTGGCCCAGATCGCTGTACTGAATAACAACTACCTGTATCACAAAATTCTGCAAATCCGCGGGGCCAGCGCTCCTTACATCAAAGGTCGGCGTCTTGAACAGGTGCGGTACAGCTGGAAGCAGCTTACCGATGAGACTGGGGTAACGACAGAAGACATCACCCGTAGGATGTGTGATTTCGGCCTGCATTATTGGACCTCCCATCATCCGTACATCGTTCCGCAGCCGTTCACTCTGGAGCCGACTGAATCTTATTCGAAGGAAGATCTTGATGAATATATCGAGGCGCTGACCCATATTTCGAATGAAGCTTATACGCAGCCAGATATCGTCAAATTAGCTCCGCACAATAGCACTGTTCACCGGAATGTGGAATCTTCTCTAGATGATCCCGCACAGTGGTGCATCACGTGGCGGGCTTACTTAAAGAAGACACAGCCGGTATAGGGCTTGGCACTTACATTAATAAGTTTTTGAAAGTAGAAGGGCTCTGTTTGGAGCCCTTCCTATTTGACTGTGTCACCAAGGAAAGGGGTTATGGATATGTCTGGGTATATGAGGGACTTGCTGCGTCTGTCCGTCGGCGTCCGCCGGTTTCTTATGACCGAAGCCATGTATGGCATCGGCATCGGTATGTATTCGCTAGTTCTTAATTTGCATTTGCTGTCCAAAGGAATGAAGGAGGATGAAATCGGGCTGCTCATGTCCATAGGTATACTGATTATGGGGGCATTGGCTATTCCTGTATCCATATCGGCGAATCGTATAGGCCGTAAAAAGCTGCTGGTATCCGGCATCATGTTTATAGCGGCAGGAAGTGCACTTTATGCGATCGGCGATCATTCCAGCATATTCTATTTGGCCCAAACCTTGGTCTCGATCGGCCTTACCCTTGTGGAGACGACTGAGGTGCAGCTGCTATTCCATTATTGTGCCTCACGCAAGGAAGAAGCAAGTGCATTCTCTCTGATGTTTGCCGTGTTTACGGCATTTACCGGGGCAGGAACCCTGGCTGCTGGATACTTGCCGAATCTGGCTGATAGCGGGGAAGGCTATGGATTTACGCTGCTGCTTGCTGCGCTGGTTTTCGTTGTTCACAGTATGATTAGAGGACTCTGGCTTCCCTCTGAGGGTGGGGAAAGAGGAGCAGTTGGAACATCCGGAGATTTGGAAGTGAGCCGTGAGGTTTCAGGCTTGAGGAAAAAGCTTCCTTCCGGCACACTCTGGTTGTTCTCGGTATTCATGGCCCTGCTCGGAGGAGCAATAGCCATCACTGGGTCATTTCTTAATGTAATTGTGAAGTACAGACTGAACTGGATGGATGATAAAGTGTCAGTTCTGCTGGCGGTAAGCGGAGCTGTTTTGTTTGCGGCTTCTCTAATGACGCCTTACGTATTACAACGTTTCGGCCACCATGTGGCCATTGTATCTGTCTTTTTGGTTAACATACTCGTGTTCGCCTCTTTATCCTGGGCCATGCCGGTCTGGATGTTCACAATCATGTTTCTGGTTCGCGGGGGAGGGCTTACTATGCTGTCTAATCTGCTGGACAGCCAGTTGATGTCTGCCTTTAAGGAACGGGAGAGGAATCTCTATGCAGGGATGAGATCCGTATTTCGGAGCCTCGGATCATCTGGAGCCGCTCTGCTTACGGGATGGATTTTGATAGGACAGAATTACGAGATGCCCTTTTTACTGACATCGGCAGTATTGCTTCTCTGTCTGCTTTATTACATATGGTTCATACGCCCTATTCTGGATAAAAAGCTGAAGGAATGAATCGCTGAGCAACGTACCGCATCCATTTGAATAAAAAAGCTGTGCAAGTTATACTTTGATGAGAAATACGGACCCGCTTATCCTTTAACAGATCCGTCCTTTATAAGGTATGGATCTTATTTTTCGTAGGCATAATTTCATTCAGAGATGGAGGCGTAACCTTGCAGCTAATCAATCAAACCGAAATACAAGATAGGATCGACCTGCTTAAAGATCAGGAACTGTATATCCATCTTGAAATGACGACGGGAGCATACGCTGCCCATTTCGATAGTTCAAAGCATCCGGCTGCTACTTTCATTACCAATGCTGTGATCCGATATTCCCATGGTTCGATTTCCGGCAATGGACCTTATCGGGTCGGCTTAAAAATGTCGCAGGGCTGGGTGTACTCGGAAGGACTAACTCACTATGAAGAGAGTGAGACAGAAAGATTGATTCTGGCCGGTCATGACAGCCAAGGCAAACTGGTCGTATCTTTACAATTAAGCCGGGAGCCGTTCTAATGGCAGAGGAGATGAGGAATTCAGTGGAAAGACATATTCTAGTTATATTACCGCATCCGGATGACGAGGCCTTCGGTATATCTGGAACGCTTGCCAAGCATATACACAACGGCACCCAAGTCACCTACGCTTGTCTGACACTTGGAGAAATGGGCCGGAATATGGGCATCCCGCCATTCGCGAATCGGGTAACCCTCCCAGAGATACGCAAAATTGAGCTGGAAGAATCCTGCCGAGCGATTGGAATACAGGATTTAAGAATGCTTGGTTTCCACGATAAGACGATTGAATTTGAGGATCAAGCTCTGCTGGATAGTCACATTGACGCGCTTCTGAAGGAGCTTAACCCCTCACTGATCATTACGTTCTATCCGGGGTACAGCGTTCATCCCGATCATGATGCCACCGGAGCTGCGGTGATTCGAACCGTTGGAAGACTGCCTAAGGCAGAAAGACCACCTGTTCACTGCATAGCTTTTGCTAAAAATATTGCTGAGATTGGGGAGTATCAGGTAATCAATGATGTGAGAGATTTCCTGAAGCAAAAGATGGCGTCCATTCAGGCGCATAAATCCCAATTCCAAGCCGCTGAACTGTTAGGTAGCAAAACTTTAGAGGATAAAGAAATCCAAGATCGTTTTGGAACAGAGCATTTCTGGATTTATCCATTTGAATGATATTAAGTCCGAGCATAAACGCTCGGGCTTTTTCTTTGGGGTCCACTGCCGTTGGTATGCTTTATTTTTCTAATATAAGGCATGAATATCTGTGTCTTTTTTCTAATATATGGTAAGGTTTAGGAGGTTGATCAACCAAACCGGTTTCGTCAGGCCAGGAGGTGTATTCGTTTGAAAAAATCATATTTCAATCTCATTTGTGGAATAGTCATTCTTTTGCTGGTATTCACTGCATGCAGTAAGGACAGACCCAAGTATGCTGAGCTTTTCACACATGTGGAAGAGCATCGGGCTGTGTTCATGCAGCCGCGTGAAGAAGGGCTTGCTGCTTTGCAAATTGCGGATGCTGTGGGTGAATACGATACAACCTTGGGTACAATTATGCAGGATGATATCTTATCTGTGAATCAAAAGGAGTTTATACAGCAGATTGTGGTAGATATTAAGACCAATAAAATCATTGGTTACCGGGTAGGAACGGTTTTCCCCAGATCGGAAAGCGGTTATCAAGATGCGAGAGAACTGGTACGTGCTTTTATGAACCAATACAAACCTGCGGATGAGGAGAAGGCTGAAAAAGTCGAAAAATCTATCCTAACGATTGACAGAATGACTCTTCCGCTAAAGCCATTAACAGGCTCTATCGAAGAATCATGGTCATACGGTAAGGGCGAGGATAAATTGTATATAACCTACAGGATGTCGAACAGTTTTCAAAGTGATGATGAATTGCCTTTGAACTTTTATTTCAGCTATGGGGGGGAGTGAGGAAGAGATAATATATGATTTACAAAAAAATACACAAAGACTATGATACTTCTATAGGAAATAATACCCTTTTTATACTATTGTTTGAACTAAATAATTGGAGGATCAAATGAAAAAGCACGACAAAATCATATCCTTCATCTTCATGCTAGTTATGACGGTGACGGCTATTTACTGGGTACTTTCGACCAATAGTTGGACCGTGATGGGCACAATTGCTTCCGTGGTCTGTTTCCTACTTTTTGTGTTATTGGGACTCCGCACGATACCTGTCTTGTCAGACTTTATGCTGTCGAATACAGCAGAGGAGGTAATTCAGGAGAGGAAGGAGCGGGATAGAAGGCGGACTTGGCTTTATATTATTGGCTGGATATTAGCGAGTCGAATTCTGCTTATGCTCATCGGTTATGTATTTTTGATAATACAGAATGGGTATTCAGGGGGTCTGTTTAGTAAAATCGCTGAGACCTGGCATATATTTGGGATCGATGCTTCTCATTATTTGGGGATTGCGGAGAACGGGTACGTGACCGAGGGAGATGCAAGGTACCATATTGTGTTCTTTCCCTTTTTTCCGAATTTATTAAAAGTGGTTCAGGTATTCGTAGGAAATTATCTTGTTGCTGGATTCATCGTTTCAAATATCTCTTCAATTGTCGCAGCTTTGGTCGCTTATGAGCTTGCTGCACTAGACTTGCATCGAAAGAATGCTATGCGAGTCGTGAAGTATATTTTCATATTCCCTGCTGAGTTCTTTTTCTTCATTCCGATGACCGAATCTCTATTTCTAGCCCTATCGCTGATGTGTTTATATTTTGTGAGAAAAAAAGAATGGCTTATTGGATGCTTATGTGGTGCACTTGCAGCGTATACTCGTTCTCCTGGGGTGCTTCTGATTGTACCGGTTGCGATTGAATTTAGTCGGGATCTGATAGGCAACTACAAATTATTAGATAAAAAAGCGTTCATACATAGAATTACCACCGCCGTGGGCTGTCTCGCTATCATATCAATGGGTTTGCTGGTTTATCTGTATATCAATTACTACGTTACGGGAAATGCATTTCAGTTCAGCATTTATCAGAGAGAGCATTGGTCTCAGCGGTTTTATCTCTTTTTTGATACGGTAAGATATCAGATGGAATATGCCGTGGGCACCTTTAAGAGTGGAGATAGTCGTTCTTTCCTCGGGATGTGGCTGCCTAATTTAATCGCTATATTCTCTGCACTGATTATCATGTTCAGGGGTGCGACAAAGTTACGACCTTCATACACCGCCTATTTTATTGTGTATTTTGCGTTCGTAGTGGGAGCTACCTGGCTGCTGTCAGCCCCGCGGTATTTGCTTGTTGCATTTCCACTAGCTTTTGCTGCTGTCACACTCACTGAAGAGAGGTCAAAGGATGTTGAACTTACTGTAGTTTCTGTTGTGGGGAGTCTTTTGTACCTAGCGATGTTTGTGGCAGGATTTCCAGTGTATTGATAAATCATGTTAAAATAGGGGGAACGCCTAAAAGCGTTCTTCTTTTTTTGCTGCGAATAACCTTATAGAGACGATGGTGGGTATGAAGATTGATTACGACAATCAGGTGATCGAGTTTAATGTTCAATATGGAAACGGCAAGAAAATCTCCATTCATATAGATTCTTCAGGGCGCATAACGCTTAAGGTTCCCAAGAAAACAAGTGAAGAGACGATTAAAGAAGTGGCTCTGCGCAATGGTAAATTAATAGTAGAGAAACTTCAAAAAATTGAAGCAGCTCGTGAAACGCCAAAGCTCAAAGAGTATGAAGATGAGGGAAAGTTCCTGCATCTAGGTAAATATTATTCGCTGCAAGAGCTAATAGAGACAGGAGATTTAAATGAGGAAGAGCTTAAACTTAAGCTGAAGAAATTCTATTTCGCAAGCTGCAAGAAAATTGTAGGCGAACGGATTAATAAATATCAGACGCAGCTTAGAGTAAAGCCAAAGACCATCGAGATTGTAGAGTCCAGAACCAAGTGGGGAAGCTGTAGCTCTGATAAAAAGCTAACCTTTAATTACCGCCTAGCGATGGCTCCTGTGGAGGTTATCGACTATGTGATCATCCATGAGCTATGCCATTTGCTTCATATGAATCATGACCGCTCCTTTTGGCGAAAGGTTGGAAGCCTCATGCCGGATTATAAGGAGAAGGAAGCGTATTTAGCTAGATATGGGCGCGCTATGACGCTGTGATAATAAGGGTGTAATTCAGGTGGCCCATTTTCTGGTGAATAAAAGAAAGATAAGAGGTAAAACTATTTCCACTAATAGAACTGGAAAAAATTTAAATTCGGAGGTAAATGATGACACAGAATAAAGGAAAAACACAACGCCAGATTCGAGCTTCAATTCTCTGTTTGATCTGTGCCTGCACTGTCCTATTAAGTGGCTGCTCTAAAGCTGCCAATGAAACCACACAGGTAGCCACTCCAACGCCTACAACAGAAGCCACTACACCAGTGGCTACGAACAATGCTACAGAACAACCCAATACATCGTCTGGTACAAATGCAGAGGGAATTCCGGCGGGTGTTAGCGTTCAGAGAGTGATTAAGGAAGTCACGTTAAAGGATGGTTATCATAAAAAGATTGAGCTGCTGACAGACGGCGGCAAGCGGGTCACCATTACGGATCCGAGTCAAAAGATTGTTCTGCATCAGATTGAATATGATGGGAGGATTACTGCGGCTAACGGTAAACAGGTTACTGTTAAAGTCGAAGGTGGGGGAGAGCAAACCATAACTATTCCCGATCATGTAGTGATCGAAGATGAGGACAAGCTTGGACTGAAGACAGGTGTTGAAATCGAGTGGACAGTGAATGCCGAAGGTCAAATCGAAAGTGTTGAACTGGACGATTAAAGAGATACCGGGGTGGGGTTAATGAAATTTCTAATCGTACTTGGCAGTATATTGGTTCCTATCGCCATGCTAATGATACAACGCAAATGGATAAAGTGGCGTATTGTTTTCAATGTAGCTTCTGTGTTGTCTGCGCTTATCTTAGGTAATATTTCTGCCCTAGCCATATATGAAATATTAAGAGATAACACGGTATTTATGACCTCGATCCATGCGATTTTTCTGAACCCAATGTTCCTTATTACAGGGGCCTACCTTGGAGTATATCTGGTCTATCGTTTGTTGTTGATCTCGTATGAAGAAGTTTATATATGATGTAGTTTGAAAATAAGGGTGTCCCCGTGAAGGGACACCCTTATTTATGCTGTACAACGGAACGTTAAGATGACTTTCCTACTACACTGGTTCCACTCTTCGTGATTTTGTACGTAATAATGTCGCCATTCCAGAAGTGGAATTTAAGAATGACTTCACCGTCTTTCACATCTTTAAAGAACGCTGGAAGCAGCTTGATTTCTTTCGTGTTATAAGATGGAGAGAAGGTATTGCCGAACTCCTTGAATGGAGTCCAGTCTTGCGGGCCTGCATTGCCGCCAGTGGTATAGACAGCTTCCATCGTGGCAAGCTGGTTGCCATTAAAGGTAGTTGGGATGGCAAACGATTCAGTCGTACCTTTTGCGTCACTTAATTTGACAGTGTCATTCACAATGACCTTAAGTCTCCACGTAACGCCTTTATTGAATTTCAGGGATAACACGGCATTTTCGCCATATTTTTGGGAAGCTGTGAGCTTTTTGAGCTGGCTAGCTTTGAGCGTTAACTCTTCACCATTCAAGGTGTAATCTTTGCCCTTGGTTAGATTTTTTCCATTTACACTAATGGTGGTTAGCTTATTGCCGTTCAGGTTTAGCTTCACTTTGGTGTCCTTGATCGTTGCCCCTTTTTGCAGGTAGAGCAGGTCGCTTTCGGTGCTGGAGGAACGTTCCTTCAGACCAGACATTAATACATTGTGAAGCTCGGTGTCCGACCACTTATACATTTTGCGGTTGAAATGCTGCCCGTTATCCCAGAGCATGGTGGTCATTTTCTTTTCTTTTAAATAATAGGTAAGATACTCGAAGAATTTCAGCTTCTCGCCTTGTTCAATCACACCTGTGTCTTTATCGAAGCCCAGTAACCCGAATTCGCCGACGATAACAGGAATTCCTTTCGCTACGAATGTGTTGTAAACGTTATCAAAAGTTTGGGTAATATCGTTTTTTGTATCCTTTTCAAACGTGGTGTAACCAGCAATATTCACACTAAACGGCCAGAAGCCATAATAGTGAACGGTCGCGATTATATTCGGGTCGTTGAGTGCTGTGATCGTTTTGTAGAGCTGATCTATTCTAGGCTGCGTAGGAGAAGTCTCTAATGAAGGGAGAACTAGCGGACGTACATCATTCTTTCCACCGGAATTTCGAACGATCTGATGGAAGGAGGTGTTGAGCTCTGTAAGCATTTGCTCCATCTTCGCTTCATCTGTGCTTCCACCATCTGTGAAGCGGGGTTCATTGATGCTTTCGAACATCAGCTTATCGGATTTATTCTTGAAGCGGTCCGCAATTTGAGTCCATGCTGCATTATAACGCACCAGCGTCTCATCATGCTTCTCCTCCATATGGCTTACCCATAACCAGGAGTCATGATGAACATTGATCATTACATACAGCTTAGCGTCCAGCGCCCAGCCGACAACTTCTTCGACACGGTCGAGGTAAGCTTGTTCAATGGTGTAGTTCGGTGCTTCGCCTATGTGTGAATCCCATGTGATCGGAATCCGGATGCTTTTGTAGCCTTGAGCGGCGATTTTCTTAATCAGTTCTTGGGTCACACGCGGATTGCCCCAGGAGGTTTCATCCTCACCCGTAGCATCTAAAGTATTACCGAGGTTCCATCCGGGCTGCATATTGTCTACATAGGATTGGATCTTACTCTTTGGCGCTGCCTTAGCTTGTTGCTCGTCCTTAGAATCAGCGGCGGCAATCGATGAGAACAGAGAGAGCAGAAGAGCGGTGACAAGGGTCAATGATAAGAATGATTTTTGGATTCGTGTAGTCATTGAATTCTCCTTTGTGAGATCATTTTTTAGGATGCGTAAAACCTGATCTTTCCTCAGCACTTTGTTGCATAGATGAACATGTATTCCTCCTTTTTTAGTTGTAAACGCTTACCAAATACCCTAACATAGAACATTTCTAGTGTGTACCTTACTAATTTGTGGTAAATTCATATAAAAATTAGTGTTTTGAAGTTATCCCAAAGTGATGGAGGACAATCCAATGAGCAGATTTCATTACATAGGCTCGGCTACAGAGCTTCCGTTAGGAGAAAGAGGCAGTGTACTGTCATCTAAGACATATAACGAAGTGAAAAATTCCCCAGAGTATTTAAGGCAGAGGGAGGCCCTGCGTGATCAAGGTATGATTCCTCTGGATGATATCGTAGATCTATCTCATCTTAGAGATGAGGATTGTCTTGTATATGATTCGGAAGAGGATGCGGCGGGCATTTTTATTGAGGAGCTTGGGTATTGGAACGAGGTAATTCGCATGCATTTTCGGAGTCCGTTTGTGTACCGGATTTCACCTAATTGGGGCGGCTTCTCCGTATCTCCTAAGCTGAAAGATACGCTAACCGGATCGTATAACGCTTCACTTAAGTGTTGTCGAGAGCTATTTAAGGTTATGACAGATTATGGAGTATCAGGCTCTGAGTTTGAGCTTTATACATGTTGGGCAGAGGAAGAGGATCATCCGCGTAATAAAAAGCTTGATCGCATCTTTGATCTGGCTTCTTTGTCACTGGAGGATGGCTTTGAGCTGAGAGAAAAAGAGTATATTGTGGTTAAAATCATCTGATATTCAATGAGATTATCGCCAACTACTCGCTATATAAAACTTTCAAGAGTCCACGGCTCACATCCCACAATGTAAAATGTTATTCATCCATACTTTTCGCTTTGTACCTCCCGATGGACTAGAGAAAGCCTGCATAGATACAGTTTTTTAATGGGATATCTTCTTCATGAAGATCAAAAACTGCGTATGTACAGGAATATCCTCATTTATGACTCGAAATCTTCTTCAGGAGCAAAAATAACTGCAGATTTGTAGGAATCATGCTCCTGTCCTCCTCGTATCATTAAAAGATGTACTTTTGCAGGTTTATTCAGCGGTTATCGTTACTGCTAAGTCAACCATCAAGCCATTAGCATCTTTAAGCTCCCCCCTGCCGCTTACACCCTTGATCAATCCTTTCATTTACGTAAAAAAACAAATATAACATGACAAAAGCATATATATTAGATATGATGGGGGATGGAAAATTTAATATTAGCAATAGGTGCCAATTATGAATGTTTCGAAAGAACAATCATAGATTGGTTAAATGGAAAGCGGGTGTAATTCCCGCGCGGTCCCGCCGCTGTGAAAGAGGAGTCCTTGTAATATGCCACTGGGAAACTGGGAAGGTAGCAAGGATGATGATACTTGAGCCAGAATATCAGCCTGTTTCTGTTACACCATCAAACTCTACGAGCGATAGAGAGGTGCTTGATATAGTATATGCCTGCTTTTATTGCGGTTCACTATCTTAAACCTCTCGACGTTTATGTTGAGTGGTTTTTTTGTATTGCTGAAGAAGTTTACTCTGTTTTTTATCATAGGAAATGAAGGGAAGGGTTAAAGAAAAATGAAGAAAAATAAGTTTTTAGCTTGGTTACTCATTGTAGCTGTATTTATCACGACGTTCTCTACAAGTGTAGTTCCGGCTCATGCGAATGGGGCGAATAATGATCCTGTAGTAGTGACAACGGAGTTTGATCAATCTGTAGTAGAACAGAGCAATGTGGTAGTGCAAGAGCCAGATACTGAGAGCCCTACTATATCAATAGAAGGTATACAAAATAACCAGCAATTTTCGAGTAGAGATGTAGGCTTCAAAGTAGTTGTAACAGATAACGTATATAAAGATATTGTTCCGTCTGTAAAAGTTAATTCGGTCACTTTAAATGCTACTAATGGTGAATACAAAGCGTCTCTTAACCCAGGTAGCAATACAATAACAGTAACGGCTGTTGATGGAGCAAAGAACAAAGCAGTAGATGTAACGTATCAAGTTATTTACAATATTACTGCCAAAGATCAGTTAGATAGAAGTTTGGCTTATATCTTGAAAAGCGTTAAGAATCCACAATTTGCAACAGATTACGGAGATTGGTCAGTTCTTTCATTAGCACGGGCCAACTACACAGTACCAAGTAGTTATTATAATCTCTACTACAACAATCTAACTAATAGTGTAAAACAATTAATAAGTGAGGATGGAAAGCTCGATGCTACTAAAAGCACAGAGAATTCCAGAGCGATTCTAGGACTTGCCTCTATCGGGAAGGATATCACGAATGTTGCAGGTTATGATTTAAGAAAGGCATTCGCTGATTTTGATTTTGTTAAGAAGCAAGGGATTAATGGCCCTATATTTGCTCTAATAGCCATAGATACTCGGAATTATGACATTCCTGTAGTTGAAGGGGTTAAAGATCAAACCACAAGAGAAAAACTGATTCAGCACATTTTAAGTCAAGAGATAACCGGTGGTGGATGGGGTTTTGGTTCTTGGCAAGATGTCGATATCACTGGAATGGCGATACAAGGTCTTGCACCATATTATGCAACTCATGATAATGTAAAAGCTGCTGTGGATCGAGCAATTCAATGGTTGGCAAGTAACTCGAAAATTCAAGCTGGATCTTTAAATACAGAAAGTATGTCACAAGTGATCGTTGCTTTAACTGCAGTTGGCATAGATCCACATAGTGACTCTAAGTTTATTAATAAAAATGGGAAGTCTCTGATTGATGTGCTCCTAGCCAATGCTGGACCTAATGGTGGCTTTAAGAGTTTGCCAGCATCATACTATCAAGTAAACTCTATGGCTACGGATCAAGGCACGTATGCTCTTGTTGCTTATGATCGTCTGATCAATAATAAGTACCGTCTATATGATATGAGAGATGTTCAACTAGAACAACCTAATAATGTTGTGGCCAAACAACAATTAAATAAAAGTCTTGCCTATATCCTAAACACTGTAAAGAATCCGTCTTTTGGAACAGGTAGCGGAGAATGGTCAATTCTATCTTTAGCACGTGCTAACTACGAAGTACCAAGTGGTTATTACGATCTTTACTACAACAACGTAGCTGAGAGAGTAAAAGGATTAATGAAGGACGGAAAACTCGATGCTAGTAGAAGCACAGAGAATTCCAGAGCGATTCTAGGACTTACCTCTATCGGAAAAGATATCACGGATGTTGCGGGGTATAATCTAATCAATGCACTCGCTGATTATCAATATGTTCAGAAGCAAGGGAACAATGGTCCCATATTTGCTCTGATTGCCTTAGATAGTCATAACTACGAGATTCCGAAACTATTCCCTGAGCCTGATGAAAAGGGAGTAATATATCAAAGTACAAGAGCAAATCTGGTTCAGTACATCTTAGATAAAGAGGTTAAAAAAGGTACAGCAGATGCCGGTGGATGGGCTTTAGGAGTAACCAAAGCAGACTTCGATATGACTGGGATGGCGATACAAGCACTTGCACCTTATTATACCCGTGAAGATGTAAAAGACGCTGTAGATCGGGCGATCACATGGTTGTCCACGAACCAAAACATCCAAGGTGGATTTACAGGTATGTTTGGCACAAGTAGCGAGAGCATCGCACAGGTTATTGTTGCCTTAACTAGCGTAGGAATAAATCCACAGACTGATCCTAAGTTTATAAAAAATGGAAAATCGCTTATAGATGCGCTTCTTGCCTATGCTGGACCTAATGGTGGGTTTAAGAGCTCTTTAAATGGTTCAGTGAATGGTATGTCAACGGATCAAGCTACGTATGCACTTGTTGCTTACGATCGACTGATCAATCATAAGAACCGTCTCTTTGATATGAATGATGTGGTAATTGAACAACCAACCGTAGAACCAACTGCACAACCAACGGTAGAACCAAGCGCACAACCAACGGTACAACCCGAAACACCGAAAGAAGTAGAAGTACAGCTACCTTCAGGAGATAAACCGGTAGTAGCAATTCCAGATGATGCTCATGATTACATCATTCCGATCAGCTCCGGAGATAGCAGTAAAGAAATCACAGTAACCATTCCAGAGGCTAATCAATCGAAGGTTAGTGTTAACTTACCTAGTAACAGCGAACTTCCTCAGATAGAGGCTACTAAAGGTGATGTAACTGTAGTCATTCCTATGGGTGCAAAAGTTAGAGGTGGGGATGCCTCTGCAATTGAATTGATTTCACCATTAACAGGCACAGAATCAGTACTAAAAGATACTCTGAATCCAATTATTCCTGCGGATAAAAAGCTAGAGAACATTATTCAAGCTTTCTCCATGGGTGGCAGCGCAAGAGTAGAATTCAATAAATTTATTACCTTAACCTTTAAGGACCTTAAAGGAAAAGATGCAGCCTATATTCAAGATGGCACACCTCATGCGATTCAAAAATTTGCAAGTGATGCCTTAGGTTTTGAGAGCGGTAAGTCTGAGTATGCCTATGATAGTGGTAATGATTTAATTGTAAAAACCAATCACTTCACGGATTACATTGCTTATACTTCTATTATGGTCCAACCCCCTGTTGGTGATGGTGGCAGCGTTGGTGGTGGTGAAACCACGCCATCGAAACAATACGTAACTTTATCCGTGGATAAACTTACGATCAATAAAGGTTATGTAGTGCCATCTGTAAAGGTTGAACTACAACAAGGTGACACAGTATGGTCTGTGCTACAAAGAGTTCTAGATAGCCGTAGTATCAGCTATGATTATTCATGGAGTCAAAATTTTGGTAGTGTATATGTCAAATCCATAGCTGGTGATGGGGAATTTGACCATGGCGATGGTAGTGGATGGAAGTATAATGTGAATGGAACATATCCTAATTATGGCGCATCTTCATATAACCTAAGTGCTGGGGAAAGTATTCAGTGGCGTTATACTACGGATCTAGGTGAGGACTTGGGATCAGGATTTAAACCAACTCCGACGCCTAAACCTAGCGCTACCCCTGCACCAGGTGGTAGCTCCACCGGTGTTAATCCTGAGGGTACAACAGCTCCAACAGAAACTCCTAAGGATACATCGAAGGCTCCCAACCAGAATACGAATGATATTAAAGAAGTATATAAAGACGCCGATAAGATCTCTTCATGGGCGTACTCAGCGATTGAAACAGCTACAGTAAAAGGATTTATCCAAGGTAACAATGGACAGGTGAATCCGAAAGATTATATTACAAGAGCAGAGTTTACTAAGATCCTAGTGTCTGCATTGGAACTTGATCTTAAGAGTGATAAAGGAATTACCTATAAGGATGTTGCTCTGGGAGATTGGTTCTATCCATATGTGAATGCTGCTCATAAGGCAGGTCTAATTACAGGTTTTAATAATGAATTTAAACCAAATGACAAGATTACTCGCGAGCAAATGGCAGCTATTATCGTTAGAGCATTGTCAATCTCAGCTACGAAGCCAGGGACAGCGATCAAGGATCTTGGAACAGCATCCGCGTGGGCTAAAGCAGACGTGGAAACCATTGTTGCCACTGGACTTATGTTAGGTGATAATAATCAATTTAAACCTAAAGAGTTTGTAACAAGAGAAATGGCAGCCGTTGTAGCTACTAGATCCCATGATTATAAGAGTGGGAACAAAGTGGCTATTCCAAATATTCAGAACACAGCCGTTACTCCATACATTCAGAACACAGCAGCCTTTTTGCAAAAAACAGTAACAAACCCGGTCATCTCCACGATTGGTGGGGACTGGACAGTGTTCGGGTTGGCACGTTCTGGTGTAAAGGTTCCAGATAGTTATTACGCGAAGTACTATGCGAATGTAGAAGCAACCCTTAAAGAAAAATCAGGGAAGCTGCATAGCGTAAAATATACGGAATATGATAGAGTTATTTTGGCATTAACTTCAATCGGCAAAAATATTGATAAAGTGGCGGGTTATAACCTGCTTGAACCGCTTGCTGATTTTGATACTTTAATCAAGCAAGGCATCAATGGTCCTGTGTTTGCACTTATCGCACTGGACAGCAACCATTACGACATTCCTGTGGTTAAGAATGTAAAGACGCAGACAACAAGAGAGATGCTCATCGATTATATTTTGGGCAGAGAGATCAGTGGTGGGGGATGGGCACTAGGTAGTAATGCTACTGCAGCTGATCCGGATATCACTGGGATGGTTATTCAAGGCTTGACTCCTTATTACAAAACCAATGCCAAAGTAACGGCTGCTGTGGATCGTGGAATTGCTTGGTTATCCAAAACACAAACAGCAGACGGTGGTTTTGCAAGCTGGGAATCTACGAACTCCGAGAGCATTGCTCAGGTGATTGTAGCTTTAACTGGCCTTGGTATAGATCCACATAAGGATTCAAGATTTATTAAAAATGGACGCTCAGTGGTTGATGCGTTGCTAGGCTTTGCTGCACCTGAAGGTGGCTTCTATCACGTGAAGCAGGGTGGAGTGAGCGACGGAGGTGCGAAACCAGGAGAAGTAGATCTTATGGCTACGGATCAAGCAATGTATGCATTAGTTGCTTATGATCGGTTCGTTAAGGGTCAGAATCATCTTTATAACATGACAGACGTTAAATAGAACTTTATTTAGAGAGATAAGCAAGGGTAGCATGTATACCCTTGCTTATTATTTAAGGTGGGGAACTTAAGAAATGAACAAGAAAAAATGGTTAACAGCAATACTAATTATTGGTGTACTGGCGATCGCCTTCTTTTGGGGTGGGAATTACCAGAAGAGCCCGAACAAGGTTGCGAGCAATAGTGCTGAGTCTCACGAAGTAGCATCTGACAACACCACTTCCACTCAGAATGTTGATACAGAGCCTACAGCGTCAAGCGATCCCGAGACAAAGGAGATAGCACCGTCAGCTACACCTAATGAAACAGCTAAGCCCGTTGAAACGGTAGCGCCAACTGAAGAGGTAACGTCAGCAGAAACAGTAGCTCCAACAGAAACTGCAGCATTAACAGAGGCTATAAAGCCAACCGTAACACCAAAACCGGCTACAAAGACACAACCGACCGCAACACCGAAAGCGGCTAAAACGTCCGTACCGGAAACGAAAGCGACGACAAAACCCGTAGCAAAACCAGATTCAAAAGTAGCGACAACAGAAACGAAGCAAGAAGCGAAAAAGGATAAGTTTCTTACTGATCCCGTCCCAACAGGCAAACCTAAGCCAGTGGAATGGCAAGCTGCAACGGTAAATAAGAAGAAAGAATTAACGGCTACTTTGTCCGTCTCGGCGGCAACCATTTTAGATAACATGGATATTTTCAATAAGGATAAGCTTGAAGTATTGCCGGCAGATGGTATCATTTATAAAGCGCAAAAGGTAACCTTCTATGAAGGCGAGTCTGTGTTTGATGTTTTACTAAGAGAAATGAAGAAGAATAAAATCCATATGGAATTCAGCATGACTCCGATCTATAACAGTAATTATATTGAAGGCATAAATAATCTGTATGAATTTGATGCTGGAGAGCTTAGTGGCTGGATGTACAAAGTAAATGGCTGGTTCCCTAACTACGGCAGTAGTCGTTATGTTCTCAAGGATGGCGATGTCATTGATTGGGTGTACACTTGTGATCTAGGTCGAGATGTAGGTGGTAATGGAGCCACAGGAGGAGCACAGAAACAATGAAGGATAGCTTTTCTACCTTTCATCCGTTTGTAAATTTTCTTTATTTTGTTGTTGTGTTGCTATTCAGCATGGTGTTCATGCATCCGATTTTTCAGGCTATTGGGCTGATTAGTGCTATAGTCTACTCTTTTATGTTAAAAGGAAAAAAGGCGATCAAATTTAATTTGCTGTATATGATCCCCTTTTTGCTGTTTATGGCTATTATGAATCCTGTCTTTAATCATCAAGGGGTAACGATCCTGTTCTATTTAAATAACGGAAACCCCATTACGATGGAATCCATTCTTTATGGCGTGGCAGCGGCGTGTATGTTTGTGACGGTAATCATATGGTTCTCCTGTTATAACGTCGTGATGACCTCGGATAAGTTTATTTATATATTCGGAAAAATACTACCGGCACTGTCGTTGATTTTTTCGATGGTGCTTCGTTTTGTTCCTAGATATTTAGCGCAAATCAAGGTGATTTCGAATGCTCAAAAATGTATAGGCAGGGATGTCACACAGGGAAATCTTCTCGCGCGTGCGCGGAATGGGATTACAATCCTCTCGATTATGACCACCTGGGCTTTGGAAAATGCGATTGAGACGGCGGATTCCATGAAATCAAGAGGGTATGGATTGCCGGGACGTACAAGCTTTTCGATCTTTCGTTTAGATGCCCGGGACAAAGTAGTCCTTTTGATTATGACAGGTTTAATTGCGATGGTAGCTGTAGGTGCAGCAATGGGTGAGAACACGATGAGATATTATCCGTCGATTAAAGCGAGCGCAATTACACCTTTTAGTATCCTTATATATATCGCTTATTTTGCGTTATGTATGATCCCTGTGCTCATCAATATGGTGGAGGCAATGAAATGGAAATCTATCGAATCGAAGAACTAAGCTTTACCTTTCCTGAACAAGAGCAAGCAGCTCTTTCGAATATTAATCTTACGATTGCAAGCGGAGACTTCATTACGATTTGTGGAAAGTCAGGCTGCGGCAAAAGCACCTTACTTAGACAACTGAAATCAATCCTAACCCCACACGGCACACGCCAAGGGGCGATTTATTATAAGGGTCAACCTGTAGAAGAGATCGATGGGCGGACACAGGCAGCGGAAATCGGTTATGTACTGCAAAGTCCGGACAATCAAATTGTGACTGACAAGGTGTGGCATGAGCTGGCCTTCGGACTTGAAAGCTTAGGCTATGACAATTCTACGATTCGTCTGCGCGTGGCTGAAATGGCCAGTTTTTTTGGAATCCAGACCTGGTTTCATAAAAGTGTGACTGAGCTTTCGGGCGGTCAGAAGCAGCTGCTTAATTTAGCATCCATAATGGCTATGCATCCCTCTGTTTTAATTCTTGACGAGCCAACCTCCCAGCTAGATCCAATCGCGGCTTCCGATTTTTTGGAGACGGTCAAAAAAATTAATCGTGAGCTAGGAACAACCGTTATTATGACCGAGCACCGTCTAGAGGATGTTCTTCCGCTTACAGATCGGCTGATCGTTCTGAATGAAGGAGTCTTGATTGCCGATGACACTCCGCAAAAGGTGGGCGAAGCTTTAAGCAAGCTGAACCATCCGATGTTTCTGTCTATGCCTTCACCGATGCAAATTTACGCAGGAGTAGAGAATGACTTAGCTTGGCCCGTTACAGTGAAGGAAGGACGCCAATGGCTGGATGCTTTTCTAGAGGATAAGACACCTGCAACGATGGCAGAATCTCGGCCAAGTACGAAAGAGGACGGCCCTGTAGTCATAAAATTCAAGGATGTATGGTTTAAATATGATAAAAACGGATCGGACATCATTAAAGATTTGTCTTTTGAAGTAAAGCAGGGGCAGTTCTACTGCATTGTGGGTGGGAACGGAACAGGCAAGACCTCAACCCTGTCACTGATGAGTGGCATCCTCCAGCCCTACAGAGGGAAGGTATTAATCGGCGGGAACAACCCTGCGAAGATGAATACCAAAGCATTGTTTACTAACAATCTGGGCATCCTCCCGCAAAATCCGCAAACGTTATTTGTGAAAAAAACAGTTGAGCTAGATTTGTACGAGATGTTATCCCAGCTCCCTTTAACGAAGGAAGAAAAAACCTCCAGAGTAGAGAGCGTGGTTAAGTTCGCAGAACTAGAACATCTCCTCTCCATGCACCCGTATGATCTAAGTGGTGGAGAGCAGCAGCGTGCGGCGCTGGCAAAAGTGCTTTTGTTAGAACCGAAAATCCTGCTATTGGATGAACCGACCAAAGGATTGGATGGGCCATTCAAAGAGAAGCTAGCCCTATTCCTGCAAAAGCTTAATGCCGAAGGTGTTACTATCGTAATGGTTTCGCATGACGTTGAATTTTGTGCCAAGTATGCTGAGGTTTGCGCGATGTTCTTTGATGGAAGTATCATTACTACGAATGAAGCGAAGAAGTTTTTTGCGGGAAACAGCTTCTATACAACTGCCGCCAACCGTATGGCGCGACATGTATGGAGTGAGGGAGTAACGATAGAGGGTGTGATTGATTTATGTCAAAGAAGCAGGTAACAGGTCGCCCTTTGAGTCGTCGAACTTTATTAGCGGCACTATTAATCTTCATAGTTATTCCGGCTACGATATTGTTAGGTATCTTCGTGTTAGATGATCGGAAATATTACTTTATCAGTCTCTTGATCATTATCTATACGATGCTTCCTTTTGCGCTCGTGTTCGAGAAACGGAAGCCGCAGGCGAGGGAGCTCATCGTCATAGCGGTGTTAGCAGCTATTGCGGTGGCGGGACGCGCAGCCTTTTTCATGTTGCCACAGTTTAAGCCGGTTGTAGCTATTGTGATCATCGCAGGTGTGAGTTTAGGGGCTGAAGCAGGATTTCTGGTGGGCGCTGTTGCGGGCTTCGTCTCAAATTTCTTCTTTGGGCAGGGACCTTGGACGCCTTGGCAAATGTTCTGTTTTGGCATTATTGGTTTCTTGGCGGGCATTTTCTTCAAGAAGGGTCTGCTTAAAAAGACTAAGCTGTCTCTGTGCATCTTCGGAGGTCTAGCGACGTTCTTAGTTTATGGAGGCATTATCAATATAGGCTCGCTGATGATGTTCACTGCTGAGTTCTCATGGTCAGCTTTGATGACCACTTATATTTCAGCCTTTTGGTTTGATATGGTGCATGCGATTTCTACGGTGGTGTTCCTCTTTTTCATTGCTAAGCCTATGATTGAAAAGTTGGATCGGATAAAAACGAAGTATGGTTTGATTGAGCCTTAGGGTGTTTGGCGGTTGTTTGTGCTAGGCGCTGTGCGCTTTGCGCTGGCGGACGCTCCGAGAACGGACTGTTGTTACAATCGCTGTTGTGTCCAGATTTTTTGAATTTTTCCCCCTAGGGTAAAATCCGGACACAAAGGCGAACGCTCCGCTTTTCCACAATCAGTCCGTTCTCTCCGCTGCTTTCAGCGCGAACACCAAACCCAAAACCGAAGGAAGGCTCAAAGAACCCCCCTTCGGTTTTTAGCCGAAGGGGAGCGGTAGTGACTAGAAAGCATTGAGTTACGATGCTCCTAGATCTAACCTAAAAAACAGGAGATGCTCCGGTACACCGGAGCATCTCCTGTTTTTTGATTCTAAGACAAGTGTAGCCTAACGATAATTGTTGTTCCCATTTTAGCGGCACCTTCTAGCTCTCATCAAGTCCTTATATAGAATTAGATAGAATAACGGAATCGTGCAAAAAGTAACTTTCATAGCTAAATAAAACTCTCCACCATTCTTATATAATAAAGGTAATAAGGTATCATAACAAGACGAAAATTATTCTTTAGTAATCCGGGATTATGCAAATGTAAGAGTGGGATATGCATTGAATCAACATAAAATAACCTCAATGAGTGAGAATAGGATGGATGCATCATGAAAAGGTACGGGGCGGTCGTGATAGGCTGCGGTTATATGGGCTCTCTCCACTTGGACGCCATATCACAGCAGAAGCGGGTCCGGTTAATCGGCGTAGTGGACTGGAACCGGGACAGGGCATCATTAGTGGCAAGCCAATACGGAGCCGAGTGTTGGAGCACGGATTACCGGGCCTTGATCGAGCGTGACGATGTGGATCTGGTCATTATCGCCACGTACCCTTCTTCCCATCTGGAGATAGCAGAAGCTTGCGTCGCTGCAGGGAAGCATATCCTATGCGAGAAACCAATGGCGGGTAATACACGGGAAACGCAGGAATTCATGAAGCTGGCCCGTGGAGCCAAGACCAAGGTGCTGATCGGTCATATTCTTCGCCATAACACCACGTACCAGGCGGTTATGAAGATGATCCGGGAGGGCGCCATCGGCTTCCCCTTGGTTATTCGGTTAACCCAATTGAAACCCTCCAACAATTGGGATTCCCACCTGTCCCTGCTCCGGGACGTCTCACCGATCGTGGATTGCGGCGTCCATTATATCGATGTGATGCGTTGGGCCACAGGGGCGGACGTGGTAAGCGTCAACGGGATCGGTCAGCGTCTCTATGAAGAAGTCCCGCCGTACACTTACAATTACGGACTCATGACCCTCCGTCTATCGGACGGCTCCATCGGCTACTTCGAGACGGGGTGGGGCAAGGGGATGCCGACTGACAACCGGAAGGAATTCATCGGACCGGCAGGCAGGATCCGCATCATCTACAAGAACGATCGACCGCGGGAGGAGCAGCATCTGGGAAATCTGGTCGAGGTTGAAGACTACCGGAAAGGAACGATCCGGCAGATCAATATGGACTTCTCCGTGAAGCCTACGGGTGCCCAACTGGACTATTTCCTGTCCATGCTGGAGAACAACTTGCCCGCTATACCGTCAATGGAGGATGCTTGTCGGGCGATGGAGATCGCTCTCCTGGCCGACCAGGCGATCCATGAAGGAATTACGTTACCCTGCGCGAAATAAGGGTGGGTGGGAGGAGGTTGATTTTATGGCTTGTGCGGAACTCTGTGATTATGCTTCGAGGATGAAGGGGTACTTCGCTTTGGAGACGGGTCCGGAGACGGCAGCCCATCTCCGGGCCTTTCTCGATACCCTTGGAGGCAGAGGGGTAGCCGTGAATTTCGACCCTGCCAACATGGTGATGGTAACAGGGGATGACCCGGTCCAGGGTGTACACCTGCTGAAGGACTATATCGTCCACACCCATGTGAAGGACGGCATTCGGTATCAGCCGGTCGATCCGAGGGATGTGTACGGTGCCATAGGGTACCAGCCGCTGGATCATCAACGGATTGCCGAGCTTGTAAGCTCCGGTGCCATATTCCAGGAGGTTCCGTTGGGCGAGGGAAAGGTGGATTTCGACGCCTACTTTCGCCGCCTTGCAGGAGATCGGATACGAGGGGTATCTGACCATCGAGCGAGAAGTGGGGGATGCGCCCGAGAGGGATATAGAGCGGGCGGTCTCCTTCATCCGCAAATACAGGTAACGGCAGACGGCCGTACGAAATCTCGGGGATCGAGACTGCGAACAGAAGGGAATGAACCATGGAAAGAAAATTGGAAACCTTAGTAATTTCCCGCCAGACAAATCAGACGGATGTTTCAGATACAGAAGAAGTCCAGATCATCAAGCAGTATCAATGGCTTAAAGGGTATACTCCGGTCGTTACAGCGAGATTAAATTACAGTCAGGAGGATCTGAAGATTCAGTTTAAGGTTTACGAAAAGAATCCAATACGAACATATAGAAACATGAATGATCCCGTGTATAAGGATAGCTGCATCGAGTTCTTTTTTCAGCCTGATCCGGATTCGGACCAGCGCTATATGAATTTCGAATTCAATGCGAATGGCACAATTCTCTTACAGATAGGAACGGATCGGTATGATCGCTTCCCAATCACTATCAATCCGGCACTTTTCCACATCCTATCCACCACGGATCAAATTAATGTTAAAGGGGAAGTGTATTGGGAATTAAGCTTTTCGATCCCATGGGCTTGGGTACAATCATATTTTTCGGATTTTCGGGCAGTGCCGGGAAAAAGGATGCGAGGAAACTTTTACAAGTGCGGCGACGATACGACCTATCCGCACTTTGGAACATGGAGCAGAGTTCATTCGAATAAACCAGATTTTCATTGCAGCTGTGATTTTGGGACTCTGTACTTAGAGTAACTGCGCAGAATATGGACGAATTGGAAGCTATCCAGTACCTGAATTTATAGTGGCCGAGTGCTCGTATGAACTGGAGAACTGAGAATCGCCAGAGTTTTTCTGTCCAGTATGTAATGGAACCTTGGCGAAAAAAGAAGAGCCAGCAGACAAATGACCGCTGGCTTGTAAGCTTATTCACCCGTGGGGTGATTTTGTTCTAACACAAGGTAGCCTAACGATAATCGTCGTTCCCTCTCCAACCGCACCGTCCAGCTCTATGCTTCCCTGATGCAGGGAGATGATTTTTTTAACGATCGCGAGTCCCAGACCATTGCCATTGTTGTTTCCACTCCGCGACTTGTCTATTTTATAAAACCTTTGGAATACAGCGTTGAACTCTTCCGGGGAGATCCCGATTCCGTTATCGCTGATGGTGACGGATACTTCTGTTGCACTACTATCTATACTGATGCGAATATTCCCGCCTACCGGTGTGAATTTGATGCTGTTGCTGAGCAAATTCATCCATACTTGCTTCAGCTGATCTTCATCACCCTTAATTTTAATCGCTTCCGGCAGTTCAAGATCGATAACAATGCCTTTGGCTGACCATTGGGGCTCACAGGTCACAACGATGGTTCTAATCTGCTCGTCAAGATTGAAGGTACTTACGCTATAGGGATGATGTTCAGAATCCAAGGAAGCGAGCTTCAGTAAATTATCACTTAGCCTCGACAGACGTTCACTCTCCGCAATGATGATATCAAGATATTCGCTGCGTTCCTCTTCCACGATTAAATCATGGTTCAGTAGCGCCTTGGCAAAGCCGGAAATCGACGTGAGGGGTGTCTGGATTTCATGTGAAACGTTGGATACGAAATCCTGCCTCATCTGTTCCAACTGCTTCAGCTCTCCTGCCATCTCCACATAGCTTTGTGTCAATTCCCCGATTTCATCTATTCGGTTCACTTTAAGCTCCACCTCGAAATCACCCTTGGCCAGCCTTTTTGTTGCATTCGTCAGTGCTTTGATCGGCTCTACCAAATATCTGGCGGCAAAAAGAATGCATACACTACCCAGCAAAAGCACGAGCAAAAGCACAAAGAGCACCATCCGATTGACGATATTTTCGTTCTCAGCAGAATACTGCAAGAACATCGCACGCCACTCCCCATCCAACATAAAGGGCATCCCGATAAAAGTATCCTTATCTTCCGTGGAGGAACGGTAGAACTTTCCTTGCAGTACTTGTTTGACAGCTTCGGGAGGGACATTGACAGCCGGACTACCTTTGAGCCCATAAAAAGTATGTTCTCCGGCATGATTGTACAGGTGGATAGGGTATGCGGATACCTTAACCATACTATTCAGGAACTCGTCCGCATCCTTTGGTTTAGCGTCATCATAGCGGTGAATGATCTCTTTTCCCACTACGATCATTTCATTCTGTCCCTCATAACTTATTTGTTTCTGAAAGACATACAAACCAATGAAAAAGGAACAGATTAGACTAAAGATAATGATGCCTAGAAACGTGAGAATGACGCGTACATACAACGTCTTGATCATGGCGTAGGGATCAGCCGATATCCCAGGCCGCGGGCCGTTTCGATTTGAAATTGCTCGCCATTGCCGCTGAATTTCTCCCTCAACCGACTTATATGCACATCTACAGTTCGGCCGTCTCCTACATAATTCAATCCCCAGATTTGGAGGATTAACTGTTCTCTTGTAAAGATTTGCCCAGGATGGCTGGCCAGCAGAAACAGCAGCTCAAATTCCTTTAAAGGAATCGTAACCGGTTCTTCACCACGCGTGACCTGAAAAGTGCGGCGGTTGAGCGCCACATTGCCCAACTGCACAGACTGTGAAGAAACGACCAGCGAGCGTTTAAGCAAAGCTTTTACTCGCAGTACGAGTTCAAGTGGATCAAACGGTTTAGTCAGATAGTCATCCGTACCGAGTTGAAAGCCTTTCACTTTGTGTGCAGATTCCGCTTTAGCCGTCACCATGAGGAGGGGGATGTTGGCATCATAGCGCCTGATTTCTCTGCACAGATCCCAACCATTCAATCCTGGCATCATAATATCTAGAATGACGAGATCGACTCGCGAGTTCTCTATAATGGACAACGCTTTGGTACCATCCCTGGCTTCTTTGAGGTCAAAACCTTCTTTTCGCAAAAATAAAGACATTAGCTTTCGGATGTTATCATCATCATCAGCGATAAGTATAGTAGCCACGATTTTCCTCCTCTATTAAGCTTTCATTATATCTGTTTTGTTCTTGGCAAGTAATGGCGTTATCCGAACTGCCAACCCAACAGGTTCCAATAGTAGAAGAACAGAGTCATCGCCACAGCCGAAAACGCCACTAACGTATAATGCACACGCTTGAAAGCTGTCCAGTATTTATTCTTCCAAACCAGTATAGCCGAGATTAGCAGAGCTAGAGTCAGACCAACCAGAATGATTGGCATAACTAAACTGAGAGAAAGCGAAAGACTGATCCCGCTGAGCTTCTGCATCGTGTCCATGGACATAACCACCATAAATATCGTGACGAAAGATAGCAGCGCCCAACCAGCAGTTCCCGCAGATAGTCGGATGGCCCGTTTTTCCGGAGGCGTCATCGCCTTGATCTTGCGTCTGGAGAAGATTAGTCCAAGCAATGAAGTGATGAAAATCAATCCCGAGAACCCTAGTGCGATAAGCCAAAATTTATTCTGATCTAAGAGTGGGGTACGCTCCAGCGGCATATCCGGTGCCATACCCAAAAGCATATGTGTAACCTTACCGGACTCATTCGTGCGGAAGGCAATTTGTTCGGTACCTCCCTCGAGTTGGAACAGATTCGGAGCGACTTCTCTATATAACTGTTGTTCACTACCACTTCCCAAGGATAGCTTATTATCCTCAACCGCGACATTCAGCTGAAGGAAAAAGTTGAAAAACTTATCAATATCACTGATGTTTCGGCGGGTAAATTCATAGGCTCCTGCATATTTCTGAATAGATTCATCAGAAGCGATGAATTCAGGCCGACTAGCATCAGGAGCAGGGTAGTAGCGGTTGAAAAAGGCTTGGATGAGGTCTGCTGCGGAATCACCGCCCTCACCGCCGTTGTAGGATACAAAGATGCCTACATGCTTGGCAGGCACAAGATATAATTCCGTATTAAACATGGGGTCAGAACCACCATGAGTGATCAACGTGAGTCCGTTGATTCGTTTCTCTGCGAACCCCAGATCCACTCCTGGCAGACGTTTATCGAATTGAAATGCTGTTGAATGCATTAGTTCTGCTGTCTCGGGTCTCAGAATCTGCTGATCACCATATTTACCATTCTGCAGATGGGCGATCATGAAGTGCGCCATATCTACTGCAGATACGGTACCAGAGCCGGCAGGACGAAATCCGCCCTCGAATGTAGGTGTGCCTGGAATAAAACTGCCGTTCTCGCTCTTGTACCCCACAACTTTGTTGGGCATGAATGACTCCGGCAAAGGTTCTACTACAGTCGAATATTTCATGTCGAGCGGATCAAAAATATACTTTTTTATATAATCATTGTAAGGAACACCGCTAACTTCCTCTACAATTAGACCTGCTAGTGTAGCACCGTAGTTTGAATAAGAACTTATCTGTCCGGGTGGTCTTACTCGTGCCAACATATGCTTATTGAGTGTTTCCGAGATTGACCCCGGCAATTTGGCAGGGTCTGTAGTGATTTGATAACCAACGCCACCTTCTTCGAACCCTGCTGTATGTGTCATCAAATGGCGCATAGTGATCGACTCAGGATAAGTAGCAGGGATCTTCACTGATTTCAGGTAGGTGTTAATATCTGTATCCAGATCAATTTTGCCTTGCTCGACCAGTTGCATCACGGCTGTCCAGGTAAACAGCTTTGTCGTTGAAGCGATTCGAAACATGCTGGTTGTCGGGTCAACGGGTGTTGCCTTTTCCAGATTGGAACTACCATAACCTTTGGCCAAAATAATCTTGTTGTTCTTTACGATGGAGATGACCGCTCCCGGAATTTGCAGTCGATTCATATCCTTTTCCATGATGCCATCAACGAAGGTAGTGAGACTCTCGGTATCATCGAGACTGGCAGGGGCTTCAGTCTGAGTTATGGGTAGCACGGCTTGATCCGTCTTGGTCTCGGCCGAGGCATGATTCCCAGGTAATATCAGGCTCGCACCTAATCCGGCAACAATCACAGCCAATAGGGTTAGACTAGCGATCAGTCTTTTTTTCATAGATGTTAACATTATTATCCTCCGTATCATCATTTATTGGGCTTGGATGATCATCCACCTAACGCTTATAGACATTATCAGAGTAGTGTGAATGGAACGTTAACAAGACTATAAAAAAACAGACTGCCATCCGCCGCCTTCAAAGATCTAGGCATGAAAGGATTTAAAGAAAGATGGAATTCAGATTTTTCGATAGGTAAACAGCGCTAGTCTAGGACGTGATTTCCTTGTCCATAGCTATCGCTGTTTCTATTAGAATCAGTGAACTCTTCTACATATCTTGACTTATCGTTCAGCGACAACACCGTGCGGGGGAACCGCCGCATCGGGTTGCCGATGAGTGGCTTCAAGGGTAGAGAGATCACCATCCAGCGCTTTGAGTCCGGGAAGCAGCAAGGCTGCGCTGGCGCAGAGCATTGGAAGCAGTCCGGCGATTACGAAAAGTACAGGCACACCATATAGCTGGGCAATCGCACCGCCGGCAAAAGCACCAAAAGGCTGCAAGCCGCCACCGATCAGAAATCGGATAGAATTTACTCTTCCTTGCAGATTGCTTGGAACTAGACGTCCATGGAGTGAAGAGCTTAAGGAGCCGAAGAAGGGGCCTAACGTTCCAGTGGCGAACACGGCGGCGAGAGCAAAAGAAAAACTAGGGAATAGCCCCCATAATGTAGTCACTAAACCTATGGTCCCCAGACTGCCGAGCATGACAAGCCGTCTTTTTTTAATTTCCCCTATCATGGAAATAATGCTTAGTCCGACTAAGGTTCCAAGTGCGAAAACGGTACTCAAAGTGCCCATCGTCGCCGCATCGCGGTGGAGCACTTCGCGTACAAAAGGAACCATCATGGTCCAGACGGCAATTGAGCTTAAATTACTGATGGAGGCCATCATCATAATCGTAAGCATTGCAGGAAATTGCTTATAGAAGGTGAAACCCTCGGCGATCTCGCGAACGTAGACGGTGATGGAGAAACGGCCGGGGGTTGGAGCAGGCTTCGGCAGCTTCTGTAAACACAGCAAGGTAGTGATGGCCGCAATGTAACATAACATGTTGATGCTAAGTGCTGGCAGCGCTCCACTGGCAGCGGTCAACGCCCCAGCTAAGGCGGGCCCCAGCAGGGCTGCTGCACTTTTGCTGCCATCGATGATAGCAAAAGCCCGCACCAGCTTTCGGCTATCGGCAACGCCGGGGATAACAGCCATCGCCGTTGGCATGAACAATGCGGCGCAGGCTCCGCTGAGACCTGCGGCGACAAACAGATGCCACAGCTGCAATTGACCAGCCAGACCCATGCCGAGTGGCAGTGCTATAGCCAGCAAGCGAATGGTTGCCAAGCAGGCCATAAAACGAACCCGGTGCAACCGATCGGACAGCGGTGAACCGAGCAAACGCAGCAGCAACTCAGGTATACCGGAGCTGAGCGCGAGTGCTCCCATCGCTAGCTTGGAGCCAGTCAGCTCATAGACGAGCCACTCCATAGCTAGCAAGCCAAAAGCATCTCCAAAAGCGCTTAAAGTAATGGTCGAGAGTAGACCATAATAGCTGCGTTTTATCATAGCTTAGTAGCTCCTTTTCTAACTCTCCAGATACGCCCCAATCTGCTGGGGGAGCCCATTTAAGGCTTCCAATCGCAGGCTGTACGAAGTGCTTTTACCATTGGTATGGACAATGACCAGCCCAGCTGCGCGCAGCGCAATAAGATGGTAGTGGATTGTACTTTTGGAAAGTCCGACCTCCCGCACGATTTCTGTGAAATTGAGCTGTTTGCCTGTGAGTAAACGAAGGATAAACAGCCGCGTCTCATCCGAGAGTGCTCGGGTAAGGCGAAGTAGTGCTGGAGCAGGGCGTCCAGCTTCCGGAGGGAGAACATCACAAGAGTAGCTAGTGAATACGAATTCATCATACATGGAGGTAGTAACCAATGGACGAGCATGATATTGCGGAATGATAATGACCTGCTTTAGATGCTCAGTTGGATAGAGGCGCATTCCATCGGTTGCTGCTTCAAAGACTTCCATGTCATTGTTCCCGTTCAGCATCGTTCGTCTGGACTCAGCTTCCAGCTCAAGTCCCTCGATGATTTTAGGGTCGATTCCACTGAAGTATCCCGCATTCCATTCGCGCAGGATGTCAGAGGCAATGTCCCTAAGTTCCGCAAGATTGGAGGGAACCGATTGGCCGAAACGTCCAGATATTTCATATAGTTCGCCCGAAGTTAACCCGTCGAACCAATCCAGAAAGCTACTAACCGAACGCTCACCAGGACAGCACCAAATGTAGGGAGCCAAACTGAAGTCATCGAGTTTCTTCACGACGTCTTGCATTTTACGAAGCAGCATCGGCGCAAATCTTGCTTGGACTTCGCGTACCCAGAGCTTACCGGAATCCATGGCAGTATGGTTCTGCTTGCTTAGAAAGGCAGTCATACTACTAACACATTCATACATGGGGGCAAAATCGACTTCTACTTTATAATCCATAAGCTGCTCCATTCTTTGAGTAAGATGCTAATTCACTAATTAGTTCTATAAATATAGAACTTTTGTTTAGTTTTATTGTAAGCGAACTTTTAATCGTTTTCAATAGTCTTTCGATCGAAAAACAGGAAATTTTATGCAATCCCTCTCCGCTAGAAAGATCTGTTCTATCGCCCACTGATTATTATGGAAAAAAGACAGCTCCGCGTGGCACATTGTGCGCTAGGAACTGTTTCTTAATGTCTAAATAATTTATACTTTTAAGGAGTTCTGCATTTATGTCTACAAATCAATCGAATATAATCATTTGATTATATAAGTGTTCGGTTATATAATAGGCTTGAAAAAGTGTTTCGACCCTTTAAGGTCGTTTTTAAATTAGATAAAGAAGGAGTTATTAGACTTGAAGGACTTGAAGGGCGCAAACGATTTGACTCAGGGCCCTATTATGCCTACCTTAATGAAATTAACGCTTCCCATTATTGCGACGAATTTTATCTCTACCACCTATGGTCTTGTCGATATGATATGGGTTGGAAGATTAGGAAGTGGTCCTGTTGCTGCGATTGGCACGGCGAGTTTTTTCATTAATCTAGCGATTGCATTATCGACCATGATTACGATCGGTACAGGGATTAAGGTAGCGCATTGTATGGGATCTGGTCAGATAGAGAAGGCTAAATCTTATATGAAGAACGGCTTTATGATGTCTATTATATTAGGACTTCTCTATATGAGTTTAGTTCTGTTGACCAAGAATCAGCTTATAGGTTTTTTTGATCTTGGAAGTGAAGAAGTTGAACGAATGGCTAGACAATTTCTTATGATTTCGATATTTGGATCGGTATTTTCCATCGTGAACACGTTATTCGCAACGCTCTTAAATGCCATGGGAAATAGTAAACAGCCGTTTCAGATCTTCTCTATTGGTCTTATGGTTAATATTGTGCTGGATCCGTTCTTGATTTTTGGATGGGGCAGCTTTGAGGGATGGGGAGTAGCGGGGGCAGCCATAGCAACGTTAACGGCAAACCTATTAGTGACAGCTCTATTTGTCATAAAGACAAGAAATTCAGAGCTTATTTCAAATACTTCGGTCTGGGACAGACTTCAAATGAAAGAAGTTATTCGCATGGGGCTTCCGATTACGATCCAAAGGGTTACTTTTACGATTATATCGATCATTATCGCCAAGATCATTGTACGTTTTGGAGCGGATGCCATTGCGGTTCAAAAAGTCGGGATTCAAATTGAATCCATTTCCTATATGACTATTGGAGGACTACAGGGAGCTATTGCCGCCTTCTTTGGTCAAAATTATGGGGCGCGACGATTGGATCGTATTGGGCAGGGGTATCGTCAGGCCTTGATCTTAACCTCCATCTTTGGTGTGATCGTATCGCTTATATTTATTGCATTCCCGCAGCAGCTATTTTCATTGTTTTTATCAGATCAGACGAGTCTGGCATTGGGCGCGGATTATATGCGGATTATCGGTTACTCACAATTGTTCATGTGTCTGGAATTGATGACAGTGGGTGCATTTAACGGCATCGGTCAAACCCATATTCCGCCTATATTCAGCATTACATTTACTGCACTCCGAATCCCGCTAGCCTTAGTCTTATCCGAGCCTTTTGGTTTAAATGGGGTGTGGATGTCGATCGCACTAAGCAGTGTGTTCAAGGGAGTTATTCTTGTGTTCTGGTTTAGGAGATCTTTGTTCAGAATGAATAAACAGCAGGTAAACCTATAAGCAAAGGGTGAAAGTAGAAATGGCTTTATTAAATCATAAACTTATACAGCTTCTAAAGGATAGCCAATTGAATAAGGAGCTTTTTCACGGCGAATTTGGTTTGGAGAAAGAAAATGTCAGAGTTGATCCAGAGGGAAGACTTGCGCTGACTTCGCATCCGAAAGCTTTTGGCAAGAAAACGGAGAACCCTTATATTCAAACCGATTTCTCAGAGAGTCAGGTGGAAATGATCACCCCATCGTTTGATTCTATTGATGAGACTTATAGCTTCATGGAGGCGCTGCAGGATATTGTTTCGCTTGAGCTTCATGAAGAATACCTGTGGCCAAGCAGCAATCCGCCTATGTTACCGAATGATAAGGACATTCCCATAGCTAAGATGGGCAATCCGGTAGAGGACGAATATAGACATCAGCTAGCAGACAAGTATGGTCGCAAAAGACAATTGCTGAGCGGGATCCATTACAATTTCTCTTTTGACGAACAATTTCTTAGACAGCTTCATGACACAGTTAATCCGCAGTTGAGCTTTAAAGATTTCAAAGATGCTACCTATTTAAAAATAGCCCGCAACCTATTGCGATACCGCTGGCTTCTCATCTATTTAACAGGTGCCAGTCCTGTCTTCGATAAGACTTATATGGAACAATGTGTGGCACGTAGCGAATCAGATGACGAAACAAGCTTTCATTATCTGAATATGAATTCACTTCGGAACAGCGAATGCGGGTATCGAAATGAAAAACCCCTATATGTATCTTTTAATTCACTTGAGGAGTATGTACATGATTTACAAGCGTTGATCGAATCGGAAGAATTGCTAAGTGTAAAAGAGTTTTATAGTCCGGTTAGATTGAAGACAGCAAGAGGCAAACAGCCTTTAGAAGAATTGATACAAGATGGGATAGCCTATCTGGAGCTTCGTTTTATTGACCTGAATCCACTGTATAAAATAGGAATCAGCAAAGAAACGATGGTTTTTATCCATCTGTTTATTCTATATATGCTACTGAAGGAGGACGAACCTTTCGATGTAGAGGATCAAAAGATGGCGAATCTCAATCATGATCAACTGATCATGGAGGGGATAAAGGGCTGCTTGCATGATTATGGAGATGCTTGTAAAACGATGGAGCAGAAGGCTTTAACTTGTATTCAAGAGATGCAAGAGATGATACAGCTGTTGAACCCAGAGGATAAACAGTTCTCGAACGTTCTGAACGGAGCTAAGGATAAGATTCTAAATCCAGACAGGAGTTTTGCTGTGATTGTGAAGTCAGAAGTTCAGCAATCCTCTTTTGTACAATATCATCTGAAAAAAGCTAAACAATATACTAAGGAAAGTCTTCAGAACGGATATAAATTTGCCGGATATGAGGATCTAGAGCTGTCTACACAGTTGCTTTTGAAGGCAGCAGTTAAACGCGGCATTAAATTTCAATTGATTGATCGGGAGGAGAATTTCGTAGTCCTTACTAAAGGCGATCATAAAGAATACATTAAGCAAGCTACGAAGACTTCTCTAGATTCTTATAGCACGGTACTCATTATGGAGAATAAGATTGTTACGAAGGAAGTTCTCAGACAACAAGGGATTCGCGTTCCGGCAGGAGAGGCTTTTCGAAATCTTAAAGAGGCTATGAATGCCTATGGAACTTACCGTAATAAAGCGATCGTGATCAAACCCAAATCAACGAATTTTGGACTAGGCATTACCATTTTTACAGACGAATTCTCCAAAGATGATTATCAAAAAGCCTTCACGATCGCCTTCGAGCATGATCGAACTGTGCTGCTTGAGGAATTTATGACAGGAAAAGAATATCGTTTTCTAGTGATGGGTGATGAAGTAGTCGGAGTATTGCACCGGGTTCCGGCCAATGTGGTCGGTGATGGTGTACATACGATAGAAGAGTTGGTCCACGAGAAGAATAGGGACTCGTTAAGAGGTCATGGCTACAAAACGCCACTTGAAAAAATTCAAATCGGCGAAGCAGAAGAAATGTTCTTGAAGAACCATGCTCGGGCTTGGGGTGATGTTCCTTCATTAAATGAGGTTATCTATCTACGAGAAAACTCTAATATTAGCACAGGTGGAGACAGCTTAGATTTTACAGATGAGATACCAGACAGCTATAAAGAAATAGCGATCCAATCGGCTAAAGCTGCGGGGGCCACTTTTTGTGGTGTAGATATGATGATTGATAATATTGAAGAAGAGGCAACGGATACCAACTATAGCATTATTGAGATCAATTTTAATCCAGCGATTCATATTCACTGTTATCCCTATAAAGGGAAGAATCGCAAAGCGGATGAACGGATTTTGGATTTATTGTTTGGGGAATAAAAAAGAAGCTCAACCTGTAACTTTGGGTTGAGCTTCTTCTCTTAAATGCGCCAATTCGCGCATCAACTCACTACATGTTATTAACGCTAGGAGTTACCCGCTGCTGCGACGCCACTAAAGTTTCTGGCTTGGACGTTATTAAACGCATCTGTGGCAGCTGCATTTGTGAAGATTTCTGCAGTGTATTGAATTTGACCTGCTGCGACAGCCAGCGGCGGCGGAACATCCACTGCTGTGAAACCAAAAGCTTCATTTTCTCTGCTGATCGCTACGCCAAATGTTGTTGTGAAGATGATCGTGCCGTTTCTGCGAACAATAATAGTATTTGTGTTGAAAAGAGGGTTGTTCTCTACTTTTAAAAATCCCGCCAAAAGTACGCGGACATTGCCTTGATTATCAGGCGATACGCCTACAGTCTGAATACCAATATCCCCAAACACCAGAGGGGTTGCTGCTAGTGGAATGACCACGGGTGTATTATCCGAAGCAGCTTGGTTGGAAAGTCTTAAATCAACAAACTGGATTGTCATATTATACTCACCTCCTAGAAATATAATATGAGAGAAGGGGGGACATCTCTTGGATTCGTATGAAATTCATCAATTACCTATTTGTATGGCTTAATATCCACACCTGTGTGACACTCTTGTAACAGAGATTCGCTACGATAGGTTGCGAGGTGAGAAAATGAAGAAATCAAAAGCTTTTATCGTTTTGATCTTATTGTTGGTTGTAGGATGCAGTTCAGTAACACCGCAAGCCAATCATGAACTGAAGAAAGAAGAGAAGAAGGAAAGGAATGAGAAGCTAGCCTTCTGGGATACGCAGAGAAAAGGAACAAACTTCATGAACTCAAAATCATTACCGGAGAACTATGAAGCTGCTAAAGAGCAGAATATTGAGTTCATTCGATTAGCACCAGATAAATGGGCAAAAGACAGCGATTATTTGTTTAATGACAAACCGGACGTGAACCCGGATAAAGATTTTCTAATAGGGAATGCAGATAAGTATGAAGGGCTTGTTGAAGAGGATTTTGCTGAGTTAAAAGCAGACTTAGATGCAGCCGAGGCTCGGGGTTCAAAAGTGGTGCTGACCATCCTCAGTCTCCCCGGAGATCGCTGGAGGCAGTTCAACAATTATAAAAATGATGATCGGATATGGAAAGATTTCAGTTATCATGAACAAGCGGCAGTGTTTTGGAGAGATCTAGCAAGTCGTTTGAAGGATCACCCTGCGGTGATCGGTTATAACCTGATTAATGAACCACATCCTGAGACCGCGACGGGATTTCATGATTTCTGGACACAGGATTACAGCGAATGGTATAGCTCAGTGGAGAACACCCCTGCGGATTTAAATCTGTTATATGAAACGATAGTGACTGCTATTCGTACCGTAGATTCCAAGACGCCAATTATCGTAAATTCTGGCCTGTATGCTACACCTTGGGCCTTTAAATATTTGAAACCGATCGAAGATGAGAATGTGTTGTATGCTTTTCATATGTACGAGCCTTATGAGCTAACCAGTCAAAATAAGAAAAAAGGGTTAACCTATGAATATCCTGGAACGATAAAGGTTGGGGACAATAAAACGGAAAAAGCTTTTAATAAAGAAGCCTTAAAGGAATTTCTAGAACCTGTTGCGCAGTGGGCAAAGGAACATAACATACCCGCAAATCGGATTGTTGCAGAAGAGTTTGGAACGAATCGACTCGTAAAAGGTGCAGATCAATATATGGCGGATTTAATTTCGATTTTTGATGATTTCGGCTGGCACTGGGCGTTTTATGCTTTCCGAGAGGATACTTGGGATGGTATGGATTATGAGCTAGGCACTAAGCCCCCAACTTGGGAATATTGGCAAGCAATAGAGAAAGGCGAACAGCCCCCTCGGAAAGTAGTGGACAGCCCGATATGGGAAGTATTGCAGAAAGGCCTTGAAAGAAAGGAGTAAATGATGCGACTTGAACATTCTAATTGCCGATGATGAGAAGCATATGACCACGATATTGAAGACTTATTTTGAAAAAGAGGGCTATAACGTTTGGGTAGCTGCGGATGGGGAGGAGGCGCTTGAGCTCTTTTTTTCGAATAGGATCGATCTTGTGGTATTGGATTGGATGATGCCTAAGCGAAGCGGGATTGAGGTGTGTAATGAAATCAAGCAGGTTAGTCTAGCCAAGGTGGTGATGCTGACCGCCCGATCTTCCCATGACGATGAATTTAGCGCTTTAGATATAGGTGCAGATGAATATATAAGAAAACCATTCGATCCACGGATTTTAATGCTGAGAATCAAAAAAATGCTGGGTACCGAAAAAGTAGCTGCAATACGGGACTTAGAAATCGATTTTGAGCGGAAGAAAGTGTACAAGAATGGGGAGGAGCTGTCCCTTTATAAAAAAGAGTTTGAATTGCTAACCTTCCTATATGAGAATAAAGGCCGGATTTTGTCTAGAGATGCTTTGTTATCTTCCGTTTGGGGGATGGACTACCTTGGTGAAGAACGAACCGTGGATACACATATCAAGAGATTGCGCGATAAGATTGGGGCTGACCACGTGATTACACATAGGGGAATGGGGTACAGCTTCCATGATAAAAATCAATAAAATAAGCACCAAGTTATTGATTATGGTAAGTATCATTCTGCTGATTGTGTTTGGGACGTCCTATTTATTGCACAACTTTTTCTCGTCCGATTATTACCTGTACAAGATGAAAACTAAAATTAACGCCATTTATGACGAAGTAAAGGATCTTAGTCTGGATCAGCTTATGGACAATGAAACAGAGATCGAGAACAATAATAACGCAACGATTGTGTGGGTTAAAAACCATGGAAGCGTAGCAGAAATTAACGATAATTTACAATTTGCTCTGTTTAAAGAGAAGGTAGCACTCAATAAGTTCTGGATCACGGAAGAGGTTTTGCAAAAGGTAAACGAAGGAAATACGGTCAATCTTTTATTTAATCAGGGAAAATTGAAGTCCAGTCTGTTAATGAAAATATACGAGCAGGATGGCAATCTGATCCTTATCAGCACTGTAGTTGTACACAATACAGATGCTTTAGACATCGTAAATCAATTCAGCTTCTATTCCATCCTTTTGGGGATTATTATCAGTTTGCTGTTAGTGGCCTATTTTTCGAGGAAGATCATTACACCGTTAGAGCAATTGCAGGATGTGGCGAAGGATATCTCCAATCTCGATTTTAAACAAGTGACGATTAAATCGGGGGATGAAATCGAAGAATTGTCCAAAAGCATTAACCAGATGAGTCAGCGCCTGAAAAGCGCCCATGCAGAACTGGAGAAGAAAAATCAAAGCTTAAACACATTGATCTCAAGTATTTCACATGAGGTAAAAACACCGTTATCCTTAATCCAAGCCTATACGATTGGTATTCAAGACGATCTGGATGATGGCACGTATACGGATATCATTTTGGAGCAGGTGAAATATACGTCGGATATGGTGGATTACTTAATTAAACTGTCCAAGATCCAAAAGACGGAAGTGCATAAAGAAAAATTCGATCTTAAAGAGCTTCTACTCAAAGTGATCTCACAATATAATATTACGCTCAAAAATAAAAACCTGACCTTACAGACCGACTTCCATTCGGTTGAACGATCCATCGTTGAAGAGGATATCAGCCAGATAGAAATTATATTCAACAACTTAATTAGTAATGCCATTAAATATGGGGAAGATAACGTCTTTGCAATCTCACTAGCGAGTGACACTCATGATACTCTGAAATTCACCATCACTAATAAAACTACGCTACTGACAGAGAAGCATTTAGCGTATATCTGGGACCCATTCTATGTCATCGAGGAGTCTCGAAACAAAGAAATCTCCGGAACAGGACTTGGCCTGTCCATCGTCGCGGAGATTCTAGCTAAGAATGATCTGAAATACGAAGCCACGTTAGAGGACTCGTATATTAGTTTTAGTGTTTGGTTTGAGGTTGGGGACGTTTCATTGCAGATGGTACACTAGAAAACGCCCTTTCCGCCCCTGAAAAAATAATATCTACTGCACATTGTGCAATCAAACTACTATTACGGCCCCTTGCTCATGTGTAACGGACTCAGATGCAGCTATTCACGCATATTGAGGCCTTTCGGACGAGTTGCGGACTCGAGAGACGTTAATCATCATAATCAGGGGCGATATCATGTGTTTTGAGTCCATTAAAGACTCTGGAGTCCGTTAGCATCCCAAAACAACGCAATTGTTGGAAATAAGGATCCTGGTGTCCGAACGCATTGCAGGTGATCTCGAGTTGATCAAACTCCGGTTTTGATCTTATTATTTACCCCACACAAATATGGTGAAAAGTAACGGAGGGAATTTTGGAACTGTAGGAGCGATAGCGTTCGCCTGAAAGCTTTCCGAAGGAAAGCTCGCATCGGAAGCATATGCTTTGTCTCCGGATGTTATCCGCTGAAGGCGGTAAAATCAAAAACATCTGGAGACAACAGCGACCGAAAGTCTAACATTCCCGCACCATATTAATCGCCCCAGCTTCAGTATTATTGAGATCAATTTCAATCCAGCGATTCATATTCATTGTTACCCTTAGGGAAGAATCGTAAAGCCGATGAGCGGATACTGGATTTGTTGTTTGAGGAATGAAAAGAAGCTCAACCAGCACTTAAACTTGTGCCCTATCGAGTAGACACTATTAAAAAGTCTATCGGTAGGGGTATCTTTGTCTATAACAATTGTTTACAGAACATTGAGCAATTTGGTATATTCGAGTTAATTAAACCGTAATTTGTAAAAGTGAATAATTGATAGAGGGAGGATAAATGTCTCTTAAGAAATCTTCAGTTATTGTTATAACTCTTATACTCATAATCAGCCTCATAATGAATATATATCAATTCACTAGTAGTCAAAATTCTAAATCTAAGGCTAATGGTAATGGTAATGTGGAGCTTTTTGTTAAGGAAATGAATAATATTAAAGTTTCCATCTCTAAATTTAGTCTTGCAAATGGAGTCATAGAGGTTGTGGTGGACGCCGATGGTCTAGATAAAGATAAGTGGTATAGCATCAGTTTGGGTTCTGATAATAGTTCTTCAGGTGTTACGTTATCGGAAGGGAATACGCTTATAAGAGTTGGTGAATTAGTGAACGAAACACAATTCATTCCTCTCAATTCCAGACTGAATTTCTGGACAACACACCCAGAGAGAGTATTGAATGATCATAATTTATACATCAGAATTGTCGACCACTTTAATAACGAAATTTTCAAGATGGAAATGTTCAAGGATTAAAACTTTCAAACTTAGATTTATCCCCAATTAAATATGGTTAAAAGTAAAGGAGGGAATTTTGGAACTGTAGGAGCGGAGCGTTCGCCTTTGTCTCTGGATTTCAACCGTTAAAAACGGTATAAATAAAGAAATCTGGAGACAACAGCGACCGAAAGTCCAAACATTCCGCAGTTACGGCCCGCACCATATTCAGCCCACAACATTCCCGTAGTTACGCCCCGTCACCATATTCATCGCACTACCACTAGCCATCACCTAATCCATCACAATACCTTCAGTTAAGCTTCAAGATCGAAGCATTATCAACAAAAGTAGCCGTATTAAACAGCATCAATACATCCTTGATTTCATTCTGAGCGATATACTCACTGATACTCCCGTTATAATAACGGATGTCGATCACGTGGATTTCCGGCACATGCTGAGTCAGGAAAGGGATGAGACTATGCGCATAGGAGTCCTTGATGACGAGCAGCTTTTCCTGTTTGACTACTTTAGGATCAAGCTGGCTTGTGATTTTCATAAGGGCATGAACGCCGCCTAGGAAATAAGAGTATTTATCTTTTTTCTCCAAATAGCTTGGATCATACATACTTGTTAGAGTCTCACCGGTATCTACAATGTGCATCTTGGTGGATGTATCATTTACGGGCTTATACGCTTGAATGGAATCTGGCTCCACTCCGATAAATTGGCTCCGCGTATGATAGCTTCCAAGGAACGAATCGCTCACCGTCTCCATGTGGAATTCGCTCTGTGACAGAGGCTGCCACCCCATACTTTGAGCATAGGCTACGTAAGCCAAATAAGCACCATAGGTTGTCCAGTGATGATCAGTCCGATAATAAATGGCCTCTGCGGCATGCGGAGCAAGAACATCAAATCCATTAATAAAAGTTAGGCTATCCTCTACATCCTGAGCAATCTGTTGATTCACCTCGGCTTGCGAATATACCGGTGCTAGCCAGGGCAATCGCTCGTTGTACAGGCCTACCGATGTCGGCGCAAGTAGAAAGGTCATCTTGGCTTCAGTATTTTTATCGACAAATCGTTTCACTGCCGCTGCATATTGCTGAACCTTTGTATAATCAGGTGCTTCGAATTTTTCAAAAAGATAGCCGTCTTTCCCTTTATAGATCCCGTTATTTTCTTGCTGCAACCTCATTTGCTCCACCGCCGATTTGACCCATACCCATTTGGCTCGAAAAGGGAAATGATCGGTTACGAAGCTTTCAGTCTCATCCGCAAATTTACGGGATAATAAATTATCCCACGTCAGATGTGGAGCGCGTTGCAAATATCGGTTCTCTAGCTCGGAGAAACGCTGAACAGGCAGCAAGAAAAAGGTTATTCCAATCAGAAAAAGCGTCGTGACAAATCCCGCCACTAGTATTCGATCGGTCCGCTGCTTCATAAACAATCACCCCCCTAATGGTTAGAATCTGAAATATAAGAATGGATTAAAGGTTGCGTCTACCAAGTAGGCGATAGATAGGAAGAATAGTACACCATACCAGACAAGGGATGGAATCGTTCTAGAACCCATGCGCTTGAAGAGTTTCAAAGGCACAGAGGCTAAAATCAATACTAAGAGTAGAATCGCGTTCGTGTAAGTGAAGTATAGAGTAGTTGTATTCCACAGCGGCTGGCCGTTAAAGCCGAGCATCGCTTGCAAATAGCTAAGTACTAACGGAAGTTCTTCAAAGGCGAACAAGACCCATCCGATGAGGATAAGTACAATGGCATAGAGATGCCTAGTCCAGCGCGGTAAGCGGCTTAGTAGCTTTAATCCCCACCATTTTTCAAAGATAAGAATCACCCCGAAGTATAATCCCCAGAGTAGAAAATTCCAGCTTGCCCCGTGCCAGATTCCCGTGAGTAGCCATACGATGAGGATATTGCGCACTTGAATACCTAATCCTCGCCGATTACCACCAAGTGGGATATAGACGTAGTCACGAAACCAACTGCTAAGGGAAATATGCCATCTTCGCCAAAAGTCGGTAATGCTCTGTGAAATATAAGGTTTGTTGAAGTTTTCGTTAAACCGGAAGCCGAACATAAGCCCAAGACCAATGGCCATATCGGAATATCCACTGAAATCAAAATAGATCTGAAAAGCAAACGCAATAATGCCAAGCCAAGCGGTTAAAGCGGGCATTGAATCTAGATTGGAGCTGGATATGGTGTGCCAGAGCAGACCGATGTTATTAGCGAGCAGTACTTTTTTGGCTAGTCCGATAATGAATCTTCGTACGCCTACTGCGAACATAGGGATATCCACGGAACGCTTACGTAATTGCTCTGCTATGGTGTTATATTGAACGATGGGCCCGGCTACTAATTGCGGAAACAAAGCTACAAACGTACCGAAATCTATCCAATTCCGCTGTGCTTTAGCAGTTCCTCTGTAGACGTCAATGATGTAGGACATGGATTGAAAGGTATAGAACGAAATTCCAATGGGTAATGGTAAATCAGTTAAAGGGATATGTGTACCGAGAAGTTCATTGATGTTTTGGATGAGAAAATCTGCATATTTGAAATACGACAACAAGCCTAGGTTAATGATCATAGAGCTAACCACAATCCACTTGCGCTGTACCGCATTTAGCTTCGGTCTACTAAGAAGTAGACCAAAGCCGTAATCCGTAACGGTGGACAGTAACATAATTACAATGTAGACGGGTTCGCCCCAAGCATAAAACACCAGACTGCTTAAGAACAATATGAGGTTTTTGCTTCGCCAAGGCGAAGCATAGTAGAGAGCAAGGACAGCCGGCAGAAACAGGAATAGGAAAAGTAGGCTGCTGAATACCATCGTTAATTATTTTTTAGTAAACAAGGTATCGAATTCAGTCACGAGCTGATCAGCACTCTCAGAAATCACGAATAAGATGTAATTGCCCTTTTTGACCAGCTCATAATTTTGGGCGTTCTCATACTGATCCGGAAGGTATTGTTCGAATTGCTTTTGAATATCAGCTGCACGCTCTTTGACGGCGGTTTCGACCGTAGAGATATCTTTTGCATCCTTAACTTTTAAAATAGCGATTTCATTACTTTTCACATTCATCATGGGCATTCTAATGCTATAATCTTCAAGTAATGCTGGATCTAGATGGTACAGCTGACCCACCATATCTGCTTCAACTTCCATTAATGAAGGTTGTTCCACTTTTGCGAGCATTTCGTCGACCATTTCTTTAGCACTCAGCTTGGTTTCGACTACGGCTTCATTGTTGCTGCTGGAACAGGCGCTAAGCACCACACTTAATACAATAGTTAACGCTAGAATGAAGGTATGCTTTTTCAATTAGGTCACTCTCCTTGGTGTGTTTGACTGAATGTATCTAGTTAACTAACGTATCAAGTCTATAGAATGTTGCGCGACACTTTCTTACGAATAATTTACCCCAATTTTGTGGAAATATGTTTGAATGAGAAGGTCATGCAAAGATCTTCCTCTCTTAGCTTGCGCAATGGTTGGTTATACTGTTACTGTAAGATAGATAGTTTTGAATAGAAGGGGATTGAACGGAATGATCGAAGAACTGAACAATAATGAACTACCGGAGAATTACGAAGAATTAAAGAAAGCAGCCAACCGTTCTGCGGATTGGAGAGCACGTCTAGAAGCTGTTGAAGAACTGGGACAGACCAACCACAAACAAATTATCGATATCCTGACGCGTTTAATGGAGAGCGATCCTGTATATACAGTTCAAGAAGCTGCTTACCTTAAACTGAAGGCATTCGGCGAAGATGTTAAAGCACCGTCCAAGAACAAACCGGAGCTAGTCAAAGGCGTATCCAAAATACTCTTGAGAATCAAGAAGAGCCTGCCAAGAGACCATTCGTACGAAGATTTCAAAGAGAAGTTGAAGAAAATGAGAATCGACGTGTACGATATTTACGAAGGTGAAAAGGGCGCTGACTTTGACGCGTGGCTGACGAAGATGTGGAATTCCTCGAATAAGTAAAGGATAACAACATGCAAACTAACAAATTAATAGAACAATTTCAAGAATACCTTAAGCTTTCCGCTGAATTACGTCCTGACTATATTGCCAGCTTAGGTAAGGGGGATAATGAAGCGAAGATTACGGCACTTCTTTCGGAAGCTCCTGAACTGCTGAAAGTTATTTATGGCACAGTTTCTGGTACAAGCAGTGAGGAAGAAGAACCAAGTGTGATCGAATTTATTCCAGGGTATCGTCTAATTCATATTGATGAATATGAAGCAGAGATGAAGATCTTAGCTGGAATATTGGAGGAAAAAGGCCATCAAGTGGATGGCGTTATCTTACCGATCTTAACGAATTACGGCAGTGACTTCATTTGTTACTATAAATCTGCGGATGGTGTGGAACGCGTCTGTGATCTACTGCATGATTTTGGAGATCTGATTGTAATGTATGAATCACCTGAGAAATTCCTAGAGACTTTATGTGAGTTCTACAAGCAGGAGGTTTATTTCCTGGATGAAGAGGGTTACCTCGATTGCGATTTAGTAAAAGAGGGCGAAGTAGGCGCAGCTTTGAACCCGGATGCAAATTATTGGTCCGAGTAATGATAAATAAGAGCAGCAGTCCAATTGCGGACTAGCTGCTCTTGTTGTTTTTTTAAGCATCAGCAAGCAAAAGCTTCCGGTTCCTATCGATGTTATTCCTGCGCAGCACGGTTCTCCTGGTCACGAAGCTCTACTCTCCGTATTTTACCAGAGGTTGTCTTAGGAAGATCCTGAATGAACTCGATTTTGCGTGGATATTTATAAGGGGCTGTCCACTCTTTAACATGGGATTGCAGTTCTCTCACAAGCTCAGGAGAAGCAGCAGTCTCATCCTTCAGAACAATAAAAGCTTTAACGATATGGCCGCGGATCTCATCTGGACTTGCTACAACCGCACATTCCTTAACTGAGGCATGCTTCATCAGTGCTTCCTCTACCTCGAAAGGACCTATGGTGTAACCCGAGCTAATAATGATGTCATCTCCGCGTCCCTCGAACCAGAAATAACCCTCCTCATCCTTCCGCGCCCGGTCGCCAGTTACGAAGAACTCACCATGAGTACAGCTTTCTTTTCTCCCAGGGTCTTTGTAATAGGTATGGAATAACGCTGGCATACTTAAGTGCACTGCGATATCTCCAACGACTCCAGCGGGTAACGGAATGCCATCCTCGTCTACCACTTCAACTAGGCCCGGAGCGATGGATTTACCCATAGAGCCAATACGAATAGGGGTATCCTTGAGTGTTCCGATGATAAGTGTACTTTCTGTTTGACCGTAACCATCACGAATCGTGATATTGAATTCACGTTGGAAGGTGTTGATGACCTCCTGATTCAAAGGCTCTCCAGCGGAAACTGCGCAGCGAAGGCGGGACAAGTCATAATGACTGAGATCTTCTAATTTGGCCATCAAGCGATATTCAGTTGGCGTACAGCATAATACCTCAATGTTGTGATCTTGCAGTAGCTGCAAATATTTCTTCGGATGAAAAGATCCACTATATACGAAACCAGTCGCCCCGTTGCCAAGGACGGTTAAGAAGGGACTCCAGATCCACTTCTGCCAACCCGGTGCCGCTGTTGCCCAGACGGTGTCTGTTTCTTTAATATCGAGCCATTGAGGCGAGGTGATCCGCAAATGAGCATAACCCCAGCCATGACTATGAACAACTGCTTTAGGGTTGCCGGTTGTTCCAGAGGTATATGCCAAGATCGCCATATCGTCGCGGTGGCTTTCGACTGCTGTAAAGGTATCCGGCTGAGCGATCATCAGGCTTTCTAAATCCAGCCAGCCTTTGCCGATTTCGTCTATGTTGCCTGATACGGAAAGACGGTAATCTAGAGCAGGCAGATTATCCGAGATTTTATTAACTTCCTCAGTAACCTCGGACCAGGCAATAACGGCTCTGGCTTCGGAATGCCGAAGACGGTAAGATAAATCCTTGGCGCGAAGCATTTCCGAAGAAGGGATAATGGCAAGTCCTAGCTTCAGAGAAGCTAAATAGATGACATAAGCGATAATTCGGCGTGGTACCATAACAAGCACTCGGTCCCCTTGCTGAAGACCGAGTGCTGCAAGTCCCCCGGCAAGTCGATTAGCTTGCTTGCGAAGTTCCCCGTAAGTGATTTCCTCGTAGTCTCCTTGTTCATTCAACCACTTAAGTGCAATCTTTTCCGGAGCATGACGTTCCGTTTCCGAAGTGAGATTGTAGTACTCAGGTGCGATCCACTGCTGATTATCCAATATGAACCTCTCCTATATCTAACAAGATGTGTATAGCTGTTATGCTTAGTATAGCATGTTATCCTAGTACCAGGTACTAGTACCTTGATGCTTAAATTTGATAGAATAGGGTTCAGAAGGTTAAGATAACCTTTGTAAATATAAATCCAGAAAGTGAGAACTTATGTTATGAATCACACAAATTTTGATGAAATATTCGCTATTATGGAAGCTTCTTTTCCCACATCTGAGATCAGAACCTATGCGGGACAACAGGAGTTATTGGATGTTCCACATTATCGATTGATTACCGAAGCGAACGCTGACGGGAAAATCATTGCTTTTATAGCCTGCTGGGAGTTTCCTGGATTCCGTTTTGTAGAACATATTGCAGTGGACCCAACCATAAGAGGTGGAGGCATTGGCAAAAAGCTGATGGAAACCTATATCCGTCAGTCGGGCAAGCCTGTGCTTTTGGAAGTAGAACCGCCATTAGGTGAGATGGAACAGCGGAGAATTGGCTTTTATGAGCGACTGGGGTTCCATTTGAATCCTTACGAGTATGTGCAGCCTCCACTGCGTGAGGGAAATGAGGATTTACCACTTCAAATCATGACTTACCCTAACCCAGTGGATGAAGAGGAATTCAATCTTTATAGAGAAATTTTATATACTGAAGTGTATAAGGTTACATTACCGTATCAACGTTAAACTCTAACAGCAATCCGTACGATCCTTTTTAGGATAAGCGGGTTGCTGTTTTTATTTTACATTTACGATTGAACTCCTGATTTTTTTCTTTACAAAATGGGTACAAGTTAGAGACAAGTTAGAGACATATTCTTGTTTCGTTTGAGCTAAAGTAAGAACAATGATTGAACTTCCAAGGAGGGCTTACTTGTGAAAAATAAAAAAATAGTCATAGCAACAATGGTATTTGGGATGGTAGTTACAGGATCAGCTGGTGTATACGCAGGAACTAAACTTCAGAAAATCACTGCATACCTCAATCACAGCATTGGATTTAAGGTGAATGGCACGGCTTATACGCCAGTTGATAATAAAGGGAACGCATTAGCGCCAATTACTTATAACAATACAACCTATCTTCCAGTACGTGCGGTAGCCGATGTTATGAAGGTACCCGTGACCTTCGATGCGGTGAACAATCAGGTCCTTCTAGGCACCGGAAATGCGGTAACGGACAAAGTTTCTTTGACACCTGTGCAGTACAGCAGCACTCAGAAAGAAGAGATTGTTAAAGCCTTCGCCAATTTCCAAGGGTTCGAAACAGCCTATGCACCGACTCAAATGGTGAGTGGAGACGCATTTCAAAAAGTAGTTGGTTCTGATGATGGGGTGAACTTTATATTTAAGCAAATGAAGGTGAACATTTCTCCTCGTGATTACTCTTACGAATACAAAGGTGAAACTGTAAAGCTCTCTAATGGAACCGAAGCCAAATGGTATAGTCCATCCAGCGATTCGTTGTTCTTGACCTATAAACTGGATGATCGTTTTGTTACTATTAGTTCCCCAAATAAAACACTGAGTAAGACGCAATTAGAAAAAGTAGCAGTGAATGTCGTGAAATGGAGTAAATAAATCCCCATTAGTACCTATCTTCGTGCCTCAAAAAGTAAAGCAGCAAGTCTCCCATGTTTGGAGAGACTTGCTGCTTTTTTTAGTGCCATACTTTTTTAATTTTTACTTACTGTGCTGTTTATTCGGCAATTTCTGACTTGGAGTTCCTTTACCGTGATGCTCTTTATTCTTTTCGGCTTTCTTTTGGGTGTCGTGTACTTTTTCTACAAAAGCATGAGTATCGTCCATGTTTATCCTCCTTGATTGTCAACCTTGCCGTTACTGTAACCACTTTTGTACGAATACATACACGATGTACTTTACAAACATCTATGTTTATAAAGACATTGCGAAAATATTTAATAGTTACTATGAATGAATGCGAACATTTCATAAGAATAGTAAGGGAGACTAATTATGAACAGGTTATTTAAACAAGCTGTATCCGTGACTTTAGCTTTCGTTATGGTATTGGGGCTTACATTCACAGGAATGCCAGCTTATGCTGAAGACAGCAATGGGGAAGCTGGGTTACTACAATTACAAACGCTAGAGCCTGTTACTATATTGGCAGGGAATTCTACGTGGAAGTATTTAGATCAAGGAACAGATCAAGGGACGGCATGGCGGTCCGTATATGACGATTCAACATGGGCATCTGGCCAAGCGCCGCTTGGTTATAAAGATAGTGGAGCCGGAGTCAGCAGCAAGCAATTTGGTGCTCTGAACACAAATATTAGCTACGGTTCTAATAAAAGTAAAAAATATCCAACCTCCTACTTCCGTACAAACGTAACGGTTAATATGGAAGAGGTTCTGAAATCCGGTGAAATCGAGGGCAATTTTGCATTTGATGACGGAGTTGTACTGTATCTGAACGGTACAGAAATCTACCGCGAGGCTATGCCAACGGGTGACATCAATTTTCAGACAAAGAGTCCAAGTAACCTAAGTAATCCGAACGAATACACCAAAGTAGACCTTACTGAAGTAGTGAAGACTAATCTGAAGGATGGAAATAATGAGCTTTCAGCTGAGGTTCATCAATCCAGTGATAGTAGCTCCGACCTTTATTGGGCTATGAGCCTGACCGCTTATCCGGCAGTGGAGCCAGTACAACCTGGAGTGGGTAAGCCTGATTCCATCGCACTGACTTTTAACGGAAATCCTCAGACTAGTATGGGATTTAACTGGTATGCACCTGAGAGTGTGACGGGCACCAAGCTTGAAGTAGTAGAAGCCTCTAAAGTAGTGGATGGTCAGTTTCCATCCGGAGGTGCTCAATCTTACGAGGGTACATCCGTTACAACAAGTGTATATATGACAAAGGCGGATAAGTCAGCTAAAAAATCAGTTGTATTGACTAGTCATAAGGTCATTGCTGATCATTTGCAGCCGGGAACGGAGTATGCTTACCGTGCAGGTGATGGACAAGCTGATAATTGGAGCAACGTAGGAACCTTTAAAACAGAAAGCTCCAGTAATCAAGCTTTTAAATTCCTATATACAACGGATTCTCAAGGAACAACTGAAGAAGATTTTGATATTTGGAATCATACTCTTCAAGAGGGATTGGCGAAATTCCCAACAAGTGAATTCATTCTGAATTCCGGTGATTTGGTAGATAACGGTGATATTGAGGAGCAATGGGGATGGTTCTTCAACAAGCCAAAGGATATTCTGGCGAACATTCCGTTAGTTCCATTGGTAGGTAATCATGAAAGTAAGACATATAACAATTATACGACTCATTTTAATTTGCCTAATGTTTCGAATACGGGCGCAAAACCAGATGGCTCTGTATATTCTTTTGACTACGGTTCAGCGCACTTTATGGTTATTAATACAGAGTATTATGGTGCTAGCTCAAATCTTGAGAACAATGAAATTTACAATAAACAAGTGCAATGGCTACGCAGTGAAGCTGCGAAAAGCGATCAAAAGTGGAAGGTTGTACTCCTGCATAAATCGCCTTATTCTGTTGCCAGTCACACGAATGATACAGATGTGCTCTATTACAGAGCAAATTTGACGAAGGTGTTTGATGAGCTGGGCATTGACATGGTGATTGGTGGGCATGACCACACCTTTGCTAGAAGCTATCAAATGTACAACAATAAGCCATTGACGGATATTGTTCCGGACACAAATGGAGTAGTTACTGATCCTAAAGGTACGTTATATCTGATTACAAATGCAGCCGGCAATAAAAAATACAACGTTGCCTCAGGCGCATTCCCATTTGCAGCTAAATACGGGCAGCCTGGTAAGGAAATGTTCACAGGTATGACTGTAACGAATGATGAGCTTTCATATGAAGCCTACACCACAATAACTGGTGGTTCTACAGATTTATATGATAAGTACAGCATCCAAAAGTCTGACGTAACTGTTAAACCTGTGCAAAATGCAAAAGCAGCAGTAGCGGATGGCGGTAAAATCACGTTAACTTGGGATGCGCCTACATCTGGTGCGCCAGTATCTGGATATCGCATTTATGAGCAAAATGATCTGCTATCAGCAAATTGGGCGGTCAGCGTTCCTACTACGGAAGGTCAAACTTCTTATAGTTATAGTGTGGAAAATACTGATCCGAACAAAATCTATCAATTTGTAATCAAAGCAGTAAGTGACAGAACAAATTCAGATGCTACTATCGTTTCTACAGATTCTATCAAAAAAGTGACGGTAACCTTTAACGGTGACCCGGTTAGTTCTAAGGGATTCACTTGGTATACCGCTTCGAAGTCTACAGGTAGTGATCTTCAAGTTGTAGAGAACACGGGCGATACTCCAGACTTTGCTAAGTCTAGTGAATTTAAAGGACGTTCAGCGGTTTCTAGAAATTCTAAAGATGAGTTAGTTCATAAAGCTGAAGCTTCTGGCTTGAAGGCTGATACGAAATACTACTTCCGTGTAGGTGATAAATCACTTGGTCTTTGGAGTGAAGTGGGAACTTTCGAAACTGCCGCGAAGACAGGTGCATTTACTTTCATCGATTTGGCGGATACACAAGCTAAGACAGAAGATGAGGCTATTCTTTCCGGAGAAACAATGGCCAAAGCACTTACAACCTTCCCGAATGCTGAGTTTGTGGCGATTAACGGGGATATCGTAGATACCGGAACAAATGAATCGCAGTGGAATTGGTTGCTTGGTCATTCGCAGGAAACCCTGCTCAATACAACAATCGTTCCAGTTGCGGGGAATCATGAGGATAAAGCGAATGCTTTTTATGAGCATTACAATATTAAGGAAGCAGCAGGATCTCCTACGGAAACAGGAGCTTACTATTCCTATGATTACAGCAATGCGCACTTTGTAGTGCTTAACACGAATGAGAATTCTGATGAATTCGCTAACTTCAGTGAAGCTCAATTGAATTGGATGAAGGCCGACGTAAAAGCTGCGAAGGCTGCTGGAGCGAAATGGATTATCGTAGCTATGCATAAAGGTCCATACACAACCTCTAACCATGCTACTGACAAAGACATTATGGGAGCAAATGGAGAAAGAGCGAAGGTTGCTCCAATGATGGCTGAACTGGGTATTGACTTGGTTCTTCAAGGCCACGACCATATTTATGCTCGGACAAAGCCGATCAAGGCTGACGGAACTGCAGCGGACACAGTGAAGATTAAGGAAAGCTTTAATGGTCAAACTGTAGAGTATACAGTTAATCCAGACGGAACGATCTATCTGATCCCTGCTACAGCGGGAGCAAAGGTTTACTACAAGAACATGAAACCAGAACTTGGAGAGGCGTATTATAATCTCTTCGAAGTAGCTAATGAGAATACAGCAGCTAAATACGGAGCGGACCCAAGTGACGCGACACGTCCAATGCGTGGTCAAGTTCAGACCTTTGTCGGCATTACTGTAGATGCTGGGAAGCTGACAGCTGTATCCTATGAGATTGATCAGCGTGTTAATGATGCTAAACCATATGTCCTTGAAGAGTTCGGTATTGTTAAGGAGTCTGTAGTTAACCCACCAGAACCAACAATAGAACCAACAATAGAACCAACAACAGAACCAACTACAACGCCGACACCAGCACCATCGACGACGCCAACAACAGGACCAACAGCAGCACCAACAACAAAACCGACAGCATCACCAACACCAACAGTAGCGCCAACAGCTACACCGGCACCGACAACGGCGCCTTCACCAACTGTATCGCCAGTAATTAAACCATCTTTAACGGATACTAGCAGTCACTGGGCAGCAGCAGTTATCGAAAAAGCTTTAGCCGCTGGGTTCGTTAGCGGTTATCCGGATGATACTTTCCGTCCTAATCAGAAAGTGAATCGGGTTGAATTTATCACTATGCTGGCACGTGCATTGCAATTGCCGGACAATGGTGACAAATCAAGCTTTAAGGATTCTGCGAAGATTCCAGCATGGGCTAAGTCTTTTGTGGCACAGGCTGTCTCTCTGCAAATTATTAGCGGTTATGATGATGGTACTTTCCGTCCTACGCAGGAGCTTACTCGTACTGAATTAGCAGTTATGGTGGTTAGGGCGCTAGGGATTACAGTAGATCCAAAAGCGACCTTAACCTTCAATGACGCTAAAGAGGTACCAGCATGGGCCGTGCCGTATATTGCAGCAGCAGCTAAATCAGGTCTTGTGAACGGTGTAGGACAGAATCAATTCGCACCTAACCAGAAGGCAACAAGAGCAGAGGCGGTTACCATAATCCTTGCTTTGTTAGAAAAAGGGCAGAAGTAACCTAGTATCTGCGTGAAATGAACTTAAGCTTAGCTTGTATCGAAAAGGGGTCTCAGCTTATCGGCTGGGGCTCCTTTGTGTTTATTACGTTTTTATAAGAGGCCATTGCATTGTCGAAAAAGATCTCTAAAGAAGCGAAGTATTATGATGAAGAAGTAACGTAATAATAAACAATATGAATTTAAAAATAATGCTTGCAATCAATATCTATACATGATATATTCTAAGTCCGGCCAAGAAATACACATGCCGAGCTCGAAAAAGAAGTTAAAAAAAGAGCTTGACATTAAATAGCCGAACATGATATAGTATAAGAGTTGCTGCTGAGACATTAAACGGCGCCAACGAGAACTTGATCTTTGAAAACTGAACAACGAGTGAGTAGGAAATCACGCAAGTGAAATCCAAAATAGAGAATTAATTTTCTCGTCAGATGTTTCAAAATGAGCATATCGCTCTTTTCAATACTAATTGGAGAGTTTGATCCTGGCTCAGGACGAACGCTGGCGGCGTGCCTAATACATGCAAGTCGAGCGGAGTTATTTTGAAAGCTTGCTTTCAAAATAACTTAGCGGCGGACGGGTGAGTAACACGTAGGCAACCTGCCCTTCAGACTGGGATAACTACCGGAAACGGTAGCTAATACCGGATAATTTCTTTTTTCTCCTGAAGAAAGAATGAAAGACGGAGCAATCTGTCACTGAGGGATGGGCCTGCGGCGCATTAGCTAGTTGGTGGGGTAATGGCCCACCAAGGCGACGATGCGTAGCCGACCTGAGAGGGTGAACGGCCACACTGGGACTGAGACACGGCCCAGACTCCTACGGGAGGCAGCAGTAGGGAATCTTCCGCAATGGACGAAAGTCTGACGGAGCAACGCCGCGTGAGTGATGAAGGTTTTCGGATCGTAAAGCTCTGTTGCCAGGGAAGAACGTCCGGTAGAGTAACTGCTATCGGAGTGACGGTACCTGAGAAGAAAGCCCCGGCTAACTACGTGCCAGCAGCCGCGGTAATACGTAGGGGGCAAGCGTTGTCCGGAATTATTGGGCGTAAAGCGCGCAGGCGGTCATTTAAGTCTGGTGTTTAAACCTTGGGCTCAACCTAAGGTCGCACTGGAAACTGGGTGACTTGAGTACAGAAGAGGAAAGTGGAATTCCACGTGTAGCGGTGAAATGCGTAGATATGTGGAGGAACACCAGTGGCGAAGGCGACTTTCTGGGCTGTAACTGACGCTGAGGCGCGAAAGCGTGGGGAGCAAACAGGATTAGATACCCTGGTAGTCCACGCCGTAAACGATGAGTGCTAGGTGTTAGGGGTTTCGATACCCTTGGTGCCGAAGTTAACACAGTAAGCACTCCGCCTGGGGAGTACGGTCGCAAGACTGAAACTCAAAGGAATTGACGGGGACCCGCACAAGCAGTGGAGTATGTGGTTTAATTCGAAGCAACGCGAAGAACCTTACCAGGTCTTGACATCCCTCTGAATCCACTAGAGATAGTGGCGGCCTTCGGGACAGAGGAGACAGGTGGTGCATGGTTGTCGTCAGCTCGTGTCGTGAGATGTTGGGTTAAGTCCCGCAACGAGCGCAACCCTTAACTTTAGTTGCCAGCAAGTAATGTTGGGCACTCTAGAGTGACTGCCGGTGACAAACCGGAGGAAGGTGGGGATGACGTCAAATCATCATGCCCCTTATGACCTGGGCTACACACGTACTACAATGGCCGGTACAACGGGAAGCGAAACCGCGAGGTGAAGCCAATCCCATCAAAGCCGGTCTCAGTTCGGATTGCAGGCTGCAACTCGCCTGCATGAAGTCGGAATTGCTAGTAATCGCGGATCAGCATGCCGCGGTGAATACGTTCCCGGGTCTTGTACACACCGCCCGTCACACCACGAGAGTTTACAACACCCGAAGTCGGTGGGGTAACCCGCAAGGGAGCCAGCCGCCGAAGGTGGGGTAGATGATTGGGGTGAAGTCGTAACAAGGTAGCCGTATCGGAAGGTGCGGCTGGATCACCTCCTTTCTATGGAGAATCGTCTTCTGCAATGAAGACATTCAAATCGGAAGTTAAACTTCCAAAACTCAGGTTTAGGCCTGTTACTCACTCGTTGCTCAGTTTTGAGAGTTTAAGCTCTCATCTTTAAACTTGATCCTTGAAAACTGGATACCGAAACGAATTTGCGTTTTAGAACATCTTTTAAGCTGAACTTGTGCAAACAAGTTTAAATTAATAGTGATGCTAAGTGAAGGTTTTCGATTGTGCGAACAAGCGAAACACCGGAACGATGGTTAAGCTAATAAGAGCACACGGAGGATGCCTAGGCGCCAGGAGCCGACGAAGGACGTGGCGAACAACGAAACTGCCTCGGGGAGCTGTAAGCAAGCTTTGATCCGGGGGTGTCCGAATGGGGAAACCCAGCTGTGGTAATTCGCAGTTACTCACACCTGAACACATAGGGTGTGTAGAGGCAGACCAGGGGAACTGAAACATCTAAGTACCCTGAGGAAGAGAAAACAATAGTGATTCCGTCAGTAGCGGCGAGCGAACGCGGAACAGCCTAAACCTAAGAGCTTGCTCTTAGGGGTTGTGGGACGTCTCACATGGAGTTACAAAGGAATATGGTAGGTGAAGAGGTCTGGAAAGGCCCGCGATAGAGGTAAAAGCCCTGTAGCCTAAACTGTGTTCTCTCCGAGACGGATCCCGAGTAGTGCGGGGCACGTGAAACCCCGTATGAATCCAGCAGGACCATCTGCTAAGGCTAAATACTACCTGGCGACCGATAGTGAAACAGTACCGTGAGGGAAAGGTGAAAAGCACCCCGGAAGGGGAGTGAAATAGAACCTGAAACCGTGTGCTTACAAAAAGTCAGAGCCCTATCTATGGGTGATGGCGTGCCTTTTGTAGAATGAACCGGCGAGTTACGTTTAACATGCAAGGTTAAGTCGAGAAGACGGAGCCGCAGCGAAAGCGAGTCTGAATAGGGCGATTTAGTATGTGGACGTAGACCCGAAACCGTGTGATCTACCCCTGTCCAGGGTGAAGGTGCGGTAACACGCACTGGAGGCCCGAACCCACGTACGTTGAAAAGTGCGGGGATGAGGTGGGGGTAGCGGAGAAATTCCAATCGAACTCGGAGATAGCTGGTTCTCCCCGAAATAGCTTTAGGGCTAGCCTCGGTATAAGAGTAGTGGAGGTAGAGCACTGATTGGTTGCGGGGTCCGCAAGGATTACCAAGATCAGTCAAACTCCGAATGCCATATACTTATTGCCGGGAGTCAGACAGTGAGTGCTAAGATCCATTGTCAAAAGGGAAACAGCCCAGACCATCAGCTAAGGTCCCCAAGTGTGTGTTAAGTGGGAAAGGATGTGGAGTTGCACAGACAACCAGGATGTTGGCTTAGAAGCAGCCACCATTGAAAGAGTGCGTAATAGCTCACTGGTCGAGTGACTCTGCGCCGAAAATGTAACGGGGCTAAACACACCACCGAAGCTATGGCTAGATACGTATGTATCTGGGGTAGGGGAGCGTTGTATGTAGGTTGAAGGTGTACCGTAAGGAGCGCTGGACAGCATACAAGTGAGAATGCCGGTATGAGTAACGAAAAGATCAGTGAGAATCTGATCCGCCGAAAGCCCAAGGTTTCCTGAGGAAGGCTCGTCCGCTCAGGGTAAGTCGGGACCTAAGGCGAGGCCGAAAGGCGTAGTCGAAGGACAACAGTTTGAAATTACTGTACCACCGTAATCCGCTATGAGCGATGGGGTGACGCAGGAGGGTAGTGACGCGGACTGATGGATGTGTCCGTCTAAGCAGTGAGGCTGATGTGTAGGCAAATCCGCACATCGTTAAGGCTGGGCTGTGATGGGGAGCGAAAATTGTAGTAGCGAAGGTCATGATCTCACACTGCCAAGAAAAGCCTCTAGCCAGGAGAAGGTGCCCGTACCGCAAACCGACACAGGTAGGCGAGAAGAGAATTCTAAGGCGCGCGGGAAGAACTCTCGTTAAGGAACTCGGCAAAATGACCCCGTAACTTCGGGAGAAGGGGTGCCCCGGTAGTGTGAATAGCACGAGGGGGCCGCAGTGAAAAGGCCCAAGCGACTGTTTAGCAAAAACACAGGTCTGTGCGAAGCCGCAAGGCGAAGTATACGGGCTGACGCCTGCCCGGTGCTGGAAGGTTAAGGGGAGTGGTTAGGGGTAACCCGAAGCTATGAACCGAAGCCCCAGTAAACGGCGGCCGTAACTATAACGGTCCTAAGGTAGCGAAATTCCTTGTCAGGTAAATTCTGACCCGCACGAATGGCGTAACGACTTGGGCGCTGTCTCAACGAGAGATCCGGTGAAATTTTAATACCTGTGAAGATGCAGGTTACCCGCGACAAGACGGAAAGACCCCATGGAGCTTTACTGCAGCTTGATATTGAATTTGGGTACGATCTGTACAGGATAGGTGGGAGCCGTAGAAATCGGAGCGCAAGCTTCGGTGGGCGCCGTTGGGATACCACCCTGATCGTATCTAGGTTCTAACCTAGTACCGTAATCCGGTACGGGGACCGTGTCAGGCGGGCAGTTTGACTGGGGCGGTCGCCTCCTAAAGAGTAACGGAGGCGTTCCAAGGTTCCCTCAGAATGGTTGGAAATCATTCGAAGAGTGCAAAGGCATAAGGGAGCTTGACTGCGAGACCTACAAGTCGAGCAGGGACGAAAGTCGGACTTAGTGATCCGGTGGTACCGCATGGAAGGGCCATCGCTCAACGGATAAAAGCTACCCTGGGGATAACAGGCTTATCTCCCCCAAGAGTCCACATCGACGGGGAGGTTTGGCACCTCGATGTCGGCTCATCGCATCCTGGGGCTGAAGTAGGTCCCAAGGGTTGGGCTGTTCGCCCATTAAAGCGGTACGCGAGCTGGGTTCAGAACGTCGTGAGACAGTTCGGTCCCTATCTGTCGTGGGCGCAGGAAATTTGAGAGGAGCTGTCCTTAGTACGAGAGGACCGGGATGGACGTACCGCTGGTGCACCAGTTGTTTCGCCAGAAGCATGGCTGGGTAGCTACGTACGGACGGGATAAGCGCTGAAAGCATCTAAGCGTGAAGCCCCCTCAAGATGAGATTTCCCAATTAGTAAGACCCCTTGAAGACGACGAGGTAGATAGGTTGGAGGTGGAAGTGCAGTAATGCATGGAGCTGACCAATACTAATCGGTCGAGGGCTTATCCTATACTTAAAACGCAGATTTGTTTCGGATTCAGTTTTCAGGCGATTAAGCCTGAGCATTTACGCTGTAAATGCCCGTTTGGTGGCGATAGCGGAGGGGTTCCACACGTACCCATCCCGAACACGACCGTTAAGCCCTCCAGCGCCGATGGTACTTGGACCGAAGGGTCTTGGGAGAGTAGGACGCCGCCAAGCGGACAACCACATTACCCGTGGTATTTTTTTTGCCCTTAATATTAATATGCCATAAAAGGGCCTTTAGCTCAGCTGGTTAGAGCGCACCCCTGATAAGGGTGAGGTCGGTGGTTCGAGTCCACTAAGGCCCACCATATTCCCTGATAGCTCAGTTGGTAGAGCACTCGACTGTTAATCGAGTTGTCACAGGTTCGAGTCCTGTTCGGGGAGCCATTTGGAGAGGTGTCCGAGTTTGGCCGAAGGAGCACGATTGGAAATCGTGTAGGCGCCACAAGCGTCTCGAGGGTTCGAATCCCTCTCTCTCCGCCATGATTTTACTTCCCTGTTAGGGATGAGAAGCCTTGGTGGTTCGTTGGAACATAAGATTAGCATGGCCCGTTGGTCAAGGGGTTAAGACACCTCCCTTTCACGGAGGTAACATGGGTTCGAATCCCATACGGGTCATATCATGGAGGCTTAGCTCAGCTGGGAGAGCATCTGCCTTACAAGCAGAGGGTCGGGGGTTCGATCCCCTCAGCCTCCACCATAAAACATCCCCAAAAAGTAGCAAATGCTTCGTTGAGGATTCCGGATACTTTCCGGGGGCCGAAGGGAATGAATACTTAAGAACGACGCGGGGTGGAGCAGCCCGGTAGCTCGTCGGGCTCATAACCCGAAGGCCGCAGGTTCAAATCCTGCCCCCGCAACCAAATTTCCTTGTGCATTTTGTTCTGGGACAAGCTGGTGTAGTGAAAGTGAATAGTATATAATTATTATTAATGACGCGGGGTGGAGCAGCCCGGTAGCTCGTCGGGCTCATAACCCGAAGGCCGCAGGTTCAAATCCTGCCCCCGCAACCAATTTTTACTTATGCATTTTGTCTGTGGAACCGTGGTGTAGTTGGCCTAACATGCCTGCCTGTCACGCAGGAGATCGCGAGTTCGAATCTCGTCGGTTCCGCCATTTAGTTAATTATTATTGGGGATTAGCCAAGCGGTAAGGCAACGGACTTTGACTCCGTCATGCATAGGTTCAAATCCTATATCCCCAGCCATTTCATTTTACAAAGTGAAATAACTCCCTAAAGGTGAATCCGAATACTTTTGGAGAATCCATTATGTGAGCCATTAGCTCAGTTGGTAGAGCACCTGACTTTTAATCAGGGTGTCGAAGGTTCGAGTCCTTCATGGCTCACCATTATTTTTAAAGTGTGCGCGTGTGGCGGAATGGCAGACGCACCAGACTTAGGATCTGGCGTTTCACGACGTGGGGGTTCAAGTCCCTTCACGCGCACCATATTTTGCGGAAGTGGCTCAGCGGTAGAGCATCGCCTTGCCAAGGCGAGGGTCGCGGGTTCGATTCCCGTCTTCCGCTCCATAATTTTTGCGCCCTTAGCTCAGCTGGATAGAGCGTTTGACTACGAATCAAAAGGCCGGGAGTTCGAATCTCTCAGGGCGCGCCATTTTTATTACTAAGTAATTCATGTTTTGACGGGATGTAGCTCAGCTTGGTAGAGCACCTGGTTTGGGACCAGGGGGTCGCATGTTCAAATCGTGTCATCCCGATTTTATATCTTTGCGGGTGTAGTTCAATGGTAGAACTTCAGCCTTCCAAGCTGATAGCGTGGGTTCGATTCCCATCACCCGCTTATAATTAAGAAACACCTGCCTATAATAGGCAGGTGTTTTTTTATGTAAATGTAAGGATCGATCAAGGGTATAAGCGGCATGGTGTATCTCAAAGATGCTACTGGTTGACTAATCAGTAACGATAACCGGCGAATAAACCTGCAAAAGTACATTTTTTAATGATACGAGGATGGTTAAAGAATGAATTCCTGCGAATCTGCAGTAATTCTTGCTCCAGAAGAAGCTTGCGAGACATAAGTGAGGATATATACCTGTATATTTTCAGTTTTCGAGCCTAATGACGAGGAGATCTGTATAAAAACCTGCACATTTGCAGGCTTCTCTTAGTCCTGCAAAAGGAATGGATGAATATAAGGGAATAACATTTTCATAATGGGTTGTGAGCCGAGGGTTCAAGAAAGCTTTTTGTATAGTTACACTCGTATGGATACAATAGAACTTAGGGATTTATTTGAGGAGGTAACTATGTTCGAATTTGAAGCTAAATTAGTGAGACCTGATGCGAATGGAAGCTGGACTTATCTTAACGTTCCTTTGGATACTGAAGAAATATTTGAAACGAAGTCCAGGGTACAGGTAAAAGGGAGTGTAAATGGAATTCCTTATAGAGGAACACTTATGCCCCATGGAAACGGGAAGCATTTTATGGTTGTAAAGAAAGAACTACGAGACCTGGCCAAAGCTCAGCCTGGTGACACAGTGCGTGTGACGATGGAGCAAGATTATCAATTACGGGAGGTAGAAGCGCCAGAAGATTTTCTCGACGCACTGAGTGCCCATGAGCAGGCAGAAGCCTATTTTAATAGTCTGGCGTATTCTTATCAGAAAGAGTACGTGGCATGGATCGAGGGGGCGAAAAGACCCGAAACAAGAGCATCCCGTATTGAGAAGTCAGTCAGCAAGCTGGCTGAAGGATTGAAGCTTAAATAAGAGTATGAGAAACTGAGCAGGCTGAATAGATGAACAGCGTCCTCTTCCTTAAGATTGAAAAGGGACGCCGTTTACATCGGTGGATATGTGTGATTTGTCTTAAATTAGAACGGCTACCTCACCACAATTCATAAACTTAATGCTTTCGATCTTTACCAATAGCTGACCTGAAGGAATCGCTAGCTGGCATGTACTGCCGAGCGGAGCCAACAGCAACTGCATACCTATAGGCGAGAACATTGAAATCTTGTTATCATTGGGTTCTGCCTGGTTTGGAAATACGATGGTGTAGGTATCTATAGTATTGTCGTCTAAGTAACGAAGCTGAAGCTGACTTCCAATCAATACGAGTGAATTCAAGTCTTCTCCATTAAAATGGGATAGTAATTGTTCCAGCTCGGAGCAATAACGAGACAACAGCGTTTCAGCGTTGCTTCTTTGTTTGCTGCGTTCCGGGAAGTACTGATTTAGAAATGCGATTTTTTCCTCATCAAAATAGATAAGCTGCTGGACCAGTTGTGTCCTTGAGCCTTCATAGATTAGACTATGGTTCATAGTAGATTTCACCCCCTCTAAGTAGCACATTCTTTGCAAATTTGTTATGACGCGTTTCCATGTTAAAACCCCTCCTATACAAATAGAGGTCCCCTAGAGGGAACCTTCTGATCAGTATACCAGCTTCTATATGTAAATCCAATCCATTTTGGAAAGGCAATTAATTCTTACTAAATAATGTATTTTAAACGTTTGACTATTGTATAGTTGGGTGCTATGATAGGCTGATGTTATAGGCATTTCGTAGAAAACTGCGGAATGCCTATACTATATTTTGAAGATATTTTTTACATTAAATATTACCAGGGGAGTGATACGCCATGTACATTTCGTTGAGTTTACCTATAGAATCTAGACATAAAAAGTAACTAATAAATTTATCAAAGGAGAGATCAGAATGATTCAAGTAAAAGAGTTTGTAGATGCTGATAATTCGTACGCTGAGAATAAGGCTAATGAGTTCTTGGCAGGGCTGCAGGAGGAACAGATTGTGAATATCTGTTACGGTTCGGTAGTTAAATCTTCACGTGATGGGGCAGAGCATCAAAGAAGCAGTATACTGGTCGTGTATAAGACAAATGAAAGGCAATAACTGGAATACGTTTTTTTCGTGCTTATCTGTTGTTTCCACGCTATGCATCGTGATCGTTCTTATGTATTATGTGTTCAGCTAACTAGCCCCTAATTGGAATACTTAATCGACTATACCTTATTATGAAAAAAGAGGACCTTTCCCACCTATGGGTAAAGGTCCTCTTTCAGTTATAAGTGCATGTATAGTCTTACATTCCGTCTGGGACGGATAATCCTAAACCAGATGCGATACGCTGTCCTAATTCTGGATCAGCTTTAAAGAAATGTCCAATTTGACGAAGTTTGATATCGTTACTTGCAACAGGAGTCATAGCGCCTACAATATTTTGAACAAGACGGGTACGTTCTTCTTCACTCATCAGGCGATACAAGTCACCAGGCTGTGTATAATGGTCGTCACTATTGTAGGAGACACTGTCGGCATATCCAGATACCTCGAATGGTGATGTTTTGTGCTGTGGTGCTTCTTTAGGTCCACCTAAGCTGTTAGGCTCGTAATAGGCACCTGATCCGCCATTGTTACCTAGTGCCATGCCGCCGTCTCGCTGATAGTTCTTCACTTCAACTTTTGGACGGTTGATAGGCAGGCTGTTATGGTTAGGACCTACCCGGTGACGGTGAGCATCACCGTAAGCAAAGAGTCGACCCTGGAGCAATTTGTCAGGAGAAGCTTCAATACCAGGAACGAAAGAGCCAGGAGAGAACGTAACTTGCTCTACTTCCGCGAAGTAGTTCTCCGGATTACGATCCAGCACCATGCGGCCAACCTCAATTAATGGATAATCTTTTTGCGACCATACTTTAGTGACATCGAATGGATCAAAGCGGTAAGTCTTCGCATCTTCGATCGGCATAATTTGCACGTAGAGCTTCCATGCAGGGAAATCACCTTTATCAATAGCGTTGAACAAGTCTTCTGTATGGTAATCTGGATTTTCCCCAGCGATTTTGGCAGCTAGATCTGCATCTAGATTCTTAATGCCTTGTTCTGTTTTGAAATGGTATTTCACCCAGACGGCATTGCCCTCCGCATTTACCCACTTGAAGGTGTGGCTTCCGAACCCGTGCATATGTCTCAGGGTAGCAGGAATTCCGCGATCTGACATCAAGATCGTAACCTGATGAAGAGATTCAGGCGATAAAGACCAGAAGTCCCAAACCGCATTAGGGTTCTTTAAGTGTGTCTGTGGATCACGCTTCTGTGTATGAATAAAATCAGGGAATTTGATTGCATCACGAACGAAGAATACAGGTGTATTGTTACCTACGAGATCGTAGTTTCCTTCTTCGGTATAGAATTTCAGAGCAAAACCACGAGGGTCCCGTACCGTATCAGCAGAACCTAGCTCACCAGCTACCGTTGAGAAACGGATGAACATTGGTGTACGCTTGCCTACCTCTGACAAGAAATTAGCTTTTGTATATTGGGTTAAATCTTGAGTGACTTCAAAATACCCATGAGCACCAGCACCCTTAGCATGAACGACACGTTCAGGAACACGTTCTCTGTTGAAATGGGCTAATTTCTCAAGCAGATGGACATCTTGCAGCAAAGTAGGACCGCGATCACCGGCTGTCATTGAATTTTGATTGTCGCCTACTGGAGCACCCCAGCTAGTCGTAAGATTATTATTATTGGAGCTCATTAATAGAATCACCTCGTAAGATTTGATTTTAGATTTAGTATAAGTTCTATATTAATGTTTTTTGAGGAAAATGCAATACTTTTTGAATAATTGCCACATTACAGTATGTGGTAATCGTCGTCACATTCAGATATATATGATAGATAGAGTGATAAATTACTAAGTAGAATTAAAAAAAGAACAGCGTCCCTCAACCATTACTGGCGCGGTACGCTGTTCTTTTGTGATATAGAAGATACCTGTATCTTATACTTAGGCTTTAATGTACATTCTGTTGAAATATTCATCCAGCATTCTCTTAGTGGCAAATTCAGTGCGTGTAGTTTCGATACTCTTCTTCATCATTTGTACCCACTGTTTACGATTCTCATAATAGGTTGGGAGTACACGATTCAATAGGGTGTCGTATAGTGCATCACTGTCATGCTTATCCAGTACCTCGAAGTCAGTAGTCTCGAAGCCGTCTCCAATCTGCCAGCCATTCTCACCCTCGATGCAGGCTTCAGGCCACCAGCCATCTAGAATAGAGCAGTTCAATACACCGTTCATGGCTGCTTTCATCCCGGACGTTCCACTTGCTTCCAGTGGTCTACGCGGATTGTTGAGCCAAATATCAGAACCGCGTGTCAACTGTGCTCCGATAGTCATATCGTAATTCTCCAAGAAGACAACACTCTTCGGATATTTTTTCATCATCGCCACTAGATTGCTGACGATTTTTTTGCCGTTATCATCGAGTGGATGAGCTTTGCCCGAGAAGACGATTTGTATTTTACCAGACTCCAGATAAGGCTCAATAATTTCTGGCTGAGAGAAGATCAGGTCACTACGTTTATAAGGAGCAGCTCTGCGTGAGAAGCCGATGAGTAGATTGTCAGCATTTAAGCTAATGCCAGACCGTTCTTTGATGAAATCGATCAGTTCTCCCTTAATTTCTTGATGCACTGCCCATAGATCGCCATTTTCTTCATAGGCTTGCGTCATTCTTTCATCTACCCAGGTAGGGGTATGAATAGCATTAGTAATACCAATGATGTCCGATCTTCCAGCAACCTCTTTCCACATTTTATTGGCTGTATCCGCATGAAGCTGCGCTACTGCATTAGATATGCGGGAGAGTCGCAGACCGGCAACCGTCATGTTGAACGGTTCACCACCGATTCGCTCCATCTGGTCACGGGTTAAACCATTGAATGCACTCATATACTCTAGACGGTCGAGTGGATGGGTTTCGTTGCCTTCTTTTATCGGCGTATGTGTAGTGAACACAACCTCTTCCCGAGTAGCTTTCCAAGCTTCCTCAAAGGTGCTGCCTCCGGACATTTTCTCACGAATTAGCTCGATGGCTGCTAAGGCTGCGTGACCTTCGTTGAAATGATAGACATCAATCGGGATTCCCAGAGCACGCATAGCTTTTACTCCGCCGATACCAAGCACGATCTCTTGAGCGATCCGTTCTTCGCCAAACCAACCGTACAATTGTCCTGTAATCCATGCATCATTATTCTCGGGGATATCCGTATCCAGTAAATACAATGTGCTGTTGCCAAAATAATCAGTCTTCCATACTTTGCACACCACATTGGTCTTTCTGACTTTAACGGTTACCTTCACCCCTGTATCTTCAAGGAAATCATAAACATAATTGTGATAGGAGTCGTAAGGATTACCGTTTGCATCAATCTTTTGGTCCGTATAGCCTTGTTTCCACTTCAGCCCAATGGGGATGATAGGAGCGTTGATATCCTTGGCTCCCTTAATGTAGTCGCCGGCGAGAATACCCAAACCTCCAGCATACATTTTGAAATCGGAATGTAATCCATACTCCATGCTGAAATAAGCTACTGATGGTAATTTTTGTTCGTTCACTTGATAAGCCTCCTAATCGCGGATTAGATTGAATTGCAGTAAAGCTGCTGGCATTATTTACGATGCAAACGTTTGCTCAAAAAACAGTGGACAATCGTTGTGGAAGCGATTGCACCATCATTCTAGCACACTTTATCTATAAAAGCATAACGTCAATTTGGTGAAAATAACCAATTTGGGGCAAAATCAACGGAAGTGATTGATAAATTAGGTTTCGCAAACTCGTGACTTTAGTCGTGAGTTAGAAAACTTCGAATAAGGCGTGTCTATGACACGTTAGTTATCCGACATATGTTTACTTAAAAACTAACTTATATGCCTAAATATTTTAATGGCATATGTTATTATGAATATGAGGTGACAACGTATGCCTGAGATTAAGCATGGACGAGGATATGTGTACTCTATCAAGTATCATATATATGGTGCGTAAAATATCGACACAAGGTTTTACTAACACTAACAAGTGAATGTGGTCGTTGTCGATTTCCATTTCAGCGATTTCAAAATTGTTATCTAATGCAATTTGTTTAAGGATTTCTAGTGTTCACCGCAACATTCTATACCTTCAATCATTAAGGCTTTGAAAGGTGTATCCGCAAGATTGTTGTTCAAAGAATTCCCTCAACTTAAAAAGAAATTGGGGGGAGGTCACTATGGAATCCTTCTTACTTTGTAGCTACTGTCAGTGAGGATACAGAGACACAGATACGGGAATACATCCAAAATCAGAAAGTGAGGTGAAGCTATGTTAATCAAAAAAGCCTATAAGTTCCGAATTTATCCTAATAAAGCACAAGAAACTCTAATTGCTAAAACGATAGGATGTTCAAGATTTGTTTTCAACTACTTCCTAAATAAGTGGAATGAAACATATAAGGAAACAGGCAAAGGTATGACATATGCTTCGTGCTCTTCTGAACTCACAAATCTTAAAAAAGAAATAGAATGGCTAAAAGAACCTGATAAGTTTTCATTACAAAATTCCTTGAGGAATCTGGATGATTCTTATAAGCGATTCTTCAAAAAGCAAAATGATGCTCCAAGGTTTAAAAGTAAAAAGAATCCTACTCAGTCCTATCAAACGAATTTTACAAACGGAAATATTGCTGTTATGGACAATAAGATTAAGTTACCGAAACTTGGACTTGTTCGCTTTGCGAAATCAAGAGAAGTAGAAGGACGCATTCTGAATGCTACGATTAGACGTAACCCTTCTGGCAAATACTTTGTAACTATACTTGCAGAAACAAATGTAGAACCACTTCCAAAAACAAATAAAGAAGTCGGATTAGATGTAGGTCTTAAAGATTTTGCTATTCTATCTGATGGCACAGTGTTTGGTAATCCTAAATTCTTTCGTACACTGGAAGCGAAGCTGGCAAATGCACAACGCATACTATCTAAAAGACAAGAGTTAGCTTTGAAGCAAAAACGTCCTCTTATCGAAGCTAAGAACTATCAGAAGCAAAAGAAGAAAGTCGCACGTATCCATGAACAGATAACCAATGTTAGAGCAAATTACTTGCACAAAATCTCGACTGAAATCATCAAAAACCACGATGTAATCGGTATTGAAGATTTATCAATAAGTAATATGCTTAAGAATGGTAATCTTGCAAAAGCGATAAGTGAAGTATCATGGTCGCAATTCAGAACTATGCTTGAATACAAAGCAAAATGGTACGGAAAACAAGTTGTAGTCGTAGCCAAGAACTTTGCAAGTAGTCAACGATGTTCAAGTTGCGAATATAAAAACAAAGACGTTAAGAATCTTGCATTACGTGAATGGGATTGTCCAGAATGCGGGAGCCATCACGATAGAGATATTAACGCAAGCTTAAATCTTAAAAATGAAGCGATAAGACTTCTAACCGTAGGAACTGCGGAGATAGCCTAATCAATTAGAAGCCAATAGGTTTCCATACTTAGGAATCTCGTCACTTTAGTGATGAGAAGTTCAAAAAGTGAAGGGAAGACCCTAAGATAAAGAGATTGAAGAATAATTAATGGTGGTGTCTAAGTTGAGTATAGTGGTAATTGGAAGCTTAAATATGGATATGGTAGTACGTACGAACCGAGCACCGAATGCAGGAGAAACACTTATGGGACAAGCCTTTGCTCTATCTCCCGGTGGAAAGGGAGCGAATCAAGCCGTTGCCGCTGCACGTCTGGGTGCTGAGGTTAGTATGATCGGCAGAGTCGGAAAAGATACCTTTGGCAGCGAAATGCTGGAGATTATTAAGCAAGAAGGTATTCATATAGAACATATCTCGGTGAGTGAGACTGAGGCAACAGGTGTAGCTTCAATCGTTATTGAAGAAGATGGAGAGAATCGGATTATTGTTGTACCCGGAGCGAATATTGATCTCTTTGTGGAGGATATACAAGCATTAGAGTCTGTGATTAGCCAAGCTGAGATGATTGTGCTGCAGCTTGAAATGGAACTGGCGATGAGTGAGTATGCTATTGCCATCGCACATCGTCATGGAATTCCGGTCATTCTGAATCCAGCACCAGCTAGAGTGCTTAAGGACGAGATGTTGGGTCAAGTATCGTATCTGACGCCTAATGAAACGGAAGCGGGAATTTTGACTGGAATGAATGTAGATAGTTTAGAGACTGCTGAGCAGGCGGCTAGTATTTTGCTGCAAAAGGGTGTTCAGAACGTTATCGTAACCTTGGGATCTAAAGGTGCATTGATCGTTAATGCTGAGGGTGCTAAGTCAGTTCCGGGATTCCCGGTCAAGGCGATAGATACGGTCGCTGCCGGAGATTCATTCAATGGGGCATTAGCCCAGCAATTAGTCTTAGGCAAAACGTTGGAGGAAGCAGTGAGCTTCGCTAATGCTGTTGGAGCACTGGCTGTAGGGAAAAAAGGCGCGATCCCATCACTGCCGCGATTTTCAGAGGTTGAACAGTTTCTAGAGCGGGTATCGGCAGGATAATAAACAGTAAAGAATCTATACTAGACGACAGGATAAGGAGCTGAAATTATGAGCAGGACAATAACCGTAAAAAATGTGACGATCGGCGAAGGAATCCCTAAAATATGTGTTCCGTTAATTGGAGCTACCTTGTCTGAACTGAAGCAGGAAGCTGAAGCACTGAAAGAGCTTAGACCCGATTTGGTGGAGTGGCGGACGGATTTTTTTGATGAGGTTGAAGACGTAGAGGCGGTCAAGTCAGCGCTAAGCGAAATTCATTCTGTAATTCCGGAGTTACCACTGATTTTTACTTTTCGGAGTGCGAAAGAAGGCGGCGAGAAGCAGGTTAGTGCGGATTATTACATAGCACTGAATACAGCTGCTGCCGTAAGTGGCTTAGTAGATATCATAGATGTTGAATTATTCAATGAGGAACAGGATGTAAAGCTACTAGTCGAAGCGGCTCACGCTCATAACGTCTTTGTCATTATATCGAATCATGATTTTCATGGAACACCTTCCCAAGAAGAGATCATCTCGCGACTATGTAAGGCGCAGGAGCTTGGTGGGGACTTGCCTAAAATTGCGGTTATGCCTCAGGATGCGGGGGATGTGCTGACTTTACTGGAAGCCACCCATATCATGAAGGAGCAATATGCAGACCGCCCGATTATAACGATGTCCATGGCGGGAGCTGGGGTAATCAGCCGTTTAGCCGGTGAAATATTCGGTTCAGCGCTTACCTTTGGAGCGGCGCATAAGCCCTCTGCACCAGGTCAGGTTGCTGTGGTTGAGCTGCGAAATGTACTGTCACTGCTGCATCGCAGTTTATAAGGGTTATTCGGATAATAGGAATAGAGCGGCAACCGGAATTCCGGTGCCGCTCTTTTTCTATTTCAAAATATAAGAAAGTATAAGTTTTACGCTTAAATTATCCTTCTATTTTTCGCAGAAACGATCATCGTCCCTGAAAGGACGCTGAAGGCGTTTCTTCTTATTATTTTGTTCCCGTGTATACGTGAACGGCATCTCTTAAGAACGCTGCGAGTCCAGGGCGTCGCTTGTCATAGTACTTGGTAAAACGTTCATCATCCACATACATTTGCGCTACGCCAGCATGTGCTTCTTTGGAATAAGTATCCCAGTAGAAGGAGAGCCATTGACGGTGCAGGTCAGCACTTTTTTGTGCCAATACACTGGCAGGATCTCCATGCTCCATAGCCTGTAAGAGTGTCTCGAACATGTCCTCCTCAAGCTGCTGTATAGCTGCATATTGCTCTTCTGACATACCTTTAAGCTTCTTGTTGGATTGATCCGCGGTGCTGTCCCCGTATTTCTCCCGTATTTCTTGACCGTATTTCTTCTCGTTATCCTCTACCAGCTTTTGTTTAAAGCCTTCGAATTTCTCAGCGTCACTCATAGTAATTCTCCCTTCCTGATGAGCTAGCGTCTGTTCGACGTTAGCGATTAATAAATCTAATTGCTGTCTCTTTTCAAGCAGCTTGTCATGATGCTCCCGCAGCGCTTTGGCTCCGTCGAATGACGGCTCGGTCATAATAGCTTTGATACGCTCCAGACTTAAACCAAGCTCTCGATAAAATAAGATTTGCTGTAGTAGATCTACTTCGGCGCGGCCATAGATACGATACCCCGAGGAGTTGATTCTCGCCGGCTTAAGAATGCCAAACTCATCGTAGTAGCGCAGGGTTCGCGTACTGATTCCAGCTAGCTCTGCGAGCTTCTGTACTGTGTATTCCGTAGTATCACCTCCCACAAATTCAATGTACACCTTTACGTAGCGTGAAGGTCAAATGTTTTTTTAGAGTATCCAAAACAGCGGCAGTTACCCGCTAAAGATCATTGGGAAGACTGCCGCTGCTATGATTTGCTGGTGCTTGAAGTTATTTTTGACCCATCTGCGCCGCAAAATAATTTTGTAATTCCTCTAATTTCCGAGGATCGGTTAGGGTTGTTTTATCTGAGAAGTAGTGTTCGAGAACAAGGTCCCAGGTAGGTACAACTTTTTGCGAGTTCATCGCTTTAATGGCGACTTTGACCGTCTTGCGTTCTTTGGCATTGGAGAAGGTATCTACGTAATGCTGCGAGCGCTCGAAATCCAGATCATTAAAGACAGCTCGGAAGATCTCCGACGTCATCTTTGCATCATCCAGTGCACGGTGAGCAGAACCAGAAGGTTCAAGCTCAAACAAAGCCATTGCACCTTCGACACTGATATCATTGCTAAGGCCGCGAGCACGCAACACACCTTTCAGTAAATCGAAATACGTAGCGGACATCCAGTAGGAATCGTCCATCTTGTGCATGCGCACATCCTGGATGATGCGCTTCATGTCCTCGCCACCCCAAGTAAGCAGCAGTACTCCGTCTGTACTTAGATCAAGCCACTCTCTAAACGCAGTGATGACTTTCGGGAAGCGGGGGGCGATATCGATTTCCTCTTGGGGAATACCGGTTTTTTTCTTAATAAAAGAATTAAGGGTAGAGAAATATATGGGTTTGATCAAGGAAGAAAATTCATCCTTATACTGCAATGAAGAGTCTAACCGGACGGCTCCAATCTCAATGACCTCCATAGGGTGCTCGCTGGCAAACTTACGGCCGTTGAATTCGATGTCCAGAATAATATAATCCACAGGTACTTGCCTCCGTTCCATGACTGACGCTGTAGTGCTTAATACGTCGACTACTCTATTTTAACAAAAAAAGCGATGTAATGGGGAGTATAGGAACAAGCTAATATTGGAACATAAAAAGAACCTGCACTATGCACAACAGCGCGGGTTCTTTTTATAACTATAGATGAGCAAATACGATTGCAGTAAATGGAGTAAGACGGTTAGTGCTCTGAACCGGCAGCGGGTTCAGGCTGATGAATCGGCTGTTCGAGTAAGACGGACCCGTCTTCAAGACGAAGCCAGGTATCGAAGTCCTTGGTGCCCTGAGTCAGTTTTATGACGCGTGCTCCCCGCATAAAGCCTTCTTTTCCATAAGTGTTATAGCCAGTCGCCCGCCCGTAGCAGAGGCGTATGCCGTACAGGTTGCCCGTAAAATCGTTGATATGGTCATGTCCGCAAAAGGTGCCAAGCACATCGCCCATTTCAAGCAAAGCTGTGAACAATCCCGAGTTAACATGTGGTGAGCATACACGCTCAAACTTATGTCCATGACAGACTTGTGTTGACCATGCTTCCTGGTACTCAGGAATCGGGATATGGAAGAAAGCCAATGCAGGTAGTCTGTTCTCAGCAGTCTTTGGATTCAGCCGAGCTGATTCAGCAGTTAGCCAGTTGATCTGATTCCGGCTAATCCAATTGTAGCCAGGGATATGCTCCATCTCGGAATAGCTGCCGGAGTCTACGAAATAAAGAACAGCAGCCGCATGGCCATCCTGATCTTTAATTTCAAGCGTGTAATTGCCTGAACCTTCAAGATCCTCTGGACCGGCTTCCGCCAGGCAGTGGGGATGTTCCAATGCAATTTGCATAAGTTCACTGCGAGAAATCAGGGTTTCTGTATCATGGTTACCGAATACGAAGGCCCAAGGTGTACCTGTTTTCTCCACAGCAGCGACAGCATTCCGAAAAGCTTGGGCGGGGTCTTCACACGCCTTTTCGCCTGGTGATACAGGGGCGGTGTAAATTAGATCACCTGTGAAAACCACAAGATCAGGTTGTTCCGCTTCTAGAACGCGTTCCATCAGTTCCCGGGTACGCTGATCTTCGGCTCTTCCATCCATCCAGTGAAGATCAGTGAACTGTACAATTTTCAAGGTTCCATCTTGTTGAAATGATAAACTGTGTCTCATTAGGGTATCTCCCTTACTGTCTAATATTGTTAGTCGACCCAGATCCGCTGGGTGAAGTGATCTCCGGAGTTTCTACCAATCATAATATCAAATTCCCCGGGCTCGAAGACCAATTGATCGTCTTTTCCGTAGAACATCAGCATATCTCTAGTGATCTCGAAAGAAACCACTTGTTTCTCATGCGCTGCGAGTGTAATCTGCCGGAAGCCCTTCAGCTCCTTGATCGGACGCACGACACTTGCACTGACATCGTGGATATAGAGTTGAACGGTTTCCTTGCCGGCGATGTCCGAAGTATTCTCTACCTCAATGGAGGCAACAACTCGATCGGCAGCATCAACATTGAAGTTGCTGTGATCAAAACTGGAGTAGCTAAGTCCATATCCAAAGCAGAACAGCGGGTCATTAGGGCAATCCAGATATCGAGTTACATAACGAACATTGGGATATAGTGGATCATAAGGACGGCCCGTCTGATAAGCATTGTAATAGACAGGAATTTGCCCAACCGAGTAAGGAAAGCTCATAGATAAACGACCGGAAGGATTATAATCTCCGAACAGCACATCAGCTAGTGAGTTTCCTGATTCTGTACCTAGGAACCAGGCTTGCAGCAAAGCGTCGCTAGCCTCAAGAACGGGCTTTAGCTCCAGCGGTCGGCCGCTAAATACAACGGTAACGATCTTTTTGCCGGTATCCTTCAGACGCCAGATCAGCTTCTCCTGATTGGTCGACAGGCGTAGATTGGTTTTGCTTCCGCCTTCCCCGGTATCCTGCTGATTCTCGCCGACAGCAGCGAGAATCACATCGCAATCTTTCAGGCGCTGGAAAGCTTCCTCGATTTCATCCTCCACATCAAAAACACCGTCCAGCATGCTTCCCAGCTCGCCAGTCATGGCCGTAATAATATCTGCAGCAGAAGTTTTTTGAGAAACGCCGCTGTAGAGTGATACGGCAGGGTCTTTTTCCGTTCCAGACCAGCCGCCTAGCACATGAATGGAGGTAGCGAAGGGACCAGCTAGTCCAATCTTCATACCGCGTTTAAGGGGCAGAGCGTCATTGTCATTTTTCAGCAGAACAACTGAGCTGGCACCAAGCTCTCGCGCGGCTTGCAAATGCTCCGCGCTCGGCGTAGGCGCCTCATCTACTAGTGGATCTGCATCCTTGAATGGATTCTCAAACAAGCCGAGAGCGTCCTTGAGCTCCAGCACTCGGATGACGGCTTCATCAATCAAGGAAATATCAAGCTTACCTTCCTGGACTAGACCAGCACCGTGGTTCAGATAATGGGTGGACATCATTTCAATATCCAGTCCGGCGGCCAGACTTTTCTCTGCTGCTTCACTGCCATCCTGCGCAGCACCATGAGGGATCAGCTCATTGACGGAATTGAAATCAGCAATGGTAACGCCGTTGAAGCCCCATTCCTCGCGCAGAATCCCGCGGAGAAGTTTGGAATTACCGCTTGCTGGTATGCGATCGATCGTATTGAATGCGGCCATCACCATGGCTACACCCGCATCTACTGCAGCCTTATAGGCTGGCAGATAGAACTCGCGTAATACGCCGAGGGACATATCCACCGTATTGTATTCACGACCGCCTTCGGGAGCGCCATAGCCGGCGAAGTGCTTCACACAAGCAGCGATGCGTCCTTTTTCTTTTAGGTCTTTGCCTTGATAGCCCCGCACCATGCTCTCGGTTACACGGGCATTTAGATAAGGGTCCTCACCGGATGTCTCCATCACCCGTCCCCAGCGCGGATCGCGTACTAGATCCGTCATTGGTGAGAAAGTGAGGTGAATGCCGGCAGCCGCACTCTCCTTGGCTGCAATTTCAGCGAATCTTTCGCAGGCTTCTAGGTCAAAGCTACAACCTATCGCAAGCGGAATCGGAAGGATGGTTCTGTAACCATGAATGACATCTGCCATGAAGAGCAGGGGAATCTTCTGACGGTTGGTTTTCAAATGCCGGGTCTGCAGATCAATCACATTCCTGGCGCCAATGCCGTTCAGAACGCTTCCGATGTTCTCCATTATTTGTGGCTGAATGTTCAGTTCCTTGAATGGGCCAGTTAAATCCACGGTATCATCTAACCCCCAATAGTGAGGGCCTAGCTGGGTTAATTGGGCCAATTTTTCTTCTAGAGTCATGTCGTTCACAAGATCTTGGATAAACGCTTTAGTCATGATTAACACCTTCCTCGTGAGCGCATTGAAAGTTATTGTGACAAATAGATGGGCTATACCGACAAGAGAGCGCTTGCAGATTGTGTTTACCGCTATTTTGATCTACTCCAGAACCCTTCAGGGGGCTATAGAACATTAAGAGCAAGAGCGGATTCCGAGTATAGGATAGCTTTCAGTATCCTGCTTCGTATGCACACGCAGATAAAATAGTATTAGATGAAACATGAAATAGATCAGTACGGGGAGTTCATTGTCAGACGCCCTTTATAGAGGCTGACATGTTTGTGAAAGAACAAATAGAAACGTTTCCATTAACGATACATATCGATCTTAGTCCGAAGCCCATAAAAAGTCAATTATCTTCGCTAAAATGGTTGATTCATAATATTTAGGATGTGAAATGTGATTTTTATTACTAGAAATTCAAAAATAAAATGAATTGACAGCGCATACATCTAGGGAGTATGATTTTCGTACAGGGAGTTTCAAAGAAATTATGGAAACGTTTCTATATCATCCGATACGCTTTTTCATAAAGGATGAGCAAGCAGTTTTATGCTGGTTGCGGGACAAGAAAGGAAGCTAAGTTATGCATGTGACGAAATGCATCTTTCAAATTGGAGGTGGGCTCATTGGCAAGAATTAAGCTTGCGGGTGGAAGTATTGTCCGAGAAGTCATTAAGAACAAAGTGCTTTTTCTAATGTTGCTGCCTGTAATCGTATATTTCATTATTTTTCACTATGCGGTAATGCCTGGCGCTTATGTTGCATTTGTAGATTACAAGCTCAACAAAGGTATTTTCGGAAGTAACTTTATCGGTCTGAAAAACTTCGAATTTTTGGTTCAAAATGGCGATCTATGGAATATTACCAAGAATACGTTGCTCTACAACATCGTCTTCCTAGCTCTAGGTAACATTATTCAAATTGTGTTTGCCATTATGCTATCGGAGATCTCGGGCAAGTGGTTCAAGAAAGTGTCACAATCGGTCATTCTCCTACCTAACTTTATTTCCATGGTTATCGTCGGTGTGTTTGCCTACAATATATTCAATTTCAATTCCGGGTTTATCAATACGATGTTAACTGGAATGGGGCTAGACCGTTACGAGTTTTATTCTGATCCGGGCATATGGAAATACATCATTGTAGCCTTCAAGATCTGGGCTGGTACCGGATACGGAATGATTGTCTATCTGGCAACGATCACAGGGATTAATCATGACCTCTACGAAGCTGCCTATATGGACGGAGCCACAACCTGGCAGCGAATCCGTTATATGACCTTACCAATTCTCAAACCAACCTTTATTTTGCTCCTGCTATTCGGAATGGGTGGAATTCTCAAAGGCTCCTTTGACCTCTTCTACAATCTGATTGGCACGAACTCCGTACTGTATCCGCAGACGGATATCATTGATACCTATGTCTTCCGTTCACTAGTAGGACAATTTAATTTCTCTATGGGCGCCGCAGTAGGCTTCTACCAATCCTTATTCGGTCTGATTCTGGTGCTTGTAGTTAACTTTATTGTACGCAAGGTCGAGCCGGACAGCGCATTGTTCTAGATCAGACACGAAACAGGGGTGATGAATATGGAAACTCAAAAAATCAAACAAGATTCCGGAAGTATTATCATAAAAACGATTAGCTATGTCTGCATTACTATCTTTTCACTGTTCTGTTTATTTCCCTTTGCTCTAATGATCTCCTCATCGTTCATGAATGAGCAGGAGATCGTCCGTGAGGGCTACAAGCTGCTGCCTAAGGAATTTTCCTTTAAGGCTTACGAGATGTTGTTCAACAACTCTACGCAATTGATAAATGCTTATCAGGTAACTATTTTTATAACCGTTGTGGGTACGGTCCTTGGACTGTTCATGATGTCGATGGCTGGGTTCGTGCTTAACCGCAAGGATTTCAAATATCGCAACTTCTTTTCCTTTCTAATTTACTTTACAACACTTTTCAGCGGTGGCTTGATTCCAACGTACATCCTGATGGTCAAGCACTTGGATTTGAAAGACAGCTTATTCGCCATGATTCTACCGGGCGTGGTTGGCGCATGGTCCATCTTCCTAATGCGTAATTTTATGAAGGCCATTCCGGATTCTTTATATGAATCTGCTACCATTGACGGTGCTGGTGACTTCCGCATCTATTGGCGGATATTTATTCCGCTGGCTGTCCCATCCTTGGCTACCATTGGACTTTTCTCAGCGTTGGGCTTTTGGAATGAGTGGTACAACGGGATGCTTTATATGGACTCCCCGACGAAATATCCACTCCAATACTTCTTGCAGCGAATGGTTAATCAGACGAACCTAGGGGCGCTGATCAACTCGGGAGCGGTTATCAATACTGCCGATCTTCCAACGCAGTCCATTAAGATGGCTACAGCTGTATTGGCCACTGGACCAATTATTCTCTTATATCCATTTGTACAGCGTTATTTCGTAACGGGCCTCACCATCGGGGCTGTAAAGGGTTAATGGACGTCTCCTTTTCGAAGGCGCGTTTATTATAAATGCAATTCATAAATAGAAGAGAAAAGGGAGGCTTACCTAATGAAAGGTAAAAAAATTGCGTCTTCTTTAATTGCTGTACTCATGCTTACTGGGGCACTGACAGCCTGTTCATCGAAGAACAACGAAGCGAGTAATGATTCGACAGCTACGAAGGCACCAGAAGCTTCAACGAATACAGGCGGAGTAGACACTTCCAAAGAAGCTAAGTTGGTGTACTACCTGTGGGGCAGTGAAGGCGTTCAAAATAAGGCGATTCTAGCTGAAATTAACAAAAAGCTCAAAGCTGATCTCAACGCTACAATTGAAGTGAAGTATATTGACTGGCCGGATATCAATACGAAATACCCGTTGCTATTTGCTTCAGGTGAGAAGTTTGATATGTCTCATGCATCTCCAGGAGCACCAGTATCTTACTTTACATTGGCTAGTGAAGGCGCTTTAGTGGACCTTACAGATATGCTCGATAAAGTTGCTCCTAAGCTGAAGGCAGAAATCCCTGCTAGTGTATGGGAAAATACTAAATACAAAGGTAAAATCTATGGTGTTCCGAGTCTTTATAGCGAATATACACCAAATGGTTATGCCTATCGTGTAGACTTGCTGAAAAAATACGGCATGGATAAAATCACCACTATCGATGATATGGTTAAATACATGGATAACGTAGTTGCCAATGAGTCCTTCCCACCAATTAACGGTAAGGCTGAAGATGCAGCCAATATGTTCAGAATGCTCGTAGATACTACAGGAATGTGGCTTAACGCACCTGGTATATCTTTGAATGAACTGAATCTTGTGACCAAAAGTCCAGAGGACTACAAGACCGTCTTCCATCCAGCATACACTCAGGAATTTGAAGATTGGGCTGTGAAGATGCGTGAATGGGCAGATAAAGGATACTGGGGCAAAGATGTGCTGTCTGCAACTCTTGGCAGCAAAGATAACTTCAGAGCAGCAAACTCCGCAGGTTATTTGACTCATGCTCAGGACTGGATCGGCCAATACGGTGCAGATTTGAAGGCACAACCAGAGGCAGAAACTGCATTCTTCACTTTTGCGGAAGCCAACAAGAAGATCAAACGTAAGATGGGTGTTGACAACTCGACTGTAATCAGCACGAACTCCGAGAATCCAGAGCGCTCTTTGATGGTGATCGAGAAGTTTATGACTGACGAAAGCTACTACAACCTCATCCAAAACGGTATTGAAGGCAAACAATATGTTATGGAAAATGGTGTTAAAAAGCAGCCTGCAGGCTTCAACGAAAAAACTGATGGCGGAGGTTTCGCTGCTTGGTCACTTCGTAATGACAAATTCGTAGTTCCTACGGATACAGAAAACCCAATTCGTAACTCCTTGTTTGCAGAGTGGGATAAAGTCGCTATCGATGATCCATACAATGGCTTTAGCTTTGATCCATCGAATGTAACTACAGAAATTGCTTCCATCTCCAACGTGAATTCCCAGCTTGGTATTCAATTGATGCTTGGTAAAACAAGCAAAGATCCTAAAGCTGCTGTAGCGGAATACCGTGAGCAACTGAAAAAAGCAGGAGTTGACAAGGTTATTGCCGAAGTAGAAAAGCAATTGGCTGAGTTTGTTCCAGTGAACTAAAGAACGTTAAAAGGTGTGAGGGAGCTATAGTAGCATATAGCTCCCTTACTTATAAGTGGGGGAGTATAGTGGACGTAAATATCAAGGATATCGCGCGGATTTCCGGTGTGGGCATCTCGACGGTTTCCAGGGTCATCAACAATAAGGGGCTGGTGAGTAAGGCTACACGGGAAAAGGTTCTGAATGTTGTTAAGGAATACAATTACATTCCCAATTCCAATGCAAGAAATTTAAAAACTACGGAGTCTAAGAACATTGCACTAATGGTCAAGGGGATTACTAATCCGTTCTTCTCCAATATGATCAAAGAGATCGAGCGTCAGGCTAATCTACGAGGTTATCCCTTCCTTATTCATCAGGTAGAGGATGGTACGGATGAAATCAATGCAGCGATCCAGCTGACCAAAGAAAAAAATCTATGCGGGATTATCTTCATGGGCGGAACCTACAATCATTCCGAAGAGAAATTCAAGCAGCTGACGGTCCCTTTTGTTCTGACGACGATCACCTCCACACAAGAGGTGGACCCTGATATCTTTTCCAGTGTCACCATTAATGAATTGAAAGAAGCTTATAAGGCCACCAATTATTTGATCTCACTTGGACATGAGAATATCGGGTTTTTAGCCAAGTCCCCATTGTTGGATGAAACTACGGGGAATCGACGATATTTGGGCTACAAAAAAGCACTGGAAGAACATAATCTGCCTTACGATGCACAGTTGGTGGAGGATTGTGAATACAGTCCTAGCTCGGGATTTGATGCGACGCGCAGACTGCTTAAAAGGAATAAGGGAGTAACCGCAATATTTGCTGCTTCCGACACGATTGCTATCGGTGCTGCCAAAGCTGTACTTACCGCGGGGTTGTCTATCCCGGATGATATTTCAATCATTGGCTTTGACGGGATTGAGATGGCGGAATATTTTCATCCTTCACTTGATACGATCAGCCAACCAGGTACAGAAATGGCTTTATCCAGTGTGGGCGTCTTGTTTGATCTTATTTCTGGACGGTCAGGCCATCAGCATATTGTCTACGATGCGGTATTGCTCAAGCGTGGCTCCTGCAAGATGATCAAGGCTAAAGTTTAATCCTGACTATAAACCATATCATTGGAGTGGTAAACCCAAATGCAAGACACATTAAGAATAGGTACTCTGGTTCGTGGCGGGGAGGCAGTCGCCGTTATTCCGCAAATTGTTCAGCATGGGTTTGAATCGTTTAACCTGAACTTTTGGCAGACCACAGGTGAAACCAATCTTGTAGAAACAGCTGCACGAGTAAGGGGGCTGGCTGCTGAGCATGATTTTGTCATCTCTTCCGTTGGAATTTATGGCAATCCACTTTCAGGAGATGGAGACAATGCTGACACACTCGCCAGTTGGGAGCGATTGATTGATCATGCCCATTTATTCGGCACAGATATTATCGGCGGATTCACTGGCCGTCTGCCGGGTTCGTCGATTGACGAGTCGATTCCGAGATTTGCAGAGGTGTTCGGAGAATTGTCCAAGAGGGCAGCGGATCGCGGCCTAAAAATTGCATTTGAGAATTGCGCTATGGGCGGAAATTGGCAGGCCGGAGAGTGGAACATCGCCCACAATCCTTCAGCCTGGGAGAAGATGTTCAATGCCGTTCCGGCAGACAATCTGGGTCTGGAATGGGAGCCTTGCCACCAGCTGATAGGTCTGATTGATCCAATTCCACAGCTACGCAAATGGGTGGATAAGGTATTCCATGTACATGGCAAGGATGCCACCATCGCTTGGGATATCGTCAAGGAATACGGGATTCATGGACCTAAGACTTATGTGTGGGACCGGACACCTGGCTTTGGAGATACGAATTGGGTGGATATCATCTCGATTCTGCGCCAAGCCGGCTATAAGGGAACTATTGATATTGAAGGCTGGCATGATCCTGTCTACCAGGGTGAGCTAGAAATGACTGGACAAGTACATGCGCTAAATTATTTGAAGTATTGCCGAGGTGGCAGCTTTGTCCCTAATCCGGTGTAAAGGATATCAGATAGTAACAACCCAAAAATGACCTCAAAATCCACAGTGAAGTGGAGGATGAGGTCATTTTTAAAAGCTTAATCCCGAATAAGATATCCTTGCCCAAGCTGGATTTCATTAAAGCCTGCCATCTGGCGAGCTTGAAAGCGAATCGGCTTAAAGCCACCTATAATAATGATGTTTTGGATATCCGCAGCCCCTTCTGAAGGCAGTGAAAAGGATTTGATATACATAAACTCTTCCGCGAGTGTTGTGTAAATAGCGTTAATGTGCGGATCATTTTCTCCTTTTCCCATTAAATTCATAAGGATATACCCTTCGGAATTCAGTTTTGAACGAGCGATGCTGAAAAATTCACTGGAAATTAAATGTCTCGGCGTGCCTGCGGCGGTGAAAGCGTCTAAGACGATGTAATCATATTTCTGTGGTTCCTCACCTTCAAGGAGCTGGCGTCCGTCTCCGATCTTCACGTTATCTTGGCTGTATCCAAAACAGCGGCGGCTTAATTCCACTACTTCACTATCTAGCTCAGCTACTTTAAATCTTTTGTCCGGAAAATGCCCGGCAATCGTTCCAATCCCATGACCAATAAGAAAGACGTCCTCAAAAGCGGGGGCATTGAATTCCATCAAGTGAATAATGGCTCTTGGATATTCAAACACAATTCGTTCTGGGTCATTGAGATCCATCGCACCTTGAATGGCCTGATTGGAAAACTGCATGACGCGGAACGCACCTTGTTCACCGTATAGTTCTGTGGTGTCATAGACGGTGATTTCATGATTATCGCTGCTCGTGTGAATCTGTGATTGCAAGTGATCAAACTCCTTATACGATAGAAATTCGTTTATATTCATTGGGTGTAACGCCGACTACACGTTTAAAAAGCTTATTGAAATAGGCAGGATCACCGTATCCAACTTCTGCTCCAATCTCGTGAATCTTTAGGTCTGGGGCACTCTTGAGCAGATGCTTGGCTTTACGAAGCCGGATTTCCGTGATGTAGTCCGTTAGTGTAAGCCCAGTCTCTTGTTTAAATAGTTTACTTAAATAGCTTGGTGTCAAAAATACCATGTTCGCCAAGGTATTCAGATCCGCATGTTGATTATAGTTGGCGGAGATCCAGCGCTTTATAGTTTCTATAGCTGTACCGGACATCTCTAGGCGATGTGTTCTGATCTCAGATAGAATGCTTGAAAAATGATCGGTGAACACGCACTCGATTTCACTGAAGCTCATACTGGACGCAATTCTTTCATCTAGCCCAAGGTCTGGAGCGCCTTTGTAGAGGGTCTCAAACTCTTGCAGTTCTTTCTGTACAGTTTCTTCAACCCACCGACAGACACGGAGAATTTGATCAGGTGCAGTTTGTTGTGATTTCAGCTCTGAGAATAAGGTATGCACCCGCTCTAAGACACCCTCCATATTCAGAATTTGCAGATCGTGGATCAATGGTTCTTTGATCGCATGAAATGAATCAAGAATATTTACCTCTGGCTGACGAACCTGTTGGATATTCGCGTAATGTAGTCGATTTGGATTGTAAATGCCGACATTGCAAGCTAACTTGGCATCCAGATACGCTTGTCTAAGCTTGGCGGTATCATTATAGGAACTGCTAGTACCTACATGCAGTGTCATGCCACTGGCAGAGATTCGAATTCTGTCGCCGATGTCGTTCCAATCGCTGTCTGAGAGTGGAATTGTAGAATACAGGAACCAGACGTATAATCCATTTTGAATCTCCAAGCTGTCGATGCTAAATGCCTTCTCTTGCCTCAGACTGTCTGCACAGGAACAGACCGGTTCTCTAGATCTTCCTTTGAACACAAATACCGAGAAATAAGGCTGGGGCAAGGTAAGGCTCGACATTAGCAAGGGGGAAGGAGGCTCTTCGATATGCAGAAGTGTCAGCAAGAGCCCGGAACGGTGACGTTCCTCCTTGTTACGAGAGGATTCCTGCTCTTCCTCCAAATGATAAAGCAGTTCGAACAGTTGCACTTTATCGATTGGCTTTAATAAGTAGTCTACAGCAGAGCTGCGTATAGCTTCTCTGGCATAATTAAATTCCACAAATCCACTCATTAGGATGGAGCGTATTTGCGGATGGTTGGCTTTTAACTGTTTAATCAGCTCAAGGCCATTGATTTGTGGCATGCGAATATCAGTAATCACAACATCAAGCTGTAGGGTGGGTAACTCATCAAGTAAATTTTTCCCGTCGGGGTAAGTGCCGATGACCAGAAATTTAGTACTTTCTTTGCTGATCATTCGGGCCAGTCCTTCGCGGATTAGGATTTCATCGTCAACAATTGCAATGCGCAGCAATCAGAGCAACCCCTCTCCGTAATTAAATTTATCTTCATTATGATTAGCAGTAAAGTCCTCTATGCGCAGGGTAACGCGAGTACCCACTCCGAGCTCACTCTCTACAAGGAGCCCAAATGAGTTGCCATAATGTAGGCGGATTCGCTCATTCACATTCCGTAGCCCGATACCGAACATTTCACCGTCAGTCCCATTTTGCAGGCTATTGTTTAAGGAACGTAGTGTAGCTTCATCCATACCGATACCGTCATCTTCTACGCAGAATACGACAACTCCTTGCTCACTCCATGCGGTGATGCTCAAGGTGCCGAGTCCTATTTTTTGATCCAAGCCGTGAAAGACTGCGTTCTCTACGATGGGTTGAAAGACAAGTTTGATTACAGGCAAATATAGAAATCTCTCTGGCACGTCAATGTTTAGACTGAACTTCTCTGGAAACCGGATTTGCAGCAGATGATAATAATTTCGTACATGATCCAGCTCTTGTCTGATTGTAACAGTTTCTTCGCTTCGGACAATGCTGTAACGCATTTGAAGTCCAAGTAAATAGGTGAGCTTCGCTACACGAGGGTCATCATTGCTCTCTGCCAGCATACGGATAGACTCCAGTGTATTATAAATAAAATGGGGATTGATCTGGTTCTGAAGTGCCCGCATATCAGCCTTTTGCTTACGCTTCTCGGTGAGGGATACTTCCTGCAGCAGATCCTTGACCCTTATGATCATTCGATTAAAATGACTGCCAAGCATTCCAATCTCATCATTATATTTGGAGTGCTGCCAGACATCTAGATTACCGTGCTGGACCCGTTTCATTAGACGGACTAAAGATTTAAGGGGTTTGGTCAGCGCATGTGAGATGATAGTCGCAACACAAAGTGCAAAAGCAATAATGATCAGTGTAGTCAATATAAGTGTATTGCGATTCTTCTGCATTGGAGACAGGATGCGGGACAAGGGAATTGTAACCATAGTCGTCCAACCGGTCTGTTTCGAAACACTATACACTGCAAGATAAGACTGGCCATTCATTTCTATTTGAAAATGATCCTGCTGCTGATTTACATGCTGCAGCAAAAGCTGTGTGTTCAGACTTTGCTCCTTGCCAGCTTGAATGGAGTCCGCTAAGTCTTCACTGGCATAGATTAGTTTTCCGTTATTATCTACAATTAGGGAGTTTCCTTGCGTAACCGCATTTACAGGATCGATGATACCCTTAAACAGGTTGATGTCTACATCAAATACGAGAATTCCTATATTGTCCAGCGTGCTTACAGAATTAATAGTGCGCAGTACACTAATAACCTCTCTATGGGCATTGGAGTTTATGCGAATCGTATGTCTGCCTTGAATGACAGGAGCAGCCCCAGCTTCTTCACTTAAGGTTCTCCATTTGGCTAGTCGTTCCTCAGGATACAGCTCGTGGATCCCTGGAACTCTATCATAAAAAACAGAGCCGTACTGGTCCACCATGTACACGGCGATGATCTCTTCCTTCATATGCTTCAAATAGCTCAGAAACATCGCCATGCTAGTATTCTTATCCCAGTCGGTATTTTGCTGAGTTAGGTAGAATTGTACATCGGTATTATATAGCGGCAGTGCTGTGTATCTTTTTAGATCGGCAACATAACGGTCGATGGTATCAGAGGCGTTCGATGTCATTTGGTTCGCGCCTTCCGTTGCATTGACAAGAACAGAATTGAACATGGAGCGGGAGGACAAATAACTGACATAAGTGATAGGAAGCGAGATCAGAAAGACAAATACGACGATCAGCTTTCGCTCCATCGGCAGATTGGCAAGGAACAACCACATTTTTCGTAGGACTAGCCGGATGTATGATACCATTTGCGTTGTTCCTTTCTTAAAGTGAACTGCCTTATTTGACCGCGCCGCTGGTTACGCCTTCAAAGATGTAACGCTGTAAGAAGAAATATAGAATCACTGTAGGCAGTAGAATAAGTAGAATAGCCGCACAAATCAAATTCCACTCCCCTGAATTGACCCCTTGGAACCGCATCAGTATCGTTGTTACTACGCCAAGGCTTTGTTTTGGCATATATAGATAAGGGATGTACATGTCATTATAGATACTGATGGTTTTTAATATAATTAAAGTCGCTGTAGCTGGCGTAAGTAATGGGAAAATAATCGTTCGATAGATTCTGAACAAAGATGCACCTTCTACCATTGCACTTTCATCGAGATCCACGGGAATATTACGGATGAATTGCAAATATAGAATAATCTGAATCACATCTGCTCCAATATAGAGCACGATTGGGGCGCCAAGTGTATTGTAGAGCCCCATGCTTTTGATGATACCAAAAGTCGCCACTTGTGTCGTGATACTAGGAATAATGGTGGCTATTAGATAAGCGCCGAAGACAACGGGTTTTAATTTGAAAGAGAAGCGTCCCAATACAAATGCTACCATAGTGCCGAACAGAATGTTCAGAATTAAAGTAATAGCGATAATAATTAATACGTTACCAAAGCCGTTAAGTAGACCTCCACGTTGAAAGACGGCAATGAAATTATCGAAATTTAAAAAGCTATTGGGTAGCGCCATGGAGCTGCTGCTGTTAAACTCGTCAGTTGATTTAAAGGCATTGACGATAACCACATAAGGAGGAAATAGGACAACAAATACGCCGATAAGCAGCGTGAAGTATTTAATAACACCTGTGAAGCTGAATTTGGAGTGTGCCATGTCTATTTGTCTCCCCCCCGGCTAAGAACTAGTTGCTGAATTAACAGTACGATGACGACAAAGAAGAGCAGGATAATACTCATGGCAGAAGCAAGGCCATAGTTGTTATAAGCAAATGCAGTATCTACAACTTTTTGTACGTAAGTTTCGCTGGCGCCTGCAGGACCGCCTTTGGTCAACACGAACGGGAGATCGAATACTTCCAGTGCCCCTGTGACGGTAAGAAATAAGTTGAGCTGAATAACAGGCTTCATATTTGGTAAAGTAATTCTCCAAAGCGTCTGAAAAGGCCCGGCACCATCGATCTTTGAGGCTTCATATATATCGTTTGGAATGGCCTGCAAGGAAGCGATGTAGATTACCATGTTATAGCCCATGAAACGCCAAAATCCTGTGGAGGCTAGAGAATAGTTGACCAGTCCTTCTGTTCCAAGCCAGCTGGTCTGTCCTAGTCCGGTTAGACCGATGCTATTCAGGAACATATTCAGGGAGCCGTTCGTGGTGTCAAAGACATAACCAAACATAAAGGCGACGGCGACTCCGTTCATAATGTAAGGGAGGAAAAGTAAGATTCGAAATGCATTTTTTCCTTTCAGCTTACTATTCAGCACAATTGCAAAATAAATAGCGACGATATTCTGGAGAATTCCCATCGCGAAATAAGCAAAGTTATGAGTAAACACCTTGAAAATTGCAGGGTTAGCGAAAACTTCACGGTAATTATCAAGCCCGACCCATGGTTTCTCGGGACTATAGCCATCCCAATTCGTAAAGCTGTAATAGATCAGCTTGAGCGCTGGGTAGTACGTAAATGTTGCGAGCAGCAACAATGGGATCGTAAGGAAGGATACGATTATTATCGTCTTCTGTTTGTTATAGGAGAGTGTTCCGAACATCGCTAGACCTTCTTTCGTAAAAGCATGGTATGGAAAGGAAAAATGGATTATCCGTAAAGGCGATAATCCATTTTGCGCCGTAGTGTACTTCTAATCAACAAAGGTTTGAATTAATAGCCGAGGTCTTTCTTAGCTTTAGCCCAAGCCTTGTTCCATTTGTCAAAGACCGATTGTGGATCTTTAGCAAGAACGAATTCCTGTACAACTGCTGGCAAGTCAAGCTGTGCTTTATTGCTAATTTCAGTTACTTTAGCGTCATCTACAGTACCCTCTTGCAATACCACGCCCGTGGATTGGAACTCCTTAAGCTGAGCAAGCGAGGATTCCTTCCCTTTCAGTGGGGAGATGAAGCCTGCAAAATCTTCGTAACCGGACTCTTCAATCATCCATTTCACAAAAACCTTAGCCGCATCTACACTTTTACTGTTCTTGGATACCGCGTAGAAGAAGTCTGGGCTTAGTGGAGCAGACGGTGTACCTGAATTGTCATAAGGAAGTGGGAAGAAGCCTACATTGTCAGCAGTAGTGCCGGCGCCAATGACTTGATTGATAACCCAGTTGCCCAGGAAGTACATTGCGAATTTACCGGAAGCAATGTCTTTTTTCGATTGTTCCCAGTTGGTGGAGTTAATGTCTTTTTCCAGATAGCCTTTTTCATTCAGCTCTCTCAGCAGTCCAAGTGCTTTGCCGTATCCATTATCCATAGTGAAAGGTGTATCTGTATTTAGCTTTTCATTTGGGAAGTCTGCTTTACCTTCAATCACACGTGGTACTGCATACACCCAGTCATTGAGCGGCCATTTGTCTTTGAAGTTGGAAGCCAGAGGAATGACACCTTTTTCTTTCAGCTTCTCGCAGGCAGCCAGAAACTCATCCCAAGTCTTAGGGACTTCTGTAATGCCGGCATCGGCAAATGCTTTTTTGTTATATACAATCCCTGAAGTAGAGTTCCCGGTAGTAATCCCGTATAGCTTACCATCAAAGGATTTGAAGTCTTTAAAGGTGACTTGGTCATTCAGACCGAGATCATCTAGAGAAGCGAAATACTTCGGCAGGTCGGAGTTAGGAATAGTAGGGATGAACATAACGTCAGGAAGCTCACCACTGGCCATTCTCACTTTAGCTTGTTGATTATAATCCGTTTGGGAAGCTTCAAATTCGACTTTAATATTCGGGTATTTCTCATTAAAGCGCTTTAAATATTCGTCGTATTCTTTGCCGATCATATCTGTTCTGTTGGTTAGAAAGGTGATTTTACCGCTGGTATCAGCTCCTGCTGCAGGTTCAGCAGCTGCATTGCTTGTTGTGTTACCAGCTGTATTCTCTGCATTAGTTGCTGTGGGTTTATCTGTTGCGGCAGCGCTGTTATTCGTGTTGTTGTTAGTGTTTGAACCGCAGCCAGCAATGGCTGATGATAATGCCATAATCATAACAAAAGATAACGAATATAACTTTTTACTCATGCTCTAATCCCCTTTTTAGTTTTATTGTTAGCGTTTACATGAAGATTATAGCGTTAAACAAACTGTTTAGAAATGTATTGTATTATTATTTATTGTCTTTATTTGTTTTGTTTGAGCGTTTATAATTAGTATATACCTAACGAATGGATAACAAAATACAAATAATATCAAGCGGATTCAATGAAATGGTAGAAGAGATATGAGGAGGATAATATGAAACATCTAGAGATGAAACTTGCAAAGTGGGAATTTAGAGGCTGCGGCGATGAGGAATGGCTTCCGGCTACTGTGCCAGGCACGGTCCATACGGATTTACTGAAGAACGGAAAGATTGCGGATCCCTTCTATGGAACAAATGAACATGAGCTACAATGGATTGATAAGAAGGACTGGGAATATCAAACGACTTTGCAGCTTGGTGAAGAGTGGTCAGAGCTTACTTGCACGGAGCTGATCTTTGAAGGTCTTGATACATATGCTGACGTGTATGTGAATAATGTACATGTACTTGCTGCGGACAATATGTTCTTAGCGTGGAAAGTGGATGTCAAAGATCAGCTGAAAACTGGAGAGAACAATATAAGAGTGAGATTCCGCTCTGTAGTAAAAGAGGATCTGCCTAAACTAGCGAAGCTGGGGTATGCATTACCTGCACCGAATGATCAATCCGAGCTTGGGGGACTAGATGAACAGCGGATTAGTGTTTTTGCTCGCAAAGCTCCTTACCATTACGGCTGGGACTGGGGCCCTCGTTTCTTGACCAGTGGGATTTGGCGTGAGGCATCTCTTGTGGGACGTGACGCAGTTCAGATCACAGATCTATATATCCGCCAAAATGTAATCACTAAGGAAGAGGCTCGACTAACGGCAATCATAGAAGTAGATGCTCCTGTGGCATGGCAGGGAATGCTGCGAATGAGTGCAGATGGTTTAGAGTGGATGCAAGCGGTTACTTTAGAGTGTGGCATTCAGCAAATAGAGCTGGATATTGTGGTAGACCAGCCGCAGCTCTGGTGGTGCAGAGGGCTAGGCGAGCCGCATTTATATACATTCCAAGCGGATTTGGTGCAGGGTACGGAAGTTGAGGGGAGCAAAAGCGTAAGAACCGGACTCCGCAGCATTCAACTGATTCGGGAGCATGATGCCAAGGGAGCTTCGTTTTCTTTTGCGCTGAATGGTGTGTCGGTCTTCGCCAAAGGTGCTAACCATATTCCGAATGATAGCTTCATCACAGAAGTAACCGAGGAACGGTATCGGCATGAAATTGCCACGGCGGTAGAATCGAACATGAATATGCTGCGCGTTTGGGGCGGCGGGTTTTATGAAGAGGAGATTTTTTACAAGCTCTGTGATGAATACGGGCTGTTGGTCTGGCAGGACTTCATGTTTGCTTGCAGCATGTATCCGGGGGATGAAGCATTCCTTGCGAATGTGAAGAAAGAAGCGGAATATAACGTCAAAAGATTGCGCAATCATCCCTGCATCGCTCTATGGTGTGGCAATAACGAGATTGATTCGGCTTGGTCACAGTTTGAAGAGAATATGGGCTGGGGCTGGAAAGAAAAACTCAGCGCTGAGCATAGAGCGACCATGTGGGCTGATTATGAGGAAATATTCCACCGTATTCTGCCTGAGGCTGTAGCCGCGTTCCATCCAGATGTGGACTATTGGCCGTCTTCGCCGATGCGGAACTTGACTGGAGATATGAATCAACATGCGACGCGGATTGTAGGCGATGGTGATGTTCATTACTGGGGCGTCTGGCACGGGATTGAGCCTTTTGAGAATTATAATACGAAGGTTGGTCGCTTTATGAGTGAATACGGCTTCCAGTCGTTCCCGGAACTGAAGACCGTAATGAGCTATGCGGAAGAGCAGGATTTGGAGCTTACCTCAGAGGTGATGCTGGCTCATCAGAAGAATGGACGCGGAAATCTGCTGATCAAGGAATACATGGATATGTATCTGCCGCAGCCGAAGGATTTCAAATCATTTCTGTATATGAGTCATATCCTACAGGCCGAAGCGATTCGAATGGCGATTGAAAGTCACAGAAGAAATAAACCTTATTGTATGGGCACTTTATACTGGCAGATGAATGATTGCTGGCCGGTCGCTTCTTGGGCAGGCATGGATTACAACGGTCGCTGGAAAGCATTGCAATATACCGTCCGCAAGAGCTTTCAGGATGTTCTGTTGTCTATCGACGGAACTGACCGTGAGCGGATAGACGTTCATGTCGTATCTGATTTAATAAAAGCAATGAACGCAGAGTTGGTATTTAAGTTGTATCAGTTTAACGGTTCGGTGCTGCGAGAGTGGACACATCCGGTTGAGCTGGGAGCCGATTCTGCTGCTATCGTATTCTCGTCTCCTGTTGCAGAACTGGTAGAAGGTCAGAGATCGGACGATGTATTGCTTGAAATCTGCTTGCAGGCTGATGGTCAGACGATAGACCGCAAGGTGCATTATTTTGTCCCGGAAAAAGAAATTCCGTTGCAGCGTTCAGTAATTACCGTAACGGAAACTCCGAATAGTGATGGTTTAAGCTTCACAGTGTCAAGTGATGTATTGTCTAGAGGCGTATACCTGACCTCAGAAGACGAAGGGATTTTCTCTGATAATTACTTTGATCTACTCCCTGGTCAGTCCAAGACGATAGAGATCTCGCTACGCGGGAAGGATGGAAGGGACTGGACTCCGGCCGTTCCTAAAGGGCTAAGGGTTCAATCGATGGTTGATTTTGTGAGCGAAGCTTTGCTGTAAATCCTAAAAGAGAGAAGGAGTAGGAGATGGGGATTTCGGTTCATGAAGATAAAGGATTGTTCCATTTACAGAGTGCAGGCATGAGCTATATTCTTCAGCTTATTAATGATTATCCGGCACATGTGTATTGGGGGAAAAAGCTGCGTAGTGACAGCAACTTGGAAGGGCTGTTGAATCTAGGGGGGAATACAGGTCTCGACCGGCTTCCGCAGGAATACCCACAATACGGCACGGGAGATTTCAGAACGCCTGCCTATCAAATTCGGCTTGAAGATGGCACACGTATCACGGAATTGAAATACAGCGGGTATCGGGTAATGAAGGGTAAACCAGCGCTTGCTGGCTTGCCTTCGGTATATGTAGAGTCTGATCAAGAAGCACAGACGTTGGAGCTTACGCTTAAGGATGATTACGCCAAGGTAACTGTTATTTTACGATATACCATATATGAGCATTCCAACGTAATTACCCGCTCTGTGGAGTTCACAAATGGTGGGGAATCCAAGCTCCAATTACTCCGAGCACTGAGTGCTAGTGTTGATTTTCATGCTGGCGAAATGGATATGATCTATTTGGCAGGAGCTTGGTCAAGGGAAGGTAATCTGACTCGCAGACGTCTGATGCAAGGCGGAACGACCATTGGGAGCCGCAGAGGGATGAGCAGCCATCAGTTAAATCCATTTGCAGCGCTGGTGAAACCTGAAACGAATGAAAATCATGGCGAGGCATACGGCTTCAGTCTTGTGTATAGTGGAGGCTTTGAAGCCGAGGCAGAGGTTGATTCCTTTGGGATGACACGGTTTACGATGGGGCTGAACTCCTTTGATTTCTCGTGGCTGCTTGAGCCGGGGGAACAATTCCAGACCCCAGAGGTAGTTATGGTGTATTCATCCGAGGGGATCGGGGAAATGTCGAGAACCTATCACCGTCTATACCGGACCCGTTTATGCAGAGGGTTATATAGAGACAAGGAACGGCCGATTCTGGTCAACAACTGGGAAGCTACCTATTTCAACTTCAACGCGGACAAACTGGAGTCGATTGCGGCCGAAGGAGCGAAGCTTGGGATCGAGCTATTCGTGCTGGATGATGGCTGGTTTGGCAAAAGAGATGCAGACAACTCCTCTCTCGGAGATTGGGTGGAGGATCTGCGCAAGCTTCCAGGTGGATTGACTGATGTCGCCCAGCGCGTCAACAATCTAGGCTTGCAGTTCGGCCTCTGGTTCGAACCGGAAATGATCTCGCCAGACAGTGAGCTCTACCGGAAGCATCCCGACTGGTGTCTGCATGTACCGGGACGTCGCCGCAGCGAAGCGCGCTGGCAACTGGTGCTGGACTATACTCGGGAGGATGTGCGCCAGTATATTTATGAGTCGCTGTCCCAGATTTTCTCGACTGTGCCCATTAGCTATGTGAAATGGGATATGAACCGTTGTTTAACGGAGATTGGCTCTGCAGAGCTACCAGCTGAACGCCAAGGGGAAACCGCACATCGTTATGTGCTTGGTCTGTATGAACTATTGGAGCAAATCACTTCAGAGTTTCCAAATATTCTGTTTGAGAGCTGCTGTAGTGGTGGTGGCCGTTTTGACCCAGGCATGCTGCATTACATGCCGCAGACCTGGACTAGTGATGATACGGATGCTGTGGAACGGCTAAAGATTCAGTATGGAACAAGTCTGGTGTATCCGGTTAGTTCGATAGGTGCGCATGTGTCCGCTGTGCCGAATCATCAGGTAGGGCGGATCACCCCGCTGTCCTTCCGTGGAGATGTAGCTATGTCCGGTAATTTCGGTTACGAGCTGGATCTTACGAAGTTTACAGACGAAGAGAAGGAGCTTGTGAAGGAACAGGTTGCGAACTATAAACAGATCCGAAGTCTTGTACAGCAGGGCAATCTGTACCGTCTGCAAAGCCCGTTCGAGGGTAACGAAACGGCATGGATGTTCGTCTCAGACGATCAGTGTGAGGCGCTCGTTTATTACTTCCGGGTAATGGCTGTGCCGCACCCGCCCCGCCGCAGCTTGAAGCTGAATGGCCTGAATCCAGAACTCGATTATGTACTGGAAGCGAGTGGTGAGGTTTATGGCGGTGATCGATTGATGCAGATAGGACTAACGCTACCGGATATCCAGCAGGATTATGTTAGCGGATGTTATAAGCTGAAGGCACGGGAATAGACCGTTTATTTCAAAAGAAAGCAAGCTAAGAGCGCGGTTCTTGGCTTGTTTTTTGTGTTGGTATAAGTATTCAAGAAGATGATCCGAATGCTTGCCGATACTTCACAGGGGACATGCCCTCAAACTTTCTGAACACTTTAATGAAATAGCTGGATTGGGCAAAGCCTGATTGTATCGCTACCTGAGCAACAGAGAGCCCAGTAGATACAAGTAGAAGCTTGGCTCTGGCCAGTCGACAATCCGTTAAGTAACGGTTGGGTGTTTTGCCCATAATCATTCGGAACAGTCGTAGAAAATGATAGCTGCTATACCCTGTTAGTCTCGCCATCGATTCCAGTGACCATGGGCGGGCACATTCGACATGAATGATATCTGCGGCACTGCGGATAGACTGTCTGACCTCGTGAGGTACTGAACCGTGAAGCGGCTCGGAGTTCTGTAGCAATTTCACTAGAAGTTCATAGAGTAGTGCGGATAGTCTTGGCTCACTACGTGTCACGTAAGATTCGCTGAGCGAGTACATTTCGTCGAATAGATCGTCTAGCTTGGCTTCTGGATCAAAGGTGAATAAGTATGCACGAGACTGGTCAGCATCCTCTAGTAAGGGTAAAGCAATTTCAGTCCCGAAATGAACCCAGCGAACATCCCAAGGATCTCCTAGATCGGAGCCATACTGCTGATAGGCCCCTTTAGGGTATAGGAAACCTCTTCCTCTGCTCATGGGAATGCGTTCTCCGTCATGAAATACATAGCCCTCCCCACCAAAGATCAAATGTAGATTATAGCTTCCCAGAAACCCTTCACTTCTTCTCTCTGTATGCTGTGGAAAGTCAGTGTAATGACCTAGAAACTCAGGATAACAGACATATTTTGAAAAAGCCGGATTCGGCAAATACCATTGTTTCTTCATGTTTGGAGCCTCCCATTTCTAGATGCCCTAGGTGAACCAAGGCAATCACGCAATATTGTTATATGATCGCAATATTTTGTTATATAAGGGTTCTTATCACTGATACTACAATAGAATTATAAAATACCGAAAGCATATTTTTAATACTTTGGAGGTAATGATGAAGAAACCTGTCGCAACAGAAAAGTTCGAGCTTGGCGTCTGTTATTATCCGGAGCACTGGCCGGAAAGCATGTGGGAGGACGATTATCGCCGGATGCGAGAATTAGGCTTCACGATCATACGGATCGGGGAGTTTGCCTGGTCGATTTTCGAACCTGCTGAGGGTGAATTTCAGTTCGGGCTCTTTGATCGAGTGATTGATCTAGCTCATAAACATGGTCTTCAGGTTGTGCTTGGCACTCCGACGGCTACACCTCCAGCTTGGCTGACCTATAAGTATCCAGAAGTACTCAATGTGACCTATGAAGGTGTTACGCTTCAGCATGGCATGCGCCGTCATTATAATTACAGCAGCCTCAAATACCGTGAGCTGTGTGCGCGGATTACGGAACAAATGGCTGAACATTATGGGAATCATCCGGGTGTGGTTGGCTGGCAAATTGATAATGAACTGAACTGCGAGATCAGTGAATTTTATTCGGAGAGTGACCACAGGGCTTTTCGGGAATGGCTGCAGCATAAATATGTCACGCTTGAGCAGCTAAACGAGGCTTGGGGGGCTGTTTTTTGGAATCAGAGCTACAGTGATTGGTCTCAGGTATATCTTCCACGTCCGACTCCATCACCTAAGCAGCCCAATCCTCATCAGGCTTTGGATGAAAAAAGGTTCATATCGGACAATACGATTTCTTTTGCCAAAAACCAAGCGGATATCATCCGTAAACTCGCCCCTAAGCAATGGGTAACAACAAACGGTCTGTTCGGGCATCTCGACAGTCATGAATTGACGGATGGATTGCTAGATTTCTTCAGCTATGATTCCTATCCTCAGTTCTCTACTATTTTTTATGATCCGAATGAGCAGAATCCGCTGAATGATAGAGGCTGGGGGCTGTCATTATCGGTTGTTCGTTCCATTTCCCCGAATTTCTGTATTATGGAGCAGCAGTCGGGACCTGGGGGATGGGTGAACCGGATGGATATGCCTTCTCCGAAGCCGGGACAGATGCGGTTATGGACCTATCAATCGATCGCTCATGGCGCCGACATGGTGCTATATTTCCGCTGGCGGACCGCTACGATGGGCAATGAAATTTATTGGCATGGCATTAACGACTACCATAACCAGCCGAACCGAAGAGTGCGGGAAGCGGGACAGATCGGTCAAGAGTTGGCAGCGGCAGGTCAAGCGCTTGTCGGTACACGTAATCAGGCTAACGTTGCTATTGTTCGTGATTATGCTAATGAGTGGGATGGAGAATACGATGTTTGGCATGGTCCATTTATGTGGAAGAGTAACAAGGAGTGGTACAAGGCCCTTCAGCGGAAGCATATCCCAAATGACGTACTCTATTTACGCAAAAAGACAACGCTGGAAGAGCTTGCACGGTACGACGTGCTTATCTATCCTCACCCGGCGATCATGACAGATGAGACAGCGTCACTCCTAGATGCATATGTTCAGCAAGGTGGAAAACTGATCTTCGGATGCAGAACCGGCTATAAGGATGAACGCGGCCAATGCTATATGCGTCCTTTCCCAGGTGCTGCTAGGGATTTATGCGGAATCACAGTCGAAGAATTCACAATGGTTAAGGGCAGTCGTCAGCCAACAACGATTAGCTGGTCGGGTGCGACCGAAGTGATTACTGGGGCAGATGATTTTAATGATATTCTTCGTATTGAGGATGCTTCGGCCGAAGTCATGGCGGTTTATGCCTCTGATTATTATGCGGGAAAACCGGCGGTTACGAGAAATCGTCGCGGTAAGGGTGAGGTGTGGTACTACGGAGCAGTCTTTAATGAACAGGCAGCGTCCATAATCATTGATCAAATCGGTTTGCAGTCGCCAGCAAAGTGGATCGAGCTTCCAGCAGAAGTAGAGCTGCAAATTCGTAACGGGGCTTCTTTCAGCTATACTTTTTTACTTAACTATAGTGAAACGCCTGCCTCTTTACATCTGCATGAGACTAAAACGGATTTACTGAGCGGAACAACGTTATCGGGTGAGATTACTCTGGAAGGCTTTGGTGTATTGATTTTGCATTAAGACTATGAAATAGCTAATGAAAATAATTGGAGTTACGTATTAGAGATCTAATATGTAACTCTATTTTTTTTTTATTAGAGCTCTTCAAGGGGATACTTTTTAAATATAGTTATTTATTCCAAGTAAATACAATGAGCAACAGGTACAATATAAAGGATACTCTAGATTTGAAGGAGGGAAGTCTTGTGATCATTGAAGCTGAGAAAGTATTGTTGCAGTATTCGTTCATCGAGCCAATCATTGAATTCATTAGACATAATGAAAATATTACATTTAAAGTGACCAACAAACCGGATAATAAGCAGTACTTGTTACGCATACATAAACCAATATCTGAAGGGTTCTCAGGCTTGCAACATACTCGAGATGGATTGCAGTCTGAAATGTTTTTTCTACGAGAAATCGATCAAAATAACATACTGAAGGTTCAAAGACCTGTAGTAAATCAAAAGGGAGAATTGGTTACTGAATATATTTCTGATCAATTTGGTACCAGTTTGGCAACTCTTTTAGAATGGATCGAAGGTTCGACGCTTACCCAAGATGAAGACAACATTGAACAAATTGTATTTAGATTAGGCGAAAATCTTGCCAGTTTACATAAATTTTCACGAACGTTAATGCCCTTGAAGTTACATAGACCTGTCTACGACGTCCAAAAGATTGATGAAACGTTGAAAGAACTTCGACAGGGTACAAACAACGGAGTCCTGAATCAGGAGGATTACGATGTTATTAGTAGCGTTCTATTCGTAGTAAAACAACAGTTAACAGAACTGGACGCTAGGGACAACTCATGGGGATTCATTCATGCTGATTTTCAACTGGGGAATGTCGTTGTGTCAGAATACAATCCAATCTTAATAGATTATTGCTTATTTGGTTACGGATACTACTTGTTTGATTTGGGCTCCGCATCTTCCATGCTAAAAAGTGAGCTCCGAAAAACGCTTTTGGATGGTTATGCATCTAAAACAAGCTTTTCACTGGATGAGATTCGGTACATTGAAGGACAAATATTTATGGATATTTTTATTAGTTACGTATTTTTCATTCATGACTCTGAGAGGAACGGCTGGATTCAAGAGCATGCCTCCAAAATATGTAGCACGCTTTGTCGAGATTTTCTTGAGGGAAAAGAGGTATATTATTCGTTTTAGCGATGTTGTGATACATTAATGGAGAATGTTAAATGAAGGGACTGAACTATGCGCAGAGATCATTATTTTTAAACCAACTATTAAAATTTAATGGAGGTAAAAATAATGTTAACTACAGAGTTACGTACAGAACGATTACATTTAAGAAAAATGAAAGTCTCGGATTCTCCTAGTTTGTTTAAAATTTGGTCTGATCCAGAGGTTACCAAGTTCATGAATGTTGATTGTTTTACTGATGAAAGTCAGGCGAAAGATATGATTAAGCTTCTTGATGAATTTTCTCAAGATAACAAAGCTATTCGTTTCTCTATAATTGAAATGGAATCCGATGAAATCATAGGTTCTTGTGGTTTTAATTTCTTAGATTTTGAAAATGCAAAAGCGGAAATTGGATATGACATTACTAGAGCATTTTGGGGAAGAGGATACGCTTCAGAGGCTATCTGTGCTTTGTTAGATTACGCATTCTTATCATTAAAGCTGAATCGAATCGAAGCAAAAGTGGAACCCGAAAACGTGAATTCAGTAAAAGTCTTACAGAAGCTGAACTTTACGTTTGAAGGAACACTAAGACAGTCTGAAAGAGTAAACGGGAAGTTTAACGATCTCAATATGTATTCCAAATTGATAACAGATTGATTATTAACGGGCAGTATAGCGCAAAAACTTAGATTTATCCCAGAGGTTATATAGGTCTCCATAAGGAATAAAAACTTATACAGTATAAATATAGGAGTTGACCAAATGGAGACAATATTAACGGAGGAAATGATCTTGGATGACCTCATAAAAACATTTCATCGTTCATTCGGTTTGAATGTAATTGATACTACTTCAATAAAACGAGGCTGGTTAAATTTAAAGTGGAAAGTTACGACGGATGCAGGAGATTTTTTACTTAAACAATACAACAAAGAAAGATATAAATTATATAACCCAGAGGAGATATTGTTAGCACTCTCTCAACAGATTAGATTGTATGACCAAGGTCTAGCGTGCCCGAAAGTGTTATCACAGAATGAAAGTATTTTGCTTGAATCTGATAATGGAGAACGCTTCCTGGTGATGGAATATTGTCAGGGAAAACTAATTTCATCAGGTAAAACTAATGTCAACCAAATATACGATTTAGGCCGAGCAACAGGAAAAATGCATCGATTGCTAAATGACGGGACACTTGGCAGTGAAAATAGCCCACAATTTATTCCTCCAAGCCGTGAGGAGCGTTTAGCTCATTGGAACTCCGTTTGGGAAAAGACTAAGGGAGTTGGTAACCCTCAGTTGCTTACTGATATAGAAACTCAAATTAAAGCTACTGAAGAAATGAATATTGAACTACTCGAATTACTTCAAACAGGATGGGCACATCGTGACCTTTGGGTAGATAATCTTTTATTTAATGATAACGGATTAACTGCAATTCTAGATTTTGATCGACTAAAATATGACTATCCGCAACTTGATGTAGCTCGTGCTGTGATGTCATGTGCCTTAGATGATAATTTAGATGTCTCCTTGGCATCGGCGTTTATGGAAGGGTACAGTGAGGAACGCGACGTGGTAGAGGGCTATTTAACACATTCATTACAGTTGTTGTGGTATATGGAAAGCACATGGTGGATTAATGCTAACATGGATCAACATAGTGTACCGCCAGCTCGCTTTGCAAAGGAAATGATTTGGCTTGCTGAAAATCAAAAAAAGTTGTCCGCTTTGTTAGGGAATATTTAGACAACGCGGAACACTATAGTTCAATTAAACAGCGACAGTCTAGGGCTTTGTTTTCCCAGTCGATGACTGCCGCTGTTTCAATTATTGAGGTTAGTCTACTAAGTAATTTCAGTGAAGATTAAATGCGGTCTGCGCTGCCAACGGACACAGGAGTCCTTATTTGCTCAAAAGTAGCTGATTTGGGGCTTTTTCGGACTCCAGTGCAGCTATTGGCTGAAAACTGTGGCAAAATGAGGTGTTTTGGAGTGAATAGTGCCTTCTGGGTCCGATAGCTGCCCCAAAAGGCGCTTTTTTCGTAAATAGCGACTATACAGTCCGCAAGACAATTAGGAACCTCACCTAATGCACGCTCGTGCCAACTCATGAAGAATCCCACTAAACACGCTCCCGCAACCGCATGACGAATCCAACCAGCCACACTCCCACCAACTCATGACGAATCCCACCAAACACGCTCCCGCAACCGCATGACGAATCCAACCAGCCACACTCCCACCAACTCATGACGAATCCCACCAAACACGCTCCCGCAACCGCATGAACAATCCAACCAGCCACGCTCCCGCTAACCGCATGAAGAATCCGCCCAAGCACGCTCCCACCAACCGCATGACGAAACCGACCAAGCACACTCCCGCTGACCGCATGACGAATCCCACTAAACACGCTCCCGCAACCGCATGACGAATCCAACCAGCCACACTCCCACCAACTCATGACGAATCCCACCAAACACGCTCCCGCAACCGCATGAACAATCCAACCAGCCACGCTCCCGCTAACCGCATGAAGAATCCGCCCAAGCACGCTCCCACCAACCGCATGACGAAACCGACCAAGCACACTCCCGCTGACCGCATGACGAATCCGCCCAAGCACACTCCCGCCAAACGCATGACGAACCCCACCAAGCACGCTCCCGCCAACGCATGACGAATCTGCACAAGCACACTCCCGCTAACCGCATGACGAATCCGCCCAAGCACACTGAGCGCAACAGGTTCACTTTTTCTTCAGGAGCAGACTATTTTCCCCGTAATCCACATTGACTTGAGTTTGTCTCACCCCTATGATGATTATTAATATAAAATAAATGGCACGAAGAGGAGCGAAACATCATGGCTTTGGAGATCGAACGCAAGTTTCTGCTGCCGGAATTTCCGGAGCGACTAATTCAAGAAGGTGAATTGAAGATTGTGACCCGGCATAATATCGATCAGACGTATCTGGCGATAGACGGAGGACAAGAGCTGCGCGTGCGTAAAATTACGGATTTGGACTCAGGTGAGGTAACCTACACACACACGTTTAAGGATGGCAAAGGGATCAAACGCGAAGAAATCGAATATTTTATCTCAGAAGGTTTATATAATCAGATGATTGAGGCGGTAAATGCGGTAGCTTTGGTCAAAGAGCGGATTACGGCGGTATGGAATGACGTAACGGTTGAGATCGACGTCTATTCTCAACTAAAACTGTCCGTTCTAGAGGTTGAATTTGAATCTCTGGAGGAAGCGGAAAGCTTCAAGGCGCCTGAATGGTTCGGCAAGGATGTCAGCACGGAGCGGCAGTACAGCAACAAAACGGTCTGGAAAGAGCTACAAAATAAGACAAAGAATTAACGGACTTTAGCGCGTAAACGTGGTAGTATATAGGGAAAACAAGCAGCTATAAAGTGAAATTTATATTTATATATATTATATAGAGGGGTTCAGGAGGATGAGCATGAAGTATATAAGCACAAGAGGCAATGTGGAACCTAAAGGCTTTATCGATACGGTGTTGATGGGACTTGCGGATGATGGCGGACTGATGGTCCCTTCAGAGATTCCTGTCGTTTCAGCAGCTACTTTGGAAGAGTGGAGAAGTCTTAGCTACCAGGAGCTGTTCCTGAAGATCTTCGCCTATTACACTAATGATGAGATTCCTTTCGAGGATTTGCAGGAAATGGTCAACACTAGTTATGGCAATTTCCGCGCACCGGAAGTAACGCCAATTCACCAAGTAAATGATTCCTTATATGTACTGGAATTGTTCCATGGGCCTACTTTTGCCTTCAAAGATGTAGCGCTGCAGTTTATGGGTGAGCTGTACTCTTATATTTCCAAAAAGCAGAACAAGATCATCCACATCCTCGGAGCAACCTCGGGGGATACTGGGGCTGCTGCCATTCAGGGTGTTCGCGGTAAAGAAGGAATCAAGATCTGTATTCTTCATCCACATGGTAAGGTAAGTAAAGTGCAGGAGCTGCAGATGACTACGGTAGATGACAGCAATGTACTGAACCTGTCTGTTCATGGTAACTTTGATGATTGCCAGAAGGTGATTAAGGATCTGTTCGCGGATCTCGACTTTAAGGGTCGTTATCACCTACGTGCGATTAACTCCATTAACTTTGTGCGTATTCTGGCGCAGACCGTCTACTATTTTTATGCGTATTTGCATGTCGATGGCAGCAGCGAGAAGAAGATTAACATCAGCGTACCTTCCGGTAACTTCGGTAATATTTTCTCCGGATATTTGGCTAAGCAAATGGGCTTACCGATTAACAAACTAATTATTGCTACGAATGAAAATAACATTTTAGAGCGTTTCGTGAACACTGGTGAATACAAGCCAGGCAGCTTTACAAGCACGTACAGTCCTTCGATGGATATCCAAGTGGCGAGCAATTTTGAACGTTATCTGTATTATTTGGTAGGCGAGGATTCCGAGAAGTTATCTGCGTATATGTCCAAGCTGCAGACTGAGGGTAAGATTACGGTTGAAGGCGAAGCACTTCAGCAGGTGCAGCAGGATTTTGCAGCGCTGGGTGTGAAGAATGACGAATGCTTAAATACGATCACTAAGTATCAAAAAGAACATAGCTATCTGCTTGATCCGCATACTGCATGTGGAATCGCGGCTTATGAGGCTTTTAATGGCTCGGATGAGATTGGGATTACCTTTGCGACCGCACATCCAGCTAAGTTTGATGAGGCGATTACCCTGATCGACATTAAGCAAGAATTCCCGGCACAAATTAAAGCTTTGTTCGAGATGCCACAGCACCAAATGGTAGTGGATCATGACAAGGATGAAATTGTACGTCAATTGCAGGCTTTTTATAAATAAGCTGTAATTTAATATGGCTCAAAAGGCTCCTGTTCTTGGTTAAGAATGGGAGCCTTTTTTTAACGTTTTAGAAAGTATATATAGGGACGCCGAAGGCGTTTATGCTTGCTGCACCTTGGGACAAATCATGTTGCATTTACTATGAAAAGTGTGGTATTGACGAAAGATGAAGAGTGGTGCTTTTTTTCACAAGATGGATCTATCGGAATTTGTCGGAAAATTGTCCTGAAAAGTAGACATGACCACCCAGAGAGTGAGAAAATAGCATATAGAGTTTTAGTAAGAACTAAAAAGGACGGGATTATCATGACAATTCGTTTCGGGGTCATTGGAACAAACTTTATTACAGACCGCTTCGTGCAAGCCGGCTTGGAGAATGAGGAGTTTATCCTGACAGCCGTGTACTCCCGCACAATGGAGAAGGGTCAGGCCTTTGCTGCAAAATATGCTGGAGCTACAATTTATACGAATCTGGAAGATATGGTTTCCAGTAAAGATGTCGATGCTATATATATTGCGAGCCCAAACTCCATGCATGCTGAGCAGGCGATTATGTGCTTAAATCATGGCAAGCATGTGCTTTGTGAGAAACCGGCTGCCTCAAACAGCGCGGAGCTTAGAGCTATGATTGAAGCTGCGCGGGACAATGATGTGTTACTAGTAGAAGCGATGAAGTCGACATTCATGCCGAATTTCGGAGTGATCAGAGACAATTTGTATAAAATCGGCCAAGTTCGCCGTTATTTCGCAAGCTATTGTCAATACTCATCGAGATATGATGCCTATCGGCAGGGAACGGTGTTAAATGCCTTCAATCCAGCCTACTCTAATGGCTCGTTGATGGATCTTGGTGTTTACTGCTTGTATCCTATGGTAGTCTTGTTCGGGAAACCAAAGTCTGTACAGGCCGTGGGTCTCATGCTTACTTCTGGAGTGGATGGCGAAGGAAGCATTGTCATGCAATACGATGATATGGACGCAGTTGTGATGCATTCCAAAATCGCTGATTCCTATTTGCCAGCCGAGATTCAAGGGGAAAATGGTACAATGGTGATCGACAAGATCAACCAGCCTTATCAAGTGAAGATTCATTATCGTGACGGGACTGTCGAGGAGCTTACGCAGCCTCAGGTGTACGAGTCTATGTATTATGAGGTTGAGGAATTCATCAACCTAATTAAGATTGGTGAACGGGAGAGTAGAATTAATACGCATGCGAATTCCTTGGCGGTAGCAGAGGTTATGGAGGAAGCCAGAGCGCAGATCGGCCTCCGCTATGCCGCAGATTTATAAATAGAAGGGGAGCAGCACTTGAAGACTTTTAAAAAGGTATACATTGAGATAACAAGCGTCTGCAACCTGGCCTGCAGCTTTTGCCCACAAACTGCCCGAACGAAGAACTTTATGAAGCTCGATACGTTTAATACGATATTAGATGAAATTAAGCCACATAGTAATCATATTTACCTTCACGTTAAAGGTGAGCCCCTGCTGCATCCCAAGATTGGTGAGCTGCTCGATGCCGCCCATGCCAAGGGGTTCAAGGTCAATATTACAACTAATGGTACGTTAATTCATAAGGCTGGGCCTAAGATTCTTGGAAAACCCGCACTACGTCAGATGAACTTCTCTCTGCATAGCTTTGATGGACATGAAGGCTCAGAGAACCGCGAAGGATATCTGTCAGAGATCATTTCTTTTGTAAGGGAAGCTTCTGCGCAAGGAGTGATTATTTCCTTCCGGTTGTGGAATTTGACGGAGGATAATCTGACTAATTTGGAGAAGAATCGTAACCGTGAGACGCTTGCTCTGCTGGAGGAAGCCTTTAACCTTGATTTCAAGATCGAAGAAAAGGTCGTACCTGGCAGCGGCGTCAAGATTGCCCCACGCGTGTATCTCAATCAGGACCATGAGTTCCGTTGGCCTGCGCTGAACGAGCCAGAGGATGACGGAAAAGGGTTCTGTCATGCGCTACGTAGCCAAGCAGCAATCCTCGTAGATGGTACCGTCGTGCCGTGCTGTCTGGATGGTGAAGGAGTAATCAACCTCGGAAACATTCATGAGACTCCGTTCTCAGAAATCGTTGAGGGTGAGCGAGCGAATAATCTATTTTATGGGTTCTCTCGTAGAGAGGCAGTAGAAGAGCTGTGCCGCAAGTGCGGATATCGGCAGCGGTTCGGAACTTAATGATTTGAATGTAAACAGAACTTGGACATGGCTATTTCATGAGTCCTGGTTCTGTTTTTTAATTTACGGGAGTGTATATATAATAATAAGTCTTTATAGTCTCCATTGTGGAGCGAAGGAGGAGTATATGCTGAAATCGTTGGAAGCCATCACCTTATACCGTGAAGGCGTACAAGAGCATTTGGAGGATAATCTTTGGCTGAAGCTTATTGTCCAAGCCGAGGAGCAAATTGTAAATTTGGAACGTGTGGAATCTCTGGAAGAGTTGGATCACAGAAATCCAGTGCTGGACTATGTGGAACGCAGTCTGCGGATTCTGGATCAGCTGCCCCGTTCGATTTGGATCAAAGAGCTTGTGGAAGAAACGTTAATCTGGTCAGAAACGGCTAAGGGTGGCACATCAAAAGAGCGGCTGCTTTGGCAGGAGGAAGGTATTAATTGTTTTGTACATAACATTGGTTCCGCACAGATATATGACAGACATTTGGATAGGACTGTCTCCGAGAAAGGCGCGATGGTTCATCGGTTAATTGAGACTCATGGACTCATAGGGCAGCAAATTCGTGGGGAGGTGCCTTCAGAAGTGAATAAGCCTCTCCATGAACTTGTGGAAGAGCAGCTGCTGACTGCGGAGGAACTGGAACGCTTGCTGACGGTACTCAATCATTGCATTATCGGAGCAGTATCTCCGGAGTTATGGCTGAATGTACAGCATGAAGTGAAGCAGCTTATCGCCTTGATTTCCTCCGGTAACCTTGCTAGTCCTATGCCGATGAAGGAAAGGCTGCGCAGAATGCGTCTAGGTCCGATCGCTAGAGGAGAGGATTTCACTACGGAATGGACTAAGCTGACACAGGAAGGCTTCCATGCGGAACGGTTGGAGTCTTTAAGTAAGATTATCTTCTGGTATGTGGAATCTGCAATGCAGACCTTCTCGTTGGAGCAATTTCTGAAGGTGATGGTGCTTGCTGCCGAAAGGGCGCAGAATAAACCCATAAGCCATATTAGCTTTGAGCACGTTATGAACAGCATTTACTACGACTACAAGGGTGTTAAGAAGATCAATGTTTATAAGAAGCGGATTATAGAAAAATATTTATCGGAGCTTACATGGGAGAATATTGAACAAGGGACTTTACCTGCTGAGAACCCTCATCTAATACTTCGTCAATATTCTAAGGCGCATTTGCCAGACACGATGTTTTTTCAGTTCCAATTCTCAGCAGCGGCAGAGAAGCTGATCGAATTCTGTATGGAAGCTGAAAAATCACCTTTATATGAACGTGCTGTGCTGCTGTTGTTCGACCTGTTCGAGTTGCGGAGGGACGCCTTCGACCGTTTTCATAATGAAGATACCTACTTAACACAAATGAATAGTACGGCAGATTATAAGGCTGTGATTCTGGAACATGTCACTGGGAAGAAGGTGCTGGATATCGGCCCGGGCGGCGGTGTGCTGCTGGATTTGCTGGAAGAACGTATGCCAGAGGTTACCCCAATCGGCATTGATATATCGAGCAATGTAGTGGAAGCCCTAGGTCAGCGTAAGCAGCGGGAAGGACGGCATTGGGAGGTTCTTCAGGGAGATGCGCTGAATCTTAAAGATTTCGTGGAGGCTGGAACGGTGGACACGGTAATCTTCTCTTCGATTTTGCATGAGCTATACTCTTATGTACCGCTTAATGGTAAAAAGTTCAATCATGACACCGTCTCGGCCGCTCTGCGAAGTGCCTTTGATGTATTGTCAGTTGGCGGGGTTATCATTATCCGTGATGGGGTTATGACCGAACCCACATCTTTGCTGCGGAGAGTTCGCTTTCTGGAGGAGGACGGTTTAGCATGGCTGGAGCGTTACGCGAAGGATTTTGCCGGACGTCAGATTCAATATGAGAGATTCGAGGAACAAGAAGTGCTTATGCCAGTTAATGATGCTATGGAATTTTTATATACGTATACTTGGGGCGAAGAGGCTTACATTCATGAAGTTCAGGAACAGTTTGGTTATTTTACCCCTACGGAGTTTGCCTCATTTATTGAACGGAATTTAGGAAAGCAGGCGAAGATTGAGGTCTTCCGGCATTACCTGCAAGAAGGTTATACCGAAGCGCTGCGTGATAGGGTAAGGATCATGGACGAGAGCGGGCAGGAAGTAGCGCTGCCGGACAGCACCTGCTTTATTGTGATTCGGAAGGAATAACGAAAGAATAACATCATTTGCATCTAAAAAAGCAATCGGCAAACCCTCTGAAATGGAGGAGGTCCGATTGCTTTTTCTATGTAGCGAAGCTTGCCCTTGTTAGATTAGTATTTCTAGCTGACTGATTATAAGAAATTGTGGTTGGAAATTTTAAAAAAGTAGTTCAATTTATTAATTTTATTAACCTTTGAATGTTGTTAGTATAATCAATATAGCGCTTACTTGCAGGTGAAGACGAGAGAGAGTGATGCCCATGTTGAAAAAGGCCAAGATGACAATAGAAAAGGAATTCAAACTGGCAGAAGTAGATCCTAGAATTTACAGCTCATTTATCGAGCATTTGGGACGTGCGATATACGGGGGAATATATGATCCGGGTCACCCTTCGGCAGATGAATACGGATTTCGGCAAGATGTAGCATCGATGATCGGAGAGATCGGTGTGCCGATGATTCGTTATCCTGGCGGAAATTTTGTATCCGGTTACAATTGGGAGGATGGAGTAGGACCAACAGCAGATCGTCCTCGGCGGCTGGAATTAGCGTGGCGAACGACAGAACCCAATGAAGTGGGCACCAATGAATTTATTCGCTGGGCAAAAGGAATCCGTTCGGATGTTATGATGGCGGTCAATCTAGGCACGAGAGGCGTAGATGCGGCACGAAATCTGCTTGAATATTGCAATCATCCGTCTGGCTCCTATTATAGCGATTTGCGGAGATCTCATGGCTTCGAACAACCACATGCCATTAAGACCTGGTGTCTTGGCAATGAGATGGATGGCCCTTGGCAAATCGGTCAGAAGACAGCAACTGAATATGGAAGATTAGCAAGCGAAACCGCTAAAGCGATGAGATTGGTCGATCCGAGCATCGAGCTGGTGGCTTGCGGAAGCTCCTTCCGTTCTATGCCTACCTACGCTGAGTGGGAAGCTACCGTACTGGATCATACTTACGAGCAGGTAGATTATGTTTCGCTGCATACTTACTATGGAAATACGGAGAACGATACGGCTAACTATCTAGCTAAATCACTGGATATGGATCTTTTTATAAAAGAAATCGTTGCAGTGTGTGATTATATTAAAGCGAAGAAACGCAGCAAGAAAACAATGTATCTCTCCTTCGACGAATGGAATGTCTGGTTTCATACGCTGGAGTCAGATAAGCAGATTGATCCTTGGCAAGTAGCACCAGCCCAACTGGAGGATCAGTATACGTTTGAAGATGCACTAATGGTAGGAAGTATGCTGATCACGCTTCTGAATAATGCCGACCGTGTGAAGATTGCTTGCTTGGCCCAGCTGGTCAACGTGATTGCTCCTATTATGACCGTAAGTGGAGGCTTGGCTTGGCGCCAAAGTATTTTTTATCCGTATATGCATGCGTCCTTGTATGGCCGGGGTGCGGTACTGCATCCTATCGTGTCTTCACCCCTATATGACAGTAAGGATTATACGGATGTACCGCTACTTGACTCCAGTGTAGTTTATAACGAAGAGAATGAAGAATTGGTTATTTTTGCTGTAAATAAAAGTATGGAGGATATGCTGCTACTGGAATGTGATATTCGAGGATTTGAAGGCTATCGTGTAATTCAGCATACCGTGCTGGAGAATACGGATGTAAAAGCGGTAAATACAGTAGCGCAGCAAGATACGGTAACGCCACATGATCGTGGGGATGCAAAAGCGGCCGATGGGCGCCTCGAGGCTTCCTTGTCCAAATTATCTTGGAATGTTATTCGTTTACAACGTGCTTAAGTAATCGATTGAAGAAACGGTTGTCATCTTATAAAGGGGGCAACCGTTTCTTCTTGCTTATTTACAGGTGAATTTTCGCCTGAAATTAGAGGGTGAGATCCCTTCTTTCTTGGAGAAGCAGGAAGAGTAATAAGTAATATGATGAAAGCCAACCTCTTCAGCAATACGTGCGATAGACCAGGACGTTTGGATTAACAGCCTTTTGGATTGCTCCAAACGGTAGGCTAGGAGATATCCCATAGGCGTTACACCGTATATTTTTAGCATATTCTTGGCGAGATAGTTGGGATGATAGTTGAGCTCCTTTTGAAGGAGGGAGTTGGTCACTTCACGTGTGTAGTTTTGCCGAATGAACAGCTCAATCTTCTCAGCCAATTGAATTGCGGTTGCATCTGACGCTTCAGCAAGATCGCGGTCTAAGAATTGCAGAAATTGTTGGAAGGAGGCTTGGCGCTTCCAGTTGCGCATGGACTGGGGCTCCTGTTCTAGATGGAAAAAGAACTCCAGCACTTCCATTGCTTTCTGTGAGATTTCCATATGTTTCGGAATAAAGATTGAGCATACATCACAGTGATTCAAGTACGCTATTTGTTTATGATTCTCGATGAGCTCGCTCTGATTTTCCAGACATTCGTCCATATCCTGACACTCTTTCCAGCTACCAAAGGTCTGGAAATGAATCCAGATAATTTCGGTTTCGATGGGACAGGGGGCGAAGCCGTAATGATGTGCATCTGGACGAAGGAAGAGGAATTGACCTTCTTTCAGTTCCCACTGCAAATCGTTCTCTGCGATAGGAAGGATGCCCTTCTTAACGATGATGAGATCGAAGACACCGATGTGGTTTCGACTGATATGATAGTCCCCAGCATCGTAATGAGCGCGGCCACAGTCTATGAAATAAGGGATAGGTGGTGTGATAAAGTGAAGAATCGGGGAGTTCATCTTACACCTCCAAAATGTTGTAATTTTTAAAAAACAGGTTGTAATTCATCGTTTATTTTCATGATATAACATGTATTATTATAAATAAAGCGTTTCCTTTTAAAGTTGTAATAATGTAATTATATGAACAATGTTGATGAGATACTTTAGAACAATCCACATTATTGTGCTACGGACGACCGAACAATTCACTCTGCCCATTGGGCTCGCTTCATTTGTGTCCCCACTAGGTAACAATTACGATGCGCTGATTGCGGGTGCGGTGTTAGCTACCCTGCTTATATTAATTCTGTTTCTGTTCTTCCAGCGTTTCTTTATTGAAGGATTGACGGTTGGCGGGGTCAAGGGATAGACCAGATGCGGTGTGAGTTTACACCCTACAGAGAAGAGAGGAGAATCTAACATGAGTCAGTCAGTAGCAACAAACGAGGTAAGGAAAAATCAAATAGAGGACCCTTTCTGGTCAGAATATATTCGTCTAGTGCGTGAGGTAATGGTTCCCTATCAATGGGAGGCACTGAACGATCGTATATCAGATGCAGAGCCAAGCCATGCCATTCACAATTTCAAAATCGCTGCTGGACTCGAGCAGGGCGAATTCTACGGTATGGTATTTCAGGATAGCGATGTGGCTAAGTGGCTAGAAGCAGCAGCCTATTTAATAGAGGAAAAACGTGATCCTGTGCTGGAGAAGGTAGTAGACGGCGCTATTGATATAATCGTCAAAGCACAGCGGGAGGATGGGTATCTTAATACTTATTTCACGCTTAAGGAACCCGGTCTTGAGTGGAGTAATTTGGCGGAATGCCATGAGTTGTACTGTGCAGGGCATATGATCGAAGCTGGAACAGCCTATTATAAGGCGACGGGTAAAAGAAAGCTGCTGGATGCCGTTTCGCGGTTTGCGGATTACATAGATACGGTATTTGGACAGGAGCCAGGGAAGCTGAAGGGCTATGATGGCCATCAGGAAATTGAACTCGCTCTGGTTAAACTTTATCATGCCACAGGTAATGAGAAGTATTTGAACCTGAGTCGCTATTTCTTGGATGAGCGGGGGAAGAAACCTCATTATTTTGAGCAGGAGTGGGAGAAGAGGGGGAGAGGATTACATTTTCCTCAATTGTCGATGGTTCACGATCATCATTATAGCCAGTCTCATCTGCCTGTGAGGGAACAGGACAAGGCTGAAGGACATGCGGTACGCTTAGTTTATATGTGCACGGCGATGGCAGATATCGCTGCTGAAACCGGGGATGCCGGAATGCTGGCGGCTTGCTGTGAATTATGGGATAACATCGTCAATAAACGAATGTATATCACCGGCGGCATCGGCTCGATGGAGCAAGGGGAATCTTTTACGGCAGACTATGATTTGCCTGGTGATTTAGCTTACGCTGAGACTTGTGCATCGGTTGGACTGATATTCTTCGCTAAGCGTATGCTACGGCTACATCAGGACTCTAAATATGCAGATGTGCTGGAGCGGGCGTTATACAATACTGTAATCAGCGGGATGTCACTGGATGGAACGAAATTCTTCTACGTAAATCCGTTGGAGGTCTATCCAGAGGTACTAGGTAAAAATAAAAATTATAAACATGTGAAGGCCGAACGTCAGGGGTGGTTCAGCTGTGCTTGTTGCCCTCCGAACGTCTCTCGTCTACTCGCTTCGCTCGGACAGTACGTTTATACCGTTCATGATGCTTCTATCTATGTGCAGCTTTATATTGGAGGCCAGATGGAAGCAAGTATAAACGAGACATTGGTTAGGATTGAGCAACAGTCGCAGTACATCTCTGACGGGAAATCCAAATTTATCATCACTTCTGAACAAACCAGTGAGTTTACGCTTGCACTCCGTATGCCGGACTGGTGCGACCAAGCTGAGGTTACAGTGGATGGAGTGAACAAGACTTATTTTGCAGGAGACAAGAATGGTTATATTGCGCTAACTCGTGAATGGAAGCCTGGAGATGAGGTTGAAATCGCATTCTCTATGCCGGTCCAGCTCATGAAGAGTCATCCGCAAGTCAGACAGACGTTTAGCAAGGTCGCACTTCAGCGCGGGCCGTTCGTATACTGTATGGAGCAGGTGGATAACGGTAGAGGCTTGTATCAGCTTCAGCTTCCGCGGAAGACAGAGTTTACGATCGCAGAGCAGGTGGGTTCCCCAGGAGGAGTGAAGGTGATTCGGGCAGCCGGACAGCGCATGAAGCCCACGGAGGAATGGGCGGATGAACTATACCGCAATGACTCACGCTGGAGCATTGAACAGTTAGAGTTGAAATTTATCCCCTACTTCACCTGGGCCAACCGTGGGGTTGGTGAAATGACGGTTTGGATTCAAGAAGCGAAAGATGAATAGAAGTTGAACAGCGAGAAATCAACGGGATCCCTTCCTAAACTCCGAGGGCGAACATTTCATCGCTCTGCGAAACACTTTTATAAAATAGCTTACATTATCAAATCCGACCTCGAATGCGATGTCGGATATTTTTCTGTCGCTTTGTTGCAGTAGATCGGCAGCTTGGCGAATCCGGTAAGAGTTAATGTAATCCACTGGAGTCTTTCGGGTCATCTCTTTGAAAAAACGGCAGAACTGTCCTTCACTCATGGGAATAAGCTCGGAGAGATCGCGGGTTCGAATCGGCTCCTGATAGTTATCCTGAATATAGAGAATAATCTTCTTAAGACGATTGATCTTAGTAGTATCAGCGTCATCCAGCTGGCTGCGGTTTACGAAACGATCCTCTGGGGCAATCTGCGAGAGCATAATAAGCAGTGTGCCTTTAATAAAAGCTTCAAAGCCGGGAGATTGTGCGTCATAAGCATCCATCATGCGCTCTAAGTGTCGTAGTAGTTCTTGTTGCCAAGGCACATCCGGTGTAAGGTGGCGAGGAAAGCTTTGTCTTTTCTCCTGAAGTGGTAAAATGGCATTCTGCTGGATAGCATCATATTGGGCGCTAGCTAGAAGATCAGGGAGAAACACGAGCGCGCAAAATTTGCAGGGCGTGTCTTCGTTCAGTACATAAGCGGCGTGAATATCACCGGACTCGATAAATACAGCCTCGCCGGCGCGAACTGGGAAATATTCGGTATCCACTTGAAACAGAATTTCTCCTTCTAGCAGCATAAAGAACTCCGCTTCTTCATGCCAATGTGTATCGAGTACATGTGTTCCAGCGGGCAATTCTATCCAATAAGCTGCAAGTGGAAACATGCTATCGCCATGAACCCTGTCTTCTTTTAGCAAACTCTGGGTTGTACGGTCCATAAATGCCACTCCTTTCGGGAAAACATCAAAATAGTGTTATAAATGAGCTATATAGTATTAGTTTTGTTCATTTTTTATCGGTATAATGCAACTATAAACACCAAATTGAAAGGTGGCAAGTACACAATGAAATTTACTGATGGTCTCTGGCTAGTTCGTGAAGGTATCACGATTAACGGCGCAGTTCAAAATTACGTTGTAGAAAAGACTCCAGAAGGATTAACAGCAATTACTCAAACGACTCCAATCACAGGGCGTTCAGCAACGCTGAATTCAACCCTGCTTACTGTAAAATTTCATTCCCCGCTTCCAGGTGTGGTAGGGGTTAAGATTATTCATCATGACGGCGTACAAGAACGCGGTCCGGTCTTCGAACTCACGAAAGGGACTGGAGATCACGTTAAGATTGAAGAAACTGATTCGGAGACTGTGCTGATCAGCGGCGGACTTCGTGTTGTGATTCGCAAAGGCCAGCAATGGGCAGTAGATTTCTATCGCGGCGACGAGAGAATTACAGGTAGCGGTTTCAAATCGATGGCTTATATCACGGATCAAGACGGCAACACGTTTATGCGTGAAGAGCTGGATCTCGGTGTAGGCGAATTCGTATACGGTTTGGGCGAGCGTTTTACCGCTTTTGTAAAGAATGGCCAGACCGTAGATCTTTGGAACAAAGATGGCGGCACTAGCTCCGAGCAGGCTTATAAGAACGTTCCATTCTATGTAAGCAGCAAAGGTTACGGCGTGTTTGTTAACCATCCTGAACTGGTTTCCTATGAAATCGCTTCTGAAAAAGTTAAAAAAGCTCAGTTCAGCGTAGCTGGAGAAAGCTTGGAATACTTCGTAATTGATGGTCCTACCATTAAGGAAGTTATCAGCAACTATACATCACTCACTGGTAAGCCTGCACTTCCGCCAGCATGGACATTTGGCCTGTGGCTGACAACTTCTTTCACAACCGACTACGATGAAGCAACAGTAAACTCCTTCGTAGACGGCATGGCAGAGCGTGATTTGCCACTAAGCGTATTCCACTTTGACTGCTTCTGGATGCGTGAGTATCAATGGACTGACTTCCAGTGGGATTCGAGTGTATTCCCAGATCCAGTGGGCATGCTGAAACGTCTGAAAGAAAAAGGTCTGAAGATCTGTGTATGGATCAACTCTTATATCGGGCAACGTTCCCGCTTGTTTGAAGAAGGCAAGAAAAATGGTTATCTGCTTAAAAAACCTAACGGCGACGTTTATCAATGTGATTTGTGGCAAGCGGGCATGGCACTGGTGGACTTCACCAACCCTGCGGCTTGTGAATGGTATGCCGGCTACCTGCGTGATTTGGTAGATATGGGCGTAGATAGCTTCAAGACAGACTTCGGCGAGCGTATTCCTACAGATGTAGTTTACTTCGACGGATCTGATCCAATGAAAATGCACAACTATTACACTCAACTGTACAACAAGGTTGTATTTGAAGTACTGGAAGAGAAGCTTGGTAAGAATGAAGCGGCTTTGTTCGCACGTTCTGCAACTGCCGGTGGCCAACAGTTCCCAGTTCACTGGGGCGGTGACTGCTACGCAGATTATGAATCCATGGCAGAGAGCCTTCGCGGTGGATTGTCGCTTGGTTTGTCCGGTTTCGGTTTCTGGAGTCATGATATCGGTGGCTTCGAGAACACTGCTCCTGCGCATGTATTCAAACGCTGGTTGGCCTTTGGACTGTTGTCCAGTCACAGCCGTCTGCATGGTAGTACTTCGTACCGTGTGCCTTGGGCGTATGATGATGAAGCATGTGATGTTACCCGCTTCTTTACTAAGCTCAAATGCAGCTTGATGCCTTATCTGTATGATGTAGCTGGACAGGCTCATGAGCATGGCTGGGCTTCTATGCGGGCTATGGTTATGGAATTCCCGGAAGATCCTACTTGCGAAGTGCTGGATCGTCAATACATGCTAGGTGAATCCTTGCTTGTAGCCCCTATCTTCCAAGAAGACGGCGAAGCGAAGTATTACTTGCCTGCTGGTCGCTGGACACACTTGCTTACTGGTGAAACCGTACAAGGTGGATCATGGCGCAAAGAGAAGTATGATTTCTTCAGCCTGCCGCTGTACGTACGTCAGAACTCCTTGTTGGCAACTGGTAGTGTAGATAACAAACCGGACTATGATTATGCTGAAGGTGTTAAATTCGGTCTGTACTCCCTAGAAGATGGTGTTGCAACTTCCGCAACCGTTCGCGATCTTAAAGGTACTCCTGAACTGACTGTGAAGGCTGAGCGTAAAGGCAACGTCGTGACGGTTACTGCAGAAGGCAGTGGTAAAGAATTCTCGATTTCCCTTAAAGATCTAGGTACTATCGTATCCGTAGAAGGTGCAGAGCAAGTAGATGAAACTACAGTAAAAGTAAACGCAGGTGCGAAATCCGTATCGTTTACAATTACACTGAAATAAAATGGTTTCTCAAAGTATATTGATATAGCCATAACCTCTCTTGTAAACTGTGCGGACGATCCGTTCTCCTGGTTTATAAGAGAGGTTTTAGTGTTACAATCTTAATGAAATAACGGGGGAAACGTTATGAATACTAATTTAATTACGGGAAGTGGAGTATTGAACCAGACGGATTTCACCTCAGCAACGGTTCTTTCAACCGCCGCGAATTTTATAATGAATAAGCAAGAACCGTTCACACATACCTTTCGGACTTATATTCGCTTAAGGGAAAATGGTAAATTGAAGCTAAAGTTCTGGCACAGCAACGCGGTAGATTCTACATGGGATCAAGGGAAAGAAGCTACAGGTAGTGAACCTGGAGGCGACTGGGTTATCGAGACAGCTTATATCGCTGACGGAGGAACAGAACCAGACGGAAGCATCATTGAGAATACGCAACATGCCCTTACCTTTGAAGGGAGCGTCTCTAAAGCCGTTGCGGCGGGCGAATGCTTCTGGAGTGATGAGACAAGTATTGTTCTACCGAAGGGTCATTATTTGGCGTTCACGTGGACGATTAAGACACTCACTGCTGGTAAATCGGTTCCCTTCAACGTTGAGGGGATGCTTGCAACAGCTTATGACGCGCCCGGTAATCTTGCAGGGCAACAATCAGCGGATGGTTTCACGGAGTCTGATAAGCTTTTGGTTCTGCCAAGTTTCATTGGGTATAAGAAATCTGTTGAGAAGAAGCTAGTGTTCTTGGGGGATTCAATTACTCAAGGTGTGCGGACATTAAAGGATGAGTACGAATATTGGGTCGCGAGAATCGCGGATGGCCTTGGTACAGATATTGGCGTATGGAATCTCGGTTCGGGCTGGGCTAGAGCTTATGATGTTGCTGCGGATGGTCCATGGCTAAACAAAGCTAAGCAAAGTGATGAAGTGATGATTGTACTCGGAGTAAATGATATTGATATTGGCTGCCGTTCGGCGGACGAGCTTCTTGGTGATTTGACGACCATTATTTCCAAAATCAAGGCTGCAAATGCTGAAGCTAGTATTATTCTAAGTACGGTACCGCCATTTAATTTCCAGGGTGATAGAGAAGGGACTTGGCGCAAGGTGAATTCTTCGATTTTGTCCAATCCGCCTATAGGTGTGAGCCGTGTATTTGATATAGCAAGCTTATTGTCGTTGCCTGCACCAGACGATCACCGGATCAGACCGGAATATATGAGTGGAACAGACGACCCGCACCCGAACGGCATAGCCGGCAAGACGGTTGCGGATGCCTTCTTAAGCTGGTATTAATCATTTAATTGGTTTCGGTAGTCCTTGGGTGATGCACCAACCTGTTTCTTAAATACCTTACTAAAGTACTTCACATCATGAAACCCGACCATTTCGGAAATTTGTAACAGCTTCAGACGAGGGTTCTGCATTAGCAATTTAGCCTTATCTATCCGGATGTTAACAATAAAATCGGAAAAATTAATGCCGTATTCCTGTTTGAATCTGCGTGAAATATATTCTCGGCTAACAAAGAACTTTCCGGCTACCTCCTGAAGGGAAAGGTCGGAGGCGTAATTGAGTTCGATATATTTTACGATTTCATGCATTGGATTGCTTTCTTTAGCTTGTTTAGCGGCTATCACTTGTGACAGTCGCTCCATCAGGTCAAATGACCAGTCACGCCAGGCGAATAAGGAGAACGAGTAACCGTTCGTATAAGGAGCCGGGTGAAGCTGGTCGGCCTGTTCTAGCTCGGCTAGCGCGCTATCGGCTTCAGGGCCTAACATTTCCCGTACCAACTGGGAACGGAATAAGAGTGCATCATTCTTCCACGAGTTTAGGATCTCCGGCGTAACAATCCCGCCTCGGCTAAGCTCATCTACCCAATGCTGCGCTGCCGAGGACAATACCTCAGGACTTCCACTGATGACCGCCATTTTCCAATCTTCCTTCACATGAGCAAAGATCGTCGGTGATGCATTTCCGTTCATTTCTTTTTTTGCGGTCTCATTGCGTTCGGTATACTCTTCGGAGGAAGTGGAGAAATGACAGTAATCCTCATGAATTAATAAATTTCGACGCTGCAAGGCCTCAGCAACTTCTGCACGCTGAAAAGGCAATTGCTTTGGCAGGCTGCCGATGCAGCTAATTCCGAAATGCATTCGGACCTGCAGAGTAGCGTAGATACCATGATTAATTCTGCCTATAAGCTCGACAACGGACGTTTGGATATCCCATAGAATAATAGCAATCTCCGAAGGACCTCCCCAGTAACGAAAAGCCACACCTTTATGCTGACCTTGTAAAAATTCATTGCAAATATTGACGATAGCGTAGTTCAAGAGCCCAGTGTCTCCTCCAAAACGCTTAAGCAGGAGATTATTTCCTGTGTCTGTCTGCACCAGTATTAGGCGAGAAGAGTGGGTATTGTCCGGGATAATGCCATCGCTACACAATCTTCGGAAGGATATTTCCGAATTGATCGGGTCATCGATTAGCGCGGATAGCAGCTTTTCTCCATAGATGGGTTTGAATTCGTTAAGCTGAATGCTCTGCTTCTGTCGTTCGCTCCGGTCAGCTTCCTCTGAACGCCAAGCGGACACCGCCTTAGCGACCGCTACATTTATTGCTTCTGCTTCAATGGGTTTAAGGATGTAATCAATTCCGCCATGGCGAACGGTCTGGCGCACGAACTCGAAATCATTATGTCCGCTGACCACAATGAATTTGATGTTGCCGGCAAATTCGTTTACCCATGTCATCAGCTCTATGCCATTACCGGATTCCATCATCATGTCCATAATGACTAAGGCTGGTTTCGCTTGCCGAATAACCTCAATGGCTTCATTTCCATTTCCGGCTTCCAAAACCTCATCTATTTGATGTGCGTCCCAGTCGACAAGAAGTCTAACAGCCTTTCTAACTCTCGCTTCGTCATCAACAATTAACGCCTTCATATCGTCTCACGCTCCGCTATAATGTCTATTTCCAGTCTAACGACAACCCCACCTGCTCTGAGGTTGTCCACAGTCAAGGTTGCACTATCTCCGCATACGAACTTGAGTCGTGCCAGAACGTTAGGCAGACCAATACCAGATCCTGTTGTTTCCTTGTCTGGCTCTGTATTTCTTAATAAATCTATATCTGTTCTAGTGGAATGTTGAAGTTTCTGCCACAAAAGATCCAGCTTCGCAGAAGGAATGGCATTTCCGTTGTTTTGAATACAGATTTCCATCCGCGTGTCACTCACTTTTGCTGCGGTGATCTCAATGAATCCATCTGAGCGGGTCAGATTAAAGCCATGTTTGAAATAATTTTCTACAATGGGCTGCAGAATCATCTTAGGCATAAATGTCTCTAAAAGAGATTCCTCCATATCGTAACGGAAACTGAATTTATTTTCAAAACGTTCCTTTTGCAATTCGATGTAAGCTTTAACATGATCCAGTTCGTCTTTAACGGTGACAATCTTCTCCTCATTGTACATACTGTAGCGCATCATTTTCGCTAGTGCTGAAAGAAGTGAGTAGATTTGGGGTACTTTAAGCTCCAAGGCAAGTGTACCGATGATCTGTAAAGTATTGTTGAGGAAATGCGGGTTGATCTGTGCTTGCAAAGCCCGCAGTTCATTCGTTTTATTAGACAATTCCAGCTTGTATTCTCTCAAGATCAGATTGTTGATTGTATCCATCATACTGCGGAATCGCTCTGTAACAACACCAATCTCGTCTTTGCCCATGGGGCGGATATCGATATCAAGTTTTCCGGTTTGGACCTGATTCATATAGCGGGTCAACTGCTTGATCGGGGCAGTAATCCGAAAAGAAATCAGGATCGTCAGCGTAGTAATTGTAATCAGCAGCAGGACTAGCAGTGCTATATTGATCGTTGCCGCCTCTTTGGCTTCTCTGAAAAGATAAGACACTGGAATCTGCTTCACCAGCGTCCAATTTAACCCTGGACCTTCGATACTCTGGTAAATAAACATAGATTTATCCTCTTCAAAGTATCCCTGCGAGTTTTGATTGTTAGCGATGTGTGTATCGTACCAAGGGGCATTCAGCCTCTTTCCGTATTCTTCACTATTGTCCCCGTAGACAATGTTTCCACCGCCATCCAGCAGCCAAATGTTCTCTTGTTTCTGATCATATAACTGACTGATGATGTCAGATAAAGCCGTTAGTTTGACATCAATCGACAGATACCCAAGCGCCGTTGGGGTGGGAACTTTTTCGATTCTTCTGTGCAAGGTAAACACTGGCTCCGATATGAATTGCGGGATCGGTGCCGTTAGGCCATAGCTATGGCTTAAATGCGTACTCTGTATGGATACCGTAGAATCGGTAGTGATCTTGGAGTCAGGATAAGGCGGAATACCCTGCCAACGCTTCGGTGTATTCTGGGAGAGCAGCGTGGCTTTGCTATCCTTGACACGGTATAAATAGACCTGAGGTATGTCTGGCATAGATGAAGAAATGTAATTCAGGGAAGAATAAATTCGTGAATTTGCTAGCATATCCTCGTATCCGGCTTCGAGTAATCTGTAGAGTTCTGAATCTGAATAGACGATAAGGGAGAGTCTATTGATTTCCTGAATCAGGCTTTCGATGTTTTTAGTGCCCTGAAAGAGGAGATTCGTATTCTCATCTACAGCTCTTGTTCTTAAGGATTGGGTACTAAAGTGATAGCTTATAAACATCGTAGCCATAATACAGATTAACGTTGGTAGTAGGATAAAAACGATCATTTTTGTGCGAATCGTGTTCCATTTCATCGAAATTTGTCACATCCGATCAATATTTTACACCTGAAAGATCAATTCCGTAGGTGTGAGGTACTCTGAAAAAAACAGATAATATGTGTATAAAGCATAAACAAGTAAGTGAGCAAAAGAAAGGGGGGGACAATAAATGCGCGGCACTAAGTTGTCCCAGTTAGGTCAACAGTTCTTTTTCGTTGGTCCGGCAGTCTTGTTTTTTACCTTAATAACGATTATCCCATTCATCATGGGGATGTATTACTCCTTCACAGACTGGAACGGTGTATCCGGTAATGTAAGTTGGGTCGGATTTCAAAACTTCTCCACTATATTTACGAATGACCCCGACTTCTGGTCTTCCTTTTGGTTTACAGTAAGATTTACTGTGTTAGGTGTAATTTTGACTAACGTGGTAGGATTTTTCCTAGCTTATCTGTTAACAAAACCTTTAAAATCACGAAACATGCTTCGGACCATTTTCTTTATGCCAAACGTTATTGGGGGATTGTTGCTCGGGTTCATCTGGCAATTTATCTTCATCAAGGGGTTTGCAACTATGGGAGACCTCACTGGCTGGTCATTCTTTAATCTTCCTTGGCTGGGAGATGCAACAACCGGCTTCTGGGCGATTGTAATGGTTTTCGTTTGGCAGTCTTCCGGTTATTTGATGGTTATCTACATCGCTTCACTTAGTAACGTATCTAAAGAAGTGTTGGAAGCAGCTGATATTGATGGTGCCTCCCGCCTACAGGTGTTACGCAGCATTGTAGTTCCATTAATTATGCCAGCTGTAACGATCGGTTTGTTCTTGGCCATTTCTTGGTCCTTCAAAATGTTCGATCTTAACCTTTCCTTGACGAAAGGTGGACCATTCAAATCTACAGAATCAGTTGCAATGAATATTTACAATGAAGCCTTCCTGAATAACCGTTACGGTCTGGGTACTGCTAAAGCGCTGCTGTTCTTCGTTATCGTAGCGATTATTACTCTGATTCAGGTCCGTATTACGAAGAGCAAGGAGGTAGAAGCTTAATGAACGCTAAGTCAAAAAGCAGATGGAATGTCGGCATAGAAGTGTTGATGGTCCTTCTTGCCCTTCTCTTCCTCTCTCCATTTTATTTCTTGCTAGCGAACTCAGTGAAATCCTTCGGTGAAATTCTGAGTGATGCTGCAAGCTGGCCACAGACATTTATGTGGTCGAACTATAGTAGTGCTTGGAAATTGGCACGTTTCGGTGAAGCTTTCCGAAATTCGGTCATCATAACCGTTATCAGTGTTATTCTAATCTCTCTGTTTAGTGCGATGGCTTCCTATCGTATGGTTCGGGCGAATACGAAATTCAATCAGTTTTTGCTACTGTTATTCGTAGCCGCAATGGTTGTTCCGTTTCAAACGATCATGATTCCAATCTTGAAAGTCGTAAATGTACTTGGAGTAAACAACTCCTTCCTGGGTTTGATTATCACGAATCTAGGGATCAGTGTTCCAATGGCAATCTTCCTGTTTCACGGTTTTATCAAGTCTGTTCCTCTTGAAATTGAAGAGGCGGCTACAGTTGATGGATGTAATCCAATTACCGTATTCTTCCGCATAGTACTTCCTTTGCTGAAGCCAATGGTAATGACAACGATCGTGCTGAATGCACTCGGGATTTGGAATGACTATCTGCTGCCTTCCTTGATTCTTCAGGCACCAGAGCTTCGTACCATTCCGCTGGCGACCTTCTCCTTCTTTGGTCAATACACCAAGCAATGGGATATGGCGCTTCCGGCTCTCGTAATCGGGATTGCACCAATTATCGTCTTCTATCTGTTTATGCAGCGTTACATTGTTGAGGGAATAGCGGCTGGCTCGGTGAAAGGTTAACACCGAGCCCTCCGTTCCAAATATTTTTTTAAAGTAGTCCACTATCTTAAGGGGGAAAATATAATGAAGAAGAAATACCCTGCAATTGCACTGACAGCAGTAATGGCAATGAGTTTAGCATTAACAGCATGTGGTAGTAGCAATAATTCTTCTAGTAACTCACAAAATGGAAGCGCTGGCAAAGATAAGGGTGAAGTGAAGACAGTTAAGATTTTTCAATTCAAAACTGAAATCGTTGAAGGTCTGAATGAGCTTAAAGTTGAGTTTGAAAAAGAATATCCTAACATCAAGCTGGATATCCAAACCGTGGGTGGTGGTGCCGATTACGCTGCAGCACTGAAGACTAAATTTGCTTCCGGCGACGCTCCTGACATTTTCTCAAATGGTGGATATGCAGAAATGGAGCTTTGGGGAGACAAGATGGAAGATCTGTCTGACCAACCTTGGGTAAAAGATCTGATTCCTATGGCTGCAGAGCCTATGACTAAAGATGGAAAAGTATACGGTATGCCAATGAACCTTGAGGGAATTGGTTATATATATAACAAAGACCTGTTCGAAAAAGCAGGCATTACTGAAACTCCAAAAACATTGTCACAGCTAGAAGATGCAGCTAAGAAATTGCAAGCCATTGGCGTTATTCCTTTTGGTAATGCTTATCAAGAATGGTGGTTGCTTGGTAACCAAGGCATCAGCACAGCTTTTGCACAACAAGATGATGTAGATGGCTTTATTAAAAGCTTGAACGATGGCACAGGTACAATCGTAGGTAACAAAGTATTTGAAGACTGGAGCAACCTGCTCAACTTGACTTTGAAATACGGACAAAAAAATCCTTTGACTACAGATGCTAACACTCACTTGGCAATGTTTGCTAACGGTGAAATTGGAATGATGCAAGAAGGTAACTGGGCACAAACGCTTGTTGATAACATCACACCTGGCATGAACATGGGTATGTTCCCTATGCCAATCAATGAAGATGCTGAGAAGAACGATAAAATGACTGTAGGTATTCCTGCGAACCTTGTAATCAACAAAGATTCCGGATCTAAAGAAGAAGCTAAAACCTTCTTGAACTGGTTGGTAACATCCGATATGGGTAAAGAGTACATCGTTAAAAAATGGAAATTCATCCCTGCTTTGTCCACAATCGAAGCTACTCCTGAAGATATCGGTCAGCTTGGAGCAGACGTATGGAACTATGTGAAAGAAAACAAAGTTTATGGTTTGCAATCCTCTAAATTCCCTGATGGTGTAACGCAAGAATTTGCTAGTGTTATTCAACAGATGATTGCTGGCAAGGTTGATGTGAATGGCTGGATGACTGGCATGCAAGCGGCTTGGGACAAGCTTAAGAAATAAGTAGAGCTCGTTCATAAAGAAGATTAAGATGGATTAGTGGTTAATAAAGGCGTTCTCCGTATACCTCATCATTATGAGACGGGGAGCGCCTTTTATTTGGAGGATATCAAGATAGGGGAGGGCGCGACGATGAAACGATTTGATTCTATTCAGATGGGTGTGGACTATTACCCGGAGCATTGGGAAGAATCCATGTGGGAACCGGATATCAGATTAATGAAGGAAACAGGTGTCAAGGTAGTTCGGGTCGCCGAGTTTGCATGGAGCCGGCTAGAGCCGACTGAGGGGGATTATCAGTTTGGGTGGCTAGACCGTGCGCTGGATCTTTTTCACAAGTATGAACTGCAGGTCGTGATTGGTACGCCGACAACTACACCGCCTAGATGGTTAACTGCGAAATTTCCAGATGTGCTGCCGGTGTTTGCGAATGGAGAGACCTTTCACCCTGGGGTGCGTGGACACCGTTGCTACAATAGTACATCGCTACGCGAATATGGAAGCCGTATTACTCAGCGTCTTGCTGAGCATTATAGGGAACATCCGGCCGTTATTGGTTGGCAGACTGATAATGAATTCGGCATGCTAGATTGCCATTGTGACGCTTGTAATACAGCGTTTCGTACTTGGGTAAAAGCCAAATATGACACGCTGGATCGAGTGAATGCAGAGTGGGGAACAGTTGTGTGGAGTGGAGAATATAGCGATTGGAATGAGCTTACCGTTCCACTGGGCGGGTCGCCTCATCAGAATCCATCCTTCCTGCTGGATTATCAGCGGTTTCAATGGGATTCAGTGGTAGCATTCCAGAAGACGCAGATTGATATTTTGCGATCTGCTTGTCCTCAGCATTTTATTACACATAACTTCCACAGCTATCCGCAGCGTTTGGATATGTATGCAGTCGGTGCTGATTTGGATGTCGCCGCATTTGACTATTATCCGAATACTTCGCCAGCCAAACAAGCGACAACGCCGTATAGCGGAGCACTTTCACTAGACGTAACCCGTGGCATTAAACGTCAAAACTTCTGGATCATGGAGCAGCTAAGTGGCTCACCAGGTTGCTGGATGCCGATGTGGAGAACGCCGTATCCTGGGATGATTCGTGCTTATGCGTGGCAGACGATAGCTAGAGGCGCGGATACCGTCGTTCATTTCCGTTGGCGTAGCGCAGTCGCAGGGGCAGAACAATTCTGGCATGGACTGATTGATCACAGCAATGTTCCAGGACGCAGATTTGCAGAGTTCACTCAGCTATGCCATGAAGTTAATACAATTGGGGATAAATTGACTGGAACAACGCTAAAGAATGAAGTGGCTATACTCCATTCTCATGAAGAGAAAGCCGCGCTGGATATTCAGCCGCAGGCTGAGGGATTTGATTATTACGAGAATATTAAGCAGATTCACCGTGCGGTGACGAAGCTCGGTATGGGCTGCGATGTTATCAACCTAAGACAACCGCTGGATGGATATAAAGTAGTGATCGCTCCAAATTTATACTTGTTGGATGAGGAGATCGTGCGTAATCTGGAGGATTTTGCCCATGCTGGCGGGACCTTGCTTATTACCAACCGATGTGGCGTTAAAAATATCAATAATATCGCAGTTATGAAGCCATTGCCAGGGCTGCTTAGTAATTGCACAGGCGTTGAAGTGTTGGAGTATGATCCGATTGGTGCTGAATCACATACGGTCGTTGATTTTGAGGGTAACCAATATGAATGTACGCAGTGGTGTGACATCCTAAAACCTGTTGTGGCACGGCCGATTGCTTGGTATGGTGATGATTTCTACAGTGGAACGCCAGCTGTAACCGTCAATGCCTTCGGAAAAGGGCAGGTCTATTACTTCGGTACTCATATGGAGGAAAGATTCTGGTCCGTTCTATTGGAGAGTCTAGCTAAACAGCATGGGGTGTTTAGCTTTGAGGGATTGCCGGATGGAGTCCAGGCCTCTGTACGTTCAGGTGATCATGGAAGCTTTTTATTCTTGCTTAATTTGAGCCGGGAGTCGGTGACGGTCGCATTGCCACAGGAGTATAGCAGTCTGCTGGATCACTCGATTCGTTCAGGAGAGCTGCAGCTTGCGCCGTATGGCGTAGAGATTCTGGAGCTGTGAATGGATTTTAGGTAACCGTTGGTGATGAGGACATTCTAATGTATGAAGTGCAATTAGACGAGTTGCTGCGGTCGAATCTACGCTGGGATGAAGGCCAGTTGCTGCGGCGCGGAATAGCTGCACTTTCTACACTTATTTTGATTTCTTGGGATATAAAATGATTTTAGTTGTATTTTGTGCAGCTATTAGGTGGAGTATCTCCGTTCACAGCCAAATGCTGAGAAAATAACTGCACAGAATACACTTATATGGATATTTTCTGCTGAACAGGCTGATTTAAGTGTACAAAATGCAATTACTCTGTCGGACATGCCCACACTAATGTGTTCTACCCAGCGATAGACTCAGTCATATGCAACTTTTGTAGCATTACCCTATGCAGATGCGATCTAGCACTGCTCCGAAGAGTGTTAGTGAAGTCTTCTAAACTGCTCCGGCGTAGTCCCAGACTGCTTTCGAAAGGTAGCCACATAATGGCTGACATCACGGAAGCCGACTCTCTGCGAGATGATCTTTACAGTAAGATCCGGCTGGGTTACGAGCATTTCTTTGCTTTTGCGGATACGTAACCGTACGAAATAGGCATAAGGAGAGAGCCCAAAAGTCTGTATGAACAGGTTGTTGAGATAACGTCCTGAGACTCCGAGTTGATCGGCCAGATCATTAAGTCCGAGATCAGGATCACCATAATGGTTATCCATCCATTTCAGCAGAGGCTGTAGCTTATCCACATTGCGGGATATCGTCGTGTTGTTATGCAGCTGTCCATATTTACTCAAAGTAAGCAGAAAGAGATAAGCATCTGTGGAGGCGCCCAGACCAAACATGTCCTGGGAGGCATCATAGCGATCAAGCATTTCCCTTAGTAGTTTGGAGAGAGGGGATTCTTTTTCCCAGCGGTAAAAAGCATTTATGTTCATCCCAAGCGTCTCCAAAATAGACCCAGCAGAACTACCTCCGAACGTTAAATAAGAGGTGCTCCAGTGGGCGGCCGACGCTTCATAGCGATGCGGAGTATAGGGAAGAAGTAATATACCGCTCCCTGCAGGAAGTGATAAGGCTTTATTCTCGAAATGGATGACACCTTCCCCCGACGCCGTTTGGAGCCAATGATATGTTTCGTAGCCATCTGAGCGAGATACTTTTTCTTGTTGATGATTGTGGCCTATGCTGTCCAATGTGATAGGTAGATGCTGTCCACCCTCATGGGGGAACACTATTCTACGGTGCACGATTCCCTTCAATGATTTCATCTCCTCTTAGTTCCATATTATTATATGGCGGGACGATTATTTTATATTTAAAGCGCGAGGTTTACAGATTAAAATATATATATAATTATACTATAAAGGATGTGCGAAGTGTGATTAACGATAAATTGCCTAAGATTTGGTACGGTGGAGATTACAACCCAGAGCAATGGGATGCGCCTGTATGGGCAGAGGATGAGCGGATGTTTAAGCTAGCAGGAATTGATGTTGCCACAATTAATGTATTTTCCTGGGCGCTGATTCAATCTTCCGAAGACACTTATGATTTCTCATCACTAGATGAATTAATGGATAGACTATATAAAAATGGTACGTACGTATGTCTAGCAACAGGTACTGGAGCGCACCCAGCTTGGATGGCTCATCGTTATCCTGAAGTTACTCGTGTTGATGTGAAGGGCAGAAAACGTAAGTTCGGTGGACGTCACAACTCGAATCCGAACAGTCCGGTATACCGCAAGTATGCAGCAAAGCTGGCAGGAAAGCTGGCTGAACGTTATAAGGATCATCCGGCGCTAGTAGCTTGGCATATTTCGAATGAATTCAGTAACTATGATTACTCTGATTTATCAGAAGCGGCTTTCCGGGTCTGGCTGAAGGATCGTTATGGTTCACTGGATGTATTAAACAAAGCATGGAATACCCGTTTTTGGGGACATACATTTTATGATTGGGAAGAAATTGTACTGCCAAGTGAGCTGAGCGAAGAATGGGACGGCAACCGCACCAACTTCCAAGGTATTTCATTAGACTTCCGTAGATTTATGTCGCATAGCTTGCTGGAATGCTACAAAATTGAGAGTGATGCGATTAAGGAGCACAGTCCTAACGTACCTGTTACCACTAACTTGATGGGCTTTTATGATGAACTGGACTATTTTGAGTGGGCTAAACATATGGACGTCATCTCTTGGGACAACTATCCTTCACTAGATACTCCAGTCAGCTTCACAGCCATGGCGCATGATCTCATGCGTGGATTGAAGAATGGACAGCCGTTCATGCTGATGGAGCAAACGCCTAGCCAGCAGAACTGGCAGCCGTATAACTCTCTGAAACGTCCAGGGGTTATGCGCTTGTGGAGTTATCAGGCTGTAGCGCGTGGTGCAGACACTGTTCTGTTCTTCCAACTGCGTCGTTCGATTGGTGCATGCGAGAAGTATCATGGAGCCGTTATTGAGCATGTGGGACATGAGCATACGCGTGTATTCCGTGAGTGCGCTGAGTTAGGTAAAGAGCTGGGACAGCTTGGAGATCAACTATTGGATGCGCGCAGTGCAGCTAAAGTAGGGATTATTTATGACTGGGAAAACCGCTGGGCTATCAACCTTTCAAGCGGACCATCCGTTGCTTTGGATTATGTGAATGAGATTCATAAATATTATGATGCACTCTATCAACAAAATATCGAAGCCGATATGATCGGTGTAGAAGAGAATCTGTTCAAATATGAGATTGTAATCGCACCTGTGATGTATATGGTTAAGCCAGGTTTTGCAGAGAAGGTTGAAGCTTTTGTAAAAGCAGGCGGTACATTCATTACGACTTATTTCAGCGGTATTGTTAATGAGAACGACCTCGTAACCGTAGGCGGCTACCCTGGGGAATTACGGAACGTACTTGGGATCTGGGCAGAGGAAATAGATGCACTGCTGCCAGGGATGAGCAACGAGATTGTGATGGACAAAGCGTGGGGCAATTTGAGTGGTTCTTACAAATGTGATCTGCTCTGCGATCTGATTCATGCCGAAGGTGCTGAGGTTTTGGCAGAGTACGGATCTGATTTCTATAAAGGAATGCCTGCCTTGACTGTGAATAACTTTGGCGAAGGTAAAGCTTACTACGTGGCTACTAGCCCAGAAGCTGAATTCTTGAAAGGATTCTTAGCAAATCTGTGTGCTGACAAGAACATTCAGCCGCTAGTAACTGCACCGGAAGGTATCGAATCCGTGCAACGGGTGAAGGAAGGTGTATCCTACCTGTTCCTGCTGAACCATACCACTGGTGATTTGAGTGCGGACATTGGTGCTACTGAGCGTACGGATCTTCTGACTGGCAATAAGGTTAGCGGTTCTGCTGTTGTGCCTGCTCGTGGAGTATTGATTTTGTCGGATAAGAACTAGATCGTTGTATATATAAAAGGAGCTCCGGGGAACCAGCTTGTCCCCGGAGCTCTTTTTTTGTTGCGCAGAATTTTATTAGTTACTGCTGCTCGTGCTGCCGTCTGGAACCGCTGCTCCGGGATTTCCGCTGCTCAAGGTAATGCTCTCCGCCACAGTGGAATCCGATTTAAGTGTATATTGGATAATATCATCAGCTTTCAGCTCAGATAAGGTGATTGCCTTTTCTTGACGCGTGCCCTTGTCGAAGGTAACGGCTACAATTTTAGTGTCCGCATCAATTGTAAGGTCTGTGGTTTCTTCGGAGAAGCTCTGCTGCATTCCACCCCCCTGTGGTCCACCGCCTTGTCCATCGCCCCCTGCTATTTCACCCTGAGGCATCCCACCTTCCGGCGCAGTTCCATTTGCTGCACCTTGATCACTATCGGGTCTTTCCGGTGGAGTACCGCCTTGACCGTTCTGCCCGCCGCCCTCTCCAGTACCTTGTGGTGGTGTAGGCATTTCGGAGGTATAAACAGTAAGTGTAGTATCGCTGACACTCTTAATTTTAGCGAAATTCATGGACATATTAGGGCCGCCATTCTGCTGATTCTCGTTAGCTTGTGGTTGCTGTGCTGATGAATTATCAGACTGAGCAGAATCCGGTTGACTGTTTGATGTGGTTGTTGCTTCTTCCTCTGAGTTCGAGCTGCAGCCGGCCAATAATAGAGAAGCTAGAAGGCTTCCTGAGATCATAATAGGGATGAATCCTTTCATTTTTTTCTCCTCCTAAAAGTTTTGTAAGGATTGCTACTTCGATTTACTTCGTACAAAACTAGCTTCGAAGGCACAAACCTAAGTTTAGAAAATGGTTTAGAAGAAATATAACAGACGGTTCTGAAAGATTGCTTAATCTCAGCTGAAAGTTTACTAAAGAAATGATGTATGCAAATGTTATATAATGAACAATTAAATGGAGCTTTATAGCTCACCACGATCTCCCCTCCTTGTAGAGGAGCTAAATAGAACTTAAAGGATAAGCCAACATATAGGAAAGAGGCAGCACATGAAGACTTTACTGGTAACTGGATATCGTGCGCATGAGCTCGGTATTTTTGACAATAAACATCAAGGGATTCCTTATATCAAAAAAGCACTGGCTAACCGCTTAAAACCTCTAATCGAAGAAGGTGTAGAGTGGGTGATTACGCCCGGGCAATACGGTGTGGATCTGTGGGCATGTGAGGTGGTAAGCGAGCTTAAGACGCAATATCCGGACTTAAAGCTTGGGATCATTACAGCGCATACTGGACAGGAAGAGAAGTGGAAAGAAGAGAAGCAGAACGAGTATAGACGTATTATTGCGGGGGCGGACTTCTTCGGTGCGGTCAGTAATGCTCCTTATGACGGCAGCTGGCAATTTCGGGCCAGAGATGACCTGTTGTTCCGCAAAAGCGACGGAATATTGCTCTTTTATGATGAGGATGCGGCTGAGGGGAGTCCGAAGTTTTTTAAAGAAAGGGCACTAAAGCTGCATGCTGAAGGGGAGTATGAGTTGTTTCTAATTCACTCCGATGAAATTCAGAATATTGCGGATGAAGAGAATCAGCGTGACTATGAGTAAGTATATGTAGAGTTTGGAAAATGAAAAAGTCCGTAAATGGTGAATGAGACAATCACTGTTTACGGGCTTTTAGTTATGAGTGAAAAAGTGTGATCAGATAAAGCTCTTTAGTGAAGGCGCTTTTCGAACCTTGTAATGCTGCTCATACGCATAGGCAAGCTTGATAAGCGTAGGCTCTTGATAAGCTCTCGCCGAGAAAGTTACACCGAAGGGAGCACCTGCGGAAGTATATCCAGAAGGCACAACGATGGATGGGTATCCAGCGCGCGAGGTGATTCTGGCGCCAAAGTCAGCGGGGAATAGAAGGGCATCTAGGTCATATTCCTTCATGGTGGCGTCGATCCCTTCTTCCTTGCACAGCCTCAGGTCAGTCGCACGATGTTGCAAATATTGTGGTTCGGATTGTGTGCCCGAAGAATTAAATTCAGCGTTAATTAACGTAGCTTGACCATATCTTAAAGTCTCCACAGGATGAGCATGGTTAAAGTCAATGATATCCTTCAATGTTCGCATTGGTGCACCTGGGCCCAACCGGGATAAATATGCGTTCAGCGATGTTTTGAATTCGTTCAGGACGACTGAAGAGTAACTAATTTCTCGAGCGGTCTTAATATCCGCAGGATCAATGATGGTGGCTCCAAGCTCTCTCATTCTATCTACGGAAGCATTGAACAGTGCAAGTTGTTCTTCTGTTAGCTCCTCGAAATAATAGTCACGCGGGATGCCTATACGGGCACCTTGCAAGCCATTCTCGTCCAGGAATACAGTGTAATCCTCATGGGTTTTACCGGCATTTGTTCCCATAGCAGCATCGTGATTATCATTGCCCAGCATTGCGTTTAGCAGCAGTGCGGCATCCCGAACCGTTCTAGCCATAGGGCCAGGGGTGTCCTGCGTATTGGAGAGCGGAAGGATTCCTGAACGGCTGAGCAGTCCAACAGTCGGTTTAATGCCGATGATGGAGCCTAAATTACCGGGGTTAAGAATCGATCCCGAGGTTTCTGTGCCGACAGAGACTGTACAGAAGTTACAGGCTACAGCTACCGCTGAGCCAGAACTGGAGCCTCCTGTTGGTGTAGTTATATTGTAGGGATTAAGAACTTGCCCACCGCGGGAGCTATAGCCGGAGGGCATGCCGTTCGTCATGAAATTGGCGAATTCGGTCATATTGGCTTTACCCATAATGATCGCTCCGGCCTCACGCAGCTTAGTAACTATATACGCATCTTCCCCAGCAAAAGAATTCGCCAAAGCCAGCGAACCCGCACTAGTATGCATTTTGTCCCCAGTATTGATGTTATCCTTCAATAGCACAGGTATGCCATGCAGGGGTCCCCGGGGACCTTTGATCGCACGTTCCACATCCAGAGATTCTGCGATAAACAACGCATCAGGATTGATCTCCAGTACAGAGTTAATCGTCAGGCCATTTTTGTCGTGATCAGCAATGCGTTCATAATACATGAGAACTAGTTGCTTTGACGTGATTTCTCCGGATTCTAATGCAGCTTGGATGTCCGGTATAGTAGCCTCTACGATTTCAAAACTCATGTGCGTTCACGCTTCTTTCCCTTTAGGATGTGGCTTCCTCTCCATCTAACCATAATTTGGGTGTTGTTGGTAGTGTTCTTTTTAGACTTACATTTTTATTTACCATTTGATAGAATAGTTTTCGCAAACCCTGACGTGTTATAGACACGTTAATTGTACGACACATGTTAAAATATTTAAGTGATAAAGTTATCAATATGACATGATTTTATCACATAATTACAACTACATATGTTATTGTATATCTAGGGGTGAAAACGTGTCAGAAGCAAAGCGTGGTCGAGTGGAAAGTGATGAAGACCACGTACATCTGCTGATTGACTGCTCTCCACAACATTCTATACCGAGCATGATCAAAGCACTTAATGGTGTATCTGCCAGACTGCTATTCAAAGAATTTCCTGATCTTAAAAAGAAACTATGGGGAGGCAATCTGTGGAACCCCTCATACTTCATTGCTACCGTTAGCGAAAATACGGAATCGCAAATACGAGAGTACATCCAAAATCAGAAAGTGAAGTGAAGCCATGCTGACGCATAAAGCGTACAAGTTCCGCATATATCCAAACGCAGAACAACAGCTGCTGATCCATAAAACGATTGGCTGTAGTCGGTTTGTGTTCAATCACTTTCTGAACAGATGGAATGAAGCCTATAAAGATACAGGAAAAGGGTTGTCGTATGGGAAATGCTCTGCTGAACTTACAGCACTTAAACGAACTAAGGAATGGCTAAAAGAGCCTGATAAGTTTGCACTTCAAAACGCACTGAGGCATCTTACTGATGCTTACAGCCGATTCTACCAAAAGTAAAACGATGCCCCTAAATTCAAGAGCAAAAAGAATCCTCTTCAGTCGTATCAAACCCATTTTACAAACAATAACATCGCTATTTTCGGTCACAAGATCAAGCTTCCTAAGCTTGGATGTGTTCCATTCGCTAAGTCTAGAGAAATAAAAGGACGGATTCTGAGTGCTACCCTTAGGCGGAATCCAGCGGGTAAGTATTTCGTGTCTATACTTGCGGAGGTAGATGTGCAGCCTTTGCCAAAGACGGATTCATCCGTCGGGATCGATATGGGTCTAAAAAACTTTGCGATCCTCTCAAACGGCGAAGTATTCCGAAATCCTAAGTTTTTTCGGACGTTGGAAGAGAAGCTTGCCAAGGCGCAGCGTATTCTCACAAGAAGAACGAAAGGAAGTTCTAATTGGAACAAACAGCGCCTCAAAGTTGCCAAAATACACGAGTATATGGCCAATGCGAGGGCTGACTATTTACATAAGGTCTCAACGCATATTGTCAAAAACCACGACATCATTGCAATTGAGGACTTGCAAGTGAAGAAGATGCTCCAATATGGAAAATTAGCGAAAGCGATCAGTGAAGTATCCTGGTCGCAATTCAGAACGATGCTGGAGTACAAAGCAGAATGGTATGAGAAGCAAGTCGTCGCAGTAGGTAAGACGTTTGCATCAAGCCAACGATGTTCGAGCTGCGGGTACAAGAACAAAGACGTTAAGAACCTCAACTTGCGCGAATGGGTATGTCCAGAATGCAATGCTACACACGATAGAGATGACAATGCCAGCAAAAATATTCTGAACGAAGGACTAAGACTTCTGTCTGAATAACGTCAGATGGATAACCGCAGGAACTGCGGAGATAGCCTAATCCATTAGAAGTCAGTAGACTTCTGTACTTAGGAATCTCGTCACTTTAGTGATGAGAGGTTTAAATATTAAGGTGTGAAATGTAAATTTATTTTTTGGGATTAGGGAGCTAATGAAATATGAAAAACAACAAATATCTTTCGAAAATCATTATTTTTTTCTTTGTAATGCTAACATTTAATTTTTGCGCTTCGATTAAAGCATCTGCTGAAGACAATGAGATTAAATGTTTTTTGGATGGTAAGCAATTGCATTTTGATGTACTTCCTATCGTAAAAGAGGGGGTTACATATGTGCCGATGCGGGCGATTTTTGAAGCTCAAGGTGCAGTTATTGAATGGAATAATACTGCAAAGACGATCTCAGCGGTAAGAGGGGATATTCACGTTTTTTATATGGTTAAGGAAGGGAAAGTATTTGTTAACGGACAAGAGAATGAGCAAGTTTTGAAGGCGATCAGCTTTCAGAATAATACGCTCGTCCCTCTGAGATTTATTAGCGAAGTGTTGGGTAGTAACGTCTCATGGGATGAAGGAACACATTCAGTTCATATTACATCATCCGTTGCTGAAGCAAAGATAGTTCCCCCAGTAAATAGAACCATTACATTAGGAAGCCAAGAAGTTTCAAAAACACTAACAGATGAAAGAAATAGGTTTGAGATAAGAGTAAAACATTATGGAATCAAAAATAATCAGCTGTATAGCTTGATCGAGTTCTCTAACATGGATAATAAAGAGATCTCTATAAATTTTAAATCCGGTGATAAAAAGATAATAAGAACAATCTCTAAAGAAAAAGACCCCATGCCGATTCAAAATATAGAGAATTGTACGCAAGTAACCAATAAAGTGGTTATAGATAATATTGCTGGCAAAGTATATAACCTACCGGAGTTTTCAATAAATCAGGTTTGTGTTAGCTCCAACCAATCTCAACAAAATGCTTATGAAGAATGGAAGAACAACAATTCCGGTTTCTCGGTAGTAGGTAGTAACACCGTGTCAGTTCGTAGATATGTTCAAGATCAAGCGGGTGGTCTGCAAAATTTTGTAATACCGGCAAATAGTATAGAGCAACTAATTTTGGTAGCTCCTGTTGGAGGAGAGAATAGATTAGTGGTGGAGGGCAGTTATTTCGTCGGTGGTCTTATCAATAAGACTATAGAGTTCAAACTGGATTATGAAGTGGTTTCAGAGCTTGACTTGGGTATATATAGCTTTGTTTACACTCAACCCGTATATTAAGGATTATTTTCTTGGATCGAGCTTGCATGCGTACAATTGAAAAGAGGTGTCCGAAACGCCATATCCAATGGCTGTTAGGACACCTCGTTTTATTTTTTAGAGAGGAGTGAAAGTTACCCCTGCGCAGTAAATCCCTCTTCCGCTAAATATTCTTTAGCTTCCTCAAGCGTTTCAAAGGCCATTTCCAGATTGAGATCGGCATAGACATACCATAAATCTTCCTCTAGCTTCAGGGTCAGCGTATGCCCCTCATCATTAGTCCAGAGTGAATCGGCGGACGCAGCAGTCTTTTTCTTTCTTTTGCTGGTTACAGGGGCTTCCGGAATGTAAATAGACAAAGAGGTGATAGCGGCATCCAGTAGACTCCGCAGTTCGGCTTCCGAGTATTCGCGAATGTTCACGAAGCCCTTATCATCTGTCTCGTAGCCCCGCAATAATCCTGCGAATACATACCCATTACCATTTGGGTGCAGGTGGTAAGCGACGGTTTTCTTATCATGCTGGCTTTCCTCGTAGTGATAGTTCACGCGCCCAAGGGATACATTTTTGCGTTCCAGTTGGGGGTAAGAGTCGAGAATCGCTAATTTTTGTTCAAAAGTAAGCATATACAGCCTCCGGTTTTCGGTGTGATTGTGCACATGATTATACCATGACGATGGTCCACAGACTAATTTTTTAGTGATCAAGCGGTAGAGACAGCACGAAGGTGCAGCCTTCCTCTGAGTGCTTTTCAAGCACGAGGCTTCCGATCATAGATTCGGCCAACAAACGGCTGAAGGTGAGACCAAGTCCTAGACCACGTAGTGTGCTCTGCTTATCGCTTCCTCGGAAAAAAGCCTCGAAGACATGCTCGCTATGATTTGATGAGATGCCAAGCCCATTATCCTGAACACGAATTTCGGCTAGGCCATGGCCTTGCTGTTCAAGCAACTCCACCGTAAGCTGCACCCTTCGGTCTGGCGCTTTGGCTTGTACACTGTTATTAAGGAGATTGACGATAATTTGTTGGATACGAAGCGAGTCCCCACGCAAAAATAAAGGATTACTCGGCATATGGAGCACGGGCTCCGCAACTTCATCGGTCTGTGTCAGCTTCCATTGATATACGATTTCTGATAAAAGCGGCACAGCATCCAGTCTATCGTGACGGACAGAAACGATACCTGCAGTCAATGCGTTGTAATCCAGAAGATCCGCTACCATCCGCTGCAATCGTCCAGCTTCCTGCAAGGCAATATCTAGAAATTCCTCAGCCTCATCATCTTCGACGACCCCTTCACGAACGGCATGGATTAGACCTTTGATGGAGGTTACTGGTGTCTTTAGTTCATGGGATACTCCGGCTAACATCACCGCACGGGAATGCTCGAATTGTTGTAATTTGCCCGCCATCTCTTCAAAAGACATCATTAGCTCATGAATTTCCCGTTCTTTGGCATCCTTATCCAGAACGATATCATACCGGCCATGGCTGATTTGTGCCGCAGCAGCAGCTACTTTTTGAATAGGCTTTGCCAGTTTACGTGACAAGAGATAGATGGTTAGCCAACTTAAGATGATTAGAAACAGCAGCAGAATGGAGAAAAAAATGATTTCCTCCTGCGGAATATGCCGCAGCGATTTCTTAGATTGAAGGACAATCACCTGTCCTAGTGTTCTGCTATTTGATTCTATTGGAGCAACTGCAGCTTTGAACTCCGGACTACGCGAGTCGTCCAAGCTATCATTAAGCTTATGCCTCATTTCGTCCTCTGTGAGAGGCGGCATAGAGAGCAGCATCTGACCTTGCTGATCCGTAATGATTACACACATTTCTACGGTTAACTTGAAGAATCGTTTTCGGTCTTCAATAAGCTTTCCAAGATTCTGGCTGATCTCTATGGTTCCTTCACGATTTACGCTACGATCGGCAATCTCCTGTGCTAATAATCCGGTAGTCTGCATCCGGTTGCTCATAGCTTCTTGTTGCATCCACCAGAACGTTGTTAGTGCAGTTAGCAGGAGGCCGATACTGATAATGAGCAGATAACGAATTGTCCAGTAGGAGAGGAAGGACGTGCGTTGGGTGTTGTTTTTCTTTAAGTAGTCCATAATTGGTATCCTGTCCCTCTCAAGGTACGGATTTCCCCCTCATCTACCGGCCAATGCGACAATGCTTGGCGAAGTCTTTTGATAGACAAATCGACTGCACGGTCACTTCCTTCGTAATCCATCTCCCAGACATGCTCTATTAATTGCTCGCGCGTACATATTTGATTAGGTCTTTCAGCCAGAAATAACATTACTGACATGTCGCGTGGACTAAGGTTCAGCTCAGCCCCGTTTAAAAAGACAGTACGAGCAGTAAAGTCGATAAATAAACTGCCATAATGCCGTTTGCGGCTGCCATCAGACCATTGTGAGGGACGGCGTAATACAGCATTCACGCGTGCCACCACTTCCTCTGGAATAAAGGGTTTAGACATATAATCATCTGCACCACCGTCAAGACCAGCTAGTCGATCATCAATCCCATCTCTTGCCGTCAGCATAATCACGGGACAGCTACTTTTTTCACGGATGAGCTTTAGCAGTTCAAAGCCGTCCATGTTTGGCAGCATGATGTCGAGTAATACTAATGAAGGAGGGGATACAGCAAAAGACTCTAGCGCGGCACGACCGTCGGCTACTCGGGTGACATGGAAGCCAGCTTTTTTCAGATAAGCGCTGAGGACCCTTGAGATAGCTTCCTCATCTTCAACAATTAGAATGGATCTCATCATGTGGGTGGGCCTCCAGTCTATAAAATTACGACAAGTTTAACACATCATAGCTCGTTCTGCTCTGACTTCTTCCCGACATATTGCTTTGTTAGAATGAGGGACGAGCTTGAAAATATACAGAATATTAGAATATTAGAATATTGGAGGGAACAGGATGAAGAGAAAAAGAATAGCCTTGATCGCGGCCGGAGTCATTATCGTAGGAGTTGTCACAGGTTATACATTGCTGGATAAATGGCTGGGCAATAATGTAGAGATCGAGTCCGTGATTCCAGGGCAAGGAACAGAAGCGGCAGCTGGTGCAGGCACAACGAATAACACTGAAGCATCAGCAGGTGTGGTAGTAACAGCAGAGCAATTAAACGGTGACTGGACGATTGCGGACACTTCTAAAGTATATTGGTCGGTAACAACCTCCAAAGAAACAGTTAACTTCGTAGATAACAAAGTTCAAGGTACTTGGAATGTTAATATAGAAGATTCTACTTCGATGGCTGGGGAAGGAACCGTGGATATGAGCGCTCTGGACTCTGGCAATGGTCAAAGAGATGAGCATGTAAAAGGAACAGACTTCCTATCCGTTACGGAATTTCCACAATCTACGTTTGTAGTGAAATCATTCTCGGAGCTGCCAGCAGAATGGACAGAAGGAGCAACTGTGCCGGTTGAAATGCAAGGTACGCTTACAGTGAGGGGTGTGGAAAAGGATGTCACATTCCAGTCTCAAGCAGCGTACAGTGGGGGGCAGCTGATGCTGTCGGGAACAACAACTGTGGCCTTTTCTGATTTTGGCATGAGCAATCCGCACACCGTTGTGCTGGATACGGAGAACAATCTTGAGGTTCGATTAGAGCTTGTGTTGACGAAATAGCAGTCCTCCCATAAGGAAAACGCTGCTGTGAAATTTATAGAAAAGACTGTACGGAAGAGACTTTCCCGGGCCTAATGGCTTGTGGGAGAGTCTCTTTGGTTTGGAATGAAATGTATGTTTTAATAGTAGTATATGTCGAATGATAGCAATCATGGAGGTGTTCTTGTGATCGAGGTGGCAGCCGCAATTATACATAATGAAGCAGGACAGATTCTTATTGCTCGGCGGAGGAAAGGGAAGTCGCAGGCAGGTCTGTGGGAATTTCCTGGCGGGAAAATCGAATCAGGCGAGAGTATCGCAGATTGTCTGCAAAGAGAGCTTCAGGAGGAGATGGGGATTACGATACTTCCCTATGAGAGCTTTGGCATGAACGAGCACAATTATGGAAGTATCCAGATCAGACTATTTGCTTGGAAAGCTGTGTATCAAGGAGGCGTAATCGAACTTGTTGATCACGACGAATTCAATTGGGTGTTCCCGGATGAACTGGGTCAGTTCACTTTTGCTCCTGCGGATATTCCTTTTGTAGAACGGCTAATGATAAAATCGAAGTAAGACTGAAGGAAGCTAGAATACATAGTAGAAAGAGGGATGAACTTAAATGCCTGTATATGAAAAGCTAGTGCGTGACGGAATCCCCAATTTGATAGCCTCTCAAGGGAAAGATTTTAAGACAAGGATACTCGAGCCCAAAGAATACATAACTGAACTACGTAAGAAATTGAAAGAAGAGTCGGAGGAGTATTTTCGGGCAGTTAGTGATGAAGAAGCGCTTGAAGAGCTTGCCGATATACTGGAAGTGATCCAGGCTCTGGCGGAGACACATGGGAGCAATAGCACAGAGCTGGAGAAGCTTCGTGCGGAGAAAACCAAGCGTCGCGGTGGGTTTAAGGATCGGATTTTTCTGATTGAGGTGGAAGAGGAATAGACGGTTAGATCCTATTTTCATATGCTTTAATAAGCATGGTCTGATAGAATCAAGTAGTAGAAACAGAAGGATGAGGAGGAACAATACAATGGGAAAAGACAACGCTTACAAAGTAAAATGGGGAATTCTCAGTACAGGGTGGATTGCACATCAGTTTGTTACTGACTTAGCTCACGCCAGCAATGGTGTGGCATATGCCGTGGGTTCGCGTTCTCAGGAAAGTGCGGATAAATTTGCGCGGGATCATGGGGTTCCACATGCCTACGCCACCTATGAAGAATTGGTGAATGACCCGAATGTAGATGCAGTGTATATCGGAACGCCACATCCTTTTCACAAAGAAAATGCATTATTGGCGCTGCGTGCAGGAAAAGCTGTCTTGTGCGAGAAGCCTTTTACCGTGAATAGTGGAGAATTGGAAGAAGTCGTGTCTTATGCTAGAGAGCATAAGCTGTTCCTGATGGAAGCAATGTGGAGCCGCTACATCCCGGCGATTGTGAAGGTTAGAGAATGGATTGCCGAGGGTAGAATCGGTGAAGTTCGCTTGGTGAAGGCAGACTTAGGATTTCGCACGGACTGGAATCCGGAAGGCAGATTGCTTAATCCGAAGCTGGGCGGGGGAGCGCTGCTGGATGTGGGGATTTATCCGGTTTCTTTTGCCTCGATGGTGTTTGGACCTTATCCTGAATCTATATCCAGTACGGTTCATATTGGTGAGACTGGAGTGGACGAGCATTTCTCTATGCTGCTGAATTATGGCAATGGAAAAACCGCTTCGTTAAACGGCGGTATTCGTCTTAATATGTTGGAGGAAGCGCATGTGTTTGGAACAGAGGGCCGTATTATTGTAGAGGGCACGTTAGTGAATCCGAAATCGGCTACGCTCTATGTAGGGGATGAGAAGGTAGAGACTTTTGTGGATGACCGGGCTTCTATCGGATATTGTTTTGAAGCAGAGGAAGTGGGACGTTGTCTTGAGGCGGGGCTTACAGAGAGTCCGGTGATGACATTGGATGAGTCGTTAGCGATTCTGAATCTGCTGGATCAAATACGTGCGCAGTGGGGCCTTAAGTATCCTGGAGAATAAATAAAATAAACAACACCCCTCGGTTTGTATGCTACACAGGTAGCTCCGAGGGGTTTACTATATCGAACGATAGGCGTCGCCTAGTTCGGTCTATTGCGCGTTTTTACCTGCTTGGACCCAGCCGGCCACTTCAACAGTACGTTTCGCTTGGTGAAATACAGCGTCACGGATACGATCCTGCTCTTCGATCATTTTACCGTCCCCATCCACACTGACGCTTGTTCCGTAGGGGTTGCCTCCTGCGCCAAAAGTGACTGGATCGGTATAACCAGGTGCCGCGACAATCGCTCCCCAGTGATACATCGATGTGTATAGTGCCAAAATCGTAGCTTCCTGACCACCATGTGGATTCTGTGCTGAGCTCATGGCGCTGACGACTTTGTTTACAGTTAGTCCCTTGCCCCAAATCCCTCCGGTTGTATCGATGAACTGCTTCATCTGAGAAGCAATGTTACCGTAACGGGTTGGAGAACTGAAAATAATCGCATCCGCCTCCACGATATCATCGGGTGTTGCTACTGGGATATCTTTTGTTTTTTCAGCTAGGGCCTTCATGGCCGGATTTGCCGCAATTTTGTCCTCGGGAACTAGTTCCTGTACCTTCAGTAATTTCACCTCAGCCCCCGCTTTCTCAGCGCTTTCTGCGGCCCACTGTGCGAGCTGGTAGTTAGTCCCAGTGGCGCTGTAGTAGATGACGGCTAATTTGATTTTTGGCATGATGTTGTAGTCATTCCCTTCGAGTGTAGTTCCATACTATTAATTACCCCATTGATGCATTTATAATCCAAATCGATAATTCTACTCTAACTGGACAGACAGATGTCCACTTCCCCTATGTATACTGAACTCAATCACAGGAAATGAGGGAGAATGATGAGTACTTATTTTGTACAAAAACCAAAAATGACCTTGGCAGGTGTTAGCATACGCACGACTAATGAAGTGGAAATGGGTCCTGATGGGGGCTTGTCGCAGCTGTGGGAAACTTATTTTCAGAGTAATATTGCGGGGCAGATGGATACAGTTCAGCCTGAGTATATCTATGCTTTGTATACAGATTATGAGAGTGATGCGTCAGGAGCGTATACCGTTGTGATTGGTCATGAAGTTGCTGGGGGGAGACATTTAGAGGAAAACGGCCTCGTGTGTGCAGCTGTTCCGGAGAGCAAATACATGGTTTTTACAACGAAAAAAGGTCCGGTATTCGAAGTAGTCGCGCAAGCGTGGGTGGAAATTTGGACGTATTTTAAGGCATCTACCGAGGTAAGAACTTATACAGGTGATTTTGAGCTTTACGATTCGCGGGGCTTTGATCCTGCTAACACGCAGGTTGAAATTTATATTGCGATTGAATAGATGGGGAGAACGACGGTTATGTGAATTGTAGCTTTGTTGCTTTGTTGCTTTGTTGATTTGTAGCTTTGTTGCTGGTTAGTAGCTGCTTATGTGGATTTTTAGGGGAATGGGTTTTTTAGCTAATGGAAATGTTTCGCGGGGATTAGGGGCTGCCGAGAGGTAGTTCCTTTTTTCGCTGACGAGCAGAATGCCCCGGGTGAAGGGTTACTCAATGATTGAAACGAATATATATCAAAAGAAGTAATGAGGAAGGACTTTTCTCCAGTGTTGTTAACCTTTGCCGCGCCCGCATTTACTTTGGTTTTGATTATGGACTTTAGGGGGACGACGGGTAGACATGGGTAGACATATGGGAAACTCTAGAATTCATATGCTTAACGAGTGAGTCCGTGGAAAAATGAACGGTATAAATCCCGCACATTAGCCGGGTTTGGCTGAAATAGCGCAAATGAACGGTATAAATCCCGCAGATTAGCTGAGTTTGGCCGAAGTAGCAGGAATGAACGGTATAAATCCCGCACATTAGCCGGGTTTGGCTGAAATAGCGAAAATGAACGGTATAAATCCCGCGGATTAGCTGGGTTTGGCCGAAGTAGCAGGAATGAACGGTATAAATCCCGTAGATTAGCTGCGTTTGGCCGAAGTAGCAGGAAAGAGGAGCAAAAATGCACTACATTTACCTCAACGAGCCCAAATAGCAAGAAAGAGGAGCAAAAATGCACTACATTTACCTCAAAGAGCCCAAATAGCAAGAAAGAGGAGCAAAAATACACTACATTTACCTCAAAGAGCCCAAATAGTAAGAAAGAGGAGCAAAAATACACTACATTTACCTCAAAGAGCCCAAATAGCAAGAAAGAGGAGCAAAAATGCACTACATTTACCTCAACGAGCCCAAATAGCAAGAAAGAGGAGCAAAAATGCACTACATTTACCCCAATGCCGCCCGGACCGATTTTACTATAGTTTGGGAGGGAGTGGAACTAGGGGAGTGTATATGAAGTAGCTGGTTGAGTTGTGAAGTTGATGAGTTTTGATGGAGTTGAAGTAACTGTTGTTTGAAGCAGTTGGGGCAGTTGAAGCAGTTGAGTAGGTGGAGCAGTTGAAGTAGTTGAAGCAGTTGAAGTAGCTGGTTGAGTTGGTAAAGTGGATGTATTTGATGGAGCAGGACTGCCCCACAAAACAAACAACACAAACCACACCACACCACACCACAGAAGACCAAAACGAAATGGAGAATGCTAAATGGGAAAACAATTCACCGCTATACTACCTGCACATGAGGAGTTTATTCTTCGGCAGCACCTTTTTTTCGTAGGGTCGGCGCCGCTTTCTGAAGAAGGGCATGTTAATCTTTCGCCTAAGGGGCATGATTGCTTTCGGATTTTGTCACCTAATCAGGTGGCTTATCTAGACATGACTGGCAGCGGTAATGAGACGAGTGCACATCTGTTGGAAAATGGAAGAGTGACGGTTATGTTTTGTGCGTTTGAAGGACCGCCGAACATTCTGAGACTGTATGGAACGGGGACGGTAATCTTGCCTGGATCATTAGAATGGGAAGCACTGTACCCCATGTTTACACCTCTGCCTGGAGCTAGACAGATCATTTTGATTGATGTTCATAAAGTACAGACATCTTGCGGATTTTCGGTCCCATTCATGAGTTATGAGAGTGAGCGAGATACGTTGCAACGTTGGTCTATCCAAAAGGGTGAAGAAGGCCTGAAAGCATATAGACAAGAAAAGAACAGCACTAGTATAGACGGGCTAAAGACACCTCTTGGGCAAAAAAACTAAGCGGACATGGTGACCCCAGGTTTATGCATCAGATAAAATAGCCCGACTAACCTTAGGGTTGCTTTTTCATATCACTATAGCCGATCTCTTTTCCCATGCGTTTGTTCTCACCATGTTTCTATTGGCAGCTCACTTTTCCTTAGGCTAGTTCTCAAGTCGATTAAGCATGCCACAAGTCGAATAGGGGATCAGATTTGTCAAGACAAGCGATCCCCCAAGTCGCCTATCCATTATCTCATAAGTCCTACTGTCCAAAGCTCATACTACCCACCGATTCCACCACAAACACAGGCACATATTGCTCTCCCATGTCAGTTTCAATAGGCTGATAACCGTTCTGATATTGTCCACTAACTAATGCGTTACCTGTAACGGAACCTACCTCACCTTGAAGTGAAATATAAACTCCATTCGAGTAAGCAAGCGTATTACCGAAGTTATCTATTACGATTTCACAGTGAAAAGAGACCTTTTCAAAAGGATGGAGCGCTACATCGGAAGCTGAAATTACAGCATACTCCTGAACAATCTCAGCGAATTGATAGCTGCCATCTACTTTACGGTAACGTGCCGTCTGTCCGTCGACACCGTCTCCAAGATCTGCATTAGATACGAGTATCGAATCATCGGATTGCAGTTCGTAGCTATCGCCAGACATTGAAAATAACTGTGATATTCCATCCGATTTCATTTCATATGCTGTAAAAAGAGTGCGTCCACCTTCGACTTCGGATTCCACTAAAACCACGGGGGCACCAGAACCTGTAGACGCAGCAAGCTGATCATTAAAAGTAAGACTGCGCAGGCTCTCGAATTTTGGTAAACTATTTCCAGTTAAAGTAATGACACTTTCGTCGTTATTCATTGCTGCATAATAGAGAATACCATTGCTATCCGTTCCAGCCACAATGACCTTCGTGCCATGTAGTCCCTTGCTGGAGATGATGTTCCCATATCTGCCTTGCTCTTCACCGCCTGGAAGGAGGCGCACAGGTTCAGCAATATTCCAAGCCAGTCTTGTAGCGGCAATAATTGAAGAAGTATCCTCTAGCGGAGCAAGATCACCGTATAGCTGAATAGCATCAGCATATTGACCTTTACTGGTCATGCGCTTGGCATTTTTCAGTAGTTTAGCTTTACTAGTATCGACTAAGGTTAGTACTTTGGATGAGGTGATACCTGCCGATCCTGCAAAATTACGATAGGCTACAGCATGCCCAGTAAAGGCGGTGATGTTATCACTCTCTAGATCCTTGTTCAGAAAGATCTTTCCGCTACTTTCTGCCTGCCCAAGTACCCATGGGGCTTCGTAACTATGCTGTTTGTAAGCATTCATCATGGAAAGGGCGCTTTCGAGCATACCTGTAAAGCTTCCTGTTCCTGCTAAGGCATTTAATTTAGCTGTATCATGGCTTTTGAACTTGGAGGCTAAGAGCTCATCCTTGGAAGCGGCGCTTCCATAATAAGCATCGGGAATCTGCAACAGATTCCATTTGAAAGCTTCCGCTTCACTCGTATTTCCACTCTGGCTCTGAGCAAGTTCAGTTAGGAACTGCTCTTTAAATTCTCGGAAGTAGGTTGTGAACTTGTCAGAAATGCCTGAATCAGTCGATAGCTGGCGATAATAGGATTCATAAGGACCGCCGGGCTTCATATATGTAGCTTTTAAGCTGAGGAGAGCATCATAGCTTTTCATAAATCCGGAAAAATCCTTAGTCGTGGCTTGTGCTTCAGCGGATAATACCAAAGCACTCAGACCTTGGCGGATGGCCGTGATCGGCGAGAGTTCGGCTAGCCGCTCCGCAACTTTCTCTTCCATATAAAGAATAGAATGGTTTGCCGCCGCCAAGCGATACTGATTCTCTGCACTGATCAGATCACCTGCAGCGTAGAGACGGTCAGCTTCCTTGGTCATTTGAATTTTGTCGGCGATAAGAAAAACCTTCTGTCCAAGTAGTACTAACATGCTTATACACAGAATGATCATAAAGTTTCGCAGGGTTATTAATTGTTTGAACGTCATATAGAGTAGCCTCTTTTTTCTAAATATAAAAAAGCATAAGTTTCACGCTATCCTTTATCTTTATATTTCTACGAGAAACGATTGTCATCAATAACAGATGCCAACGAACGTTTCTTCTTGAAATATAAAAAAGCATAAGTTTCACGCTATCCTTTATCTTTATATTTCTACGAGAAACGATTGTCATCAATAAATGATGCCAACGAACGTTTCTTCTTGAAATATAAGCTTTCAGGTCTATTGAACCTCTGGGTCCCAGCGATATTTGGCCTCACGAATGTCAGCTACTCTAAGGTCCAGGCCGTTCCACGGTTCATGGGGATTTGCAGCAATGAGCTTGGATAACCGCATAAAGCGGTCTTTAGGCAGGTCTTGCACGTATCGGCCAATCATACTGGAGTAGAGCAGGGCATAACGCTTCATTCTTACTGCTGCTCCGGCAACTCCTGTAAGGATGGTCATACCATTATCCATATGACGAATTTCTTCTTCATAGATCTTCACGTATCGTAGTGTACGATCTTTGATCAGATCAGGACGGACTTTAGCAATCTCGCCGATATATTCGGCCAGCAGTGGCTCGAAATCCTTCAGAAGAAGCTGCTCTAGTTCTAAATCCATGTCCTTGCGAAGTAAAAACCCATGTAATAAGGCGATCCGCTGCCGCGCAATCCGGTCGCCGCGAAGCAGGATAGAGAGCTCACGCAGCTTCTCGTAGGCAAGAACATCATTCTCGCGGAGTACGGAGACAGCTTCCTGACGGTTGATCTCTAGTCCCTCTTTGATGATGACGATCCCTCGGCCAAGCAGCTCGTTAAGAGAACGAAGATTCTCGTTCTGCCGTACTTTTCGCTGCGTATAGTACAATAGTCCAGCGAGGATAATCCCTCCGGCACCACACAGCATCATCTGCTCTATGCTATTTCCAAAATAGACGGAGGCTAGTGTGAGCAGTAAGATGAATAGGAGGCGCGTATGCATTTTTCTTCCTGCGATGGATGCGGCTTGCTGCTCTACTGTAATAAGTGAGGCTCTACCGCATTTGGTGCATCGATCTTCGCCGAGAGCAGTGTATTGCCCGCAGCGGCGACAAATGCGCAGCTTGTCATATGCGTAACGAGGGGCCTTGAAAGGCCGGAAGGTAACGGGTCTTTTCTTATTCACGGCCTTTATCGCCTCCGTTCAAAGCGGCTAGTAGTCGGTCATTAATATCATCACGAGTTAATGGTTTACGCTGGTGTGCAGCATAGATGGAAATCTGAATTACGACAATTAGGAACGTAATCCCAAGAATGACGTATGAAATCATGGAACAGTCCTTTCTCATGGACGCCGCGCAGTCTGGATGGCTCATAGAATGATAACTCTATGCATCATTGCTACTTTGGTCCGGCGGTCCTAAAGTTGAAGTTTACAAGGTTTAATTATATCATAATGGCATGCTATTTACAGATTTTAGCGATAGTGCTGAACCTGTCATATGTGCCTAATATAACACAAGAGGAGCCCTATTTATGCTTCGTAAATATCAAAGTAACAGAACAACTAAGACTCTATTTCAACGGATCTTCCCAGCACTACTGCTGGCTCTATGTCTTGCTGCCTCACCTTTTGCAGCTGTTCAGGCCTATGCGGCAACGTCGGCGCAATCTCATATTGATGCTGTGCTTCTTATCGATGTCAGCAACTCCATGAAGACTAGTGACAAGAACAAAGTCGCGAATGAAGCGATGAAAATGTTCATAGATATGCTATCTACCCAAGGTGATAAAGTAGGTATTGTTGCCTATACCGACAAGGTGCAGCGGGAGAAAGCCCTGCTGGAAATAAACTCAGAGACAGATAAACAGGATTTGAAGGATTTTATTGATGGACTGGACCGTGGAGCTTATACCGACATTGCTGTCGGTGTAGAAGAGGCTGTGAAGGTGCTCCAGAATGGAAGCGATCCGAATCATGAGCCAATCATTGTAATGCTAGCTGATGGCAATAACGATTTCAACAAATCAACAGGCCGGACGCAAACCGAGTCGGATAAAGAACTGAATACCGCCGTAGAGGTCGCCAAGAAGAATGGCTATCCCATTTATACGATTGGGCTTAACGCAGACGGCAAGCTGAACAAACAAAAACTCGCTGATCTGTCTAATGAAACGGGCGGTAAAGCATTCTCAACAGACTCCGCAGATGATCTTCCGCAAATACTCAGTGAGATTTTTGCTAGTCATCTGAAGCTGAAGGTAGTACCGGTGCAGTCGATTACTGCAAACGGCAATTATCAGGACGTAACCATTAACGTGCCTAACGGCAGTGTTTTGGAAGCTAATATCTCGATCATGTCTGCACAGCCTGTGACAGCGAAGCTAACGGACCCGTCAGGAAATGCTGTCGCGATCCCTTCAAAGGGTGCTCTGCTGTCGAAGTCTTCCACTTATAGCTTGATCAAGCTGTTGTCACCTCAGGAAGGAGATTGGAAGCTTCAGGTCAAAGGTGTGCCAAAGGATAAAATTGATATTAATCTAGTTTTTAACTATGATTTGGAGCTTAAGATCGATGCTCTGCCATCAGCAACTTATAAAAAAGGTGATAAAATTGATATTACTTCCCACCTGTTTAGTAATGGTACTCAGGTAACGCTCAGTAATTTGTATCAAGATATGAAGGCGGTATTGCTGGCTACAGATATTGATACAGGTGATGTACAGGAAATCGAACTTGATAACTCTGGGGATGTCTTTAAGGGCACTTTCGAGGTAAAAGAAAGCCATGACTATGAGCTGAAGGTTCGTGCAGAGGAAAGTAGTTTCTATCGTGAAAGTGCTCCTGTAAAGATCAGCGCGAAGACAGGCGGCGCCGCAACTACTAGTCCTTCGACAGGGGCTGATAAAGAAGAACCGCTGAAAGAAGCTCCGTCCAAAACCATGTATTACATCATAGGCGGAATTCTTCTAGTATTGATAGCCGCTGCAGTGTGGTATTTGCTGAATAAGAAATCAGCACGTGGCTTTGTTGGGCAGCTGGTAGTTGAGGTTAAAGACGGTAATACGGGTGAGAAGACCTACCCACAATATAAAAAACTTGCTGGATTTAGAGGCAAGTTCACCCTTCATCAGCTGCTGCAATTAGCGCCTGAGCTGAAGGAAAGCGAGAGCATTATTTTCACACAAGCTAAGAATGACCGATTGCTGCTACGCAGTGGAGAAGGTGTTACCGTGGAGAGATCCGGACGTGCTGCGGATGCCTCACGTGGTTTGGAGCTGAAGAGTGGTGACCGCATTTCAGTATCCCTAAACACGGTAGATAAGACGATTTATCTCGAGTATTTAGTATAGAAGTGGTTTTGCAAGAGATCTGAAGTACAGCTTCCGCAAAACTTTTAGGAGGATAAGCATATGAAACCAGTAGTAAGAGAGCATATACAGCAGTTGGATGTATCACTAGGCGGCGGGATCGTCAGTGATAAGATCAGGGTAGATACGATTGATAATCCAATCCTAATTATTGGACTAGGCGGCACGGGCATTGATGCCCTGCTGCGTCTTAAATATCAGATTAACCGCCGCTTTAAGCTGCCGGAGGATCCGATATCCAAGAAGAAGCGGGACAAGCCGGATAATGTGGAGTTTCTAGCTTTTGAGACGAATGAACAGGATCGCGGTAAAAAATACAAAGGGATCGGGCTCGACCCGCAAAATGAATTTGTATTGCTGGCGAATGCTGAAATCGGCGGATTGCTCCAGAACAGAAGCATTCTTGATTCGTATATTACGGACTGGCTATCTCCGGAGCTGAGTATCACAGATGGTATGAATGGTGCTGCTGGTGTACGCCAAGCTGGACGTCTGTTACTTTTCACTAAGATTAATCAGGTTGTAGGCGCGATTGATAAGAAGATCAAGACATTATCCGTAGGCACGAACAAGAAGCTGATGGTTTTCCTTTTGACAGGTCTGTCGGGCGGTACTGGTAGTGGGGCTTTCCTCGATATTGCTTATATCGTACGCGGTATTATTGAGCGCGACTATGGATCTGCCGGTATTGACCGTGTGAACACACTGGGTTATCTCTTTACACCGGACGTGAACCTGTCTAATAAAAGTTTAAGCGAGCATACGCGTGAATATATTCGCAAGAACGGTTATGCGGCGCTTAAAGAGCTGGATTACTGGATGAATGTGGACAGTCGTGGCGAGCGATTCCAACAGCAATACGGAAATATTTTGACGGTAAATTCACCGTTGGCTCCATTTAATCTATGTCATTTGATCTCTGCAACGAATACCGAAGGTAAGCTGCTAGAGAATGCGTATGATTACTGTATGAACGTAACAGCTGAGAACATCACGAACTTTATGGCGAGTGAAGAAAAAGCGTCTGGCGAAGAATTCGCCATTCATGACTATATCAGTAATATCCGCACCAATATTGCGCAGATGAACAAGGCCTATCCAGCCAACTATGAGTACAACATTATCGGTGCTTCGTCTGCCGTGCTTCCGATTGAGGAAATGACAACTTATCTGGCTTTCCGCTTGTTTGATAAAATGGAAAAAATGTTCCAGCAGGCGCCTGGTCAAGAGGATGTAGAAAAATTCGCACGTAAGCTTGGCATCGATCTCGACAGTATGATTAAAACGTTTGAGTCGCGTGTGCCTGAGCCGCTGCCTGGCTATCAGAATAGCGAACGCCTGAGCCATGCCAATGTAGTTAAGAATCAGGTTGTTAGCATGGATACAGAGCTGGAGCAGAACTTCCTAGCTCGTGCCCGTGAGGAGTATATCAAATCGAAGAAACAGCTTCCTGGCGAAATTGTCGGACGGTTCAGTGAAGAGCTGGATCGCATCTTCCTGCATCCAGAGCAAGGTCCGTTCTATGTTTCTCGCTTGCTGTATACCGAGAAAGGCTTCTGTATTCTGAAGCTGATTCAGTCTTATATTGAGGCTTTACGTGAAAGCTTACTGCGTTTGCCACGCGATATTGAGACAGCACAGGACAGTGCAGATGAGAAGCTGAGCGATGCTCGCAGCGCTTTTGTATCCAAAGAGAAGAAGAAGAATGCCTATATTGAGGCCAAAATCAATGAGTACTGGCTGCATGCTGATGTAGAGCGTACTGAGCAAATGATTCAATTTTACGAGGACTTATATGAGCTCTTAAACGATGAGAACAGCCGGATTTACGGTGTGTTTACAGAGATTCTTAGTGCGCTTAGCTCGATTTTTGCCAAGAATGGGGACATCCTTATCAATGGTGAAGAGCAGGCAGATTATAAAGGCAACAAAACTTATTATTGGAACATCGTTAACGTGCCAGATATTTCGGCGACAATCACCAAAATCATGGATCAGAAGGACGGCGACGACCTGATTCGCGACTTTACCCGTGAAATGCTGAAGCATTCCGGACGCTGGGTCAAAGAGCAGGAGATTGATATCGTTCGTTCGATTTCGGAGTTCCTTAGCGATAAGTTCGGTGATCTGATTACTCGTTCGATGGAAGACTTCCTCGTAATGAAATTCGGACACGAAGAGCCACTGGATAAATTCGTAGAGCGGATTATTGCTGGTAAATTGGATGAAGAGGCCGTACCTACCTTCCACCTCAGCAACAGCTCAGGCAGCTTACATTTCCCATCATGGGGCTTCGTATCAGTACCTGTTAAAGCACCTGGTATCCTGAAAGGGATTCGTAATTATCAGAACAATGCGCTTGGCAAATCGCAATTTACGATCAAGGAAAGCCAAGTGAAGAACCGTATTTTCTGGCTAAATACACGTAATGGTGTGCCACTCTTCGTATACACTCCGCTACGGGTGTTTGAAGAGAACTATGAGCGGACCATTCTTGATAAAGAAGGGATCGGCCGCCATCTGGTGATGACTGATAAGAATAACTGGACGTACCTGCCTTCTCCTATTCCGGAAAAGTCATGGGGTGATACGTACGTCAATGCTCGTGTCCGTGAATATAACGCCCGAGTGCGTGCGGATTTTGCAAAAGCGCTGGCGAGCGGAGTCATCATCGAAAAAGGCGTAGATGAGAACACCAGCAACAGGTATTCTGTTGTCTTCACAAAGCCGTTTGATATGGATGCTCTTTTGAGTGGATTTGATATGCAGTTGAATTCTTCACGTCCGAATCTCGGCGAAGTGAAGAAGGCGGCTGATGAGCTGAAGAGTTTGCGCGAGAAGGGTCTTGAGCGCGAAGGCATTAAAGATATTTTCGGCAGCATTAACAAAGAAATGGCACAGGAAAATCTCATTCGTTCACCGCAGCTGATTTCTCGTGTTCGTGTTGAGCTGGCCAAATATGCTGAACTGACTGCCAAGGCAACGGAGCTTGAAGGTCTGCTCCATCAATATCTGGATGAAGATAAGTGGATGGACCAATTCATCGAGGCTTTGTACACGGACAGCATTGTTAAGAAAGGCGCACTCTACGTTTATGATCGTGATGAAGAAGAGGACGCTTGGGAGCCGTTTGCTAATTTGATGAAAGAACGCAGCTACGTGGAGTACGCCGTGTATCGCCATTTCCGGGAGCTCGATGAGAAGAGCCGCAGTGTTCTACTGCGTAAAGCAGCTCGCCGTGCTAGTGAAATGACTGCCGCAGAAGACGTAACCCCGCTGCTGTATAAGCTGGAAGGGCTGTATGTATCGTTCCTGGAAGCACGCGACAGTTTGGAATACGAACGAGTAGAGTATGAGAGCGGCGATGAAATGTACAGCTTTTATAAGAGCATGACTAGTAAGCTGGGCAGTATCCGCAGAAAGTTGAAATAGGCCTATGATCACAACTCAGGCATTATCTTATGGTGAACAATATGCGGCACAGGAAGAAGCAAGGCGCAGTAAGGGGGATGGACGCAGCAGCATCCATTACCCTGCCCTGTTTCTGTTCGTAGGCGACAAGGTTGCTCCGGCCATCGGTCCGGTGCTGGATAGCTGCGAACGGAAATGGGATAACGCCGGCGGTGTTATGGCATTACATGCTGCGTCAGGTGCGAAGAGCGAGGGAACAGAAAAAAGCAAAAGCGGATCTGATGCGGGAGGAAGAGACCGGGTGATGGCTATGGCCTTGCCGGATATGGCTGGGTCTGATCCACGCACTGTACGTCATGATATTTACCGCAAGTTTCATGAGGATACAAAATATCTTGCTGAAATGAATAAAGTTATCCGGCGGCTGAGCAACAGTATAGCGGATTATGGACGTCTGTACTCGTCTTTCGACGTGATCCACCTTTCTATCATTACGCGGGTCGATGACCCGCTTAATGTGTTGTTGCCGGAAATTACACTGCTGGCACGTGCAATACTCAGCCAGTCCTTTAAGTCTGTACAGACAGATCTCTACGCTCTAATCAATGAGCGGGAGCAAGGGGATAATTTTGGATATTCCAGCTCGGTAGGGCTGGCTTTTCTGCGTGAATTGGACAGAATGCAAGCTACGGACTATACGTTTAATGCGCCGCTGCTTGTAACCGAAGATAGTCTGTCGATTCCAGTCGGCCATGGTCCATCCGCATTATTTGATCTTGTGTATCTGCTCTCCGATAAGAATGAGCGCGGCATGATGTCGGCGCACGGTATGGATGACAACTATGAGATCATCTCCCATATCAGTCTGCTCAAGAATCGGGTCCGCCCGACTTCTGATCAGGCAACCGGACATGGCGGCTATAACAATATGACCTTCAAAAGCGGCATCAGAGGCAGCACAGGAAGACAAGGCTATGCCTCCGCAGGCTTTTCTGGCGTAAGAAGACCCAATGTTCAAATTGCATTGGCCGTGCTGTATCACGCCTTTCGGCGCCTTGCAGCGGATATGCGTGAAGGCAGTCCTTGGACTATGCGTGAGCGTCAGTCCCTATTAGGGCTGGATCCTGACAGTCTGCGGGAGCATGCGGCGAAGCTGGTCCCGGAGAAAGACGGTCTTAGTGAGATGTCGGGGTTAATGAGCCACGGACGTCCGTCCTATAATGAGCTGAAGCAGCTGTCACTACGTGAAGCTGAACAACAGTTGTTCGGTGACGGGGGCGAAGCTTATTTCCGCAACAATTTTGTAGCCGAATCTAATCGAAGAGTAGAAGGTTTCAGTCCTCTTCGTGGATGGCGTACCACGCTGGCGGCACAGGAAACGGCCACACCCGCAGTGACATTCTATCAGTTAGCGGAATGGACGGCTGATCGTGATGAGGGTGGCAGTGTGCTGCATGGCTTGCGTCAGCATATGACTGGACTACGAGCAGCGATTCACTCCGCGCAGGAGGAACTTCAGGATCTTTACGCAGAAAGTGTGGAACGTCAGCCTTTCCAGCGTGTGCCGCTTTTTGACAAACGCACGGTACGTAACTTCATTCATTACTTATTCTCGGCGGTATATGGCAAAAGATATGAGCTATTGTGTATGGAAAGTGAGCTCGCGCTGTGTAGCGCTCTGGAATCAGCGTTAGAGCAGCTTCATGTGGAGAGTATAGCTCGTGTGAAAGCTATGGAGACCTTGGAGGAAGAACTACGTATTACCGTGATGGACAGCATTGGACGAACCAACGAAACAACCGGCCAAAACGTGATGGAATACTACCGAGTGGTCACAGAAGAAGTGATGAAGGATATTGAGACCCGTCGTGGGCATGGAATTTTCTTCAGTGAAAAATACATGGGAAGTATCTCTAAGCTGTTAGAGCAAGGTAAAGATGCGGTAGCAGAACGCTTGATCGGTATTTGTCAGCGGGAAATTTTAACGGCGGAGCCGTTTGCACTATCTTTCGAGGAAGAGCTTCTGCGACGTGCGAATGTTGCGGCTGCATATGAGAACCGCCAGGTTTTATCCAAGGAAGAGCTGTTCAAGCGCCTGTACCATAGTCTGGAGGACGGTGCGACGATCAATGTTCGTCTGTTCGAATACACACAAGAGCATCGTCATGAGGAAAAATATTTCTTTGGAGACAGCGGATCTGAATTCCTGCGCTACGCATTTGGTGTGGATGAGACGACTCGCATTTACCGTTTGGGCTTCGTGCATGAACAGCGTAGAAGTGGAGTGGAGAAGCTGAATCTGATGGGTGGTTTCCATTTAGAGGATCTGCTCTATTACCGTAATGGTAAGGTTTATTATGAGACCTATGCTCAAAATGGCTATCAGCTTCATGGACTAAGTGAAGAGCAGCTTCCTGAGATGCGCTGATGCGGATTGCACTTCGTGCAATAGATACGTTGGATTCTACTCAGAATTAGTATTCTGTTGTATTTGATACATTAGAATTAAGAAGATTTCAAGAATAGGGACATTTCTCCTTATTTTCAATGCATAACATGCAATAGAATTGAAATGGGTCTACTATCAGATGCATTCTATTGCACAAAGTACACTCTGGGGAGCAATATGACATCCGGGAGCTCGTTAAGCGGGCTACATAACCCTCGAAAATGTTTAAACCATTGGAGTACAATTCAGGTTTCTCTTGGAAAGGAAGTTTTAAGATGCAGAGAAAAATCAATCTGCTCCTGCTCTTCTTCAGTCTGATCGGTGGTGGGGTTGCCTTTCTTTTTGGCGAGTGGCTACTGAGCTGGTATAACGATCTGCCTTCTATTTTGCTCGTAGGCATTTATTTTGCCATAGTAGCGCTCGGTATCGGCATCGGTTGTCTGATTGCGGAGATGATCTCGCCACGTTTAAACGGAGCGTCGTGGAAGCAGCGATACTTGGGTCTATCCTGGAAGCTGCTGCCTTTAATGATTGTACTTGCGCTAGGGGTAGGTGCATTCACGGAGTTTGTTTATGAGCTGAATTTTGGCGGTGTGAAGCCGATTAAGAATGTAGTTATGGCTATCGATGACTCTGGCAGTATGGCGCAGAGTGATCCTGATAACAGCCGTTATTCAGCCGCTAAGGCATTAATTACGAGAATGGACAATGACAATCAGGCAGCGGTGGTCACATTTAACCAGGAAGCTGCAGTTGTCCAACCGTTAACGCCACTCTCAGATTCGCAGAATCGCGAGAAGGTGCTGACCGCAATTGATAATCTGAAGCCAACTGAGGGCGGCACGAACATTAGCGGTGCGATCTCAGAGGCACTCAAAGAGATTGATAGTAACGGCACGAAAAACCAGGGCGCTATGGTTATTTTGCTGTCCGATGGAGTGAGTGATTTCGATACCTCACGAGAATTGCAGACTTATATAGAACGCGGCATTGCTGTAAATACCATTGGTCTAGGTATGCAGGATCCAAAGGGTACGCAGCTGCTGCAGGATATTGCGAAAATAACGGGCGGTCACTATTATGATGTGACAGACTCGGCCCTTCTAGGCGATGTATTCCAGCAAATCTATGATCGTTTGGGAGATCGAACATTGCTTACGGTGCGCAGTGATGCTACGGCAGATAGTCCATACTATGCTGCGGTTCGTATTTTGTCGCTGATGCTAATCGGTGCTGCACTTGGACTCGGTCTTGGTATTATGTTTGACAATCGTCATTTGGCAAAGAGCTTTGGGATTGGCGGCGTAATCTCAGGTTTGTTCGCAGGGCTTATTCTGGAATTCGGACTCAGCGGACACACTTTCGCTGACGGGCTTATTCGTCTCCTAGCTGTTCTTATACTGGCTGCTATCATCTCATTATTTACAGGCGTTATTCCGGTAGGAGAAGGACGTATTTACCGTAATAGAAGGAATAATACAGCTCATACTCCAGCGTCAGAGAGCTTTCCAGACCGCCGGAGAAATCGGAATAGCAAAGGATTCTAGTAGTTGAAAGGGGTTTACAGTGATGAGGTACGCCGAGGTTAATGCTTCCGCTCCGTTAATAACGGATGTGACAACCCAAGTGGATGACCGGTTCTGTACGCTGAGATGGCGCTGGCCGGACGGCGTGCAGGCGGTGTACATCCACAAGACCTCTACAGAAGAGGCTTCCAGTGGAACAGCAGATATTCCACCGGTCGGGATGAAGCTCTACACTCGTGAGGAATACAAATCTAATAATGGATATCGCGATCGACTAGATGAGATTGGCCTAGTCTCCTATACCATAATTGCCCGCTTTACTGAGAACGGAGAGACGCTGCTCTCGAGGCAGAGAGACGGTGCGAACCGTGTGGTGGTTAGTGCAGGCAAAGCCAGAATCTATTATTCCATTCAACAAAAAAGAGGCTTATTTGGAAAACAAAAGACCGTGCATATGGCGATTACGGCAGAAGTTCCAGTCGCTCGGGATGTCCTCTGTTATGTCAAGAAACGGGGAGGACATCCGGCAGGGAAAGAGGATGGTATTCTCTTTCCCTTTGTACAGGATTTCGCCCCTGGACGAAATGTACTCCCACCGATTGAGGTCGGCAAGGATGATTTTGTACGCATTTTTTTCACCGACGGTCCCAAGTACGGGCTTTATTACGAGTTGGTGCCGGAGTAAGATCAGTCTACGCGTACAAGCGAGTGTTGGACCGTGCTGTCCATAGCAAGAGACGCAGATACAACTTTTGGGAGGATGAGTAGATGTCTTTTTTTAGCCGTTTTATGAAAAAGAATCAGCCGGAGCCAAGGCCGCTTTTTTACGATATTGTGTGTCCGTACTGCTTCACCAAGTTCTCTCCGGAGGACGTAGTCTTTCGGGCTATGCATAGCCGAGAGGACGATGAGAATTACGCGCTGGGCGAGGATGATGCCTTAAATAAATACCGTGAGCGCTTTGGGCTCGATACGGTGGATGACATAGAAGCGATCATTAACCCAGCGGATATTCCGGAAGAATATCATCATTATACCGATCATGTGTTGACGGGGCTTACAGATCGTTACGGAGTACTTACGCGCAGACGGCTGTGTCCGTCCTGTCATAACGAGCTACCTGTGACCGCAGGTAAGGTTCCTAGTAACATTATTTCGATTATTGGGGCATCCCAAGTCGGGAAGTCGGTGTATATGACCGCACTGATTCATACCTTGCAGCATACGACAGCAGGTCATTTCGATGCCGCTTGTATGCCTTTAAATGCAGAGATTAGCCGGAAGTTCCGTACTCTTTATGAAGAACCTCTTTTTGAGCGCGGGGACCTGCTGGCTTCTACACAGAAGGAAAAGATGCAGGAGCCGTTTATTTTTCAATTTGTCTTTAAAGATGAAGAGAAGCCGCCACTGACACTCGTGTTCTTCGATGTGGCTGGTGAGGGCATGGTGGATCAGGATTATCTAGGACTACATGGTCAGCATATAAAGAACTCTGCCGGTATTCTGTTTATGGTCGACCCACTGCAAATTCGTTCGATCCGTGAGAAGATTCATATTAACATTGGCGACCGTCCGGGAGAATGGGTCTCGCAATATGACGAGCCGCGTGACGTTGTACTGACGATGTTCGGCGACTTTATCGCCTATCAGGAAAAGAGCAAAACGGACATTCCAACCGCAGTCGTCCTTGCGAAAAGTGATATGCTGCATTCGTTGAAGGATGAGGATGGCGACTACATCAAATCCAACAGCAATGTGTTTAATAACTATGTCCATCGCAAAACATTGAATATGGATGAGTTCCATAACATCGATGGAGAAATCCGCAGATTTATTGGTAAGGTGGACCGACCTTTTAAAGATACGATGGATGTGTATTTCTCGAATACAGGCTATTTTGCGGTATCTGCACTGGGCAGTAATCCTGTGAATCAGAAGATTGAGGGTGTAGTAAGCCCGATTCGCGTAGACGAGCCGTTTATTTGGCTGCTGCATAAGCTGAAGTATATTGAGGGGAGCGACGGCCCGTGAATGTTTTCTCAGGGTCTAAGATCGCCCAACAGATGTACACCCGTGAACGCCGCGGAGTGTTTCGATCCACAGAAGGCTTTGATACGGTAGCGAAGTCGGACAGTCTGGACAATAATTTTATCAAAAAAACACTTCATCCCTTCTGCCTCTATGATGCTCCAGCAGAGCTGACCACGCGTGGGGAGAAGGATGAGTCTGTATTTCCAGTAGCGCTGCACCTGTTCCATGCCGAGAATGGCGACACGGTCATTGGACAGAGTCGTTATCAAGCGACGGATTTCACGGGCCAGCGCAGCGCGTTTTTTGCACATAACTTTGTAGTTCCTGCTTCACGTTCAGAGGAGATTGTACAGAGCTATGGGGACTTTCTGCATGCTGACTTCGCAAAAAGTTATGAAGGAGAGCTGGGCGGAACCTTACCGGAGCTGTCTGCTATTCCAGTTGTACGAAATGATCGTCGCCCTGATCCTATAGCGGGATTACGCTTGTTAGGGATTAATGAAGGGATATTTAAGGCATTGCTGCAAGCAGTGATGGTCTCTGTAGCAGGTAAGAAAAAAATCTATATCGCTCTAAATGTACCCATCACGGAGTTGTCCGCGCGGGCGGTGGAGCTTACTGAGATTCTGTACAGCGTGCTACCCTATGAATTCCGCCGTAGATTAGGCGTAATTACGTATGCCAATGAACCGCAAAGCCGTAAATATATACATCTTAGCTTTGTGGAAAAAGGTTCGCTCCGTCCCGGTGATCGCAGCATCGAAAAGGATTTCACATTCGATTTGGTCTCAGGGCGGATGGGGAATGTGGATTTTGGCGAGACCCGCCAGCCGTATGTTGATCTGGTATGGAAGCTGTTACTTCTGAATCCAGGAGATCTCGACGATTTCGTGAGTTTTGCCGATCAGATGCTGCGTGGGGAAAGCCCTGAGCATAAATTATCGCTCGCTTTCTATAATGAGTTAGCCGTATTTTATGAGATTGAGCAAGGGAATGAGCATTTATATACGGAGAATAAGAGCGCGGTGCTGAGTGGATTGCTCTCTTACCTTAAAGCTGAGGGGGCTATTCATTCCAGAGTCCGACTGAACGATATCTTCTTGGAGCGGTTCGATCGAGAATTTGATCTAATTCGGCAAAGGAATGTTCCAGAGCCTGCGATTATGGAGTGCTTTAAGGAATATTTTGTGCTCAAGGATCATAATTACAAAGTCAGAATCGTGGATTATTTCATTAATGGAATGCTTCATAGCGTGGAAGCGGGCCGAAAAGATGTACTCAGTGCAGCTTACGGTATCATCGAGAGTAATGATGAGCTAAGTGCTACCTTTTTTCAAAGGGTGATGTCTGAATCTTATTTCCGTAAGCAGCTATTAGAGCCTTATATGGAGTCAAGACTAGTTGCTGCATCTAAAGCTGTGGACATTCTGAACTTTGTACTTCATTGGGGTCGGTTTCTGCCGGCTGCGTTAGAGCAGCCTTTTGCTCAGGATGCAGCAAGGGATTATTTGCTGGAGAAGCTGCAACTGGAGACTGATCCGGTTGCTGCGGTGGCGGGAATTCATGGCATTGTAGATAAAGCGGAAAAAGATCGACGTAGAGGTACAGGTATTTCTTCTAAAGTACTCTCGCTCTTGCTAGAGCTTGCAGCATCTGCTGACAGATTCTTGCTGAACCGACTATCACTTACTGAAATGACGCAAGAGGACTTACTTGAGGTTGTTTTCTTACGTTATGGCAATGTTGTGGATTGGCAACCGCCATTAGATAGAATTAGCAAGCAGAAAGAAAATGCACTCCGCGCTGCTTATCGCTGGTTTGGTGAAGAGAAGCCGAATGAAGAAATTTTTGCAGGCTTGTCTCCGAAGGAGCTGGACGATGTACAGCTGCTCGGTCGTCGTTTACTAAAGGAAGCTCGAGTGCTGGAGCCATTTGAACGTCTTCCACTGGCCTTCTACTACACCAGTCAGCGCGAAGGTGGTCCATTGGATTATGACGCGCTGTTGGAGTTAGTTAAGCATAAAGCTGGTAGCGATAAGGATGCTATTTATCGATTCTTTGCGTGGTCTCAAGGAAATTCATTATTTACGATTTCGAATAAAAAGCTTCATCCGGGTTATCGTCGGGCGATTCTAAAGTATTTCCAGAGCAGTGACCGCGAGGCATTCAAGAGTCGCGAGTTCCGTAAAAACTACGTCGCTACAGCTCGTCCTGCTCTACAAAATGTGTACAATGAAGCTCGCTCCCAGCTCGCTTCCCCGCTGGCGCGCTGGATCAGCCGCAGCCGATTTCGACTCTTGATCTCTGGTTCCATCACTGGCATTCTGGTAATTATCGCAATTATCGTATTTAGTATGCTGCGTCCGGAAGATCCGAAGACGGCCTTGCCTGGGACAACCCCTGAGCCGACACCTATACAGAGTCCAGGCAGTGAACTTCCTCCGGCTTCAGTATATTTGAAGGATCAGAGCGTCGAAGGAGATAAAGGGAGCAGCGTATTGGTGTTCACCTTTGCCAACGCGGATGATTGTGTCCAATTTAATCCGGCGGAGATTAGTCTAATGACTTCATCCAATGTGGTGGATAAGAGCTTTAAGGTTGCTGCTAGCAATGGAACTTGTCCAGTTCCGTCAACAGATGAGTCGGATGAGGGAGAATTGTCCGGTGATTCGGCCACAGGCACTACTGATGGAACGGTAGAAGATGCAGATGCTACTAACGCAGTCGATGCATCTCCGTCTCCAACGCCTTCAGCTGATGCTGAGGACAATACAGTTGTGCCTTCAGCGACAGCTGTTACAGAAGGGGTAAACCCATCCTATCAGGTGGAGGTTACCTTGGAGCCGGGAGCGACAATCGTAGAGAAAAGCATGATCAAGGCAGGTAGATTTACTTTGATCGTAGATCCCGCTCCAAACGGTACGCCAGATGTTGGTTCAAGTGCTGAACCTTCGGCAACGGCAAGTCCGGAAGGAACAGCTGAATAAAGGAATTCATGATCAGCAGGACTATACCAAAAGGTTTGGTTCTGCTGTTCTTTTTTTGTTGCTCAACCAAAGCTTTTCTATAGACATGCTGTGTATTAATAGATATGATTATGAAAACAAGATCATACATATTGGAAAAGGTGCAGACTCCGACTAAACCTGAGTCTGCTTAAAAGGGAAGTCCGGTGTAAAATTCCGGCGCGGTCCCGCCACTGTAAATGTGGAGCGTCTCTTCTATAAACCACTGTCAGCAGTTAGGACGGGAAGGTGAAGAGAGGCAATGAAGCATTAGCCAGGAGACCTGCCTTTTTCGTGAGCGTTTCTATTCTTCGTGGGGTAAGAATGTGGAACATATACAGATAGACTCTGTGGTCGTAGAGGTTCAAGCGCCCCAGCCTCGATTTGTTATTTTCCCGGGCCGCCCTTCATAGGGGCGGTCTTTATGTTGTGCGCTCTTATTTTATGTAGTATCCATTCCTTAATAGAAAGAGGTTGAACAATGAAGAAGATATTCTCCTCCAAGTTTTTTGTACTTGGACTGGCCATATTCATGGTCATTTCGATTTTAGGAACATCTCTTGCTCCGGCAGGAACAATCTTTGCAGAGTCCGGTGCTAGCACCGGACTGGAAGCCTCTAATGATTCAGCTGCTAATGCTGAGCGGATTAATGTCGCGGATGCGACTTATACGGCTGCAGAATTTATTTTAAAGGGTGGCGTGCAGTCGGATTGGCAAGCGATAGGTCTAGCGCAAGCGGGATATAAACTGCCAGCAAGCTACCTACTAGCTCTTGAGAATAAGGTGAAAGCTGCAGAGGGGAATTTCGCGAATGTAACAGAAACTGCGAGAATCGTACTTGCAGTAAGAGCGATAGGTGCCGATCCTACTAATTTTGCTGGAAGCGAAACAACTCCTGGCTATAACTTAATAGAGAAGATCTATAATCATGACAAAATCAGTGGACAGACACTTAATAATCCAGTATATGCTTTACTTGCGCTGGACTCAGGTAAATATAACATTCCATATAACGCGAAATGGACAGTGGATAAGCTCGTTGCTGAGATTCTCTCCAAGCAAAATCAAGATGGTGGTTTTGCCTTAACTACAGGTGCTAGTGAGCCTGATATGACAGCTATAGCTTTGACCGCTCTAGCGGCGCATAAGAATAGCCCAGAGGCCTATACAGCAGGACTACAAGCCGTGGCTTGGTTATCCAATGCTCAGGATGCCCATGGCGGTTACGGAGATAGTGCTGAAAGTACAGCCCAGGCTATCCTAGGTCTCACATCCTTCGGTGTAGATCCTAGTGGATTAGAATATACCAAGAATAAAGTGAGTCTAATCGCTGACCTACTAAGCTACCGTCTCGCTGACGGAAGCTTCGCTCATAGCCGTGGTGGAAGCAGCAATGTTCTATCCACAGAGCAGGGGCTTCAGGCGCTTGTTGCTTACAATCTGCTCCATAAAGGTAGTAATAGCAAGCTATATGATTTTTCTAAGTCATCCGTTCAGAATTCATTAATCTACGCTCCTGTTACTATAGAAGGTCCTAATAGTACATTAGCACAGGGATATGGATATGCTGGAAACGCACTTGAAGCACTGGAGAAGCTGGCTCTTCAAAAGAACTTGCCGATCACAAATCCATCCGGTGCTTATGTCACAGGAATTGGAAACGTTCTGGGTGGAAGCTATGGCGGTTATGATGGATGGATGTATGTCGTATCCCGTGATGGTCAATGGGTCAATCCAGATGTTGGAATGAGCGATTTTGCGCTTAAAGATTCAGATCAGGTACTGGTTTACTATGCTGGAGACGATACTAAGCTTGTTGATTCGGTAACTGTTTCTAAATCAAGCCCTAAAGAGGGTGATTCTTTTACCGTAGTGGTGACTAGTAAGACATGGAAATGGGATGCTGCAACGAATACGTCCTCCCCTGTAACTACTAAAGCGGCTGGCGTTCAGGTCCAAATTGGAAATCGCATCGTAACGACGAATGCTAAAGGCGAGGCGTTGTTCTCAGGGAATGTGCCCGCAGGTGATTACAAGCTGACTATAACAGGCTATCGTGAAGGAAAAGCACCATCGGTAGCTAAATATACGCAAGATCTAAAGGTGATTCCGAAGAATGTAACGGCTTCACTTACCGTTGAAGGTCCGCAAGGAATGATCGGTGAGGGGACGATAAAGGCTTCCAATGCTCTTGAAGCTTTGCAGCAATTAGGGTTGTCTAATGCTTTTAAAGTGGATATCACGAAATCCTCTTACGGAACTTTTGTATCGGGCATCGATGGAATTACACAAGGACTTTACGACGGCTGGTGGAGCTTCGTGGTATGGCGCAGTGGGGAGTGGATCTACCCAAGCGTGGGTATGGACGCTTTTGAATTACAGGAATCTGACCGGGTTCTTGTATATTATGCCGGAGAAACCACACAGGTTGTTGATAGTGCAATTGTCTCCTCATCACAGCCAAAGCCGGGTGAAGCATTTACAGTAACCGTCTCTCAAAAGAAATGGGTATGGAATAACGCTACCTTTACTTCCGATCCAGTGACTTCTCCGGCCGCTGGAGTGGAGGTGTCGATCGGCGATAAGAAGGTAATCACAAATGCTAAGGGTGTAGCTACTTTTGACGAAGGGCTCCCAGCGAATACGTATACGATTATTGTTACCGGGTATGGTAAAGCTAACGTTCCTAGTGTAGCGCGTTATACGCAGTCACTAAACGTTGGTTCAGCTGATATTACTCCCGCTAAAGCTAATGCTACCATTTCAGTCATTGGGGATAGCAAGAAGGGAACGATTCTGAACAGTACAACAGTAGCTCTAAAAGAAGGCGAAACGGCCTTTAGCTTACTGATCAGTCAATTGGGCGATAAAGTAGTATCATCCGGCATCGCTGGTAGTAAATACGTGAAATCTATAGATGGTTTGGCCGAATTTGATGGTGGTCAAAGCAGTGGATGGAAGTTTAAGACGAATAGAGATGCTGACCCAAGTATAAGTGCAGACAGCTACATTTTACAGAACGGTGATACGTTATATTGGTACTATTCATCGGGTGAATAAGAAGGATTGATTATTCGTTAGGCGGGCACTACGATTCGGAGTATGAGCGGATCTAGTGTCCGTTTTTCGTTTCATTCGTTGTAATATTTGACAACATACACTTTTTTTCGACAATTTTACTCATAATTTTATTTAAAATCATCAAACAATTAGCCTTACTAACCGATAAAAATAGAATGTGAGTTAGATTATGTGAAGGCGGAATGCAGATGAGGAATATGAAAGTAAAATTCAAAATTGGGATTCTTTTGGTATTTTCTGTAATCATGTTGAACATCGTGGGGGGGACCGGCTTTCTCACCATGGACAAAATGGCCAAAAAAACAACAGAGACGTATAATGAAAACTTGTTGCCTGTTTCTTACGTGGGGCAAATGCGTACTAACAATCGGGCCATCGAAGCTTTTCTCTTGGAGCGCTTGATTAGTGCTGATGTAAGCAAGAACAAAGAACTGTCAGAGAGCATTAAAGGGAAATTTCAGGAAAATAATGATCTTTTGAACAAGCTGAAGACCGTCCACTACGATGATAGTACGATTTTGAATAAAATAAAGGAATATGAGTCCTCCTTAACAGACTATCGTGCACAAAGAGAAAATATTGTTCAGATTGCAGATAGCAAAGGTAGTCAAGAGGCCTATCAAGTATTCAAAGGTGAGTTTAGTAATTCTCGAGAGAAAATGATTAATATGCTTAAAGAAATAAACGATTCGCTGCTAAAGGGAGCTGGAGAACATAATTCAGAGTCCGCCGCTACCGCTAAGAGCATGAAGACTAAAAGTATAATATTGATATCGTTCTCTTGGATTATTTGTATCGTGCTTAGTGTTGCAATCATTCGACTGATTACGAAACCTCTTAAGGAACTGCAAGGCTTAATGAAGCGGGCGGAAAATGGAGATTTAACCGTCATAGCAACATATACCGCCAAGGATGAGATTGGCCAAATTAATAGCTCGTTTAACAATATGCTAGAGAGCTTACGGAAGATGATGCAAGGCATTGCGGAGAGTGCAGAACTGTTATCGGCCTCATCGCAAGAGATGAGCGCTAGTGCTGAGCAGACCTCGCTGGCTTCGCAAATGATCGCCGAATCTTCAGGAGAGATTGCAGCTGGTTTTGATGAACAGACGGAAAGCATTAATCGCACCTCTCAGTCTATACAAGCTATGACCAATGATATTTCGGCCGTAGAGAGTAGCAGTTTGGAAATGTCCGACCTTATGGGAGTTGCTTCTGGTTCAACGGATCGAGGGGTAATCGCCGTAGATAACATCATTGAACAGATGAAGGAAATCGACTCCAGCGTAACCCAGAGTCAAGTGATTGTTAGTAACCTTGGACAACTGTCGCAGGAGATTAATACGATTATTACAACGATTAATGAAATTGCAACACAGACGAACTTACTGGCGCTTAATGCTTCTATCGAAGCAGCGAGAGCTGGAGAACATGGACGTGGCTTTGCTGTGGTTGCTGGAGAAATACGAGGTCTTGCAGAAGCAACGCGAAACAGTTCACTGAAAGTAACAGATATAATTACGCATATTCAAAAGCAAACGGACAGCGCGGTAGAATCAATGGCTTTAGGTTCTGAGCTAGTCTCTAATGGCGTAGTTCAAAGTCAGCTCGTATCACAAGCGTTTCATGAGATTCAAAGTTCTATTAAAGAGGCTACCCAGCAGACGGAAGAGATCAGAGAGGCGGTTGCACATGTCTCTTTAGAGTCACAAGGTGTAGCGGCAGCAATGGAACAGGTCAATGCTATATCCAATAAAGGGGCAGTGGGTGTTCAGGACACCAGCGCAGCTAGTCAGCAGCAGCTGTCTGCTATGGAGGAAATGTCCGCCTCAGCTCAATATTTAGCAGTGCTGGCGGAAGATCTGCAGAAGACTTTAGCAAGGTTCAGCTTATAGCATGAAATGAAAAAAAAGGACGTCCCAGAGCCATTTAGGCTTTGGAGACGTCCTTTTGAGTGTTATTGAATGGAATTAAGCGTACCAGCCCCATACGAAGATGAAGAGCGTACCAAAGATCGTAACTAAGCCAACGAATAAGGCATAGGCGATATTGATGTAAAGTTCTTTCTTGGTATCTGCTGATTCTCCAATATGCATGAACAGGAAGAGCTGCAGGGAAGCCTGAATGAGGGCTGTAACTAGCAGGATAGCCATGTTAGCAGTATTAGATAGATCAAGATAGATTACAGCAAGTGCAGCCACAGAAAGGACAAGAGAGGCTAAGAAACCCATCACATGGCGAATTGGAAATAATTGCTTCATCATGCTACATCAGTCCTTTCAGATAGACGAAGCTGAAAATGAAGATCCAGACAACGTCCAAGAAATGCCAGTACAGCGAGAAGATAAAGGATTTATTGGCCGTAGCCGGAGTAATACCTTGACGCTTCAACTGGATTAGAATTGCTGCACCCCACAGGAAGCCGAACGTTACGTGAGCTCCGTGTGTTCCCAGTAGTACAAAGAGACTAGATAGGAAACCACTGGTTTGAAGGGTAGCTCCTTCGTGAACATAAGTGACAAACTCCATGATTTCAATACCAAGGAAGCCGAGACCCATTAGCAGGGTTAGTCCGAAGAAGACCATCATCGCTTTTTGGTAGCCATGCCGCATGGCATGAACTGCAAGACCAATCGTGAACGAGCTTGTCAAGAGTAGCAATGTTTCGATCATCACTGGACCGATTTCAAAAATATCCGGACCGCTAGGGCCGCTGGCAAATCGGTCTACCATTACAAAGTAAACAGTGAACAACGTAGCGAACAGTGCAATCTCTGCTCCTAGAAAGACCCAGAAGCCAAAGATTTTATTACTATTCTCTTCTGTTGAGTATTCAAGCGGCTTAGACGCATCTATTTTCATACTGTCTCACCCCGCAATTTCTTTTCAGTAGCAATAACTTCTTCTGCTGGGATGTAGAATCCGTGATCCCGATCGAAGGACATAGCAGCCATTACGATGAGGATACCTACTCCCGAGAGTATAGCTGGAATCCAGAGACTGAATACCAGTGAGAATCCTGCGATGAAGAAGATAACACCTAGAATAAATGGCTTTCCTGTATTGCTAGGCATATGAATCTTAGTAATCTTATCTTCAAAGAGTGGTACTTTATCTTGTTTAGCAGACCAGTAGGCATCGCGTGTTTTTACGTTTGGAACCACTGCGAAGTTGTAAGCTGGAATCGGACTTTTCGTTGCCCACTCCAGTGTACGTGCATCCCATGGATCTCCATCGGTATCTCTTGGCTCGTAACGTGTACTCCAGTAAATGTTATAAACCAGAATGACAAATCCGACAACAAGACCAATCGCCCCTACGAACGAGACCATACTTAGCGGACCAAAGCCGGTTTCCGCAGAGTAAGTATATTGTCGGCGGGTCATACCCATTAGACCGAGAAGGAAGAGTGGGAAGAACGATACGTTAAAGGAAATAACAATCCACCAGAAAGCGTGCTTGCCTAGACGTTCATTCAAGCGGAAGCCGAATACTTTAGGGAACCAGTAGTGGAAACCTGCGATAACGGCGAATACAGCACCTGGAATGAGTACGTAGTGGAAATGCGCTACTAGGAACATCGTATTATGATACTGGTAATCGGCGCTGGCCATAGCCAGCATGACACCTGTTACTCCACCAATCGTAAAGATCGGGATAAAGGCAAGCGAATAAAGCATTGGTGTCGTAAATGATATTCGCCCTTTTCGTAAGGTGAACAGCCAGTTAAATATTTTCACACCTGTTGGTACCGCAATGGCCATGGTTGTAATTGAGAAGAAGCTGTTTACCATTGCGCCTTGACCCATTGTATAGAAATGGTGAGCCCATACTAAGAAGGACAAGAGGGAAATGATCAACATACTGAAGACCATGGATGTGTAACCATACAGATTCTTTTTGGAGAAGGTGGCGATAATTTCACTATAAATACCAAATGCCGGCAATACAACGATATATACTTCTGGATGTCCCCATACCCAGAAAAGGTTGGCCCATAACATATCCATACCGCCGTTGGCCATCGTGAAGAATTGAGATCCGAATAATCGGTCGAACATCATCAAAGCGAGCGCTACCGTAAGCACTGGGAAAGCGAATACGATGATTACGTTCGTAATCAGTACGGACCAAGTAAACATTGGCATTTTCATCAGCTTCATGCCTGGTGCGCGCATTTTCAGAATCGTTACAATAAAGTTAACGCCTGTAATGAGTGTACCGATACCTGATATTTGTAGAGCGAGTGAATAATAGTTGTTACCCACCGTTGGACTAAACTCTAGACTTGCTAGTGGGAAGTAAGCGGACCAACCAGCATCTGGCGATCCCCCAATAACAAATGAAATGTTAAGCAGCATGGCACCGAAGAAGAAGAGCCAGAAGCTGACAGCGTTCAGACGTGGGAAGGCAACGTCTCTAGCACCGATTTGCAGCGGAACGATAACGTTCATCAGACCGATAATAAACGGCATAGCCATGAAGAGAATCATAATCAAGCCGTGGGTTGTAAATACCTCATTGTAATGCTGTGCGTCAAGAAATTTCATGTCTGGAGCCGCTGTTTGCAGCTTCATCATAATAGCGTCAACGCCGCCGCGGAAAAGCATAAGTAGCGCAGCGAGGATATACATAATCCCAATACGTTTGTGGTCAACTGTAGTTAACCATTCGCGCCATAAATATCCCCATTTTTTAAAATAGGTCAGGCCAACGATAATCCCGATTGTAGCCAGAACAATACTTGCCATGGCTCCGTATATCAAGGGTTCGCCGTGGACCTTAAATTTATCCCAATCCATTAGGAATCGCTCCTTTCAAGTTGTTCATTTAACAAGGACTAATGTCCTTCATGTGTTGCGCTCTCATCATCCAGTTCCGGATTAGGTACGCTGTCGAATTCCGTCTCACTGGATGGTGCAGGAGAGGGATGAATTTCTTTATTGTCCTGATGTTCTGTGTTTCCGTTATCCGTATCCTTTTCTGTACCATTAGTACCCATATGGTCGCCATGGTCCCCTGGAGGAGGGCTAAAGGATAAGTGGGTGTTGGTGTATGTTTTACGTCCGACATGTTCCATTTCCAGAAGGTTCTTGAATTCTTCTTCGGATAGTGGGCCTGCCGTTTCTTTAACGTCTTTCACCCATTCCTGATAATCCGCATCCGTCATCGCAAGTGCCTCAAACTCCATGTGGGCAAAACCCTTACCATTAAAGTTCGCATTTCTTCCGACATAAGAGCCTACAGTATCGGCTGAAAGATGAAGGGTTGTTAACATATCGCTCATCGCGTACTTTTGTCCACCCAATTGTGGGATCCAGAGACTCGAGATCGTACCGAAAGAGTACAATCTGAACTCTACAGCGCGGTGAACTGGGATGTTCACATAGTTTACGGTTTCAATACCTTCCTCAGGATAGCTGAAATGCCATTTCCAGTTGGAGGAGGAAGCATAAATTACAAGCGGTTTCTGATCTTTATAATCCGCTGCAACGTTCTCTACATCTACTGTCGTTTTGACAGTAACCACCGATAGGAATGCCACGATAATAATTGGAATGGTAATCCAGATGGCCTCGAGCCATTTGTTTCCTTCCTCGTGTGGAGGAATGTAACCTTCGTTGCTTTTCTTGGCACGGTACTTCAAAAGTACGAAGACATATAAGATGTAGACAACTGCCAGAACACCGAGCATCACAACAATGGAGAGGATGATCGTGTCAGACAGAGTTCTCGCAGCCGGCCCCTTCGGATTTAGAACAGCGATTGAACTGCATCCTGGCAAGAGTAAAATTAGGCTGAGAAATAAAGCGTATAACGGTCCCTTTTTGTTCATGCTTAAGCTCCTTCCTTCAATACTTCTATTAATAACCCTCAATCATTACCTTCATATATAGTAAGAACTAATGAGAAAGAAAGCAAAAGACTTATTTTACCATCTAACCCATAATAGACCTTAATAATGGCGATCAAGTTAAATATGTGTGATCAATTTGTTACAAGTTCCTAATGATATGATAAAGATCACTGTAGTGGTGCTGATTAATGGATATTTTTTTCTGTTCAAACTTTGTTCAATAATTTACTAAAGTTGCTAATTTGGACACATCTATTTTGTGCAAAAGGACTATATTTTAACCAATTATTGTTGCTATGACTGGATTTAGCCCAAACACATATTTTGATGATTGTTGTCGAAATTTCTGAAAATAACCAAAAGGGTAACAAATTATTCTGCATTAAGTTACAATCTCTCAAATTTCTTTCTATTAATCTATGATAAGGTTATAGATAAATACACAGGATGGGAGATTTTTGACGATGTTTAAAAAGAAAGTTTGGCTATTATTTATAGTGTTTTTCGTATGTGCTGGTTTGGTACGAGAGATAGATTCAGTGAATGCTGCGGGCGCAGGATCCCTGAAATTAGGGGTGAATGATAAATTAACTAACATTAATGCAGTTTCGATAAAGGATACGTATTTTGTTCCACTGCGTGATTTGTCACTTGAAACGAATCTGGTTCTAACTCTTCATGCTGATGGGATAAATGTTAAGGGGAACAACGGATCCATTAGACTGATGAATGATCGTTCAACAGCTACTCTTCTTAATGGAAAAAAAATATCCTTGGTTACTTTTCTGGAAAATGGAAGAACGATGGTTCCAGTAAAGATGACCACTCATCTTGGATTTTCAATTTCGTATAAGCCAGCTGAATCATTATTAAGAGTTCATAATTCCGGTGCTAAGTTAAGCGATACTGCGTTTGTAACTCAACATAAGAAGGCTTTGCAGGCAAATGCAACTACAGGTACGACAGGTAAGAAGGGAAAAGCCGTATATCTTAGCTTTGATGATGGACCATCCGCTACAACCTCTCAACTACTTGATATATTGGCGAAGTATAATGCTAAAGCTACCTTTTTTATGCTAGGACCTAATATGAACGAGCACGCGTCCCAAGTGAAACGCTTAGTGAACGAAGGACATGCGCCTGGTTTACACGGTATGACACATGTGAAAGATAAATTTTATGCTTCTCCGACTTCTGCGTTGAAAGAAATGAATAACGATAATGCGATTCTGAAGAAGATTACCGGTCAAAGTACAACATTGATTCGTACACCTTATGGTAGTAAACCTTATTTAACAAAACCTTTTAGAGATAAGTTACTAACTCAGGGCTATCATCTGTGGGATTGGAACGTTGACTCTGAGGATTGGAGATATAAGAATGATAGTAATTCTATCTATAACACGGTTATGAGAGAGGTTCACAGTCTGAAGAAGAGTGCTCCAGTAATTCTAATGCATGATCAAAAGGCTACACTTAAAGTTCTTCCGCGTATCCTAGAGACGCTGAAGAAAGAGGGCTACGAGTTCCATATCATTACTTCAGATATGACACCTAACAACTTCTGGAAGGATCATCGTTAATTCTAATAGTAAGATTGAATAATAAAGGCTTATTCATATTGTTGAGGCGACAGATTTGATCTGTCGCCTTTTTTTTGTTGTCTGAAATCTTTGTAGATTTGACACAAGTAGGGCTCGTTAATCTATCGACGTAGTTTATTTGCCATGTTATCATGATACTCTGATAACGTATTAGCGAACTAAAGCACGCACTGCTGTGACAACGATGGGGGTTAAAAGAGATGAAGAAAAATGTATTATTGGTATTATTTATGATTATGGTAATTGTAGCTATATCAGGTTGCTCGTCTTCTGGAAGTAAGGATGGAAAGTTGGTTATCGGAATCGATGATAAGTTCGCTCCGATGGGCTTTAGAGATGAGAACAACGAAATCGTTGGTTTTGATATTGATTATGCCAAAGCTGCTGCTGAGAAAATGGGCAAAGAAATCACTTTCCAGCCGATTGACTGGTCAGCTAAGGAGTCAGAACTAAATAGCGGTCGCATTGATATGATTTGGAATGGTTATACCATCACGGATGAACGTAAGGAAAAGGTATTATTCACTAAGCCTTATCTTGAGAATAGTCAGGTAGTAGTCGTATTAGCGGATTCATCGATTTCGAAGCTAAAGGATCTGGCTGGTAAAGAGGTAGGTCTCCAAAGTCTGTCCTCCGCTGCCGATGCTTTAAATGCAAATCCGATTAAAGACCAAATCGCTAATCTATCGGAATTCCCGGATAACGTATTGGCGCTCACTGACTTGAAGACTAAGCGTCTGGACGGTGTAGTAATTGATGAAGTCGTGGCGAGATATTACATGTCAAAAGAGCCTAATACCTTTAAACTCTTGGATGAATCGCTTGCACCTGAGCAATACGGTATCGGAATCAAGAAAGGCAATGAGAGTTTGTTAGAGGAGCTACAGAAAGCACTGGATGAAATGAACAGTGATGGTGCGGCTGCAGAAATTTCTACAAAGTGGTTTGGTGAGAACAAGGTGTTGAAATAGAGGGTAACATATAGGAGTCTATTGGAGAAATGAATATGGATTATATTATACAAATTGCTGGGCCGATGTTGGAAGGTGCACGTACGACTGTTTTATTGTTCCTAATAGTTATTTTAGTGTCGATTCCGCTCGGGTTCCTAGTCACTTTGATGGCGAAGAGTGTAATCAAACCCTTGGCATGGATTGCGCATAGCTATATCTATGTCATGCGGGGAACGCCTCTTTTATTGCAATTGTTGTTCTTTTGCTTTGGTTTACCACAGATTCCGGTGATTGGAGAATATCTGGTCATGGACCGTTTCGTTGCGGCGAGTCTTGGATTTATTCTTAACTACGGAGCATATTTCGCAGAGATCTTCCGTGGGGGCATGCTCTCTATTGATAAAGGGCAGCATGAAGCAGCAAAGGTACTTGGACTGAGTAAATGGCAAACGCTGCGCAAGGTAATTCTAGCTCAAATGTTCAGGGTAGCTTTGCCAGCTGTGGCAAACGAATCGATCTCTTTGGTCAAAGATACGGCTTTACTGTACGCCGTTGCTGTACCTGAGCTACTGAACTATGCCAAAACAGCAGTAAATCGAGATTTTACAGTAACCCCCTTCGTAGTGGCGGGAGTGATTTATTTATTGATGACGCTGGTATTAACATTATTCTTCAAAGCACTGGAGAAACGTTTCAAATTCGAGTAGAAGGACTGTCCGAATATGAGTAGTATGATAGAAGTAAGGGATTTACAGAAATCCTTCGGCAACTTGGATGTGCTGAAGAAGGTTAATTTTAATATCCAGTCGGGTGAAGCAGTTGCCGTTATCGGGCCTTCCGGGTCGGGAAAGAGCACGATGCTTCGCAGTTTAGTACATCTAGAGGAAGTTACGGGTGGGAGCATCATTATCCAAGGTAAGGCCCTCGTGGAGAATGGGAAATACGCTAGTGGAGCAAGTATTCGTGAGATCACAGCGTCCATGGGAATGGTGTTCCAACACTTTAACCTATTCCCACACCTAACCGTGCGGGGGAACCTCGAGCTAGCTCCAAGAATGTTGAAACGAGAAAGTGTGAAGGAGATTACGGCTAGAAGCACGGATTTACTCTCCAAGGTAGGACTTTCGGATAAAGCGGATGTGTACCCCTCAAAGCTGTCAGGTGGACAGAAGCAGCGGGTTGCCATCGCGAGAGCGTTAATGCTGAATCCGGATATTTTATTGTTCGACGAGCCTACCTCAGCGCTTGATCCTGAGCTCACAGGCGAGGTGCTGCGTGTGATTAGGCAACTCGCAGAAGAGAATATGACGATGATTGTTGTAACCCATGAGATGAACTTTGCTCGTGATGTGGCGGATCGTGTGATTTTCATGGATAACGGTAAGATTACCGAATCCGGAACACCTGAGCAGATTTTTGACAATCCACAGCAGGAGCGAACTCGGGCTTTTCTGAGCCAAGAGTAGGAAGAGTCATTAGCGTTCCTGGCTGATTAATGAAAAGTTTATTTATAAGAAAAATAGGAGTGTCCTAAAAGCCAAAAATGGCTGCTGGGACACTTTTTTTGATTATGATGATGTTGATCCTCATTGCTTAGCAAATCGTAGGAAGCCTGCAAAAGTGCATCTTTTTTTAATAGATATCATCTTATAAAGTTCAATAACTGCAAAGGTGCAGGCATCTCCATGCCAATGGTTTGGATGCTACTTCTGGAGCAAAGGTAACTGCAGATTTGCAGGAATTAGTGCTTTAGCGATCTTCTAATCCTAGAGAAATGTATTTTTGCAGGTTTTTTCGCTATTACGTGTGTTTGGCTGCTGGGACACTTTTTTTGATTATGATGATGTTGATCCTCATTGCTTAGCAAATCGTAGGAAGCCTGCAAAAGTGCATCTTTTTTTAATGGATATCATCTTATAAAGTTCAATAACTGCAAAGGTGCAGGCATCTCCATGCCAATGGTTTGGATGCTACTTCTGGAGCAAAGGTAACTGCAGATTTGCAGGAATTAGTGCTTTAGCGATCTTCTAATCCTAGAGAAATGTATTTTTGCAGGTTTTTTCGCTATTACGTGTGTTTGGCTGCTGTGACACTCCTTTTTTGATTGACAAAAAGTTTAAACTGTATTAATAATAGTAGTACAGTTAATACACACCATAATGGATTTAATGCAAGATAGTGGAAGGAGGCAGATTATGTTCGAATTGGATGTTCGTAGTCGGAAGCCGATATATGAGCAGCTGACCGATAAGGTCAAGGAAATGATTCTGCATGGTATTTTGCAGACGGATGAACAGCTACCTTCTGTAAGGACGTTATCCCAGCAGCTAACTGTGAATCCCAATACGATTCAGAAGGCATACCGTGAATTGGAACGTGAGGGTTATATCTATTCACTGCAGGGGAAAGGGAGTTTTGTAGCCCCAATGAAAAAAGAACAGAATGAGATCAAAAGAGCAGAGATCCGGGATGAGCTACTACGACTGATGGCAGAAGCAGTATACCTTGGGTTCACCGCAACTGAGATAAGTGCGTTATTCCAACAAGTGGAGAAGCAAAGAGAAGGGGGGAAGCGTAATGATTGAGATTCGAGGAGTCAGCAAGTTATTTCAAGGGGAGAAGGCTGTTGATGATATCTCTTTAACGGTACGGAAAGGGACGATTTATGGGCTGCTCGGGTCTAATGGCGCGGGTAAAACTACGCTGCTCAAGACCTTAGTAGGCATTTACTCTCCAGATCAGGGGACCGTGAAGGTGGATGGTGAAGTGGTATTTGAACATCCGCAGACGAAGCAGAGGGTTATATTTATGCCGGATTCTCCTTACTTTTTTCCCCAATCCACCATGCTGCAAATGGCAGCCTTCTATCGCTCGATCTATCCGGGCTGGAATCAGAAGCGCTTTGAGGATTTGGGAACTGTTTTTCAACTGGACAGAAGCCGTAAGCTTAGTCGTTTCTCTAAGGGGATGCAGCGGCAGGCATCATTTTGGCTAAGCTTAAGCTGTATGCCAGATGTGCTTATCATGGATGAGCCGATTGACGGGTTAGATCCGGTGATGCGGCGCCAAATCAAAAACATACTGTTTCAAGAAGTAGCTGAACGCGAGCTAACAGTCCTAATTTCCTCGCATAATCTTCGTGAGATTGAGGACCTATGCGATCATGTCGGGATTATGCATGCTGGAAAAATGCTGATCGAGAAGGATTTGGATGATCTTAAGGCAGATACCCATAAGATTCAAGTAGCCTTTCGAGATGAACGGCACGAAACAGCAATATCGGCGAAGCTGCAGGTTTTACATCAAGAGCGACGGGGTAGCGTGAACCTATACATAGTAAAAGGGGATCGTGAGCGAATCACAGCAGCTTTTCACGTGTATGAGCCCTACGTATTCGATTTGCTTCCATTGACGCTAGAGGAAATTTTTATTTATGAAATGGGGGATGCCGGATATGACGCGCAGCCGATACTTCTTTAATAGCAGCATCATTCGCCAGAACTTCCGCCAGCACGGTTGGATCGGAATTATATATGCACTCGGTCTTTTGTTTGCGCTTCCGCTGCAGATGTTCATGAGTAATAATCCTAATGCGGTGCCGCAGGAGATTGATCATTTATTCCGTGTTACAGGTGAAATGCAGATGATATTCATTGTAAGCATCCCTGTTGTTGCGGGCCTATTTTTATTCTATTACCTGCAAACGAAATCGCCATCAGATATGTGGCATAGCTTGCCTCTTCGTCGCGAGCATTTGCTAACCTCACATCTAGTTAGTGGTTTGCTTCTGCTTCTGATTCCCGTATGGCTGACAGCTGCAGTTGTGGCGTTGGTTAGGCAGTGGGGCGGGAACTTGTATATTTTTCAGGGGAATGAAATTTGGAGCTGGTGTATCGCGGTAACTGTCCTTACGCTGTTCCTGTTCTGTCTCAGTGTCTTTGTTGGAATATGCTCAGGTCAATCTGTTTTACAGGGAATCATAATTTATGCTCTTCTCCTCCTTCCGTCAGTGGGGATCTTTCTAATGGATAGCCATTTATCGATGTATTTATATGGTTATCCTGAGCTGTCCGCGTACCATAACAATCTAGATAATTGGTCTCCTTTTATTCGAATGATGAATATTTCAGGTAATCCTTTTAGTTCAGTAGAATTGTGGATTTATGGAGGATTGTCTGCTTTGTTTATTGGATTATCCTATCTGTTATACCGTAAACGGCATTCGGAAAAAGCAGGTCAGGCCATTGCATTCGTGTATTTTAATCCTCTTTTTAAAGCGGGAATCATGATTTGCTGTATGCTTATTGCGGGTAACTATTTCGCGCAAATGAAGCATCAGCAGATAGGATGGGTCATTAGTGGATACGCTATTGGAGCGATTGTCGGCTATATTGCAGCAGAAATGATCATTCGTAAAACTTGGCAGATTGTGACTCGTAAGGTGCCTGTTGAATTTGCAATTTATACTGCATTGTTAGGTCTTCTCTTATATATTCCTGCATCAGGATTAACCGGGTATGAAAATAGAGTGCCTTCTGAAGACAAAATCAGTGGTGTGTTTGCGGGTAGCAGCTATTGGATGTATAACAGGGCGGAAGATTCGTATGGAGGCAATTTTTTAACGGATGAGGATCTTTTTTCTAAAGATAAACAGTATATCGAAGCTGTCCGAAAACTTCATCAAGCCGTTGCGACGATTCGTCCGGAGAATAAATCATCCAAACCTTATTATGACTATAATCAATATCAATCGTTTACTGTAGCGTATAGCTTGGATAATGGCCGAGAGATGCTGAGGAGATATTTGGTGCCATTAAAAGGGTTCGAACCAGAACTGAAAGCTGTAATGGAGTCTGAAGGATTCAAGCGTGCGCAGTATGCCGTTTCACAATTGGAAAAGGATATTGATCTTATTCGGATTAATAATTCGGTAGGAAATCTAAACAAACAAGTGGTCATCTCAGATCCTGCAGAAATAACGGAATTCAAGGCGATTTTGAAAAAAGAAATCCTGAGCATGTCGTTTGATGATCAAACGAATGATAAGGCGGCAGTGGCGAATATATCACCTATTGTTAATATTGATGGTATTGGGAGTAGCACCTTCTTCAATTATTCATGGTCCGCTTCCTATCACGAGCTGGAGAAATGGATGGAGGAAAAAGGCTACGCTGACAAGGTTCGTACTAACGCTGAGGATGTAGAGTCCGCGAAGCTTGTGAAGATTGATCATAAGCGTTCGGCTGAAAATGTATATGATCCTGATCCATTATTGGAACTTGCGGGCAAAGAGAATCAAGTCATCGATACAGAGGACAAGGCAGTGCTAGCGGACATTTTAAAACAGCAACGATCCTATTCGTATAAAAACAGCGACTATCTCATCAAGATGGTATATAAGGGAGGTTATACGGATTTCGTGATGTTAAAAGAGTCCGATTTAACGCCTGGGCTGAAGGCTTTGTTGAAATAAGGTGCGCAGAAGATTATATATAAAAGGCTATCTGTTGACAATAACTGGATAGTTAGTTTATGCTTTTGGAGAGATGTTAGGTATTAAATAGAGCTGAGTAAATATAAATTGATCAGGGGGTAAGGACAGATGAATGAGAATATGAATAATCAATTTTCGTTTTTGTATAATGTTTATCCATATATTCTTCCATCTATCACCTTGGCTTACAGGTCAGCCTCAGAACCAGTGTATTCATTTCCGGTTAAATAACATTACATGATTATCCGGTAAATATATCTGTAATTAGGTGAAGCCCGACCATGGACGATAGAGTCCATGGTCTTTTTGCATATTTTGAAGGTTAAAAGGGAGGAAATAAAATGACAGAAATACATCAATCGATCATCCAGCAGCTTCGGTCCATTGAATCTGAAGAACATGTTCGCATTCTGTATGCGTGTGAATCAGGCAGTCGGGCCTGGGGATTTCCATCCAAGGGTAGTGATTATGATGTTAGATTCTTATACATACGGAGACCAGAGGCGTACTTATCCATATTTGAGCGCAGGGATGTTATAGAGCGCCCCATTAGTGACATGCTCGATATTAACGGTTGGGATTTAAAGAAGGGCCTTAATTTATTTCGAAAATCGAACCCGCCTCTATTGGAATGGCTGGAATCACCGATCCGCTATGAAGAAAAGTACTCTGTAGCCGAAAGTATACGTGCGCTCTCGCCGCAAAGCTTTTCGCCTAAATCCTGCATTTACCATTATTTGAACATGGCGCGAGGAAATTACCGTGATTATCTGCAAGGCAGCGAGGTCAAGCTTAAGAAGTACTTTTATGTATTAAGACCACTCCTTGCGTGCGCCTGGATTGAAAAATATAACGAAGTGCCACCGCTCAATTTTAATGAGCTTGTACAAGACCTGATCCCACAAGGTTCAGAATTACAGGAAAATGTGCAGAACCTGTTAACTCGCAAGATGTCCGGTGATGAGCTAAATCTAGAGCCGCGCTTGGACGTTATCAACATGTACTTGGAGGACCGAATTGCTCATTTCGAGGCGGTTGCTTCTGCTTTTGAACAGAGTGTTGGCATTACGGATGAAGCGTTGGATGATTTATTCCGATCAGCATTGATTGAGGTTTGGGGAGAAACAGGGAAGTGGAGCTGGTAAGTCTGCAGTTCAATAATGGTTAAGGAGAGATGAAGTTAATGCATTTAATCATCAAGGCGACGGGGGCAGGTGCGGGGATGTTGTCCCATCTGCTGGCCAAAAACCCGCATAATTTATATGACAGAAGCGATAAAGAAGCCAGAGTGCGTATAGTGTTCACTGCCGCTTCAGACGAAGAGACGGAGGCCGTTATCTATGTTACTCCAGATCCAATTGCTCTGGTCAAAGGAAGTGCCGCTCATAATGACATCACACAATATATTAATGATCGGGAATTTGTTACAAGCAGTCGGTTCTGCTCGTATATTCGTCCTGCGCTAGGCACAGCACTGAATGGTAAGCCAAAGGAAACTTTTTTGCCTTGGGTGGATCACAAATTTCAATTGGAGCTGTCCTTTGGGCCAGTAGCTTCGAATCTGCCGGACCGCACGGTTGAGGAATTGTTTCAAGCGCTCGGTTACGAGCTTGAGCTTGAAAGAGGAGATGCAATGTATTCCTTTGACTTAAAAAGCCGTAGTTCAGCTCGATATATTAGACTGCGCGGAGAACAGACGCTGCAAACGGCCCTTCGTCAATTGTTCATTCTGATTCCGGCACTGGATGATGATAAGCATTATTTCATTAGTGATGATGAAATCGAGAAAATTAAGCGATACGGAGAGGACTGGTTGGATAGCCATCCGTTACGTGCGTTAATTCTCAAGCGCTCACTACGATTTGCTAATCTTATTAAGCAATTTGATGGTGTGGAATCCGCCCATTCTCCTGAAGAAGCAACTGTTACTCCTGTTGAGGTTTCAGCTGAGCCTAAAGTTAGATTAAACGATCTGCGTTATGCGGCGATTGCGGAAACGGTAGAAGGGTTGGATTTCAGGAGTAGTATCGTTGATTTTGGTTCCGGTGAAGGGAAGCTTTCGGCAAGACTCGGAAGTGTGCCGGGTGTTAAGCAGATCTGGGCGGTTGAGCCTTCCGCAAACTCACAGCTGCGAGCAATGGATCGTTTCTCGAAGCTTGAAGACAGGGCGGGAGTTACAGTTCCAACGCCAGTTACAGGTTCTTTGTTCTACTTCGATGAATCGCTGCGCAACAAGGATATTATGATCCTCTGTGAGGTTATTGAGCATATAGACGAATATAGGTTGGCCCGAGTGATGGAGACTATTTTGACGGAATATCGTCCTAAGGTATTGATCCTGACTACACCGAACAAGGAGTATAACGAGGTGTATGAGATGAATGCGGAAGAAATGCGGCATGGTGATCACCGTTTTGAATGGGGGCGCGAGGAATTCTCCGCTTGGTGTAAACGATGGACGAGTGCCTTTGATTATTCAGTTGATTTTAAAGGGATTGGCGAAGCTTCGGACACTTTTGGTTACCCGACGCAGATGGCGATTTTTAGTAGGGAGGGGACATTGTAATGACTATGGAAGAGCAAAAGGAAAGGCAGAGAACTATTTCTTTTCCGCATGCAGGAATTATTGTGCTAGTGGGTCCCTCTAATAGTGGCAAGACCACTTTACTGCGAAGATTAGTGGATGAAGGAACGCTATTGCAGAGTGAAATCGTCTCATCAGATGATTACCGTACTATGCTTGGTGACACTGATTTTATGGATTGGACGAATCGTCCCCGCGAGGAAGCGGATATTATTTTTAATGATTATCAGCTGCTCTCGAGCCTAGCATTTGAAGCAATGAACTCAACGATTGCCATGCGCTGCCGACTAGGAAAGCTGACGCTGGTGGATGCTACACATCTGCAAGAAGAATATCGAAAGCAATATTTAGATTTAGCAGATAAGCATAATGTTCCATGTATGGCTTGGGTGCTCGATGTTCCAGAGGAAACGCTGCTAGAGCGGGATATTCAGCGTGAGCATCCACGCGGTCGCCAGCGGGTCAAACAACAATACGGACAGTTCAAGCGTTCGTTGCGCAGTATTAAGGACGAGGGCTTCACTTCAACTTATTTTTTGAAAAATACTGAGGCGATGCTTTTTGGACGTAAGCGGAATCCATTATGGGTTGAAATCGGCGCAGGACTTGATATTGTCGGCGACATTCATGGTTGTTACGAAGAGATGATCGAGCTGCTGGAAAGATTGGATTATAAGGAAGACGAGCAAGGGCTGTACAAACACCCCGATGGTAGACTGTTAATCTCTGTGGGCGATGTGATGAGCCGGGGGCCGGAATCGTTGAAGACGATGAGGTTTTGGAAAAAGCATGTTGATGCTGGAATCGCTCGTATGATCGACAGCAACCATGGCTGGAAAATCGCCCGTTACCTAGATGGCCGCAAAGTTACATTGAGTCATGGAGATGAGAAAATCGCCGCTGAGCTGGAGGCATTTGCGCTAGAAGCAGGGGATGAGGAAGCAAAAAGGCTTAGGGAAGAACTCAAGCAGTTTCTGTTGTCCGCACCTAGCCATTTGTTGTTTGGCCGTAATGGCGTGCGGCGGGTCGTAGTTGCCCATGCAGGAATTCGCGACGAGTATATCGGCAAACAGTCAAAGCGGATTCAGGACTTCTGCCGATACGGGGACACGGATGGTATGGACGGCAAGGGGGCTCCTGTAAGGAAAGAATGGTATGTCGAACATGAATCCGGAGAAATCATCGTCTGGGGGCATGATCCTAGACCTTTCCCTACAGTGGTGAAAAATACAGTGAACATCGATCAAGGCGCTGTTTTTGGCGGGTCGTTAACTGCGTACCGTTATCCTGAACAACAATTTGTTAGTGTTAAAGCAAAGCGTGATTATGCAGGTGACCCAGATAGTCCGTTGATTCGCTGGGAGCGGGGGAGATTCTCGCCACCTAATCTGCGTAAATTTGTAGAGGGCTATTCAGTTCAGACGGACCTTTATGGAGAGGTGACTGTGCGTGGAGAATTCGTTAAAGCAGCGATAGATACGGTCTCTCACTTCACGGTTCCGCTAGAGGAACTGGTGTATATCCCACCGACCATGAGTCCGCCGCCTTCAGTGTCTATGGATGAGAACTATTTGGAGCATCCACGTGAAGCTTTTGCTTATTTCCGGGCACAAGGTGTTAAGACAATGATTGCGGAGAAAAAACATATGGGCAGCCGGGCCATCCTGTTATTATTCCGGGATGAAGAGGCGGCGCTATCGTATGTGGGTAGACCGACGTTAGGTACGATTTATACACGTACAGGCCGAGCTTTTTTTGACAGGGATACTGAAGCTGAAGTGTTACGTAGGCTGAACGAGGATCTCGTAGGGGCGAATTATTTTGCGGAAAATAACACGGATTTGCTGCTCCTGGATGCGGAGATCGTACCGTGGAACTTGAAAGCGCGTGAGCTGATTTCCTCTCAATATGCGCATGTGGCTGAAGCTGCTTTGCTGGATCGGGAGCATCTTTTGGAAAAGCTGCGTGAGGCTGAACGGTCAGGACGAGATGTTGCCTCGTGGATCCTGGAAATGGAGGGAAAGCTCCAGAATGCTCATCTTTTTAAGGAGGCTTTCCAAAAATATTGCTGGGACGTAAATGGATTAGACGGGATTAAGATTGCCCCCTTCCACACCCTTGCACATAGCGGCAGAACTTTTTTTGAACACAGCCATCTTTGGCATATGGAACATAATCGTGAGCTAGCTGAGGTGTCACCGTTGTTTATGGAGACTGAATACCGCACAGTTTCTAACGAAGCTGATGAGGAGCAGGTTATCCGTTGGTGGGAGGAAATGACGGAGGATGGGCATGAAGGGATTGTCATCAAGCCGGAAACTTTTATAACACGTCATGGAGATAAGTTGGTTCAACCTGCACTCAAGGTGAGAGGGCGTAAATATCTGCATATTATCTATGGGATAGATTATTTAGAGCAGGACAATCTAGTACGCCTCAAGCAGCGCAAGACAAGCAAAAAAGAGCGCCATGCTTTAATGGAATGTGCACTTAGCCGGGAATCTGTGGAAAGGTTTATTCGTAAAGAGCCGATAGAACGAGTACACGAATGTGTGCTTGCTGCATTGTCGCTGGAGTCTGATCCAGTTGATCCGCGGCTGTAGAATAATAGAAATGAGTAGTGAATTGAGGTGGAAATATAATGATGAGCAATGCTACTGAAGTGTTGTTAAGTAAATTTATGACTAAATTGCTCAGGCATACTCCGGAGCAATATGGCCTTATTTTGGACCCGGAGGATGGTTCCTGTACGTTGGACGATTTGTTGTCCGTGCTTGTGAAAGCTCCTAGATGGTCCGGGGTGACTGTGGGAGAAATCCAGCATGTGGTTACAAGTTGCGAGAAGCAGCGATTTGAAATCGAAGGAGACCGAATCAAAGCCCGGTACGGGCATAGTCATACCAAAATTACCTACGAGCCGGGAACTCCGCCACCTACGCTATATCACGGAACCCATGCAGGTATTCTTTCTGCTATTTTGGAAGAGGGACTCCAATCAATGGGACGCCAATATGTTCATTTGTCTGAGGGGACTCATTTTGCCAGTCTGGCCGGAAGTCGGAGAGGGAAATTGATACTACTGACTGTTGATACGATTAGCGCTGGTCAAATGGGTGTGAGTTTTTATTTTGCGGGTAATGAGGTATGGTTGGCGGATTCTATTCCACCTTCCTGTCTTAATGTGTATAACCCATAAGTTACCACTAGATCGTCGTTTGGTTAGGAGGCAGAATCACATGGATGGAATCTCAGATCACCTAGATCACGGATTACAGATTGTATTTATTGGTTTTAACCCGAGTATTCGTTCTGGCGAGGTAGGACATCACTACGCGAATCCACGAAATAATTTTTGGAGAATCTTACATCAGTCGGGACTTACTCCTCGGTTGTACGATGCGTCTGAGGATGGGGATCTGATTAAGCTGGGCTATGGTTTTACGAATATTGTTGCCAGGCCCACACGTGGAATCGACGACATTACACGTGAAGAATATAATGAGGGCCGTGAATTGCTTCGTACTAAGTTGGAACTATATCGCCCACAGGTGGCTTGCTTTGTTGGAAAAGGGGTATATACAGAGTTTAGCCGTAGGACTAAAGCTAACTGGGGACTCCAAGCGGATGTACCTCCGAAGGTAGATGGTGTGCGTGAATTCGTAGCACCATCCTCAAGTGGATTGGTGAGGATGCCGATGGAGGAAATTGTAGAGATTTACCGTAGGTTAGCCGAGTTTACGCAAGAAAGCGACAGATGAGATGATGTGTTTGGATACAGAGTTAGGGGCATAAAGAAGGGACAATGAGTAGAACTACTGAGTAGGTGCTGAAGGATGTGCTGAGTGAAACGTTGATTTGCGAACTGAGTGAATTGAGAGGAATGTTGATTAGCGAACTGAGTGAGGGAACGAGAGGAACGTTGATTAGCGAACTGAGTGAGTGAATTGAGAGGAACGTTGATTTGCGAGCTGAGCTGAGTGAATTGAGAGGGACGTTGATTTGCGAACTGAGCGAGTGAACGAGAGGAACGTTGATTAGCGAACTGAGCTGAGGTACGTTGGGTGGAAACATTGAGTAGTGACTCCGCGAGTGGAATTAACGGACTCAGGCGTCGTTATCTGAGGAAAATCGTCTTTTTTGGAGTGCTATCGGACTCCAATGCAGCTATTGGGTTGAAAATGGCTGAATATGAGTCCATTTATGAAGGATAGCGTCTCTGGAGTCCGAAACTGCTGCAAAAGGCCTGGAAATCCACGAATAACGTCTCCTGAGTCCGATAGCTGCGTGAGCGCAGCAGCTCAATGTGGATCACCTAGAACAGATTAGATCACCGCAAAACACAGTAGAGCCAACTCAGTAGAACCGACATAGTAGAACCAACTCAGTAGAGACAACTCAGTAGAACCAACTCAGTAGAACCAACACAGTAGAACCAACTCAGTAGAACCAACATAGTAGAACTAACCCAGCAGAACCAACTCAGTAGAACCAACTCAGTAGAACCAACACAGTAGAACCAACTCAGCAGAACCAACATAGTAGAACCAACTCAGTAGAACCAACTCAGTAGAACCAACATAGTAGAACCAACTCAGTAGAACCAACATAGTATTACCAGCCCAGCAGATCCGAACAGCTCACCGAAGCTCCACTTAGATCCCGAGGATCTTAATAATCGGGCGCTCCCTAACAGCTTCAAACAAGAAACGAGCAAGTCTCCATACTGGAAACTTGCTCGTTGTTATTACTTCGATGGACTACTTGATGCGATTGCTCCAGTAACGATATTCCCTTTAATCAATACACTAAGTCTCAATCAACAACAGAATGATTGAGGATAAGGATAGACAAACGCTGATCAAACACAGCACGGCAACGACTTGCTTCTGGCTAAGGCCTGCGCGGAGCAGGCGGTAATGAGCCTGGGTCGCATCGGCCTGATAAATGGACTTGCCTTGGATAAAGCGTTTGACGACAACAAAAATATTGTCGAAGATCGGAACGCCCAGTGCCAGAATCGGGATGAACAACGACAGAACCGTGGCTTGCTTAAACGCGCCGTCGAGCGCGATTACGGCAAGGATGAAGCCAAGAAAGGTAGCCCCGGCGTCGCCCATAAAGATTTTGGCAGGCGGTTTATTGTAACGAAGATAAGCAATGGTAACGCCGACTAGTGCAATCGCCATAACCGCAGAAGAGGATTGCCCCTTAGCTAACGCAACAATAAATAGGGTTACGGCGGAAATGGCAGTTAAGGCGCCAGCCAAACCATCCATACCATCCGAGAAGTTAATGACAGTTGTTACACCGAAGATCCAAATAATCGTCAACAGAAACGATAATACAACAGGGAGGACGATATAATCTCCAGAGAAGGGGTTGTAGAATCCAGTAAATGCATTGCCTGAAAGGTATACAAGAACAGCTGCACTAACCTGAACAATCATTTTAGGTAGCGCTGGGAAATCTTTGCCCTTTGTTTTGTACCAGTCATCGATGGTGCCTATGGTCAGCAGCAGCACGCCACCTGCAAATAGTGCAATTGTCTCCATGGAGAATTCACGGGCAAATGCCAGATAAGTGATGAAGAATCCGATGAATATGGCATAGCTGGCGGTAAGCGGTATAGGTTCTCTATGAATTTTACGCTCGACATCTTTACGAGGCTTGTCCACAAAATCAAGTCGGAAGGCCAGTCTGCCAAGCGGCGGAATTAGAAAGTAGACGATTGAAAAAGATACTAGGAACGATAAAACGTATAAAATGACGCTCACCACCGTTTTCTTTTTAAAATAACACAATTCGCTTAAAACTACCTTAAAAAAGTAAATTTTTGTCGTCTGACCGATAAGTTGACTTGATTGCATCGCTGTAGTACCTTTTTGAGAAAAGAGCTTTGGGGGAAATTATGAAATACGCTGTTATTTTATTTGATGCCGACGATACATTATTCGATTACGGAATGGCAGAAAGCCACGCGCTAACTAACGCATTTCTACACTTTGGGATGCCCACAGGCGCTGAGGATTATGCTCTCAGTTATCAGGAGATAAACGATGCGCTGTGGCGGGATTTAGAGCAAGGAAAGATTAGCTCGGCGGCATTACGTGTGGAACGGTTTAATCGGTTGTTTGCTGCGAATGCGCTGGAGCTAGATCCTGAGGCTTTTAGTGAAGCGTATTTACGTTTCTTAGGCGAAGGAACCTTTCTGATTCAGGGAGCGATTGAGCTATGCGGGGAGCTTGCGGGCTGCCGACTGGCCATCATCACGAACGGAATTAAGGAAGTGCAGACTTCCAGAATCCAAGGTTCACCGCTGTGTGATACGTTTGAGCAGATCATTATCTCAGAGGAGGCTGGCTGTCAGAAGCCGGAGATTGGGATTTTTGATTATGCTTTTGCTAAATTGGGGATTACGGATAAGGAAAAAGTACTGATTGTCGGAGACTCCTTAACTTCTGATATTCAAGGCGGCATTAATTATGGGATCGATACCTGTTGGTTCAACCCACTGGGTAAAGAGAACATATCGGGTGTTCAGCCGAAGTATGAAATTCGAAGCCTATCGGAGCTATTAGACATTGTAGGGAAGACAGCTAATCTTTAATAAAAATAAGGTGTGAGCGCATAAGCGACTCACACCTTTTATTAAGTGAGCTGTAGAATCTTACTGCCGAGTATCTAGCGGCTTAAGATAAGCTTCGATTTGCTCGCGCTTCGATTCCAGAAATGGCGGTAGTGCAAGGGATTCGCCTAGGCTTTCTAGGGGTTCATCGGTAGCGAATCCGGGTCCATCAGTAGCCAGTTCAAAAAGAATACCGTTAGGCTCGCGGAAATAAAGTGAGCGGAAGTAGAAACGATCCACGAATCCGGAGTTAGGAAGCTGAGCTGTGCGTATATGCTCGACCCATTGCTTCAACTCCTCCTCGTTATCCACGCGGAATGCGACGTGATGCACACCGCCTCGTCCCAAATGCTCCTGCGTTAGATCATTGCGTTCCTCCAAGTGAACCTCTGTGCCAGATCCGCCTTCTCCGGTTTCGAATACAATTACATCCGGCTGGCCTGCTACTGTTGAAGGATATGTGCCTTTGCGGCGGAAGCCAAGCAATTGCTCCAGCACAACCGCCGTATGCTCTGCACTTTCAACTGTAAGGTGTGCGGGACCTAAGCCAACAATCCCATACTCAGCAGGTACCGGGCTTTTCGCCCAAGGAATGCCGCCAGCAACACCATTATCGTTCTCGTCGGATACGAGATAGAAACGTTGACCTTCATGATCGCGGAAGGACAAGGTCTGGCGGTCCCCTAGTGTTTGAATCGTCCCATGTTCCACGTTAAGTTCGGTGAAGCGCTGCTCCCAGTAGGTAAGTGCGGCATCGTTTGGCACTCGAAGCGAAAGAGCTGAGATACTGTTATTACCTTCACGGTTACGGCCCGTCAACGGAAGTTCGAAGAATGTTAACTCGGTACCGGGATTGCCCTTCTCATCTCCATAGAATAAATGATACACTGAAATATCATCCTGGTTTACTGTCTTTTTAATGAGACGCAGTCCAAGTACTTCTGTATAGAACTTGAAGTTTTCCTGTGCTATGCCTGTAATAGCTGATACGTGGTGAAGTCCTTTTAATGTTAAACTCATGGTAATTACCTCCGTGTAAATGTTTATTATGAGCAAGTTATATTGTTATCGATAGAAATTAAGTGAGTATTATTGAGTTACTATAATTTTAATAGTAAAGTGTGGTTTTTGCAAGTAGAGATTTATGACTCATTTAATCTAATCCATTCATAAGGAGAGCATATGATGCATACAACGACTAGCTTGATGAAACAATTGCAGGAACTGAAGCTTGATCCACGAGGGACCATTCTAGTGCACTCCTCATTAAAAAGCATTGGGGAAGTAGATGGGGGCGCGAACACAGTGCTGGATGTACTGAGTGAATATATGAAGGACGGGCTGCTCGTATTGCCAACTCATACATGGGCTTTTATTAATGCGGACAATCCACGGTTCTCTGTTAAAGATTCCCCATCTTGTGTCGGTATATTACCGGAGCTGTTCCGTAAACGTTCAGGGGTTATTCGCTCTTGGCATCCGACGCATTCTGTAGCGGCTTTAGGCGCAGACGCTGAGGAGTTTACTTCTGGGGATGAACGCTGGGATACGCCGTGCGCACGTGGTTCAGTATGGGGTAAGCTGCTTGATCGGAAGGCGGAAATTGTACTGCTGGGTGTCGATCTCCGGCGAAATACGTTCATTCATGGTATTGAAGAGTGGGTCGATATTCCAGGCAGAATGACGGATAGCCATGAGGAGCTATATACGGTGACACCAGATGGAGATGAAATCATGGTGCCTTCTCGCAGACACTGCGGCCTCTCATGGTCGGAGCATTTCTGGAAGGTGGAGCGTGAGCTTGAAGAAGGCGGTGCTATGCGTAAGGGGAATTTTGGAGATGCGCTGGTTAGGGTGTGCGGGACGGTGGAGACTACGAGAATTCTAAGTCAGATGCTGAAAGAGAATCCGGATCTTTTCTCTGATAATGAACCGCTGCATGGTGAAAATAAGCCGGTGCCACTTCCAAAAACGAGACGGGAACAGCCTTATAGAAGCTAATTGATTTACGATAAATCATTTTTCAAACTGCATAATCTGGAAGCCGCTATCAATGTATGGTATATTAATCTCACTAAAACATAGTAAGGAGATTGGAAATGGAAAAAACTTTGGTTTTTGGACACAAAAATCCGGATACGGATACCATTTGTTCTGCAATTGCTTATGCTGCACTCAAAAAGGAATTAGGCTGGGATGCTGAAGCCGTTCGTCTGGGTGACGTTAGTGGTGAAACGCAATTTGCGCTTGATCATTTCGGAGTAGCAGCTCCTCGTCTGGTAGAGAACCTAGCTGGTGAAGCAACTCAGGTTATTCTTGTTGACCATAACGAACGCCAACAAAGTGCGAATGACATTGATCAAGTGCGTGTGGTTGAAGTTATCGACCATCACCGGATTGCTAACTTTGAGACTGCTCATCCGTTGTACTATCGTGCTGAGCCAGTTGGTTGTACAGCTACTATTCTTAACAAGTTGTATAAAGAAAACGGAGTTGCTATCCCTAAAGAAATCGCCGGATTGATGCTGTCTGCGATCATTTCCGATTCCTTGCTGTTTAAATCACCAACATGTACAGCAGAAGATGTAGCTGCAGCACGCGAGCTTGCTGAAATTGCTGGTGTAGATGCAGAAATCTACGGTCTCGACATGCTGAAAGCTGGCGCTGATCTTAGCGACAAGAGTATCGCTCAACTGATCTCCTTGGATGCTAAGGAATTCAAAATGGGTGCATACAAAGTGGAAATCGCCCAAGTAAACGCAGTGGATGTTAATGATGTTCTCTCCAAACAAGCTGAACTTGAAACAGCACTTACTTCCATTATTGTTGAAAAAGAATTGGATCTGTTCCTGTTCGTAGTTACAGATATCCTCAATAACGATTCTGTAGGTCTGGCTCTGGGCCGTATTGCAGGTGCAGTAGAACAGGCGTACAATGTGAAGCTTGATGACAATAAAGCACTTCTCAGAGGTGTGGTATCCCGCAAATCGCAAATCGTACCGGTTCTTACAGAGACAATTGCTAAGCTGTAAGGCATTTTGATAATTCCTCTCTATTCTGCGCAAGAGATTTCAGCTTGTGGAGGAACAGATAGCTTTAATAAAAAAACTCGGCAGTCCCTCCGGATCACTTTCCGGATTGGGGCTGCCGAGTTTTTATTATTATTGTACCTTTTGCGGCTCTGGGTAAGTGACGCCCAGTGTGTCGACGGTTACTTTTTTCATCACTGGTGGCTCTTCCGGACGATCTGAACTGTCTGTTTTCAAGCCAACAATAGATTTAACCACTTCCATGCCCTCGGTAACTTTACCAAAAGCGGCATAGCTTCCATCTAGACTAGGATATGCTGCATCCATGATAAAGAACTGGGAACCAGCAGAATCTGGAGCCTGCGATCTTGCCATGGACAGAACACCTTCCGTATGCAGCAGGTTATTGGTGAACCCGTTTCCGGAGAATTCTCCAGCGATACTATATCCTGGGCCACCCATACCTGTACCATCAGGGTCACCACCTTGAATCATGAAATCAGGGATAACTCTATGGAATATGGTCCCGTCATAAAATCCTTTTTGAATCAGTGAGATGAAATTGTTCACAGTATTAGGGGCAACTTCGGGATAAAGCTCGGCTTTGATGATGCCACCGTTATCCATCTCAATGGTCACTACGGGATGGCTTGCTGTAGCTGAAGGAAGTCCTTCGCTAGGGGCAACGCTTTCCCCAGGATTTGTCTTATTGCTTGCGTTATTTCCCGCTGCTCCACTGCTGCTTCCATTAGTATCGCTGGTATTGTTATTGGCAGGTTTATTACCGCAACCAGCTGCAATAACCATCACCAAACATAACATGACCATTAGGATAGCAGATCTTGCTCGTGTAGACTTCACTAATCAATCTCTCCTTTTTCTTGAATAATCTCTTAGGTACTTCTCATAATAACCTCTTTGTCCCATTACATGCAAAGGTCAGTTGTGACGTGTGGGATTGGCACATTTTCAAAAGAGGTTTACAATAGTAGGAATGTTTCCGAGAGAACATCAAGAAAGGATGTGTACATATGCTCTTTTCATGGAAACGGAACTTGATCGTACTTTGGATAGGGGTCTTTTTTTGCAGTACGGCGTATTCGATCTCAATTCCGTTTCTTTCCATTTTTTTGAGTGACGAACTTGGGGTTACGAATCATTTGGAAATTTGGTCAGGGGTTAGTTTCGGTATAACCTTTTTAGCCAGCGCCTTAATCTCTCCCTATTGGGGTTCACTCGCCGACAAATACGGTCGGAAGCCGATGCTTATTCGCTCTGGCTTTAGTTTGGCAGCCTTATATCTAATTAATTACTTTGTACATGATCCTTATGTCTTTCTGATCGTGCGCGTGCTGCAAGGCTTGCTTGCTGGATTTGTTCCCGCAGCGATTGCCATGGTTGCCACGAACACACCTGAGAATAAGACCGGTTATGCGCTGAGCATTATGTCTACAGCTGGAGCAACGGGAAGTATCATTGGTCCGTTAATCGGCGGCGTAGTAAGTTATTACACAAGCAATCGGGTCGCTTTTCTATTCTCAGCAGGGATTGTGCTCGTTTCGGCGCTTATCGCTACTTTTTTTGCTAAAGAGGAGAACTTTGACCGATCTGCTCCGAGGTCCCATGTAAGCGATGATATCAAGGTAGCGAGAAGTAATCGCGCGTTTATGACTTTGCTATCGCTGGCGGGGATTAGTACCTTTTCTGTTATGATTCTGGAGCCGCTTATTCCGATACATCTGCTGGACATGGGAGTCGCCAAAAGCAGCGCCTCGCTAAGCTCCGGAATTGTATTCTCCGCTGTGGGTATTGCAACTGTGCTGATGGCTCCGCAGTGGGGGAGAATCGGAACCCGAAAGGGCTTCGGGATGATTTTGTTCATTGGTTTGATCGGTGGAGGGATCGGTAATATTCTGCAGTTCTTTGTTACGGGATATGTGGAGTTCGCCATTCTTCGCTTTGCCTACGGCTTGTTCTATGCAGGTGTACTTCCGTCTGTAAATGCAATGATTGTACAAGTGATTGAACCGGGATTTCGTGGCCGTGCTTTTGGTCTCAACCAAGCGGCTTCTCAACTCGCGACAATGGCTGGACCTATTATAGGGGGCTTACTTGGGGCGTTTATCCAGATACGCTGGGTTTTTGTGATCAATGGGGTGATGCTGCTAGTAGCAGCCGTATTGGTTAAGACTCGGAAGCTGGATGCTCAAATCGCAGCAGCTCGTCCAGCGGAATAGCTGGTAGTACTGTTCTGAAAAACACATAAAGCCGCCGGTTACTAAGCCCGGCGGCTTTATACATTGTATAACTGCCTAATCTCCCTGTGATCCGTTTAAGACGTCCGTTCCAGGCATACCATCCACTGGTGGGGAAGCAGGATCGATTATGGATCCTGGATACACCTCATCCGCGTCTGGAATGTCTTCCAGTGGCTGCTCCTCTTCTTCCATCTCTAGTAGCTCCTCGTCTTCAGCGTAATCCACGTAATCCATATCGCTGCTAGTTAGTCCTGCCGTTTCAGCAGCCTGAAATGCATCGGACTCCAGGAGGTCATTTCTTTCGAGGGTTTCCTCAGGTAGGTTTAAACCAATATCCGCCGCCAAATATTTATCACCAACTAACACAGGGTCTGCGTCTTCGTTGACAATATCCTCTACATCAATATCGGCTTGTATATAACGCTCATATGCAAAGTCGGCTTCAGTTTTATTAGGTCTATCTTCCATAGCCGTTCACTCCCTCAGTAGGATAAGATTTGAACTTCTCATATGTATCTTTACCCGAAACCCTATGTTCGAATCGTCTTAAAAATAATCAGGAAGTAAAAGCTGATAAATAACGTCTTTTTTCGAGAAGATTTACAAGAATAGGCAGGAATAGTGCGAAGGTTGTCGAAATTAAGAATCATATATGATCGATTAAACAACTAATGAATTACTGAGGTGCTACGATGAAGTTGCCCATACCAAAGATAGCGGCTACTTTGCTATTATTTCTATTGCTGACTGCAATAGTGCCTTACGGTGCGGCGTTAGTGAGTGCTGGATCATCAGACTCTGCGCTGCCAAGTTGGGAGATTAGATTTGGAAGTGCAGAAGCAGAGACTGTCGAAGAGGCTGTAGCAGCTTCAGAAGATGAATGGATTCGCGTAACGCCTCGTGATAACAAACCAGAGACTCCAAGAGGAACATCCGCAGCGTGGCTCCGGTTTTCTTTGCCGCAAATTAGTGAGAAATCAGCATTATTCATTGATGAAATATATGGGAATAACATCAAGGCTTATCTGAATAACGCATTAGTATACGATTCAGAGAATAAATACAATTTCAATGGCAGCAAAATTCTTATTCCTCTATCTAAAGAAGATGGAGGGCAACAACTATACATATGGACTCAGGGAGGAAGCAAGGACCTAGGGATCGAAGGCGAAATAAGAGTAGATCGCTACAGTGAGCTGTTGCCCATTTATGCGAAACAGGGCTTAATCGATATCATCATTGGGATGACGCTTATCTTTATAGCTATTGTGCTGTTGATCTGCTCATTATTCTTGAAAAAAGGTTTTTTTACGGACGGATTTTTACTAGTATTAATTCTTTTATCCATTGGAATCATAGTGGTTACGTATTCTTCGTTCTTGTCGATCATCCTCGGAAATTATGGAAAAACCGTGCTTATTTTCTTTGATTTAGCTTTGTATACCTTATTGCCATCCTTAACGTTTTATTTTGAGAAAATATTCGGTCCAGGAAAAAAACAAATCGTCAACCGGTTTCGTAAGTTTCAGATGGTTTATTCTATATTCTGTCTTTCACTAATGGTTATTAATATTCTTCTGTCGTATCAGCTGGAAGACTTTTATAGATTCATGACCACTAACGTTCTAGGCATCATTATGATTGTGCAATTTATATTATTGGTAAGCTTAGCCTTTATTCATACCTATCGCGGAAATGCGGATGCTGTTGTTTTTACTACAGGGTTCTCGACATTTGCGTTCATATCACTTGGCGAATTGGTCATGTACTACATATCCGGAGAATCCTATCGATTATATTGGTGGAAGTGGGGGATGATGGTATTCGTATTATCCTTAATCGTCATTCTGGGGAGAAGGTTTACGAGAAATCATGAACAGCTAGTTGAATATTCTCGGAAGCTTGAGACGTTTAATAATGAATTGCAGCGCTCCGAGAAGATGGAGATTATTAGTGAATTAGCGGCTTCTGTGGCGCATGAGGTACGGAACCCATTACAGGTAACCCGTGGTTTCCTTCAGATCTTAGGAGAACGGTCAGATCATAAGGATAGAGAATATATGAAGATGGCAATTGCAGAACTGGATAGAGCTACGGTTATTATCTCAGACTTCCTTACATTTGCTAAGCCGGGGCTAGAAACCATTGAGAGACTTGATGTATCCGAAGAGTTACGTCATGTGTCTGGTATTCTCTCTCCGCTGGCGAATTTACAGGGGGGAGTCATTGAACTCAACCTGCAGTCAGGACTTTGCGTGATTGGATCATCTGCCAAATTCAAACAGGCCTTTATTAATATTATAAAAAATAGCATCGAAGCTTTACAGGAAAATGGACTTATTAGAGTTACAGCCTGGCAATCCCAAGCCCATATCATGATTAGTGTACGTGATAATGGTGAAGGAATGGATGGTAGTGAACTGGCCCGATTGGGTGAACCTTATTACTCCAACAAAATAAAGGGAACCGGGCTTGGACTTATGGTAACCTTTCGAATTATTGAAGCGATGGAAGGAACAACTGAGTTTCAGAGTGAGAAGGGAGAAGGAACAGAGTTTATTGTCAAATTACCAAAAGTTTGAAAAAATTAGGAGAACTTTATGATTATTCCGTTTTTTAGAAGGAAAGGGGAGTGTATTGAGCGAAGTAATACACACAGAATATTGTTTCTGAAATTTCCTTCTGAGGTGCCTATATGCGTTTGATGGTTAGAACACTCCACATAGCAATAACTCTTTCTCTCCTCCTGATCGGCTATGGCTCTATTATTGTATCGGCGGCGAACCAAACCCCATCTCAAGAAATTACAAAGTGGCAAATGAAATGGGGGGCTGAAACAGGAAATAAAGAGATTCCGTGGAGTGAAGGCCAGCAAAGCTGGATAAACGTAGATTCAATGAATGGACTTCCAGAATTACCTTCAGATGTATCCGCAGCTTGGACCCGAATTTCCTTACCCAATTTTAAATATGTGTCTCCTTCGGTTTATATCGATACTTTATATGCTCTTCATGTGAAGGTATATGTGGAAGATCGTTTGATCTTTGAGGAGGATCGTAAATATATTAAGGATAACTATTCTTTGCTATTGCCTTTGAGTAAAGAAGATAACGGGAAAACATTATATATCTGGACAGCAACAATGCAAGACAGAATCGGAATTAAAGACAGTGTAGTGATCGGTGAACACAGTCAACTAATCAATGATTATATTGGGAATGGACTAAGCGATGTGATTTTGGGCTGCGCTTTTTTTCTGGTGGCTATCGTTCTATTTATAAGTGCTCTTTACATTAACAAAGATTATTTCTCCAGTGTCGCTTCACTAGCAGTGGTTATAGCGTCTACCGGAATCCTCTCTATAACCTACTCCCCCTTCATTTATACCTTTTACAATAAATTAGGGCCGATCAGTATTGTATGCTTGGACTTAGCTCTTTTCTCACTTTTACCAGCGCTCACTTTTTTGTTTGAAAAATTATTCGGCAGTGGTAAGTTCGGCATCATTCGAAAGTTTCGTCAATTTCAAGTGCTTTACTCCTCCTTTTGTTTGTTATGTCTTTTTATCAATCTCCTATCGAATAATCGCTATATTGAGTTCTATTATTTCGTTTCTACCACCATTATAGGGGTCGTCTTCATCCTCCAATTCATCTTGTTAATCGCATGTGTGATTATGTTCTCTCTCAAAGGAAATAAAGATGCTATTGTTTTTGCCATTGGATTTGGAGTCGCTGCGTTTACTGTAGTTGCAGAGCTATTATGGTATTACATTCACAAAGGAAACTATGATTTATTCTTGTGGAAGTGGGGTCTAGTTGCTTTCATTATTTCTTTGATCGTAATTCTGGAGCGAAGATTGGCCTATAGCCATCAACAGGTTCTTAATTATTCTAGAGAATTAGAGCGTTTCAACAATGAATTGGAGCGTTCGGAAAAAATGGAGATCATTAGCGAGCTTGCTGCATCCGTAGCCCATGAAGTACGGAACCCCCTACAGGTAACTCGAGGCTTCCTTCAGCTGCTTAGTGAGAAATCCGTCAGTGAAGAGCAAATTTACATGTCAATGGCCCTTAGCGAACTAGATCGCGCATCTAATATTATTACCGATTTCTTGACGTTTGCTAAACCGGAATTTGAGACGGTATCTAGTCTGAATTTATATGATGAATTCAAGCATATTGAGAGTATTATGCAGCCCCTCTGTCACATAAATGGAGGAAAAATGATTCTGGATGTATCCGGCCAATTATGGGTGAAAGGAAATTCCTCGAAGTTTAAGCAGGCGTTCATCAATATTATCAAGAACAGCATTGAGTCGTTCAATGAGGAAGGCTTCATTTATATGTCGGTATATGGTGAAGATGATAAAGTGATTATTCACATCAAAGATAACGGGGAAGGTATGGACGCAGATGTTCTGCATCGATTAGGGGAACCGTATTTCACCAAGAAAAATAAAGGAACAGGATTAGGCTTAATGGTCACCTTCCGCATCATTGAGTCCATGCAAGGTGAAGTGAGATTTACAAGCAAAAAAGGAGTAGGAACCGAATCCATTACCATACTGCCATTGGCAGAAGCTCCGGATGATTCCTACTCCCTATGAGGTTAATCTTGCTGTCTTACCAAGAACCGCGTGGTGCTGCGGTTGCTTTCAATACATCTGATGATGGACTTGGTGGGATTACAAGATAGAATTCATTTGAACCTTCTTCAACGGCTTTCAAGGTAACGCTGTCGGGAATGATTACGCCCAGCGCTTCTTGGAGAGCTGCTTTTGGATCTGCGAGTAGTCTTTGCTTAAAACTTGGATCTTCCCATGCCTTTTGAATGACTTGATTTCTAAGAACTGCTTCTGACATAATAATCACCCTTTCGAAATGTATATATTTACCTTAAATAATATAACATAGCAATTGTGCTAATACTATTCTTTTTTCTACAAAATAATAGAATTATTGTATATTTTTTGACAAATAATAAAATAAGCCTCCGCCTTGTAAAAGCTCCTTCTCTGAATCGATGGAATCGGAGATCTGTTGTAAGTTAGTCACCAGCATGGAGTGGAACGTAATGAGATGAGGTACATCTATGCTGGAAGCCATCACTTTGTGATGCGTATCCTGCGCTAATTCGGCATAGGTATGTAGTCCGTTCGCTGTGAACAGGAAGAATTCGACTTCTTTCGAAGTGAGTATGGCTTCTCTATCATTTAATAGATAGCTTCGTGTGAGTGAGAGTAAACAATTATAACTGCCTTCTGCTAAATCTTCTTTCCAGTCTTCATAGTCGTCAAGCATTTGTAGTGTAAGGAGGACAGCGTCGATCATTTCCTCAGATTGCGGCACAAGAGAATCCTTACCAGTTAATAGAAGGGCAGCGGTGCTTGATAGTTTGAGTGGACTGGCTTTATAAGAGATTTTGACCCGATCGTTAAGAAAATAGTCGCTAGTGGTTTCATTACTAACACTGTCTGCCCATTGAGTAATATAACGATTAAAGGAAGTCCAGAAAGAGGAGTCATTCGGAAACAAAAGCCTGTATATATTTAAAAATTCAACATAGAGTAGGTTCGCCAAAGGTAGTCTTTCGTATGCAGAGGATTCTTTGCTATCCATCAGGTCATCCTGTATGAAGAAATATAGCATGAAGAAGACATTGCCCATCGACATTTGACGGGTTATTTCTGCGGAGAGTCCACAGCCTTTCTGAAGCCAAAAGGGTAATAGATAACATATGTAATTTTTGTGGCTTTCCGCATTGAATACGTTAAAATGTTCAAGATAGGACAAGCCTTGTGAATTTAGAGGCTCTGGAAACTCGGAGATGATCTTTCTGCTCTCTTGGAATACTAGTCGGAGTTCTTCTTCGTAATCATTTAGCCAATCCATTGCATCCCTCCTACAATAAAATTGCAAAAAAATGGTTCTTTCGCCCTGATTATATCCTTCTCTTTATTCCATTACAACTAAAATTTAGGAGGTTTTAAGACGTATGGAGTGCTATACATTTGGTCAAATGCTTATGGCTATTCGAATGGGGCAAAAGGCGGAGACACCAGACGGCCGAATTGTGATGCGTACCTCTGCAGGACTGATTTGGACAAATGGGATATTGAATGGAAAAATAGTAGAAATCAAAGATTATTTGTTCTCTGATCTGTGGCAAATCTATGAGGATGAGGAAAGCTTAAAAGAGGCAATTGGCAGAGAAAAGCATGAAAAACGGGAGCGGGAGATGCTTGAGAATCAATATGAAGAGCTGCGCTTAGCGAGCCGGAAACGCTAATTCAACGTTCGACTCGCCAATTCAGCTAGGATGAGGAAATTACTTCGATTTCAATGCTTCGTATTGGCCTTTTAGACGAAGAAGTCTCCAAATACTTTGATCTAAGCCGCCGAGTCGGTTGCGCTCGGTCCACAATAGACGATATTGATGAAGAAGAACATTCAAATCATTGATTTGCTCCGTAATTAGATTAGGGTTCATCGAATCTGGCGCGGATGCCAGCTGCAGTTTAATTCTGCCAAGCTGCACAGCGTGCTTCACAAAATGGATTCCGTTACCCAGCTCCTTTAGAACAAGATCAGCATCATCACATTGAAGATCAAGTCCTGAGAGACGTGCCTCGATAGAGAGCATGTACTCTTCGAGATTGTTGAAATGCTCTTCGGTAAGTTTTTCTACAATTAACAAATTGTCGAGATTGGTGCGAAGAAGCAGGGACATTTCCGTATCATTTGAACGAATAATCTCGGATTCAAGCTGATAGTAATTGCCGAGATCAAGGAGCAATTGGCCAATACCCTCAGAGCGATCCGCGAAAACGAATGTATTCAAATACTTTGAAGTGTCCACGGTTAGATTGTTATCTACATTCCAGGAAATTGCAGCACCGTATACATATCCAGTATAGCTGATTGGGAGATGCTGCCAGTGTCCGTGATCACCCCAATCTGTAATGAGATAGCCAATGGCGCCATTATTCTTGCCATGAATAGCTGCGCTACGCAGATTGGCAAACATATTGTCGCTACGCCCTGTAATGGAGTTCCATGAGCTGGTGCCTGGACAGACATAGAAAGGAATACCTGCTTCACGGAATTTGAGGGTATCCGACTCGAAAGGATGTCCCGCACTGTAACCCCATTCCATAGCAATAATATCTTTAGGCAGGTGAGGGATTAGTTCGGGATGTTGGATAATAATATCGCCCCAGAATTGCATCGTTTTGCCGCGTTTCGAAACGAGCTCATAAATCTTCTGAAGGAAAGATAAATAGATCTGACCTTTGCCTTGTGATTCAGCTAGCGCTTTACTTTTACCAAGACCAAGCTCATACGTCTCATCACAGCCTACATTAAACTGATTAGAGGTAAAGTAAGGTAGCAGATCGTCGAACATTTTTTCTAATAGAGGGAGCACGGCAGGATCTTCGGTATCAAAAGTACCTGGATGCATGAATAGTCCTTCTGGATATACATCTCCCATATACAATTCCTTCGGAAGCATAAAGCCCTCTGGAATTTCGGCCAAGGCGTTGAATTCAGGACGGGAAAGCCAGCCTTCCATATGTCCAAAGCTATTCTGGTTAGGAACAAGCTCAATATACCGCGCCTTGCAGTAGGCATCTAGAAGCAAGATTTCCTCTCCAGTGATCGGAGTCTCAAGCTCCCACACTTGAGGGAAAGATTCATACGCGAACGGGGCACCTTCTATATATAGCTGAACCTGGTTCATCTTCAGATCGGCCATAAGGTCAATGATTCGGTATAAGGTTTCTTGCTTCGGAATTTTATTGCGGCTGATATCTATAGTTATACCTCTGGCTCCAAAATCAGGCTCATCGCGAATATGCAGATTAGGAATAGATTTGCCGCTTTGTTCTATGATTTGTTTCAGGGTCGCTACTGCGTAGAAGGCTCCGACAGGTGAGCTATAGGAGACAACGATACCACTCTGATCAACAACAATCTCGTATGCCTGCTCAGATAATAATGGCACATAGCTAAAGATACAAGCGGATACAACCGTTGGACGTGTGCCAATGGATAAAGTCAGATGAAGATTTAATGCTTGTTTAATCACAGCTTGCAGCTTTTGTGCAGCAGGCATTGCACATTGTTCTCCCGTACTAGGAAGCACGATGCTTCCGCTTGTTGGGAAACGGAATGAGCCTTGTGATAATGTGATTTCACGCGGATTAGGTAGAAGCAGTAGTGTAGAATGATTAAGCATAGCGTGGACACCTCTTATTCATGTAGAATATGATCATCTTCACAATAACCATATCACTACTAAACAAGGGGAGGAATATCTATAATGTCCAAGCACATGGATTATATGATCAGTCCATATCCAATACGAATTATTGATCCGAAGATTGAATCCTCCAAGCTGAAGCTCAAAAATATAAGAGTAGGACAAGCTGGTCATTTGCCAGGAAGAACGTTATTCCGTTCGGGTGTAGTCTTTGAACACTGGGCAATTGTTTACATAGTATCAGGCGGTGGCACCTATATGGAGACTTCGGGGAAGGAACAGCAGGTGCGTGAAGGAAGCTTATTCTTTTTTCGCCCAGGTTACAGTTACAATTTCGGACCTCCACCCGGAGGGAGCTGGGATGAGTATTATATTAACTATAATGGGACACGTGTATCTGAATGGCTGGAATCGGGTTTAATCGTAGGTGGAACTGTGTTTCAAGCGAATTCGATCATGGGTCTTTCGACCTTATTTGAAGAAGTGCTGAAACGGATGGAGAGCGGAGAACCTGCAGATGCGGATCGGGCAGCATTACTCGTTGAAAGAATGCTACTGGAGTGTTCATTTATAATAGAAGAAAAAAGTTGGAATGCTCAGGCAGATTATATGCGTCAGATTCGGGAGAACCTGAATTTATGCATTTATGGTGAAATGGACCTAGAGCAAATTGCGGCTAAACATCATATTTCGATGTCTACACTTCGTCGTCTTGTTCGTCGTAGTAGCGGGTATCCGCTTCATGAATATATTCACCGTCTTAAAATGGCAGAGGCCAAAAAGCTACTTCTTAACACCTCCTTACAGGTTAAAGAAATATCTGGCATGCTACATTATAATGATCCATTCTATTTTTCTCGTTTGTTTAAAAAATATATGGGGATTGCGCCACAGCTTTGTCGAAGTAACATATAAATCGACATTATTCTACTAGAGTCCCGATGAGAATTGTTTTAATTGTATAATTGTTGTCGTTTTATAAGGTATGTTGAAAATTATGGATTAATATTACATATAAACGCTAGTTCTTATTAACTACAGTGGATAAAATGACAATTTTCAGGAATAAAACCTTCTAAAAAAATAATAAATTTTTTGTAACTATTTTTCAAATGGAAGCGCAAACATGGAGAATGTCAACTTGTTATTGTGATTTTTCTCATGTATGATGCTTTTAACAAGCACAGTACAATCTCACATTTTCCAAAAAAACTGGAGAATAGGGTGGTGGGATAAAAATCAAGCCAACTGCTGAAGACAAACTGATCGTGTTTTACAGATATTTTTCTTTGTCCCTCACATCACTCATGTATCTTCTAGATAAAATGGGGCCTTCCGTCATATACAAATTCCTTGTTATTGCTACACTATTTCTATTTGCACAAACGTTCTCATTTTGTTATCGGAAGCTACAAAGCAGGCCACGGGCGCTCGTCTTGGCTGTTAGTATTGAGATAGTGGGGATTATTGTACTAACTTTATTTACTGGCGGGTACGAAAGCTCTTTTAAGCTCTATGTGCTTAATCCTGTATTGATTGCTGCAGGCTCATTGTCCATTTATTTTGGATGGTCGCTGCTCTTAAGTTACATCAGTATTTTTGCGGTGCTCTGTTATTTTTTTATCAATTCAGCGAACAAAAATTTTCTTGAAATTGTATTTATAAATGGGAATCTGTTTCTAACACTGGTACTTACGGTTATAATAATGCAGATCGTTAATCGGATGAAGCGGCAACGCGAAGAATCGAATGCTCGCATGAAAGAGACGATGGAGCATATCAAATCTCTGTACCATATCGTGGAAACCTCAAGCCAACATGATTTCATGAATATCGGTCAAGTGATCACCGATTATGTTGTTAAGCTAACGAAGCTAGATAAGGCTTTGTTTTGGTTCGCCAAGAAGAGCGGAGAACCAGCTCCGCAGAGCAGGCAGACTGGCTGGCAGCAGGAAGAGGAACAGTTCCTATTCTCAGAACTGGGAAAACATGAGCATGAATGGAGATTGCAGCGAGAGCCTATTTTTAGAAATCTTCCGGGATTAGGAGATTTCCTGCTGATGCCTGTACGGATGAGCACCCGCTTTGTTGGGGTAATTGGACTAAAGCTGGAGTCTACAGAGGGGCTGGAAGGCCGGAGATGGTATACCCAACAATTGATATTCCTATCTGAGCTTAGCGCAAATATTCTTGAACGTCATGAACTCGGTGTAATTGAGAACCGGCTAATCGTCACGAATGAGCAGAACCGGATTGCGGATGAAATGCATGACAGTGTATCACAGAGTCTTTTTGGTATCGTGTATGCTACCCATTCGCTCAAGGAAACATGGAAGAAAATGACGGAGTCCGAGCTGGAGGAGCAAATCGAGCTTATCCATGATTCTGCTACAAAGGTTGCCAAAGAACTGCGGATTACGATCTACAGCCTTAGCTCCAAGAAGAGTGGCGGACCTACATGGCTTGGTATGGTAAGATCGCATTTGCAGAGCTTGTCCAGACTAAATGATGTCGATATTGAACTGAAAATAACGGGCGATGACTTTAGTCTCCCTTATCCTTACCACAAGGCACTTTTTCGGATTATTTCCGAAGCCACTGGGAATGCCATCAGGCATGGCGCTGCTAGCCGAGTAGATGTGGAGTTATCTCTGAAGCCGAATTGGATCCGATTATTGATTTATGACGATGGTGTCGGATTTGATACAGATCTGTTATGGATCGAATCCGAAGATAGTGCAAGTGGGCTTGGCATGAAGAATATGCAATATTTGACGCAGTCGCTAGGTGGCGACTTCCAGCTGTCCAGTAATGAAAGTATGGGAACGAGAATTTTGATCTCCATTCCTGTGGGTGTAGCTGAATTAAAGAATGCATAAACTTTAGAGCGGGAGGTCGTTTCTATGAAAATCGTCATTGTAGATGATCATCCTCTAGTTAGAAGAGGGCTGGCATCTGTCATTTCGATGCAACCGAATGTAAAGTTTGCTGGAGAGGCGACGAATGGCCAAGAAGCGCTTCTTGTGATTGAGGAGACGCAGCCGGACCTCGTACTAATTGATCTTAAGCTGGCGGATGAATCAGGACTCGATGTTATCAAGACAGCACGTGCTCGTGGTATTGTCAGTAAGTTTATTCTATTGACATCATCAGCAAGCAGAGAGGATTTTCTGAAAGCTGAGGAAGTGCTGGTAGACGGGTATGTACTGAAAGAGGCATTGCCGGAGGAGTTACTGTTTGCTATCCAGTTGGTCCACAAAGGGAGAAAGTATTATGATCCTGGTCTGATGGAAGATAAGATGCGAATGAGCGGAAGCAGTCCGACAGATGAATTGACGCCGAAAGAGAAGGAAGTCCTAATCGAACTAGGACAGGGCGCTTGCAACAGAGAAATTGCCTCACGTCTTTTTATTAGTGAATTCACAGTGAAGAAGCATGTTAGCCAGATTTTAGCGAAATTACAGGTGGCAGACCGTACGCAGGCGGCACTTTATGCAAATGCTGTCGGATTGACCAAATATGAAATGTCATTTGAGTAAAAGCACAACATAAAATGGAGTTTATACATAAACACGGACATCCTGTCCGTGTTTTTTTTTGCACTAATAGAAAGCATAAAATTTCGAGACTGTGGAGAAATGGGATACGAATACAAGGGCTGGCCCTATATTCAACGGGTGGTCATGGGGAGCTTTGTTTTTAATTATGCACACCTCTTAGGGATGGACGGACCGAGCGTACGGACAAATGTATACGAAAAATCGAATACAATGTGCCGACGGTAACCTGTAAATAAACCTGCGAAAGTACATTATTAAATGCTAGTCGGATGGCAAACGCAACAAATTCCTACAAATATGCAGTAATTCTTAGTCTAGAAGAAGCCTTCGAGCCATAAGTGTGGATATTGCTGTACCCTTGCAGCATTTGGACCTAACGATGAGGAGAGCTGTATCCTGAGTATTACGAGGGTATCCATGGATACGTACCGGATCGAAGATCGGTTAGGACAGGCCTGAGGTAGAAGAAAGCACCCAAGTAGAATAGAAGGGGACGGATATGGAATGGAAAAGCGAAGCGGTCGCCTTTGAAGTTCTTGTTTCAACCGATAAAAATAATAAAAGAAACAAGAAGTTCAACAGCGATTGGAATCCATATCCGTCCCCCCACCCCTGCTGAAGTGATGGATTTACTCCAGATCTTTAAAAGGACCGAGTCGTAGGTGGGTGTTTTTTTGTGCGTTCAACCTCCATATGGTACTAAAGTGTACCCTCGCCCCCCTCTAAAGAGGTAAATCGCCTTACTCCAAAGTGAACAGGAAAGTAATGATATGACCCATGTGGCGAATGATGTGGATTGATAGAATTAAAGCAACAACTGAAACTTTCATGAATTATTTCAGAATGTAATTAATGCGGAAGGAGGGTTACTGTGGAAAAGACGATTCTGGATTACATTAACCTGATTAAAAAAAGGTTTTGGCTCATCATGGTATTCGTTTTGATCTCCTGTGCTACTACGTACTACGTTAGTAAAAATTTCGTCGTACCCGTCTATTCCGCTTCTGGACAGCTGCTAGTCAACAACATCGTGAATACACCCGAGAGCAATAAGCTTAACGATTTGAGCTTTAGCCTAAATCTAATTGAGAGTTTCAAGGAAATTATTAAATCGCCCACCATCATGAAAAGCGTAATAGAAAATCACCCGGAATTTGGACTGACATCAGAAGAATTGAGCCAGAAGCTCGAGATAAAATCTTCAGAGAAGAGTCAGGTGATCAACCTTAGTGTTCAGGATGAAAGCTACACCAAGGCTGCCGGGATCGTAAATGCGGTTTCGCAGACATTCATTCGAGATTTGCCATCACTGATGAAGGTAGACAATGTTACCTTCCTCACGCCGGCTGATCCGACTGATGTTCCAGAGCCCTCGAACGGCGGGTTCGCTATGAATCTCGTCATCAGCTTTGTAGTATCGCTTATGGCTGCATTAGGAATTATTCTGCTGATGGAAACACTCAACGGTACATTAAGGTCTGAAAAGGAAGCAGAGCTTGACCTTGGTCTTCCGGTAATTGCCACGATCGCGACCATTCGTAAACGCGATTTAGGTAAGACAACAGATGGCAAAACAAGAGTGAAGGAGGGTGCATATGTTACGGCTAAATAAGAGTCTAATCACGGACATTAATCCATCCTCATCGATCTCAGAATCGTTCCGATCGCTTCGCACATATATTCGCCAGCTTGGACTGACGCAGGGCAACGGAGGAAAAGTACTGCTCTTCACCTCAGCTGAAGCGGGAGCGGGCAAGACGACGATTTTGTCCAATCTCGCGGTTTCTTTTGTGCAGGAGGGGAGAAAGGTAGCTGTCATAGACTGCAACTTAAGACATCCCGGTCTCCATACGGTATTTGAAGTGGAAGGCAGTCAGGGTCTCGCGTCATATTTAAACGGCATGGAGGAAGTCGATCAAATTGTTGTGCATGGAAAGTTAGCTAACCTTTCGGTCATCCCGGCGGGTATATCCAGGATCAGCCCTCCGGATCTACTCGGCAGCGATAAAATGATTGCTTTACTGGATGAACTGAAAGGAAGCCATGATCTAATCCTGCTCGACTCACCTCCAGCGGCGGATTACAGTGACGCTCGTATATTAGCCTCCCAAGTGGATGGCGTCATACTCGTAGCCAGATATGGGAAATCGAAAAGGGAATCCATTCGTAAGGTCAAGGTGCTTATGGAGCAGGCTGGTTCACAGATTATCGGCATTGCTATGAATCAGGCGAAATAATGGTAACCGAATATGAACCACTAAAGTGAACTCCAATACAAAGATTTTTAGGAGGTAAAGTGCGATGAAGAAAGTGAAAAAAGTAATTATACCAGCAGCGGGACTAGGAACGCGCTTTCTTCCGGCGACTAAAGCAATGCCTAAAGAAATGCTTCCGATCATCAATAAACCTACAATTCAATACATTGTCGAGGAAGCTATTGCTTCCGGGATTGAAGACATCATCATTGTTACCGGTAAAGGAAAACGAGCGATTGAGGATCATTTTGATAACGCGTTTGAATTAGAGTCTCGACTCCTGGAAGATGGCAAGCTGGAAATCCTGAAAGAGGTTCAGCGTTCTTCCAAGGTAGAGATCCATTATATCCGGCAAAAGGAACCAAAGGGTCTCGGTCATGCGGTATGGTGTGCAAGACGATTTATTGGTGATGAGCCTTTTGGCGTCATGTTAGGTGACGATATCGTAGTTGGGCAAACGCCTTGTCTGAAACAGCTGATCGAGCAATATGAAGAAACGCAAAACTCGGTTATAGGTGTTCAGCAGATTCCTGATGAATTTACGAATCGTTACGGGATCATCGAACCAGATATGCAGGACGGGAAGTTGTACCGCGTTAATAATTTTGTGGAGAAGCCAGCGCTCGGTACAGCTCCATCCAACTTGGCCATCATGGGCCGCTATGTATTTACACCAAAGATCTTCAAGTACCTGGACCTGCAAGAAAAAGGTGCTGGTGGAGAAATTCAGCTGACAGATGCTATTCAAAAGCTGAATCAAAGCGAACGCGTATATGCCTATAACTTTGACGGAACGAGATATGATGTCGGCGAGCGACTTGGTTATATTCTGACAACCCTAGAATTTGCATTGCAAAGCGATGATTTACGTTATCCAATCTTGGATGCCATGGGGGACTGGCTTAGTAAAGCAGGACAAACCAGCTTGAGCAGTTAAGTGGATATTTCGAATAATTTTAGGAGGAATGGAGAGAAATGAGCATGCAAAAAATGCCGGAAGACTATGAGGCCGTCCTGCCGAAACTTTACATGCTACATGCCGAAGAAGGAAAGAAAGAAGCGGAGTCTTATCTGGTCATGAAACGGATTATCGATATCTTTTTTTCCGCACTTGGTCTTCTCGTATTACTACCCTTATTCGCTTTGGTAGCGATCCTGATCAAGCTAGAGGACCCGAAAGGCAAAGTATTCTTTCGGCAAAATCGAGTGGGTAAGAATGAAAAACAATTCCCAATGTATAAGTTCAGATCCATGGTAAGTAATGCTGAGGAGCTAAAGGAACACTTACTCGCTTATAACGAAGTGAGCGGTGCAATGTTCAAGATCAAGAACGATCCACGGATCACGCAGATTGGGAGATTCCTGCGCAAGACGAGTATTGATGAGCTACCTCAGCTATGGAATGTACTGCTGGGTCATATGAGTCTAGTTGGACCACGTCCTCCGCTTCCAGAAGAGGTGGCACAATATACAGAATATGATAAACAACGGCTTACGGTTACACCAGGCTGTACCGGATACTGGCAAGTGAACGCCAGAAACAGCGTCGGCTTCGACGAAATGGTACAGCTGGATCTAACCTATATCCATATCCGAAGTACCCGACTGGATCTGAAGATTATTGTCAAAACCGGTCTGATGCTACTCGGTTCGAAAGATGCTTATTAATATCATGGAAATTAGGTGAATGCCGATGAATGATTACGGAGTCGCTCCTAAGGTTTCCATTATCATCTGTACTTACAATCGATCAGATTTATTGATCACAACGCTACAGTCACTATTAACATTGGATGATTTGGAGCAGGCGGAAATTATTGTTGTAGATAACTGCTCTAAAGATGATACGGCAGCTTGCGTTAAGAAGTTCATAGCTGCGCATGGGGCGGTTCTAAATATCCGCTATATGATGGAGCCAGTGCAGGGATTGTCTGCGGCTCGCAATACAGGGATACTAGCGTCCAAAACGTCGCTCATTGCCTTCCTAGATGATGACGCAATTCCTTGCCAGTCATGGATTACGACGATTGTCAGCACCTTTGAGAGTAGGCCGGAAGTGATGGCCATGGGAGGGAAGATCGCTCCGATCTTCGAAAGTAAACGTCCGGAGTGGCTAATCAAACCTTTCGAGCTTCCGTATACAATCGTTGATCTAGGTAATCGAATCAGGGAGTATCCCGCTCAGCTTCATCCTTGCGGGGCTAACATGGCGATGCGCAAGCTCGTGTTTGACATCAGCCTGTTTCCACTAGATCTCGGTAGAAAGGGAGATTCTCTCCTCTCTGGTGAAGAGTCCTGGTTATTTGGACAAATCCAGAGGGAAGGGCATTCCATTCTGTATCATCCACAGATGGCGGTTGATCACTTTGTTCCTAAGAATCGTTTAACCGAGGATTGGATTATGAGACGTTATTATAGCCAGGGCATTTCCAACGCAGTAAAGAGCGAAGGAATGAAGGGTAAGCTGCTCCTGCTAGGAAAGACAGCCGCTAAGCTAGTTTACATTCTAGCTGACATGGTTCTTTCAAGAAGCAAAGGTAGAAAGCTCCTGAATAAATGTAGACTGGAGAGTATTCGCGGAACTCTTCATATGATTCTGGATCGGGAGAGGCATTCCGCAGCGGGGTGAGGGAATAACATGACAAATTTTGAGTGGGGCTCCAAATTCAATGCTTTGCCATACGGGATGCTCTATCTCATCTTGGCCCTTTTCTTCGGAACGGCGGTCATTTACCAGCCGACGATTGCGATAGCTGTCGTGCTTCTGATTATTTTATTAGGGATTTCGATATCTAGGCCTCAGCTGATCAGTTATTTCGTTCTGTTCACGACGGCGATATCCATTAACTTTTTATTTGATGGCAGTCTTTTCGGAATGGAAATCTTGTCCCTTTATAAAATGGCTATCATCGCGCTACTTATTCCCTGCATGCTTGTGAATGGTTTGCGATTTCGACTAAGTCATCCACTTTGGGCCATGGTCATGCTGCTGATCATCACCTTTACAGCCTCAATCTGGTTGCCAGAGATGACATCGTCGATTGCTATCAAAGCCTTTATCGGTCTGTCCATTCCCTTCGCATTTCTATTAATCAACTGGAAAAAGGAAGTCGCGAAGCGGCAAATTCAAATCATTTGTTTATTGCCTTTAGTAAGTGTAGTTGTAGGATTTCTTCTGCAGATTGCCCATATCCATAATTTTCTCAATGTAGAGTTTACAGGCGCTGTACGGATTCAGGGGGCGAATATTCCGGCGCATTTAGCCATGCTGGCTTTTATGGGAGTAGCGATCCCGTTCATTGAGGTAAAGCGGAATCCGAAGCAAGCACGGTACTATTATATCCTGCTGGTTCTGAATTTCTTCATTCTGATTGGAACTGGAACAAGGGGGCCTATGCTGGCCCTAGTGCTAATGATTCTGTATTACTTCTATGACATTCTACGCCAATACCTGAAGGGCAAAACGCTGTTACTAATTCCGTTAATGGGCTCGTTGTTCCTGATGATTGTTGCGGTATTCTGGCAGCTCGATAATCTTAAAAAGCGTTCCTTTGAGAGATCGACCGATAGTGCTGTTGATTTGTCTGGACGGTCGGAGGCATGGGAGTATTTTCTGAATAAGGCTGCGGGATCACCCTGGTCAGGTAGAGGGCTCGGCTCAGTTACTGTTGCGAATGACGGAACGCTCTACAAAGGTTTTGTTGTTCCGCATAACGAGTATATCCGTTTTTACTTCGATGGGGGGTATATTGGCTCCATATTGCTGCTGCTCTCCCTATTGGCTGTGTTTTATCTGGTTTATAGAGCTCTGGCGCCGCCGGTTAAACCCTATTATCTTCTTTTTTTAGCAGGATTCCTAATCTATTCATTTTCCGATAATACGCTGTCGACGGTCCAATCTATTATTCCGTTTTGTTGGTACCTAAACTGTCTGTACCGATCTTCACAGCCAACCGATTCCCCACAAAAAGAAGTGATACGATGAACCAAGTGAATATGTTCGATGTCAAATTTGATAACTATGATTTTATGGATTTGCTTGATTACATTGATAAAACTATACAGGAAAGGAAACAATCCTACATCCTGACCTGCAATGTGGATCATGTGATCAAGCTTCGGAAGGACAAAGAATTTCAAATGGTGTACTCCGAGGCAGGCGCTGTCGTTGCTGATGGCATGCCGCTCATCTGGGCATCCAAAATGCTAGGCAAACCGTTGAAGCAGAAAGTATCCGGAGCTGATCTTTTCAGTCGTCTTGGTAATGCTTTTGAGCAAAGGAAGTACCGGCTGTTCTTCTTAGGCTCAGCTGAAGGCATACCGGAGCGGGCAACCATGAATCTTAAAGCGGCTTTTCCCGGAATCAACGTCGTCGGCTGCTACTCCCCATCTTATGGTTTTGAGCATAACGAGGAGGAGAATGAACGAATTGTAAAAATGCTTACGGAAAGTCAGCCAGATATCGTATTTGTCGGCGTGGGAGCTCCTAAACAGGAGAAGTGGATTTATCGTCACTATACTTCTTATCAAGCACCGATCTCGATTGGCGTGGGAGCAACCTTTGATTTTCTCTCAGGCTCGGTCAAGCGGGCGCCAGATTTCATGCAGAGAACGGGTCTTGAATGGTTTTGGCGTCTAAGTCAGGAGCCGGGAAGGCTTTGGAAAAGATATCTTGTGGATGATGCACAATTTCTACTTTTATTGCTTAAGGAACTGCGTAAGCGGGATAAGGTGAAGGAAGGAGGCTTGGAATGAGTGTATTTACGCCCCCATCACTTAGGTTTATCAAGACAGCTGGGTTAATCGGGGGAACTGCGGCTATAGGTGTCTCTCTTCCGCTGATCATCGGCTTCTCCAGTGCGATGCTGAGTTCATCGAACAGTCTGGAGGGAGCCATTCTCTCAGCCATCCTATTCCCAGCTTTCTTGCTAGCCATACTTAGACCGAAAATGCTGGTTGCTTATACCTTGCTAATCTGGGCAGTAGCTCCAGAGCTACGTCGCATTGCTGACTGGTCAGAAGGAGTGTATCACTCTGTATCATTGCTAAGTTTAGCCCCCTTGTTAACTGGTGTAACCTTGATTATTCCGCTATTGAAGGAGATTCACAATATTCAAAAAGCCTCCACGCGAATTATGTTGCTGTTCGCAGCTGCGCTGGGTTATGGAGCTTTAATCGGCTTGGCTAAGAATGGTATGGGCTCAGTTTATGACTTAGCGAATTATATTGTGCCACTGCTGTTATTGCCGTACTTTGCCGTTACAAAGTTCAAGCCGAAGGATATCGATCGATTGCTTACCGCTTTTGCCAATATTGCTGTCCTAGTTGCCATTTACGGGATTATTCAGTATTTGACGGTGCCACCTTGGGATGTGTTCTGGATGAAACATGCGGACATGATGTCCATCGGAAATCCTTATCCATTGGAAATTCGAGTGTTCTCCACGCTGAATTCGCCCGGCCCGGCTGCAACATTCTTAGCATTTGCTTTAGTTCCGATGATACTGGAGAAAAAATGGCGGGGAACATTGCGCTGGATCGGCGTTCTGCTGGTTGTTATCTGCCTGCTGACTACCTTAGTCCGCGCGGCATGGCTGATTCTTCTGGTGATGCTGCTCATGTATATTGGAACCTCTCCATCTAAGGGAAAGTGGAAAACCTTGATCCAATTAGTTTTTGTGGCTGCTGCGTTGTTCTGGGTTGTGCCTAAATTGCCTGGCGCTGAAGGACTAGTTGCTCGGGTAGAGACATTATCTTCTGTTCAAGAAGATCACTCTTATAATGAACGACTAAGCTTATGGCAAAACATGCTGCCGATGGTCGCTGCCAATCCAGTAGGTCAGGGAATTGGCAGTGTAGGCCAAGGGACTAAGCTTGGTAACGACGGCGAGCTTGGAGAGTACGGAATTATGGATAACGGAGTTATCGCCTTACTGCTTACCTTTGGTGTTCTGGGTGCTATTTTCTTCTTCGGAGCTTTAGGCGCAGTTGTCAAACAGATATTCGCTAGAGTAATCAGCAGGGACCAATTGCAGCCCTACGCCCGACTTGCGCTAGCTACTTGGACCGGTGCGATAGTCAGTCTGGTGTCAGATAATGGGTTTCCCGGACTCAAGGGATACTTAATCTGGATGCTGATCGGTCTTGGCCTCAGCGCAAGGGTGATTACTCAAAGTAGAAGGAAGGGAACACCGTATGCAGCAGTTGAATGCAAAATCTCTCCCCACTAGAACAATCTGGTCATCCTTTAGACTGTTCGCGAAGAGTAAGGACAACAGCTCGGCAGCCGTAAAAACTATGTTTGTAAGTGTCATGATCCTACTGATTAACATGTTAACGGGTGTACTGACTGCCCGTTATCTTGGACCGACAGGGCGTGGGGAACAGACGGCAATGATTAACTGGTCACAGTTTCTGGCGTTCAGCATGAGCTTTGGAATTCCGTCAGCGCTGATCTATAACGCTAAGAAAAACCCGGATGATGCCGGAGTGCTATATCGTATGGCATTGCTGCTCGGTATCACTTTTGGGGTCATAGCGATGATTATAGGTATCGTGGTCTTACCTTATTGGCTGAAATCCTTCAGTCCGGAGGTCGTGAACTTTGCTCAGTGGTCTATGATTCTGTGTCCGATTATAGCGATCTCTCAAATTAACAATGCAGCTTTTCAATTCAGAGGAGAATACAAGAGGTTTAATTGGATTCGCTATCTAGTGCCATTGCTTACACTGACGATGATCGGGATATTGATCGCGCTGGATCAGATGAATCCTTTTACAACTGCAGTTGCCTATCTCCTTCCGGGGGCGCCGCTGTTTATCGGAATGACGATTTCCTTGCTTCGCACCTATAAGGTGAAGATGAGTGGGGCCTTTCAGAATTTAAAAAGATTGTTCACTTACGGGCTAGGTTCCTACGGCAATGACTTGCTTGGCAATTTCTCTACCTATATCGATCAGATCGTGATTGCCGGTTTGTTAAGACCTGCTGATTTGGGGCTGTATGTAGTGGCTGTGAGTCTGTCACGGATGGTTAATTTTTTCTCAAGCTCGATTACGATCGTATTGTTTCCCAAGGCTTCTGAGCTGTCAAAAGAACAGGCCGTTGAGTTAACATTCAAAGCCTTTCGAATAAGTACGACCTTCACCATGCTTGGTGGAATAGTCCTGATGCTCTTGGCTCCGTTAGTGATTCCGCTGATGTACGGCAAAGACTTCAATGCGGCATTAACCGTGTTTCGCTTGTTGCTCCTTGAAGTGACCATTAGCGGAGGGACGATTATTCTGGCGCAGGCCTTTATGGCGCTTGGTAAGCCGAAAATTGTTTCGATGCTTCAAGGGTTTGGCTTACTCTTGGTTATCCCAATATTATTCCTGCTCATCCCTAAATTCGGCTTACTTGGAGCAGGGATAGCGATGTTGTCATCAGCAATCCTGCGCTTCTTCTTCATTGTTCTCAACATAAGGTACACCTTGAAAGTTAAACTTCCCCGGCTGCTCATTACCCGGGAGGACATCCAGTGGATGAAGACGACGATGAATTCTTACATTCGCAAGAAACCGATGGATATGAATGGATAATGCGAAAGCTAAAGGAGGAAACCTTCATGGATTCAGTAAAAAGCGTGGTAGGCGGCCAAGGCAATTATCCAATATCGGCTGTCATTATCGCTCAGGATGACGAAGTTCGAATATCTAAGGCCATACAATCCTGCAGGTTATTCGCCGACGAAGTGGTTGTGATTGACGGAGGCAGCAAAGACGGGACAGCTCAGCTTTCCGAAAGCTTAAATTGTCGTGTATACGTCAATCCTTGGCCCGGATATGCGAAACAGAGGGAGTTCGGAGTAGAACGCGCGGTTCATGATTGGGTCTTCCTTATTGATACTGACGAAGTGGTCAGCGACGAGTTGGCCGCAAGTATTCTTGAACTGAAACCGGGGCTTATAGATCAATCGGCTGCCTATTCTATCTACCGGATCGGCGACTTTATGGGGAGATGGCTGGATCGTGGAGAGTATCTAGTGCGCCTTTACAACCGCAAAGCGTATGGAATTCGAAACAGCTTGGTGCACGAGATGCCCGAGGTCTCTGAAGAGCGAACCATACGTTTGACAGGAACTCTCTGGCATTATGGCTACCGCAGTATTAACGATCATGTGGCACGTTTTAATAAGTACACTGATTTGGAAGCTGAAAGTGCGTATGCCAAGGGCAAACGATTTCGGGTCAGTCATCTGCTGTTAAGACCACCAGCCCGTTTCCTGCAAAAGTATTTCTTACACGGTTTGTTCAAGAAGGGAATGTCAGGCTTCGGCGTATCCGTATTCTGGGTCATGTATGAATTCATGGTCGGCTTCAAGCATTATGAATTGATTAGATCGGGAAAACTGGCTCAGCACAATACAAAGAAGAGTCAGACCGAGAAGGAGAATAAAGGAGAGAGAAGCTATGCCGTACAGTGACGGATTGAACATTATGACGACTGGCCTTAGCTGGCCGTCGCTACAGCCGGGTGGGCTTAACACGTATTTCAAATCCGTTTGCGAGCAACTCTCCTCACGTAATCGGGTGCATGCGCTGATTTGCAGTCAAGAGACGCCTGCAACCCCTGAGGAATTAATTATTCACAATGCCGGAGATCCAAAGGATGGAATTTGGAAGCGTAAGGATGCTTTCCAGCGTAAAGCGGCTGATCTGATGGGAGAGGGTAGTGGCCGTATAGATATTTTATACTCTCATTTCGCTCCTTATGGTATTGGTCCAGCAATGGAAGCAAAGAAACGTGGGATTCCTGTAGTGATGACCTTTCATGGTCCATGGAATGAAGAAATGAAAATCGAAGGCCAAGGCATTAAGCACCGGGTCAAGACAACCATCGCCAAATCCATTGAACATAGAGCCTATAAGCTAGCGGATAAGTTCATCGTGCTTAGTGAAACGTTCCGAGATATTCTCCATAAGCTGCACGGAGTGCCTCTACACAAAATTATAGTGATACCAGGAGCAGCTAATGTGGAACGTTTTATTCCTGCTACGAATCGATTGGCGATTCGCCGAACCTTGAATTTACCTGAGGGAGCAACAACCGTGCTGACTGTTCGGCGGTTGGTCAATCGGATGGGACTACTGCAGCTGCTTGAAGCCTGGAAGCAAGTTACGGAGCGTTTCCCGAATGCAATTCTGCTGATTGGTGGCAAAGGGCCGCTGCGAGGGGAGCTGGAAGAAAAGATCGCCGACTATGGCTTAAGCAACAAGGTAAGACTGCTAGGCTACATTCCCGATCATGAACTAGCCTCTTATTATCAGGCAGCGGACATGTTCGTGGTTCCCTCACAGGCATTGGAGGGCTTTGGTTTGATTACCGTTGAAGCCTTATCTTCAGGCTTGCCTGTAATGGCTACACCAATTGGCGGAAATAAGGAGATTTTACAAGGCTTCCGGCCGGAATTGCTATTTAAGAGTTCAAGTAGTGACCATATGGCCGAAGGCATGATTCATATGCTTAGCAATCGAAAGCTGCTTCCGAGCCGGGATGAATGCAGAGAGCATGTTCTGGAGAGATACACCTGGGAGCATGTTACGGATCAAGTAGAATCCGTGTTCTTACAAACCTTAGGAGAGGAGGTGACCATGTAATGCTTAGAGTGGCTTATATCGATCACACTGCTAAATGGAGTGGTGGAGAAGTTGCCTTGTTTAACATCCTTACCCATATTGGAGAACAGATTGATCCACTTGTAATCCTGGCTGAGGATGGTGCACTGGCTGAACGGCTACGTGAAAAAGGGATGGATGTCCGTATTATTCCGCTAGATGAGAGCATCAGAAGTCGTGGTAGAAATGCCGTCAATTTGGGAGCGCCTGCTGCAGCCTTCAAGTTGTTGGCTTATGGTCGCAAGCTCGCTCCGCTCTTAAAAGAGGAAAAGGTAGATTGCGTGCACACCAATTCCCTGAAATCTGCATTATACGGAGCAATCGCTGCTAAAATAGCGGGCGTTCCATTGATTTGGCACATCCGGGACCATATTGGAGCCCCTTATTTAAAGCCTATCGTTGCCAAAGGAATTCGTTTGCTGTCGCGTCTGCTCCCCAATGGAGTCATCGCGAATTCACATTCAACGCTGAATGCTTTGGAGCTGCCGCGTTCGAAGAAAACGCTGGTCGTTTACTCCGCATTCGCTAAAGCGATTGGTAATGGGATAGGTAAGCGGGACCAGAAGGATTTTAACGTATTGCTAGTTGGTCGATTGGCGCATTGGAAAGGGCAGCATATTGTGCTGGAAGCCGCAAAAAGCTTTAAGAACGAACCTCGTGTGAAGTTCTGGCTGGCCGGTGACGCTCTATTTGGAGAAGAAGCTTATAAGCAGGAATTGCTTCAAAAGATAAAAAACGACGAGCTTACTAATGTAAGCATGCTGGGGCATGTGGATGATATTCAAGGCCTTATGAATACTGCCGATTTACTGATTCACACCTCGGTAACTCCTGAGCCCTTTGGCCAAGTTATCGTTGAAGGAATGGCAGCAGGATTACCAGTTATCGCCTCCAATGAAGGCGGACCGGTAGAAATTGTAGTTCAAGGTGAGACAGGATTACTGATAGAGCCTGGTGACGCGGCGATACTGGCAGACTCCATAAAGTGGATGCTGGATCACCCAGAAGAAAGACGACGGATGGCGGATAATGGGATGAAACGAGTGAAGGAGCATTTTGTTATCGAGAATACGGTCAAGGACATCGTTGACTACTATAAAGGTTTGTTGGCGAGCACCTGACAGTTGATATGACGCGGTAATTCTGAAGACGATGCTCCATAAAACTTTGAGGATGATTCACATGAAAATTGCGATAGCGCACGATTACTTAATCCAAATGGGCGGCGCGGAAAGAGTGGTGGAAGTCTTTCATCACATGTATCCCGAGGCTCCAATCTACACAACGGTTTTTAATGGAAGCCGCCTTACTGATAATCTCAAAGATGCGGATATCCGTGCCTCCTGGCTGCAAAAGATTCCGGGGGTAAAGACCAATTTTAAAGGGGTGCTGCCACTTTATCCAATGGCCATCCGTGATTTGGACTTTCGCGGTTTCGATATCGTCCTGAGTTCCAGCAGTGCTTTTATGAAAAGTATTCAAGTTCCTAAACATACGTTTCATCTTTGTTACTGCCATACGCCTATGCGCTTCGCATGGGATTATGACACCTACATGGAACGTCAGTCGAATTCCGGGTTGTTCAAGAAAATGCTTAAGGTATACATGCAGCAACTCAAAACATGGGACCAGCGGACTTCCAAAAATGTGAATCAGTTCGTAGCCAATTCTTCAGTAGTGAAGACGAGGATTCAGAATTATTATCACCGGGATGCAGATGTCATATTTCCACCGATTAATACAGCCCGGTTTACAAGCTCTTCTACTATAGGTGACTATTATTTAATTGTATCTCGACTTGTCTCCTACAAGCGGATTGATCTGGCAGTAGAGGCTTTTAACCGTAACGGTCTTAAGCTTTATATCGTAGGGGATGGACCAGATCGCAAGCGTCTTGAAGGCATGGCTAAGGGAAATGTATCGTTTCTAGGCCGGCTAGAAGATGAGCAAGTGACAGGAATGATGGCGCAGTGTAGAGCATTTATTTTTCCAGGTGAAGAGGACTTTGGAATCACACCGCTGGAAGCGAACGCTGCAGGAAGACCGGTAATTGCTTATCAAGCAGGTGGTGCACTAGATACTATTATTCCTTATGTAAACGGTGTGTTCTTTCAGCATCAAGAAGTGGAGGATCTACTAAAGGCTATTTATGAGGTAGAGTCTTACGCTTGGGATATCGATCAAATCATGGAGCATGCACGTAAATTCGATGAGCAGGCATTTATGGTTAAGTTCAAGCAGTATGTTGAGCAGGCCTACGTCAATTTTCTAAAAGGAGGATGATTGTATGAAGCTGACAGTAATCGGTACTGGGTATGTGGGTCTTGTATCTGGTGTGTGCTTTTCACTAGGCGGACATCATGTCATCTGTGTGGATAAGGACGAGGAAAAGATTATGAAGCTGAAACGGATGGAATCGCCCATCTATGAACCGGGAATCGAAGAAATGATTGAACTGAATCTTCGGGAGGAGCGGTTATCCTTTTCTGCGGATCTTCAGGATTCGGTGCGCCGTTCAGATATTATCATCCTTGCTGTAGGTACGCCATCACTGCCTAATGGTGAAGCAGACTTAACTTATATTGAGGGTGCAGCCACTGAAATCGCTAAAGCGATGGAAGGGTACAAAATTATAATGACTAAATCTACAGTTCCAGTAGGGACAAATGAGAAGATCTCCAAAATGATCTCTAAGTCTACCCATCATCCTTTTGATATCGTGTCTGCACCTGAATTTTTACGTGAAGGTTCAGCGATTCGCGATACACTTCATCCCGACAGAATTGTCATTGGTCTTGATAATCCAGAGCTGGAACCAACCATGCGCGAGCTTCATAAGGGTTTCACAGAAAATGTATTTGTAACAGATATACGCAGTGCAGAAATGATTAAATATGCTTCGAATGCATTTTTGGCCACTAAAATCTCCTTTATTAATGAGATCGCCAATATTTGCGAAAAAGTGGGAGCTGATGTAACTGAGGTAGCAGAAGGAATGGGTATGGACCAAAGAATCGGGTCATCCTTCCTGCAGGCTGGTATCGGTTATGGAGGCTCCTGTTTCCCGAAAGACACGAATGCGCTCATTCAAATTGCGGGCAATGTCGATTACGAATTTAAACTATTGAAATCTGTGGTTGAGGTGAACAAGGGACAACGGTTCATGATCATCTCCAAGCTGCATGAATCACTTGGCAGTCTACGCGGTTCGACAATTGGGATATGGGGTCTTGCCTTCAAGCCTAATACTGATGATGTCCGCGAAGCTCCAGCCAGAGAGATTGTTGAGGCGCTGGTGGCTGAAGGGGCAACAGTCAAACTATATGATCCAATCGCAGCTACTAATTTCAGGCAGCAATACGATCATCCGCAGCTTCGCTGGTGCAACATTCCAGAGGAAGCTGCTGAGGGGAGCGATGCTGTATGTCTGCTGACCGATTGGAGCTTACTCAAGGACATTGATCTGCATCAGCTGGCGAAAAGCATGCGTAACGGGGTGCTGATCGATGGGCGCAACGTGTATTCCAAAGAGCAAATCGAGGGTACCGGCCTTGTTTATCATTCTGTTGGCCGCCCGCAGATGGGTGGATTGAGCGGTTATTCTGCTAGTGTGGCTGGGGTGGTCTAGACTATATATATTGAACTTGAGAATTTTTGTGTTAAGTGTCAGTCGCGACTGCGGTGAATGTTTGGACTTCCGGCCGCTGTTGTCTGCAGATTTCTTGATTTTAACCGCTAATAGCGGTGGAAATCCGCAGACAAAGGCGGACGCTATCGCTCCTCCAGTTCCAAAATTCCCCTCCGTCACTCCGTTCCCTTATCTTAAGTTTTAAGCAATCTGATTGTTTTTCGCAGTAGCAGATAACCTTGTTGTTGTAGTAGTACTTGCGTTGGCTGCTGCCTCCCCCGGAGCAGAAGCGAATCTTTAGAAAAACGTGCTCGCTTCCGGCTGGTACAGCCCGGTGCGCACGGATCAAGCATTAAGAAGAATTTGCCTTAGGTAAAGAACGGAAGGGGAATTTGGAACTGTAGAAACGGAGTGTTCGCCCGAAAGATTTCCGTAGGAAAGCTAGCTTCGAAAGCATATGCTATCCTCGGATTTCTACCGCTAGAAGCGGTTCAAATCAGGAAATCTGAGGATAACAGCGATCGGAAGTCCAAAATCCCTTGTAGTGGTTCATACCTAATAAATTTTTTTGAAAATGCTTCCGCTCGAACTAAGGCTAAGCGGAAGCTAAACGTTTTGATAACAATTCAATGATCTCATTTCCATATATTAAGGAGGGTTCATTCTATGAAAATGGTACTTCTATCAGGCGGTTCAGGTAAACGGTTATGGCCGTTGTCCAACGACTCACGTTCAAAGCAATTTCTAAAGGTACTTGAAAGCCCTCAAGGTGAACCAGAGTCCATGGTACAACGTGTTTGGAGACAGCTGGAGGAAGCAGGGATGGCAGAATCGTCTTATTTAGCTACCGGCCGTGGCCAAGTAGAAATGATACAAAGCCAGTTGGGAAGTCATGTGCCGATTATCGTTGAACCGGAGCGTCGGGATACTTTTCCGGCAATCGCCTTAACAGCTACCTATCTTTATTCGGTTGCAGGTGTTTCTCCAGCGGAGACGGTAGCGATTTTGCCTGTTGATCCTTATGTAGAAGCATCCTTTTTCGATACCATAGCCATGCTTGAGGGGACCATGCTGGAGAGTGGAGCAAACCTTGCTCTAATGGGTGTTGTTCCTGAACATGCCTCAGAGAAATACGGATATATCATTCCTACCACCGAAGAGGCGGGGGGAAATGGTTTTATGAAGGTGAGTCATTTTCAAGAGAAACCAGACCGCTTACAAGCAGAACAGCTCATCGAACAAAATGCATTGTGGAATTGCGGAGTGTTTGCCTTTCGCTTAGGGTACTTATTAGATATTTTGCAGCGTAAAGGGTTGCCTTTAGGATATGAAGAATTGCAGAAGCAGTATAAGCTATTATCTTCCATCAGCTTTGATTATGAAGTGGTGGAGAAAGAAGAACATATTGTGGTGCAGCCGTATGATGGATTCTGGAAGGATCTTGGAACGTGGAATACACTGACAGAGGAAATGAGCAGCAAGCATGTAGGAAAAGGTTTTGTGACGGCAGATTCTGAAGGCACTTGCTTGATTAATGAGCTGGATATTCCGATCACGGTAATTGGTGCGAAGGATCTGATCATCGCGGCTAGCCCGGATGGGATTCTAGTTACCCATAAGGCGGAGAGCCCACGGATTAAAGAAGTGCTGAAGACCTTTGAACAGAGACCGATGTACGAGGAACGCCGCTGGGGCCATTACAAGGTTATTGATTATGTGAAATATGATGAGGGCAACGAAGTGCTGACCAAACGGATTTTTATATCCGAGGGGAATAATATCAGCTATCAATTACATCGCAAGCGTAGTGAAATTTGGACGATCGTTAGCGGTGAAGCAAGTATTGTGCTGAATGAGAAAAAACACAATGTAAAGGCTGGGGATGTGGTACGTATACCGGAAGGAACGAAGCACGCTATCCTTGCTTTGACTGATGTTGAGTTTATAGAGGTACAGACGGGTTCTGAACTAGTAGAAGAAGATAATATTCGTATTACTTTAGACTGGAATGATATAGAACTACAACAATTCATTTCATAGGTCTAACCTATCTATTTAACCAATCCGAAATTTCTTGAAACAGGTAAAATGACTCAATTATCTAAAAAAGTCATAAAAACTCTAATTATATCATTAAATGGTGTCGATATTTACGGTGAGAGAAATTATTTCTCTATAGTGCGAGTTCAAAAAGTACGGTTTTCAGCACCGAGAAGATTGGATGAAGGTAGAAACTGAGGAGCGGAGCGTAGTGGAAGCTACGTGAGCACCGGAAGTTTCGCCTGAATTCAATATTCGATGTCGAATAATCTTCTTGGAATACTTCGTGATCAAAAGCGGACTTTTTGAACAACCTCTATAAACTGAAAAGGCAAACCTATCGAAAGGTAGGGACGCAAAGCTAAAGGGCCTTCGAAAGAGTGGCAGCCTGGCTACCGAAAGGGAGATCATTTTGAAAGCTTACCGCACGTATCGATTGTTTGGCGCATTTCTGTCTCTAGTCCTGTTTCTGACTGCACTTCCGCTTACTGTTGGAATTTCGCCGTCTGTTGTCATAGCTGCTTCAAATTCTGAAACGCCAGTTACCCCAGGAGCCTCTCCTGAAGCTGTAAAGCTACTTAACTATTTTTATTCGATCTCAGGAAAAGGTATCCTTGCAGGTCAACATGACTATTTAGAAAGTCCAGATGAAATTAACAATATGTTAAAGGGAACTAGCGGACAATATGCGGCTCTTCACGGTTATGAGCTGGGTGCGATCAGTGGTCAGTCAGAAGGAACGATGGCCTGGCAACGTCAAAATGTGGTGAACAGCGCCATCAACTGGAATAAAGCGGGCGGCATTGTAGCTATGACCTTCCATGCTAATCTGCCGGGCACCTCTTATGACTGGGATAATGTAAAAAAGACACTTAGCCAGCGTGAGTTTGACAGTTACGTTACTCCGGGTACCAAGCAATATAATAGTCTGATCGCAGAACTTGATAAGGTGGCAGTATCCCTCAAAAGCTTGCGCGATGCCAATGTTCCGGTGCTTTGGAGACCCTATCATGAAATGAACGGGAACTGGTTCTGGTGGGGGAAGAAAAATAACTTTGCTGAACTTTGGAATATTATGTATGACCGTTTTGTTAACGTTCATAAATTAAATAATTTGTTATGGGTATGGAATCCGAATGCTCCCAACGTTTGGTCAGATCCTTATACGCTAACTTATCCAGGCGCTGATAAAGTAGATATTCTGGCAGCAGATATATACGATAATGATTACCAGCAAAAATACTATGACAGCTTGTTGAATCTAGCCGCAGGCAAACCGATTGCGATCGGGGAGAATGGTGAAATGCCTAATGTGGAGAAGCTTCAGCAATCACAAAGTAAATGGACGTATATGATGACCTGGGGGAAAATGCTTTACGAGAATAACAGTTCAGACACAATCAAAACATTTATGAATAGCAACTATACCGTGACTAGAGATAAATTAAATACTAGTCTGGCACCCACACCTAGCGCAACACCGGCGCCTTCCGAAGAAGAGGGAGAGGCAGCAATTCCTCTCGCGAAGGGGCTTGTAGGAGAGTATTACAACAACATGCAGTTGTCGGGAGCAGCAGCTCTAACTAGAACTGATGCAATAATCGATTTTAATTGGCGTCAAGGACCGCCGGATGCCGCGCTCGGGATTGATCGTTTTTCCATACGTTGGAGTGGAAAAATCAAACCTTTATACGATGAGCAATATACAATTTACACTACCTCAGATGATGGCATCCGTGTTTGGGTGAATGGGGAATCCGTGATTGATAGTTGGACTAAGCAAAGTGGTACTGAGCGTAAGGGCAATATAACGCTGAAGGCTGGCCAGCTTTACGATATCAAGGTGGAGTATTACGAGAATGAAGGCGATGCGAGAGTCCGCTTGATGTGGGAAAGTGCTAGTCAAGCTAAAGAGACAGTTCCAGCAAGTGCACTTTTTCTTCCGGATGTCTCCTGATTGATGAAAATTAAAGGTCAATCCTTAGTGGCTCTGCGATATTGCAGAGCTACTAAGCTATAGTCCTCATTAGGTCAGAAGAAGATTGTCCGATAACAGGTATGTTTATTTAGTACCTGTAGAGGCAGTATAGCTACCGAAAGGAGGATTTATTTGCGTAAATATTATAAGAGCAACAGACTGTTGTTTACTATATTACCAGTGTTTATTATTTTTTCCTTGCTGCCTTGGGGAGAGGTTAAGAGTCTTCCGAAGGCTAGGAGTGTTTCTTCCTCTCTCCCTCCCGCTATACCAAGCAATCCATCGGCTTCTGAGGAAGCCAAGCAACTGCTGAGTAATTTGGTGGATCTACGTGGCAAAGGGATCCTGTCTGGCCAGCATGATTATCTAGAAAGTCCAGATGAACTGGTTCATAAGCTGAAGAATACTTCGGGACAAAATGCCGTTCTACATGGTTATGAATTGGGAGCAATTAATAACCAATCCGGAGGGACTATCGCGAAGCAGCGACAAGCTGTTATAGACAGTGCAATTGAATGGCATCAAGAGGGTGGCATTGTAGCCATGACATTCCATCAAAGTTTACCAGGAACATCTCCAGAATGGTCCAATGTAAACAAAAGTCTCAGTCAAGAGAAGTTTAATGCTTATATAACACCTGGGACGGTTCAGTATAAGAGTCTAATCTCAGATCTAGACGAGATAGCTGGATATCTAGGACAGCTGCGTGATGCCGGAGTTCCAGTCTTATGGAGACCTTATCATGAAATGAATGGCGGTTGGTTTTGGTGGGGGAAAAAGGAGAATTTCTCAGAGCTTTGGAATATTGTCTATGATCGTTTTGTAAACATACACAAACTGAATAATCTACTGTGGGTGTGGAATCCGAATGCGCCGAATGAATGGGCAGATCCTTATGCTGCATATTATCCCGGTGCGGATAAACTCGATGTTCTGGCTGCGGATATCTACAATAACGATTATAAGCAGTCCTACTATGAGGATTTACTCGAACTTGCTGAAGGTAAGCCTATCGGAATCGGGGAGAGTGGGCAGCTGCCAAACCCGGATGTATTAACCGAGAAACAAAATAAATGGGTCTATATGATGACCTGGGGAAAATTACTGACAGAAAATAATACGCTACAGTCCATTAAAAGCTTTATGAATGATTCGTTTATTGTATCGAGAGAGGATTATATTCTCACAACAGGAGGCCCTTCGATAGCTCCGGTAACCCCAACGGGTTTAACTGGCGAATACTATAACAATACTGATTTAGAGGGAGAAGCGGTACTTATCCGCGATGACCGGAAGATTGATTTTAATTGGCATGGTGGATCACCTGCCTCGGAGATTAATGAAGATCATTTTTCCGTACGCTGGAAAGGGAAACTCAAGCCCAAATTCAATGAAAAATATACGATGTCGGCATCCTCTGATGATGGAGTCCGTGTCTGGATAGACGGAAAGCTGGTCATCGACAATTGGAAAAATCAAAGTGCAACCCTTCATAAAGGAAGTATCCCGCTCACAGCCGGAACGCTTTATGATATCCAAATTGAATATTATGAGAATGAAGGAGATGCCAATCTTCAGTTGCTGTGGGAGAGTTCAAGCCAGAAGCGGCAGGTAATTCCACAAGGAGCATTGTTCCTTCCTTAATCTAGTATTCCGGAAGAAAGAGAGGACCAATGGATGGGAATAACGAGGAGAATATCTAATAGAAAAAATAAGATATCTGCAAACAAACCATTACTGTTATTACTGAAATTCGCCGCATTAACCGTCTTGTTTCTGTTGTCTGTCTCTGTTTTCGGAACGAATAAGACGAACGATTATAAGGTAGGCGCCAATATACCGAGACTAGCTACAGGAACTGATATTGCAGCAAAAATACCGGATGGTACTGTGATCTGGAATCTCGGACAACATGATGGATCAGCAGCTGAATTCGCTGCGAGTGGCACTTCTGGCAGCAAGAAGGTATTTAATGTTACTACTGGAGCGCTCAAATCATCGGCTCTTCAGAGCTTACCTGCAGGCTTGAATGGAAAGACCCAGCCGGAATTAAAGATCACATATCAGCTAAATAAGATCCCAGAGAATGGAGTCTTATTTAGCGTAGGAATTCTGGATGCTTATAAATCCGTGCCGCAAATGAGTGTGTTTTCCAATCATCAATTGTCTGGGATCATTCAAATTGCGGGCGTTGCCGGCACAGAAAGTGAATATAGCTTTCAAAAGACCTATGAATTATATATTCCCAAGGAGCAATTGAAGATAGGAACGAACGAATTGAAGCTGCAAACGGTTCGCTGTTTATATTGCAGTGACAAAGAAGACGAATATTCCTGGTGGACATGGGATAATCTCCGTTTAGAATCTCTTAACGCTCCAATTTCTGAGCCTATTCATGGCAGCTATACACTAACCGGAACAGTAGTGAATAATAAGCAATTTTATTTTGATGAAGGTGCAGTTACGCACTTGCCTTATGTTATCAAATGGCTAGGTATGGCTTATAGCGGTAATGTGATGCGTACCAGCTGTGCCAGTGATGTCGGGAGATCTTGCTCGAATATGATGGAATATTATAAGGTATTGCAGGATTACAATATGCAGGCGGTTGCTCTGTACTTGCATACTGGTGATATTAAGCTGAAGGCAGATGGATCGTTGCCCGCTGATGCGGAGAAAAAGCTGACAGATTATTTTGAACAATATAGCCCCTATTTTCAATACTATGAGGTAGATAATGAACCAGGGTTATTCAATCGTTCTAAGGCCGTTAACTTGGCGATTGCGGACTGGCTAAATAAAAAGGGCAAGCAAATCGCGCCCCATTTACAAACCGTTGCTCCAGGCTGGGCGTATTGGCCGAGCTACAGTGAGGATTCCTGCGGTAATCAGAAGGGAACTGGGAAGGCATGTGGAGATCCGGATGGCTGGGAACGTGATTCAGAGCAGCGTATGGAGCTGGAGAAGGTTACGGATTTGACCAATGGACATTCCTATGGCGACTCTTATATTTTTAGCAATGGGGGAAGCTTTACTGAGAATATGAAGACCTTCGCTGGTGCAGACAATGGACTTAGCAAAAAAATGCTGACCACTGAATTTGGTACGTCGGACAGTCATGTGGACGCCTATCAATACGGGGCAACGGAGCGGACAGCGGCTGTATTCGATCGGATCATGCGTGCACATATTGGTTATGCAGATATGTTTGTGCAGCATGCTGCTTTTTTTAAGGATTTCAGTTTATTCAAATACGGGTTTAATTTAGAAGAGAATGATCCGGCGACCACAGAAATTTATTATACAAAAGAGAACGAGGATTCACGTGTCAGCATTATGAGAAGGCTCAGTCTTGCTTATGCTACGCATGGAGCTCCATTAACTTACCAAGTTGCAAACAAAGATGTGTTAGCTGATAAGCTGGTTTATGTTCGCGCCGTGGATACTTCTACATTGAAGCCTCTTGCGGGTAGCGGAGCGACCTCAAATAAGGTACTGGTTAATTTCGTTAACTTTGAGTCTACCCCACAGACCGTGAGTGTAAATGTGACCATGCCGAACAACGGTGTGTATGAAGGGGAACGTTTTGGAAACGGGGATACGTATGAAAAAGCAAGAAGTTATGTAACAGGGAAAAAGGCTACTCCCACGTTAACCTTTACGGAGACTTGCTCCAGGAGAGGCTGTGCAGTATATTTTGCAGCCTTCCTCTGAAGTAAAGCCATCGGCACCTAAAGGATTCAAAGCCGTAGCAATAAAAGGTTTATCTGTAAAATTAAATTGGTTGGAGGCACCGGGAGCAAGCTATGAGCTGCTTCGGGCTGATGGTAGCGGTGGGGAAATGAAAGTGATCGCTACCGATGTGAAGCTTACAGAATACACGGATCATAATTTACAAGAAGGAACTTTATACACCTATGCAGTAAGAGTGTCAGGCTCAAATCTGCTGTCCGATAAAGTTCAGATTACAGCTACCGGATTGGTTCCTCTGGATCGGACAAAGTGGAAGGTGTCCTCTAATGTGAATACGGCGGCGTCAGCTCCGAATCTGGCCATTGATGGGGATCGGCGTACACGTTGGGACACTGGAAAACATCAGGTTTCTGGTGAGTATTTTCAGATTGATCTGGGTGAAGCACATGAAATTGAAAGGATAGATTTAGACAGCACGTTATCACCTTTTGATTATCCAAGAAACTATGCACTTTATATTTCTGACGATGCTCAAAACTGGAACAAACTCACGTCAGGAAAAGGCACGAAAGAGCTTACTAAGATATCCTTCTCTAAGGTAAAGACACGGTATCTCAAAATTCTACAGACCGGAGCTGGCGGGAATTATTGGTCTATTCAAGAGTTACAGGTGTACTCCAGAGAATAAGCAATCATTTGAATTTATATAATCGTTGTTAGTGCATACTGAATAACCTGCAAAATACACCAAGTAACTCACGGTAGAGAACATTATGCGGACTCAGGAGACCTTGTTTCAAAGAATTGGGCTATTTATTCGAGCTATCGGCCTCAGTTGCAGCTATTCACATAAATATGGCCCAATATCGAGCAAATCATGTGCAATAAGAGCTATGCAGTCCGAAACTAGCGCAAAATAGGCCGAAAATCAAAAATAACTGCAATGGGGTCCGAAACGCTCGAAATACAGCAAGTAACTCACGGCAGAGACATCATGCGGACTCAGGAGACCTTATTTCGAAGAATTGGGGTATTTATTCGAGCTATCGGACACAGTTGCAGCTATTCACATAAATATGGCCCAATATCGAGCAAATCATGGGCAATAAGAGCTATGCAGTCCGATAATGGCGCAAAATGGGCCGAAAATCAAAAATAACTGCAATGGGGTCCGTTGGGGTCCGAAACGCACAAAATACACCAAGTAACTCACGGCAGAAACATCATGCGGACTCAGGAGACCTTATTTCGAAGAATTGGGCTATTTATTCGAGCTATCGGACACAGTTGCAGCTATTCACATAAATATGGCCCAATATCGAGCAAATCATGTGCAATAAGAGCTATGCAGTCCGAAAATGGCGTAAAATGGGCCGAAAAACAAAAATAACTGCAATGGGGTCCGTTGGGGTCTGAAACGCGCAAAATACACCAAGTAACTCACGGTAGAGACATCATGCGGACTCAGGAGACCTTATTTCGAAGATTACGCGCCATCACCATGTCTTAGACTGAGTGCAGAAGGTGGGGGAGTTTGGTTAACAGAGGCTTATTCACCCGCGAGGGTGATTTTGCTCATAGATCAGAATTTATATGTTCCACGGCATAAATTATCCTTCTCTTTCTCGAAGAAACAAAAACCGTCCCTAAAAAAGGACGGTTTTTGTTTCTTCTTATTTAAATCCGTTAAATGAAACGAAGCCCAGACATATACGGCAAAGGAATGGCGTCGGAAGCCTCTGACGAATCAGAGGCCCGAAGCGGGCTCGCTGGATCAAATAGCAGCGAGATCAGCTCCTGTCGTCCTGCACGGACGACAAGTCGAGGCCCTTGCGGCATCCTTCGGTCTGCCGCAAAAGCGCTTCCCTGTCTGCGATGCAGACCGTCCCGCTGTTCGCGCCGGCGCTTAAGCTGGCGCCGGCGTCACGCAGGAGCGCGAGCAGGCTGCGCTCCTGCCACGGCACAGGCACTTGCAGCGCGCCAACGCCGCCGCACAAAGCCGCCTTGGCCAGCAGCGCCGCTACCGCGCTTGGCTGGCCGGCCCATTCCACCGCCGTCGCCGAGCTCGGCGACGGCACATCCGCCGCTGGCACAGCCACCGCGGCGAACCCCTCGATGCTGCCGTCCCGAACGGCTACGAGTGTGCGCTGGGCTAAGCCCATCGCACCCGCGTAAGCCTCGGTACCCAGCAGCAGCGCCAGCTCACCCGGACTGTATACATGTCCGGCTTCGCATTCATTCAGCAGCCGGTAGACGGCGAAGAAGTCGCCCGGCTGCATTGGCCGCAGCGTCCATTCTTCCCCTGCTGCGGCTGCAAGTACCTGAGCCGAGCTTGCGTTCAGCTCGGCAAATTGCGTACCTCCGAACGGTACGCAACCCGCTCGGGTGTACAGTGAACGGTCACCCGAGACAAAAATCAGCGATGCCCCAGCTTCCGCAGCGTGGCTCTGGCACTTCTCCAGAAGCTGACCGGCTAGTCCTTGGCCACGAAAAGCCGGATCGGTGCAGACTGCGCCTATGGAGAATACGTTCAGGAGAGCATCTCCAGTCTTGAGCGTTGAGGGGACGAGTCCCATGAAAGCTGCAACCTTTCCGTCCTCGGCAACAGCGGCGTAGGAATGACTGAGTCCAGGGCGGAAAATAAGTGGAAACAGTTCTTGCATTGAAGTGGCACCCGGTTCACGAAAGATGGAATCTGCGAGCAGAGCCGCTTGGTCCAGCTCCGTAGGTTTAATTAATCTTAATTGCATAACATTTAGCCTCCTATATGTACACACGATGGGGAGAAAGCATTTACATAAAGTATAAGGCCCGGGGAATGAAATCTCCAATCTTGTTTATATTATTCAATGTCTTCAAAAGGATATAGATAAGGGTAATAACGTACATAAATAAAAAGGGAAGTGAATAATCGGTGTCCCAACTTGCAGATAATATTATATTATTGCTGGCAGCGCTCCTACTTGTAGGCGTATTTTCCACCAAGTTCTCCACTAAATTTGGAATGCCAGCTCTAGTGCTTTTCCTTGCTGCGGGGATGGTGCTAAGCCAATTTGTTTTTTTTAACAATGCTTCCTTAACGCAAATGGCCGGGATTTTCGCATTGGTTGTCATTCTATTCGAAGGTGGCATGCAGACGAATATTAAGGATATTAAGCCTGTTATTCGGCCAGCATTATCGCTTTCAACATTAGGCGTAATATTGACGACAGCCATTGTTGGGGTATTCGCCAAGCTGATCCTCGATGTGTCATGGGCAGAAAGCTTTCTGTTTGGAGCGATCGTTGGATCGACAGATGCGGCGGCTGTCTTTTCGGTACTCGGCGGCAAGAACATCGATAAACGTCTAACCTCGACGCTAGAAGCAGAATCAGGAAGCAATGATCCAATGGCGGTTTTTTTAACCGTATCGCTGATCGAATGGATACAACATCCGGAAATGGCGATATGGGGGCTCTTGTTGTCTTTTATATGGGAGATGGGCATTGGTTTAGTGCTCGGTTTAGTGCTAGGTAAGCTCGCGGTGTACTCCATCAATCGAATTAATCTGGATTCCACAGGTCTTTATCCAGTAATGGCCATCGGGTTTGCTGTTCTGACCTATGGGGTAGCCGCATGGGTACATAGCAGCGGGTTGCTGGCTGTTTATGTTATGGGCCTTACCCTTGGCAATTCCGAGCTGATGTATCATCGGACCATTATGAATTTTAATCATGGCTTTGCTTGGATGATGCAAATATTTATGTTCATTCTACTGGGGCTGCTGGTATTTCCACAGGAGCTGGTGGAAGTGGCTTGGCAAGGCATCTTATTATCCGTCATCCTGATGGTTGTGGCTAGGCCAATCGGTGTATTTATAAGTCTCCATTTCTCCAAATACTCGATCCGTGAAAAGACACTGATTTCCTGGGCCGGACTTCGTGGAGCCGTTCCAATTGTGCTAGCCACTTATCCTCTGCTGGCCGATCTACCGCACGGACGATTATTCTTCAATGTTGTATTCTTCGTCGTGCTGACCTCAGCGGTGATTCAGGGAACAAGTATCTCACCGCTAGCTTCTCGGTTGAAGCTTGTGGGGCAAGAGGATTCAGCTCAGCCTTCACTGATGGAGCTAGTTGCTCTCGGCAAGACGGACTCTGAGTTCAACCATATTGGAATTGAGCCTTATATGCCGATTGCCGGACAGAAAATTTCAGAAATTGGGCTGCCAGACGATATCTTATTTACGGCGATTATTCGGAATAAAAAGATAGTCACCCCTCATGGAAGTACCGTTATTGAACCTGGGGATACCGTGTATGTATTAAGTCCAAAGAGTAAGCGCGATGAGATGAGGGCTTTCTTCCGGAGCACGAAAGGGAAGAGCGCAGAGGAGAATGTTACTTTAATCTAGCGTTGATGAGGGAAGTCTTTTCCAAAGTGTGACACACATAATAGGCGTTATAACATAAGTTGTGCTAGAATCGGCAACATATAATCTCCACAATAGTTGCAAATCACATAAGAGTGTGTTAAATTGTATATAGATTTAGAACGAGTCTAAATACAATTATAATAAATGAACCATAGGAGGTTTTATTAATGACAACACAATTAAAGAGCCATACTGAACTGCAAGCTGCATTGAACCGCCAAACTGCGAACTGGTTCCTGCTCGGGGTAAAGCTTCATCATTATCACTGGTATGTTAGCGGATCCCAATTCTTCACACTACATGAGAAGTTTGAAGAGCTATACAATGAAGCTGCGGGTTATGCAGATGATTTGGCTGAGCGTTTGCTTACTATTGGTGGACAACCAGCCTCCACTATGAAGCAATATCTTGAGCTTTCTGACTTACAAGAAGCACGCGGTGGCGAAGATGCTAAGGGTATGGTATTGGAGTTGGTTAGAGACTTTAAGACTGTTGCTAAAGAACTGCAATCTGCAATTGCTGCTGCAGAAGAACTGAGTGATCAACCGACTGCGGATCTGCTGATCGGCATCAGAAGCAGCATTGAGAAACACACTTGGATGTTGAATGCCTTTATCGGCTAAGACAATGTCCTTATAAGGGATAGAATACACAAAGAGCGCCTGCGTTTGGTTACGCATGGCGCTCTTTCTTTTGAACATATCTATTTAATAAATACTCCACCAAATGGCACGGCTTCGCGCAGAAATCGTTTAATAATTCCATCATCGTTATTATCTCTTTCGAATCGGCGATTCTGACGTCCTGCCTGAAACAATACAGGGCCGTGTCCCGTCATCTTCCAGTGATAACTCATATGCTGGCTAGCCAAATGGTTGCCGTAAACGGTAAGCTCCAGCTTCGCATTCTCAGGATAGGCAATAATGCTGCCTGCATCAACATAGAGTGGATTGTATGGATGAAGCTCAGCTTCACAGACTGTACCCTCGGTCAGTATGCCAATGATGCCATTCCCCGTAAATTTCACCTTCACAATATCTCGTGTTACGAGCACATTCTTCATACTCAGCACCCGTGTATCCATCGAAACTCCGTTGCTGTAGAAGAAGAGATGTTTGAAGTCGTATAGCAAATCGCTTTTACTATCGAGCTGCAGAAGCTTTACCCGATAACCTGGTGGAAGGGCAGCGACAAAATGGCAGGGTCCAGACATATCTGAACGAATCAATTTTCGTTTGCGATAAATGCCTTTCACATCCATAAATCGGTCTGCTCGTCCAGTGGCAGGGCCCTGATAAGCGATGATTTGCTGTGGATGCAGTACATGAATCTCTTCCTTCTCCGTAAGGGAGAAGGTTACGGCTTGTCCGCTTCCGCTGTCGCTTTCATCTTGGACATCGATGTTCATTGTTCATCTCCCTCATTTTGTAGGTGTGGTCGTTACTAACTGTTATGATTAGCGTAGACGATCTCCTTTTCTAGAACGGTATAGCATGCTGAAACGAATGAAACGGATCAGTATAAAATAACCTAGAATTAGACCAATCCCTGTAAAAATAGTCACTTTGATTTTATGATAATATTCTTCGCGTGCCGAACGGTCATTTTGTAATTCATCAACCATCTGCGTCAGTTGGCGATTTTGCTCCTGCAGGGCTTCGTTCTGAGCTCGGTAGGCCTCCATTTCCTGCATGCTATTCGCAAGCTTTTCTTTAGCCTGTTGTAGCTCTTCCGCTGTCTGCTGAAATCCCTCTTTCAATTCATTCACTTCGTTCGGAAGCTCAGAGAAACTTTTGAATCCATTATAGATATCACTGAATATATTGGCTTTTGCTACTGGGGCCGGAAGAGAGATGGAAAGGGTCAGCAGAAGCAGGAGCGAACATAACAGCTGTAGATGTTTACGGTATTTATGTTGTTTCATCTATATAATCACCACCCAATTTAGGCTTGTATTTCTTTTATTTTAACACAGCTAGACAGCTTCTGACAGCGTACGCTAAGCGTTAAGGATGCTTCATGTGTCAGTAATATTTGCTTGTTTGAAGTGAGATTACACTTCCTTGCAAAGTACGATCAGGCTGTGGTCTTCAGGATTGAGAAGCGGGATTATTTATCGTATACTTTGGACGGGAAGGGGCTGCTGCGGAATGAATAAATGGCTTAAGACAGTGTTATTTTTGGTCGGATCTGCTTTTTTGACGAGGTTGATTCCATTCTCATCTTTGTTTCGGAATTTGGACACAATGATTCATGAATTTGGTCATGCGCTGGTGACCTTACTGCTGTCAGGCAGTGTGCTGCGGATTGAACTATATGCGAATCATAGTGGTGTCACCTATTCAGCCATTCAAGATGGAGGCAGAGCGATACTGGTATCGCTATCTGGTTATTTGCTGGCCTCCTTGTTCGCATTGCTGCTCTTCTATCTCTACAGTAAAGGGCGGCATGATTGGGGCCTTATCTTAGCTACTACAGTAGCGCTGATTATGCTAGTACTGTACGTGCGGGGAAGCTTTGGAATGATGTGGTTAAGTGGGTTTATTGCGCTGAATGTTCTGATGCTGGTGGTGTGGAAAAAGGCCAGTAAATATTATTATTTGTTACTCGCTTTTCTGACCTTAGAAGAGTCTGTAATGGGGAGTTTATTTCTGGTATATGCGGCCGCTGTATCCCCATCTCGTGCGGGTGATGCCAGTAACCTGGCAAGGATGACATCGGTGCCGGCCATATTTTGGGCAATCCTGTTTTTTATGTTTTCTCTGCTTTGTGCCAAATGGGCGCTGGGACTATTTTTTAAGCGGGAACGAGTGCAGACTAAACTTCATAGCCGCTAAAGATCAAAAGCATAAAATTTTCGTCATAAACAGACAAAAGGGATTGTTTTTGCGAGAGTCAGTCTACTAAGTATGTAGAATGGCTCTTTTTTTGTCGATAATATAGAACCGAACATACATTCCATGACATGGAGTTGTCCGCCATTATTGGTACATTAATAGAAGACCCATAATAAGAAAGAGGTGGAAAATATGATAGAAAGTATTCATCCTACATTTACGTGGGGTCAAGATCGTATTTTTGCAGGTGGTACCCGCGATGTTGTTTTGCTTGTCGAATGGAAAGGGAATATGCCTTCAGAACATAGCCGACCCAGTAGCCAGAAAGTGGTTGCACGTGATATTGAACTACGAGTTTGGCTTGAGCCGCATGTAACCTTTAAGCGTTGTTATGGATGTGAGATGGAAACGGGAGAAGGCAATTCACTCTTGCTTAAGCTTGGCAAAATAAAAACAGGACAGCGCAAATTCATAGGATTGGAATTCATTACTACTAGTTCAGTAGCAGGTAAATATGAAGCGTTATCCCTACAGTGGAAGTATAAAAAGCCAACCGTAGAGCGTATTCGTGAGCTCCCCGTGAAGGTGCTTGAACTAGAATACGCCCATCATACCCGCATTCTAAGTGATACTTGCTGCTTTTATGTTGAGAAGCATTTGGAATTGTTGAAGACGGCTGAAAAGATCGAGAAGGCAGCGACGTTACGAAATAAAGGACAGAATAGTGAAGCTCGCGAGATGCTTAATCGTCATGCGGATAAGCTGCTGCTGCTCGCGGTCCGCTCTGGAGATCCTTTACTGCTTAAAGAGGCTGAAATGTTGTATAAACAGATCGGGTTTGAGCATCAGCAACGCAGTAAAGCCATTGGTGGGATTTAATATAGGACAGACTGGATGAGGATGCACATACACGAAAAAAGACCTATACATAAATTTGATTTTTAGCGGATCCTGCGGAAAATATTCAGAAGAATTGTAATATAAAATGTGGTAACATAGTAAAAAAGTTCTATCACAAATTTACTTTTTTTCATAAAATAATGGGTCTATTTAACCATAAATCAAGGGGAACTGAATATGACAGACCGATTGATCCGACTGATGCGCATTATTACACTTGTTCAAGCCAAGCCGGGGATATTAGCCCGTGAATTGGCGGAACGCTGCGGCAACAGCGAGAGAACGATATACCGGGATATGGACGCGCTTAGCGCCATGCATATTCCTATTACCCACCTTGGGCATGGAAAAGGGTATGCTTTTATTGGGAATTTTGCACTCTATCCCTTGGATTGGTCGGAAGAAGAGGCTACCGCATTTTCACAATTACGATATATTATGGAAGACATAAAACCCGTTCTGCCCATAGATTTTGAAAGCGCATATGAAAAAATCGTCGCAGCTGAATATAAACGAAAGGTGGAGAGAGAAGAAACGATAGAACGTGCAAGAAGAGAAGTAGGGGTGGGTTGGGCGGAAAGGAGCAGTTTGCAAATAGAGCAACACTCTTTTCTTACTCTGATCCTGGAGGCTTTATTAAAGCAAAAGAGCATTCAAGCGAATTATAGTGAAAATGCTTTAGAAGAGAAAGGGATTACCATTGATCCTTATTGTCTTGTCCCGCTGGAAAGTCGTTTTCATCTCATTGGATTTTGTCATCGACAGGGTGTTTTTCGTACATATCATATCAACGATTTTTCAAATGTGAAGCCACTAAATCGTTTCTTTTCGAAGGAAGCGTTTGATATACAAGCCTTTATGAAGCAGAAGTGGTCACTTGATCGGGATAGCTTACAGGTAGAGTTCAAAGTGAAATTCTCTGAACGGATAATGGAAGGGATTAAGAAAGACGAATTGCCTTTTAAGCCAAACAAAGTGGATCGTCAAACCAGATGTTTTCATTTTAAAGTTGCAGTAGAGCAAGATATCGGATTTGTCCGCTGGATTAAGAGATTTGAAGAGGAAGCGGAAATCTTAGAACCGTACCATTATCGAGAAGTAATCAGGCAGCAGTTGGAAAAATGGAGTTCACACTATAAATAGTGATGTTCTCATTTGACCTTCGTTCAATTTGAAAGATGGGGTGCTTGAGCAACCATTTTATGGTTGCCGGAGGCATCCTTTTTTTACGAGTAAGACGAATAAATTATCGTTTCCATCAATCTAATTATAACAATATATAACTAAACATATACAAACATAACTCAATCTGTAGAAAATCGAAAAACGGTATGCTAGAATAGCATCTAAATATATACATATGAAAATGGGAGGAATGGAAATGTTTAAGAAATGGACAATCAGACTCCTTGGTGTATTGGCAATCTTTATGGTTGTGAATGTATCTGTGGATTCCGTAGTGGAGGTGGAGGCGGCCACCAAAAAGAAGACAGAGATTATTGTATCCGCTGCAGCCAGCTTGCAAGATAGTCTAGATAAAATGGCACTTCTCTATGAAAAGAAACATCCGGAGATTGATTTGGTCTTTAACTATGCTGCATCAGGCACACTGCAGAAGCAGATTGAGCAAGGTGCTCCAGCTGATCTATTCTTCTCTGCAGGAGATAAACAAATGAAAGCGTTAGTGGATGGTGGACTGATTGCCGACCATAAGGTTCTGCTTAAGAATCAGTTGGTTCTTGTCGTACCGTCGAATTCAAATGCTTCATTAACTACGATCACTCAACTTACGGATAAAGCCTTTAAGAAGGTGGCGGTGGGACAGCCTGAATCCGTTCCCGCAGGCCAATATGCTCAGCAATCGTTAACAGCTAAGAAGGTATGGGATAAGCTGCAAAACAAACTTGTCTTTGCGAAGGATGTCCGTCAGGTTCTGTCTTACGTCGAAACGGGGAATGTCGATGCTGGCTTTGTCTATAAGACAGACGCATTGACTTCAAAAAAGACGAAGATCGCCCTTACTGTGGGTCCACATGTTCACAAAGCGATTAATTATCCAGCGGGTATCGTGAAGAATTCGAAGAATCAAAAGGAAGTCAAGGAGCTATACAGTTATCTTCAGAGCAAGGAAGCAAGTGATATTTTTGCAAGCTATGGCTTCTTGCTTCCTTAAATAAGAAATCATGAGTAGAAGCGGGGAGAATACGGATGGAAATAAACTGGACAGATTTCTTCGCCCCGGTATGGCTTTCCGTTAAAGTTTCAGTCATTACCAGCATCATTGTATTCATTCTGGCAACGGCTGCGGGCAAGGCTATGGCAGGTCGGAAGTTCCCTGGTCATAGTTTGGTCGAGACCGTAATGCTACTGCCTCTCGTATTGCCGCCGACAGTAGTTGGATTTGTCCTGTTGGTCATCTTAGGTAGACGAAGCTGGATTGGCAGATGGTATGAACAGATGACGGAGCAAACGATCCTGTTCACATGGGGGGCTGCCGTTATCGCTGCGGTTGTCGTAGCTTTCCCACTCGTCTATCGTACGGTGAAGGCAGGCTTTGAAGGGGTGGAGCCGGATCTAGAAGATGCAGCACGTGCACAGGGAGCGAGTGAGCTGCAGGTACTGCGATATGTCACATTGCCCCTTGCAGGCCGCTCTTTAGCTGCTGGGTATGTTCTGGGTTTTGCCCGTGGTTTAGGAGAGTTCGGTGCTACGATTATGGTAGCCGGAAATATTCCTGGCCGTACGCAGACTGTGCCTACAGCGATCTATGTCGCGGTGGATGGCGGCAACATGACACTTGCTTGGATGTGGGTATGTTCCATCATTGTTATGTCTGCTGTGATGTTGATGTTTGTGAACCGGCGTATTTAAAAAAGACCAGGCAGCGATTCTCCGATTAATGGAGTATTGCTGCCTGGTCTTTTGGGTTTTCGGCGGCTTGCATGAGCAGTTGATGGGCAAGTGAAAGCCGACCGACTTCGAGGTTCGCTTTTAGTATGGGATATTGATGGAATCTGTGAGTTAACTGCATTCTATACAGTTACGCAAGCCTGTGTTGTGCTCCCTCAGGTCTCGTAAATAACCGTCCCTGTTTCCGTGAGATCGTATCCGTGAATGGACCCAAGCTCACTCTGAAAAGCTGGTGAACGTAAAATATCAATTACAGTGGCAATCCAATGCTCATTCTCCGGTTTCTTAATCATCACCAGATCGTAACACTCCTGAATCAAGGGGATGAAATCAATACCGTCGACAATCTGGGCAGCTTTCTCGGTGCCGATGGCCACATCCGCTTCGCCTCGTGCGACTTTACCGGCAACCGCCAAGTGGCTGTTCTCCTCATGTTCATATCCAGATAGTCTGGCGGCAGGAATGCCATGCAATCGGAGCTGTTCATCCAATAACACACGTGCGCCAGAGCCCCGTTCTCTATTGATCAGTGTGAGCCCATCCTGTTGTAGATGAGACCATTCATGAAGACCTCTGGGGTTTCCCTTTTGTACATACAATCCTGCACTTCGGGTCAACAGACGGACTACAACATAAGAGAAGCCCACAAGTATTTTACGGATATAAGGAAGGTTATATTCTCCAGTATCCCCGTCGAGCAGATGAGTACTGACGATGTCCGATTCGCCCTGATACATAGCAATTAGACTGTCTAGACTGCCGGCGTAAGAACGAAGTGGGCGCTCAGTAGGCAGGCAACGCTCTATATAGGTAGCTAGAATATCCAGTGACATATCCTGACCCGTAATAACTAGGCTGTGTCCAGCAACTTTATTGTTAACATGGCTAGTATGGGCTCCAGCTTGAGTTAGATTCGCTCCAGCAAAAGTCAGCGGCAATGTCGAGCGTGTCATACCACTCCGAGTATTCTGTTTGTAAACTTCCAAATCCGATTGATCCACACGCATCTGTTTTCCTACACGGTAGGAGGGGAGCTCCCCTTTTTTTATTAGGTCATATACTTTTAACTTCGATATCTTCAGTAAACGGGCAATTTCCTCAGTCGTATAGGATGTATTATCAGGCATGATAAAAGCCTCCAGAACTTCATATTAGGACAAGACTACCCTATTTTGAAGTCCTGTGCAATTAGGCTATTGTGGTTTACCTGCCTGCTGTGTATTGGATAACTTGATCAATTCTGAAACGGTGACAAATCGAAATCCTTTCTTTTCTAATTCCGGCAAAATAATTTTGAGCGCTTCTCTGGTTTGGGATTGTCCATGCACATGATCATGAAACAGAACGATGTCGCCATTATGTGCATTTCGAATCACCTTGTTCGCAATACTTTGCACTCCAGGGCGATTCCAATCGCGTGTATCCTGATGCCAGGACCATAAAATAGGCTTTAAGCCCATATTGTTAGAAATATCTACTAGCGTCTCGTCATACATTCCACCTGGAGGTCTGAACAATGCGCTATGCTTTCCAGAGACCTTTACAATCTCTTCTTCGGTTAAATTCAGCTCCCGCTCAAACTGAGCTTTGTTAATAGGTTTTCTAAAATAAACGTGATTGTAGGTATGGTTTGCTAATTCATGCCCTTCGGAAATGACTCGTTTTGCCACTTCTGGATAAGCTGCAATTCTTTTTCCTATAGCAAAGAAGGTGCATTTCGCATGATATTGACTCAATACCTTTAATATTTGATCGGTTTCAGAAGGGTCAGGGCCGTCGTCAAACGTCAATGCAATCACTTTTTGGTTAGTATGTACTTCCCAAATCATGTCTCCTCTCTTTTCGTAGTAGTCGCGGTTTTTATTCGGGCTACCTAGGGCGGAGTTCGTGAAGCATAACAAGAGTGTAAGGGTAGTTATCATAACTTTGCTGCTAGTTTTCATGTATTCACCTGTTTTTTTTATTTTAGAATGCTCCTTTAGATGGTTAAACTATTCATAGTTTTAATTTTGTGAAGACAACCAGTCTTTTTTCATGTTCTTGCTTCTTTCTGCTATATCTCCCTGTACAGGTAATAAGATTCATTCTGGCTTCAGTAGATTTTCCGAAGATTCGTTCCAAGGGTGCTTCAGCGGTGGTGAAGCTTTCTACAGTCTCTACAATATAAGTTAGTTTTCGCCCGTCCGAATTAGAAACGATAATTTCATCACCTTGCTTAAGCTTTTTGAGTTTAAAGAAAATAGCTGGACCTATATAACTATCCACATGCCCGTCTATAATTACGTTTCCCTTTGCACCCGGCAATATTCCTGGATAAAGAATCCCTGCAATGTTAGTGTCTTTGGGGACGTCCATTTGTCCATTTGAAAGCAACGTAACTTGCTCTATTTTGGCGTTTACTTTAATAGCTGGAATACTAAGCTGAGTAGGCATGATAGGTTTGGGTAATGATGGTTTAATATCGTTCTTTTGAATAGCTTTAGTAGGTGTTATCGTTTGTTGCTGCTGTGTTTGTAGTGAACTTGTTTCTGTACTGCTTTCCTGCGGGTGTGAGTCAGCACAACTGGCAGTGGTTATAGTGATTACGGTAAAGATTAATAAATACATCCATTTTTTCATGTTTAAGAAAAGAAAGAGGGGATTCCCCCTCTTTCATCCTCCCTATTCAGTTTGTTCGCTAGCACCGCCATGACCTGTTTTTGGCATTTTGGTTGCTTTCATATGAATGCTCTTAGTGTTAATGCTTTTTGCCTTCATGCTCTTTGCATGAATTCCTTTAGTGGAGTGGCTCTTCATATGCATTTTCTTTTCATGCATTTTATGTTCTTTTTCTTTTTTCATTTTTTCAGCATGCATTTTTTTCTCATGCTTCGTTTCGGTTGGTGCAGCAGAAGCGGAAGCCGCTGAAGCAACAGATAGCATTAAGCAAGTCGATAAAAGAGCTACGGACAATTTCTTCATAATCATTTAGTGGATTCCTCCTAGATGTTTTTTCCCTACGAAGATTAATATCTCCATTTCACTTGGTTTTAGATTGGTGGATTGCTTCCATCGCAGTTTGGGATTCGAACAGCATTTGTATTTTGATGTGAAAATAGTTATGAAAATGCCTTATAATGAAGTTCAATAAATAGACATTTGGTTAGGGGTGGGAGTATGACACTTATTGAGAAAAGAGAACACCGGCAGTATCCGGAAATTACCCGCCTAGAAACGTCGAGAGCTGCTTATGAGCGTGATTATTCACGCCTGATTCATTCGCCTACTTTTCGTAGGCTGCAAGGCAAATCCCAAGTGTTCGGGGCTGGCACGGGTGATTATTACCGGACGCGTCTGACTCATTCACTTGAAGTCGCACAGATTGCTCGTGAAGCAGCGAAAAGTCTGCTTAGATCTTACCCAGAGGTGGAGACAAGTAAAGCGGAGAATCCAGGACTTGTTATAGATCCAGAGGTCGTGGAATGTGCGGCCATTGCTCATGATTTCGGTCACCCTCCCTTCGGACATAAAGGGGAAGAGGTGCTCGATAACATTTTGGAGCAGCTTATTGAAAAGAAAACTAATGAGGCTGCCCTGCAATCTGGAGCAACGGGTGCAGATAAGCTGCTAATTCATGAGCAGATGAAGCAGCGTTATGAGCATTTTGAAGGCAATGCTCATAATTACCGGCTCATTATGTTTCTGGAGAAGCGTGAGAACATTGATGGACTAAACCTGTCTGATGCAGTGCTCCTCGGAATTAATAAATATCCGTTTCCCGGCACCTCGCTGAAGAAGGGGATGTACCTTCACGAATGGGCATATATTTCGGAGATCCGCCAAGAATGGGGAATACCAGCAGGTAAGAAAACGTTGGAGGCTCAGCTAATGGACCTTTGCGACGATATCGCATATTCTGCACATGATTTGGAGGATGGAATTAAAGCTGGAAAAATTGAAGTGCATGAACACTTTATGCATGATTCCTATATTCAGCGGCTGATCGTAGAGAAAATCACAACGCTAGAGGATTTCTTCTGGAAGGGTTGGGAGGAGGAGAGCATTCGTACTAAAGTCGAAGAGGTGCTTAGTTCATTTCTTCGCGTATGGATGGAAAAGATGCCAACCTGCGAGAACGACTATTCCAGAACTCGGCGTGAAGTTAAGGCGTATTGGGTCAGTACCTTTGTTGCAAGTCTAGGCGTGATTCCTGATGGAGACTGGAAGAAAGTCACTTTTATAAAGGAAGGAAAAGAAGATGAGGATATGCTGCGGACCGTAAGTGTGCTGAAAAGCTTCGCTTGGGTTACAATGATCCGTGATCTACGCGTGCAGCGGCTTCAGAAACGTAGTGAGTGGATTTTGCGTCGACTATGGGGGGCTTTTCTTGACCCGCAGACGTCCAAAGCCATTATTCCATCGGATTGGCTACAACGCTTTGAGAAAGATCAGAAACAAGCAAATCCGATCTGGACCTGGGAACATATGGTGATTGATTATATCGCAGGGATGACGGATGCTTTTGCTGAGAAAATATACAATGAGCTATACGGATTGAAAGTCGGTTCGATTTATGATTTGGATTAAATAGATAAAAGAACAACCAGTTTATAAGAGGTCCCTGCTACTCATTAGGATTGTCCAAATGAGTAGCAGGGACTATTTTGTATGATTAGTTTATAGTTAATGATTTGAATACCATTCAAGTGCTGTTCTTTCAAGCTCGGTGACAAATGCTTCTTTCCCATCCATATAAGCTTCAATGTCCTTCGGGAATTGATTCGCAAGATCCTCTTTTAGATTACCGTATTGTTCTGCCGCCTCTGGATGTGAACGAAGGTAGTCTCTTACTGCTAAATGACGATCAATATCTTTCTTGTTATCGATTTGAAAGACATGAATGTGATGGGTTCTATTCGTACCGCCCTTTCTGAAATATCTTCTGCCGCTGATACCGAACTCACCCATACATTCGTAACCGAGTTCTGTCATTTACGCGTTGAAGTCATCTATGACTTCGATATTTCGTACAACAGGCATTATATCAATAATCGGTTTAGCTTTTAGCCCAGGAACAGAAGTGCTGCCAATATGATGAATATTAATAAGAGCGTCAGCGAAGATCTCTTTAATCTTATGAGACTCTTCAAGGAATATTGGATTCCATTTCTCGTTGTATTCCGTGACAGTAACATCCATTTAACTAACCTCTCTTTTTGTTTGATTCCTGGATTTCCTTATTATAGAACAAGTGTTCTTAATAATCAAATCCTAATTTTTAATATTGGCGGGCATAATCAATGAGATTTAGGGATGGAGTGCCAGATGATAAATAGGAATTCATATTCTCGGCAAAAATATTTACGATCCGATTCGCGTATTGATCGGTTATGCCAGCGGAATGTGGGGTGATGACTACCTGCTCCATATTCCAAAGTGGATGATCTTGTGGAAGGGGTTCCTTCTCGAATACATCCAATCCGGCACCGCGAAGCTGCCCACGGTTTAGTGCATCAATTAGAGCCTCGGTATCGGTGGTCGCTCCACGTCCAACGTTAATGTAATAGGAGCCTTGTTTAAAGGCGGAGAAGATTGCAGTATTAAATAAATGCTCAGTTTCATCGGTGATAGGGAGTATATTGATGATGAAGTCGCCTTGGCTCACAGCTTCTGGCAAATGGTCGGTGGTATATACCTGATCAAAATCAGCGAGCGGCTTGCCTGAGCGACTCACGCCAATGGTCTTCATCCGGAAGGCTTTTGCAATTCTGGCTGCTTCGCTGCCGATGGCCCCAGTTCCGACAATAACGGCTGTTTTGCCAAATAACTCACTTTCACTCCCATCAGAATTCCAGCGGCGGTTCATCTGATTACGAACTGCGGTATGCAAATTACGGGTGAAGAGAAGCATGAAGCCGAAGATTACCGCAGAAATAGGCTCGGCGTGCACTCCGCTCCCGCTGGTTAACAGGATTCCACGCTCCTTAAAACGCTCAAGCGGAAGCTTCTCAATTCCTGCAGACCAGGATTGTACCCAGCGAAGGGGTGAATCCGGACGAAGAAGCGTATCGGCGATGCCTTTGGCCCAGCCGATTACGATTTCAGCATCAGCTAGCAGTTGTAAATCCGGATTTTTACCATCCCCTTGTGTGAATGTATAACCGGGGGCTGCCGCTCTGATCCTTTCCTGTTGCTGGGCTGTAAGTGGCTGTAAACATACTATGGACTTAGTCATGATGTATTCCTCCTGCTCTACGGTTTGATGAAAATGGATAATGTTATAGGATAAGGATACCAAATCTATAGGAGAAGGTGAAATTGATATGGATGCTATCGCGTCAGATAAAGATTCAGAACGACTGTTTATTGCTTTGAAATTACCTTCGGAACTTCGACAAGCTGTGGCTCAGGAATGCTCCAATCTATCTCAGAAGCTTCATTTCGCTAAATGGACTCATCCAGAAGATTATCATATTACCCTGCAATTTTTGGGAGACACCCCAAAGGCGAAGATTCCGGATTTAATCATGGGGTTGAAGGAAATGTCAGGGCAATGCCGTCCCTTTAAACTATCCTTGGACAAATGGAATACATTTGGTCTAAGGGCGGCTCCAAGAGTGCTATGGGTAGGGGTTTCTGGCGAATTAGAAGAGCTGAATTTATTAGCTGCGAGAGTACATTCTGCGACGCATCCTTTAGGTTTTTCAGCCGAATCTAGGGAGTATAAACCACATCTCACAGTGGCTCGAAAGTACCGGGGAAAAATTTCATTTGATGATAAATTGCTGGAAAACTTACTGAAATTGGATGATGAAAAAAGATCAAAAATCTTTCATAGAGACTGGACGATTGATAGTTTTGTGTTGTATGCTACCAGAATGTATGCCATTCCTATGTATGAAATGATTGAAAATATTACATTTTAAAATCGATAATTAAGTTTTCAAAGCTTCCGTTTTCGGTTACATACAATAGGAATGTGCCGTGAAATAGGAGGAATATCATGTTAATTTTTAAACAAAACCGCTATATCGCGTTGCTCGTTGGCGTTATACTAGTGTGTTTCTCTGCCATAAGCTTAATGCAACCTAACCAGGTTGCCGAGGGGAAAATAGATAGTGTGCAGATGAATAAGCTGCAATCCACCAGCCGAGCATCGGTAATTAGTTATTTGCAAGACGAATCAATATCTAGTAAGACGAGGGGCACTAATAAAGTTTCACAAACGAATAAGCTTTATAATACAGTTAACCTGTTCAGTTCCGCTTGGAAATCAGAGCAGAATGTAGAATGGCTTAGTAAGAATAAAATAAAGCCGCAAAATACATCACAAGCTTCGATAGTTCGGGTAAAGGCTGATGTAGCACAATCTAATCCAGCTGCGCAGAAAGCGACAGCAAAAAAGAGCGCTCAGACTGTAGTGAAATCAGTCTCAGCATCTCAGAAAAACCCCCTCACAACATTGTACTTCTCTCGGACCGAGCTATTAAGCCAGGAGCAGCAAAGTAAAGCAACCCGGCGCTACGCAGTATCCGAAGAAGAACTGCTTCTGCTACAAAAAATTGTAATGGCAGAGGCGGAAGGTGAACCGTACCAGGGCAAGGTGGCAGTTGCCAACGTTGTTCTGAATAGGCTACGGTCAGCCAATTTCCCCGACACGATATATAAGGTCATTCATCAAAAGCACCAGTTCAGCCCAGTAGCTAACGGGCGTCTTAAACGTGTGAAGCCTAGTGATGATAGTATTAAAGCTGTGAATGCTGCGCTCTCTGGCGTGAAGGAAGTTCCAGATGATACTTATTTTTTCCTATCGCTTAAGCTTGCGCAGGATCTTACCGTACATCATTCTCAGGAGTATGTTAAGACCATCGGAAATCATACTTTCTATAAATAATTAGCCGAATCTGTGAACCTCAGCTATATATAGGGTAAACTAAACTATATAACCCTGGAGGTGGAACAATCGTCATGAAGATCACTTATTACGGACACTCAGCACTGCTGGTAGAGACAGAGCAAGCGAAAGTTATTATTGACCCTTTTTTGTCAGGGAATCCGAACTCCGGTATTTCACCTGATGATATTACTGTAGATGCTGTACTGCTAACTCACGGTCACTCCGATCATTTTGGTGATGCTGTGCAAATTGCCAAACAGAATGATTGTCCGATCTTTGCTGTTTTTGAGCTTGCAGAATACTGCCGAATAAAGGGTGCCAAGGTTAAACATATGAATATAGGTGGTAGTCATATTTATGATGCCATTACCGTTAAATATACTCAGGCGTTTCATTCCTCATCGATTCAGGAAGGCGACGATTGGATTTATGCTGGGCAGCCCGCTGGGATTTTATTGACGATAGAGGGGAAGACGTTATTCCATGCTGGGGACACCGCACTATTCGGTGATATGCGTCTGATTGGTGAGAGGACTGTGATTGACTTGGCGGCCCTGCCTATAGGCGATATGCTGACCATGGGGCCGGATGATGCGCTTCTTGCTGCACGCTGGCTGCGGGCGGATAAGGTCATCCCCCTTCATTACAATACATTTCCGGATATTGCTCAGGATGCTGTGGAATTCTGTAATCGTCTGCGACAAGAGGGGATAGAGGGATTTCCGCTTAAAGCTGGCGAAAGTATAGAAGTATAAATTAATCATAATCGCATGTTACACACAAAAAAAGCAGGTAACTGGGAATTCCCCGCTACCTGCTTTTCTTTATCATTAAGGTGTAATGCACACAGCTTCTTCACTTCGGGCTTGAGGTCGTGCTCCTCTGATATCAGCTGCTTTGTCTGCGGGATTGCCTAACATCTGCAGAACGGTAGTCGCGCAGCTTTGCGGTTGATGCTTATCTGGAGCAAGACGGCGTTTACGCTGCTCTTCGAGAACAGAATAATCATGGAGCATCATAGAGAACCATTTGTTCACTACTTCACAGTTGAGTACCTCTGCCAATCCTAGCTCTACGAAATATTGACAGTTTTTCTCTTCCTGACCTGGAATAGCTTTATAGAAGAGCATCGGAATTCCCTTAGCCTGACCTTCTGTACAGGTCATACCACCAGGCTTTGTGATTAAAAGGTCGGAAGCATCCATCAATTTATTGATTTCACTGGTGTATCCAAGAATCCTAACGTTAGGATGATTGAGTCTTGGATTGGACTTCATTTTGGCTATCAGCTTCTCGTTGCTGCCCATACAGAAGATGAGCTGAATGTTATCCATTCTGGCTGTGAGTGAATTCATGATCTCTTTTCCGAACATCAGCCCCCAGCCTCCACCCATTATAAGTACTGTAGGGATATCGGCTAGACCTAGTTCCTTACGGAGCAGCGTCTTATTGGATCGTTCCCAGAACTTTGGATGCACAGGGATGCCGGTGACCGTTACGAGCTCAGGAGCAATCCCACGGCCTGTTAAAATAGATTTGACGCGTGGGGTAGATACGAGATATCGGTTGACCTCGGAATTTACCCAGCTACCATGTGCATCATAATCTGTAATTAACGTATACAGCGGGACCTCCAATCCACGTCGCTTTAGTCTGGAAATGACAGCGGCAGGAATAGGGTGCGTGCAAATAATCAAATCAGGCTTTAGCTGCTCAATTACTTGTGAGGCATGTGTATAAAAAATCCGATGAAGTGCCATCTTAGTCAACGGGTTCAATGATTTATGATATTGTGTCTTATACATCATGCCGACCAGCTTAGGCTGGCTGCTAACTGTTTTTCGGTAAGCGGAAAGAATCCATGGGGCGACCATCGGGTTAAGAAATTTACCTAGCTCGATGACTCGGCACTGGACATCCGGATTCAGCAGCTTTATTCCTTCGGCTAGAGCATAGGCTGCTCCTGTGTGGCCCGTACCGAAGCCTTCCGAAAACAGCAGTACTCTTTTCTTTCGCATAAGTTCACCTGCTACTTTCCTTTTCAATAGAAATGCGGAATTTCTTTTAAAATAGATTAGGGAAATTTGTTCTCTACTCACATTATACAAATAAGACGTAAATAGAAAGTTAAAACCCTGCAATAAATTAAAAAATAAAAGATTTTCAAAAGTATTGCAAACTGCAAAGCTACATGTTAAAGTAATAAATGACCAATTGACCGGATTAGTAAAGTGGTCAGAAGTCGGCGGTAACGATATTTTCTGGAGAAAGGAAGTGGGCACAGGTGGCAGTGGTGGATCGAAGACAGCAGGTGCTTCAAGCCGCAGCAAAATCTTTTTCATTATTCGGCTATAAGGCGACTACAATGGATCAGGTTGCTAAGATTGCAAATGTGGGTAAAGGAACCATTTACACCTTTTTTACAAACAAGGAACAATTGTTTGATGAGATCCTGCGCGATATGATGGTAGAAATGAAGATGATTGCTGAGCGCGAGATCAGGCGAGACAGACCGTTCTTTGATAACCTGCATCGTGTGCTGGATGCGCTGCTAGAATTTCGAAGTGAGCAGGAGCTATTCATCAAGCTTTCCCAGGAAAGTCGCGAATTCGGAACGCCGCAGGCAGGAGAAGGGCTCGAGAAGATTGAGAACTTAGTTTTAGAATATTTAGAACGGGAGGTGCAACACGCGCTCCAAAAGGGAGAAATCAAACCTTGCGATCCCAAAATCGTATCCGTAGTCATGTTCAGGTTATATATTGTATTGACTGCTGAACTGAATAAAACACATACTCCCTTGGACAAGGAACAGATCAAGATGTATTTTCATTTGTTTCTCGCCGAAGGATTGGCACAGTAAGCGTTGATTCAGGATAGGGATGGCGTTATCAGATTCGCTTTCCCTTAACAAATTTCAAACTGTTTTAAGTATTGAAGAAGAGCCGTAAGGCGTTTTTTTATCCCCTAAATTGACCGAATGGGGAAAATGGTCACCTAGTGTTACGTAATATTTCGCAAACAAGGCATTTTAAAGAGAGCATACGCTCATAAGGAGAGAACCAGAATGAAATCATTATCCGTATTTACCAAGGATCTTGGCGCAGCCCTGAAAAATCCAAAAGTGCTGATTCCGATGATTGCCATCTTATTTATTCCGGTGATGTATAGCGGATTCTTCCTGAAGGCATTCTGGGATCCGTATGGCAAGATGAATGAATTACCGGTTGCTGTAGTCAACCAAGACGTCGGTGCTAATTATGAAGGAAAACAACTTCAGGTTGGCGATGATATGGTTGAAGAGCTTAAGAAAACCGACGGCTTTCAATGGAACTTTGTTTCACTAGAAGAAGCGGAAGCAGGAATGAAGGACAATACTTACTATATGTCGATTATTGTTCCAGAAGACTTCTCTGCTAAAGCTACAACGCTTCTGGATGATGAACCACAACCGGCAAAAATTATTTATGAGCCAAATGAAGGCTACAACTTCCTGGCCGGTCAAATCGGTGGAACGGCTGTAGCAGAGATTAAATCAAAAATATCTGCTAAGGTAACAGAGGCTTATGTAGATTCTGTATTCAATCAAATTACTGAAGTATCTGATGGACTCGGTGAAGCGGGAGATGGAGCTAACAAAATCGCTGATGGTGCAGGAAAGCTGGATGAAGGCGCTCTGAAACTGAAAGAGAATCTTCTAGTACTGACTGAAGGTACGGGCAAGCTTCAAAATGGTTTAGAACCACTTACCAAAGGTGTAACTGATTTGAATGCAGGTGCTACGGCATTGGAATCTGGTACTAGTACTTTGGCAGGCGGTTTGCAGCAATTGTCGGCCGCTCATACACAGCTTCAAGATGGCGTTGCACAAAGTGCTGCCGGCAGTAAACAGCTTAGTGCTGGTTTGCAGCAAGCTGTAACAGGTGCTACACAGCTTCAAGCAGGAACAAAGTCTGCTGTGGATGGTACTACTAAACTACAAGCAGGAACACAATCTTTAGTTGACGGCAGTGCGAAGCTGGAAGCAGGGTTAACCTCTTCCGTTGAAGGTAGCGCGAAGCTAGAAGCAGGCTTGCAGGCTTCCGCAGAAGGTAGCACTAAGGTTAATGAGGGTGCTAAAGCGGTAGCTCAAGGTTTGCAGCAATTGGCGCAGGCTAGTCCTGAGCTGGCACAAAATCCAGCCGTACAGAAGCTCCTAGCAGCTAGTGCAGCTGTTGCACAAGGTAGCGAACAGCTACAACAAAGCCAGCAGCAGTTAGCACAAGGAGCAAGCGCACTTCACAGTGGGCAGGAGCAATTGGCACAGGGTGCTACTCAATTGCATACTGGTTCGCAGCAGGTGGATGCAGGTGTAACTCAATTACATGAGGGAGCACAGCAGTTAAATGCTGGTAGTACTCAGCTCTTGGCAGGACAACAAAAATTAGCACAAGGTGCGTCAGCACTTGTAGCTGGTGGCGATAAGCTACAAGCAGGTATGAAACAGTTCGGTGCAAAGCTTAATGAAGCAGCAACTGGAGGCAACAAGCTGGCTGAGGGTGGTAAAGCACTCGGAAATGGTACATCTAAGTTACTCAGTGGTGTTGGTGAACTAGGTAGCGGTATTGGTGCTGTAGCTGACGGTTCTAAACAATTGGCTGATGGTGCAGGTGAGTTGAAGAATGGGATGGGTGATCTGAAGTCTGGATCAACAGAACTCGCAACTAAGCTTGGTGAAGCTGCTGAACAAACAGGCAGTGTGAACAAGTCAGATAAAATGATGGAAATGTTCGCACAGCCGGTTGTGGTTGAGGATAAAGTTGTTAATCATGTACCGAACTATGGCACAGGGTTTGCTCCTTACTTCTTATCCCTTGGATTATTCGTAGGTGCTCTTATTTCTACGATTGTTATTCCAATGCGTGAATCAGCTGTAATTGGCGCTAGTCGTCTGAATCGTTTTATCAGCCGTACACTTACTTTCTCAATCATGAGCTTTATCCAGTCTATGCTGGCTGCTTTGGTTGTATTGTACGGACTTGGACTAGAAGTACAAAGTGTACCGCTGTTCTTCCTATTTACATTCTTGACTAGTCTAGTTTACACATGGGTAGTACAATCCATTGTAACTTGGTTAGATCAACCGGGACGTTTCGTTGTTATCGTTATTCTTATTTTCCAATTAACAACTAGTGCAGGAACTTTCCCACTTGAATTGATCCCGAACTGGATGAAATTCTTTAACCCACTGCTTCCAATGACTTATACAGTTAGCGGTCTTAAAGCAGTAATTTCTACAGGGGACTTCAGTGCAATGTGGAGTGACGTAGGTGTGCTAGCAATCTTTGGACTTGGATTCCTTGCTCTTACATTCGTTTACTTCATGACCCGCAGTCGGGACAATGAAGCTGGAATGAAAAGTGAACAAGCAATGACTGTATAATTTGAAAAAAAAGTATAAAAAGCGTCTCCTCCGGGAGACGCTTTTTTTGAGTTCAAATTATTAAAAGCCTTTTTCTTGCAAACATTCATGGGGGATGAAAAATCTTGAAACGCTTTCAACGCATAAGATCTTATGCGTTATTTATGCATAATTATGCAATGAGTAGTTTTTTTAAACTTTTGCCCACTAAAGCTGTGTCGCAAAAACAATTGTTAATCAGCATCATAAAAAAGTTTAAATTGCGCTGTGTTCACCTCGGTGATAAAATAATAGCACTAATCTGGCTTTGAATAATTATTAAAATTTTAACCTGAAAAATTTTCCTGAGATTACGCCATACTTTATAATAGAAAGGTTGCGTTCGATGAGACACACTGAACTGCCCGGAAAACAGGGCCTGTATGATCCCCAGTTCGAAAAAGATGCTTGCGGCATGGGATTTGTAGCCCATATTAAAGGCAAACCGTCCCATGATATTGTTAGTAACGCTTTGACAATGCTCTTCAACATGGAGCATCGGGGAGGACAAGGTAGCGAACCCAACTCTGGTGACGGAGCAGGTATCATGCTTCAAATTCCGCACCGTTTCTTTGCAAGTGAAGCCCAAAAGCTAGGCTTTGCATTGCCTGAACAAGGCCATTATGGCGTAGGTATGATCTTTTTATCTAATAACGAGAAGGTTCGGGCTCAACATGAAGCTCTCTTAAGCACAATAATTGCTGAAGAAGGCCAGGAAGTACTCGGCTATCGTGATGTACCTACCTATGATGAGATGCTTGGCAAGACAGCGAAAGCTGCTAAGCCATTTGTGCGTCAAGTGTTTATCGGTCGCTCGGCCTCAGTTACGAACGAATTGTCTTTTGAGCGTAAGCTTTATGTCATCCGCAAACGTGCAGAGCTTGCGATTCGCTACGGTGGTGTAGAAGAGGCTGAATCCTTCTATATCCCAAGCTTGTCATGTCGTAAGATCGTATACAAAGGCATGCTGACTACAGAACAAGTCGGACAATTCTACCTGGATTTACAGAACGAAGAGCTGGAATCAGCGATCGCGTTAGTTCACTCCCGTTTCAGTACGAATACCTTCCCAAGCTGGGAACGTGCGCATCCATACCGCTTTATGATCCATAACGGTGAGATTAATACCTTGCGTGGTAATGTGAACTGGATGCATGCTCGCCAGTCGCTGTTCAAGAGTGAAGTGTTCGGCGAAGATCTGAGCAAGATCAAACCTGTTATTAACCCGGATGGATCGGACACTGCAATGTTCGATAATACCTTTGAATTTCTATACTTGAGCGGACGCTCCTTGCCACAGGTAGCTATGATGATGGTTCCTGAGCCATGGAGCAACCATGACAGCATGGATGCTGACAAGAAAGCTTTTTATGAGTACCACAGTACTTTGATGGAGCCATGGGACGGGCCTGCTGCAATGGGCTTTACGGATGGCGTGCAAATCGGCGCTATTCTGGATCGGAACGGCTTGCGTCCTGCTCGTTATTATGTAACGAAGGACGACATGATTATTCTATCCTCCGAAGCGGGTGTACTGGATATTCCGGCAGAGGACATCTTATACAAAGACCGTCTGAAGCCAGGACGCATGCTGCTCGTGGATACGAAGGAAGGCCGCATTATCTCCGATGAGGAAGTCAAATCAGCGATCGCCTCCGAGAAGCCTTACCGCCAGTGGCTGGATGAGCATTTGATCAGTCTCGAGGAGCTTCCAGATGCGCCTGAGCTGCCAAATCCTAAGCATGACAATGTACAGCAGCTACAGCAAGCATTCGGTTATACTTTTGAAGACTTGCGCAAGGTGCTTGAGCCAATGGCATCTACTGGTGCTGAAGCTATCGGTTCCATGGGTTATGATGCTCCGCTCGCTGTGCTTTCGGACCGTCCGCAGCGCCTATATAACTATTTCAAACAAATGTTTGCTCAAGTAACGAATCCACCAATCGACGCTATTCGTGAAGAGTTAGTTACCTCCACTACGACTACGATTGGACCAGAGCGTAACTTGCTTAAACCAGAACCAGAAAGCTGTCGCCAAATCTCGCTACACACACCGATTCTATCGAATGAAGATTTTGCTAAGCTTCGTCATGTTCGTCGTGCGGGCTTCAAGTCGATGTCTATTCCAATTCTTTTCCCAGCTGAGCTTGGGGCAGAAGGAATGCGTATTGCGCTTGAGCGTATGAATGAGGCTGCTGATCGCGTTATGGCTAAAGGTCATAACATTCTGATTCTGACGGACCGCGGAGTGGACAGTGAGAATGCTGCGATTCCTGCTTTACTTGCGGTATCAAGTTTGCATCACCATCTGATCCGTCAAGGAACACGGACAAAAGTTAGTATTTTGCTAGAATCCGGTGAACCTCGTGAAGTCCATCATTATGCGCTTCTGCTCGGTTATGGTGTAAGTGCAGTAAATCCGTATCTGGCATTTGAAAGCTTGGATGATATGATCGGCCAAGGCTTACTGCGGGGAATCTCGCATGAGAAGGCTGTGAAGAACTATATTAAAGCTGCGACTAAGAGCGTAGTTAAGATTCTTTCCAAAATGGGAATTTCGACGATTCAATCCTACCGGGGGGCGCAGATTTTTGAAGCTGTGGGTCTGAACTCGGAATTCGTGGATCGTTACTTTACTTGGACACCTTCCCGCATTGGCGGTATTGGTCTTGAGGAAGTAGCAACCGAGGCACTTATCCATCATAACCGTGCTTTCACGGAAAAAGACGGAAATGATAAGGTGCTTGATTCCGGTGGTGATTATCAATGGCGAAATGATGGGGAAGAGCATTTGTTCAACCCACAAACCATTCATCTGCTTCAGCACTCCGTGCGCAGTGGAGATTACAAGATGTACAAGAAATATGCTGCACTTGTGCAAGGTGAAAGTGAGAAGCATCTGACGATTCGTTCCTTATTGCAGTTCAAGTCAGCTTATGAACCGGTTCCATTGGAAGAAGTAGAGCCAGTAGAGTCCATTATGAAACGGTTTAAGACGGGTGCAATGTCCTTTGGTTCCATTAGTAAGGAAGCACATGAGACACTTGCCATTGCGATGAACCGAATCGGTGGTAAGAGTAATACCGGTGAGGGCGGAGAAGATCCAGCTCGCTATATCCCGGATAGTAATGGTGATTCCCGTCGCAGTGCGATTAAACAGGTAGCCTCCGGACGTTTTGGAGTTACCTCGAACTATCTTGTTAACGCTGATGAGATTCAGATTAAGATGGCTCAAGGTGCTAAGCCAGGGGAAGGCGGACAGCTTCCAGGACGTAAAGTTTATCCTTGGGTGGCTGAAGTGCGTGGCTCAACGGCTGGTGTGGGCTTGATCTCACCTCCGCCGCATCATGATATTTATTCTATCGAGGATTTGGCAGAGCTGATCTACGATCTGAAGAATGCAAATCCACGTGCAAACATTAATGTTAAGCTCGTATCTGAAGTTGGAGTAGGTACGATTGCTGCTGGCGTAGCCAAAGGGCGCGCTGATATTATCCTGGTAAGTGGCTATGACGGGGGTACAGGTGCATCACCGATGAACTCCATCCGTCATGCAGGTCTTCCATGGGAGCTTGGCTTGGCCGAAACGCATCAGACGTTGATGCTGAACAATCTGCGTGATCGTGTTGTTCTGGAAACAGATGGAAAAATGCTTAGTGGCCGCGATTTAGCTGTAGCTGTATTACTGGGAGCTGAAGAGTATGGCTTCGCCACAGCCCCGCTAGTAGCTGTAGGTTGTATCATGATGCGTGTCTGCCAAATGGATACTTGTCCGGTTGGTGTAGCGACACAGAATCCAGATCTTCGTAAGAACTTTACGGGTGATCCGCAGCATGTAGTTAACTTTATGACCTTCGTGGCGCAGGATTTACGCGAAATTATGGCGAGTCTTGGCTTCCGCACGATTGAAGAGATGGTAGGTCGTACAGATTGTCTAGACGCAGCTCAAGCTTCGCAGCATTGGAAGAAGAAGGGTGTAGATTTGAGCAGTCTGCTGCATACACCGGAAATGCCAGAAGGAAGCACACGCTTCTGCAGTAAACGTCAGAATCATGGTCTGGAAGAGACGCTTGATGTCTCCAAACTGCTGGATCTGGCTGCACCTGCACTGGAGTCTGGTACGGCTGTAGAAGCATCGCTACCTATTACGAACGTTAATCGTGCCGTTGGAACTATTCTTGGTAGCGAGCTGACACGTAAATATGGGGCAGCCGGTTTGCCTGATGATACGATTCGTCTTCATTTCACCGGTTCTGCTGGTCAAAGCTTGGGTGCATTCGTGCCTAAGGGGATCACGCTTACGGTGGAAGGCGACTCCAATGACTACGTTGGTAAAGGACTGTCGGGTGGTAAGATTATTATCAAGCCTTCTCCGAAAGCTACCTTTGCTGCTGAGGATAACATCATTATCGGAAATACTGCATTCTACGGAGCGACAGGTGGAGAAGCTTACATCAACGGTATCGCTGGTGAACGCTTTGCCGTTCGTAACTCTGGAGCGAAGGTTGTTGTAGAAGGCGTGGGCGACCACGGTTGTGAATACATGACTGGAGGCCGTGTGGTTGTTCTTGGTGAAACAGGCCGTAACTTTGCGGCGGGGATGTCTGGCGGTATCGCTTATGTCTACGACCCAGATAGATCCTTCATCGGCCGTTGCAATCTTGAAATGGTACTGCTCGAGAGAGTGGAAGAGCTTGAAGAAATCGAAGAGCTGCGCGAACTGATTAGCCGTCATGTAGAGCTTACTGGTAGTGCGGCCGGAGCGCGGGTACTGGATCAGTGGGCAGATAGCTTGCCGAAGTTTGTTCGTGTCATTCCGAAGGATTACAAACGGATGATGGAGCAGATTCGCAAAGTAGAACAAACCGGGTTGACCGGAGAGGCTGCGTTGATGGCTGCATTTGAAGCGAATATGCGCGAGCTTTCACGTGTAGGTGGCTAAATAGCTGCAGCAGAAATAACAGAACATTGAATGAAATGATATGGGGACTTGGACCCTTCCGTTTGCGGGAGGCCAGGTCCTTTTTATTCCCATACAATCGGAACTTCGGTCTAAAGGAGGTTAAACTGTTTCTTTTTTGTAATTTTCTGAAAAAAGCTGTATGGTAAACTTGATTGTAAATGAAAGGAAGTGATACTGTGTCAAATACAGAAATAATGTCGGAGCCTGTTGCCCGCCTGCAGGGTGTTACCAAGAAAATAGGCTCTAAGACGATAGTAAGCAATTTAACGTTGGACATTCCACCAGGTCAAATATTCGGTTTTCTGGGACCAAATGGAGCCGGGAAGACGACTACAATACGGATGATGGTAGGATTAATCTCTATGAGCAGTGGGGATGTCCTGATTAGTGGCCATAGTATTAAAAAGAATTATAAAGAGGCTATCACGAATGTTGGGGCTATTGTAGAAAATCCTGAAATGTACAAGTTCCTGTCCGGGTATCAGAATCTAAAACATTTTGCACGGATGGTCTCCGGGGTTGATAAAAAGCGGATTGATGAGGTTGTGCATTTGGTTGGACTTGGCCAAAGAATTCACGATAAAGTGAAAACTTATTCGCTAGGTATGCGTCAGAGACTCGGAGTGGCTCAGGCGCTTCTAAACCGACCGAAGCTGCTGATTCTAGATGAGCCAACCAATGGGCTTGATCCACAAGGCATACGTGAGCTTCGTGACTATTTACGCCGTCTATGTCATGAAGAAGGAACAACTGTATTTGTCTCCAGCCATTTACTTTCCGAGATGGAGCTTATGTGTGACAGTGTAGCTATTATTCAGAATGGGCAACTGCTCGAGGTAAAACAGTTAAAAGATGTAGGCAATACTGCAATGCCAATCGGAGAAACCTTGTTTGAGGTTGACGATGCTGAAGCTGCACTTACTCTTATTGGACTTGGAGCAGTAAAGAGTGGGGGATTTGTAGTTGAGGCGGAGCGTGAGATGATTGCTGAGATTAATGCCAGACTAGTGGCAGGTGGGATTAAGGTGTACAGTATCAAAGCGATTGCCCGTACGCTAGAGGATCAATTCTTAGAGGTTACAGGAGGTGAAGGAATTGAGTAATTTTACAGCTCTCATACATAATGAGAACATCAAAATATATAGCCGTGTCCGCACATGGATTATGCTGATTATTCTCGCAGTATTTAGTGCGTTTCTTCCTGCTATGATGTATTACACAACGAGTAACGCTTCATCGCGATTAGGAACTTGGGACAGTTTCCAAATGGTAGTGAGTATTGTGTTCTTTCTGAATACGATCTTCATTGTTGTTGTGGCTGCTGACTCCGTAGCGGGCGAATTCACTTGGGGAACCATTAAAATGCTACTGATTCGCCCGTGGAGTCGTTCCCAGATCTTGCTCTCAAAATATATTAGCATTGTTATATTTAGCTTTCTTTGTACTGCAGTATTGATTGTTTTTGGTTTAGCTTCATCGTTGATTTTTGCCTCTCCAACTGGAAATATGCCGTCTTCGATTGCGGCTTGGAGTCCTGCTGAATATTCCTTTATGGATATCCTATGCCGATACATCACTCTTTTCTTGACGGTTACGCTTGCTTTCATGATATCTACCGTATTCCGCGCAAGTGGACTAGCTATTGGTTTATCCATGTTTATCATGTTTGCTCAAAGTATTTTCGCTGCTTTGCTTAATCCAGATGTATTCGAATGGGCCAACTATTTGATTTTCACACATATGGATCTAAGGGGCTACCTAGGGTCTGATATTGGCCCAGGTGGTGCGACTCTAGGTTTCTCCATTGCTGTGCTAGCGGCGTACTATGTCTTATTCTTAGCTGTTTCCTGGATTGTTTTCCGTAAAAGGGATGTTGCTGGCTAAGAATGGCTTTAACCTGCTTCAAGTGTGCCTTTTGCTTTGGAGGAGCGTTTAGCTGCCTTGTCCTTTTTCATAGTGCTTTTGAGCTCACCTGCTTTTTCAGAGGTGGGCTGTTCTTGCATGGCAATGGATCCATTTAGCAAGCCGCCTTCCATGATACTGAGGGTTCCTGCCGAAATATTACCGTGTATCTCACCAGTGCCAGTCATAATAAGTCTGCGATCAGCGGTAACATCACCATATACTTTGCCGGCGATAACAATTTCTTCTGCTCTAATACTGGAACGCACCGTGCCTTCCTCACCTACAGTGACTACACCACTGCATATAATTTCACCGCTAAATGTACCTTCGATTCGTAGGTTCGTATCGCAATGAACCTTACCCTCCAGAGTCCCACCGTGCCCGATTAGAGAGTCAGTGGACTTGAAGGGGACACGTTGCTGCCGTTTGTTCCACATATAATTATTCCTCCATTCTAAAATTAACTTTCCATTAAGGTTTGACATAATTTAATGGATTAACAGTTTTATTCTGCTTCACTACCTGAAAATGAAGATGAGGTCCTGTGCTTCGGCCGGTATTTCCAAGTAAGCCAATTTTCTGCCCTTTGCTAACCTTGTCACCTGCGGATACAATCATTCCGTTCAGATGCATATACCAAGTTTCAAGCCCGTTCGAATGCTTAATCACGATATACTTGCCTCGCGCGCCCATTTGCTCTGCGGTAACGACTTCTCCATCCAAGGCGGCATATACAGGATCACCTGAGTTCCCCGCAATATCGACACCGGAATGGAACGCAGATGAGCCCTTGAATGGATCTGATCGGTAGCCAAAGCTTGAGGAGATGACTCTGGATTCAGTAGGCCAGAGAGCTACTGCATTAAGTCTAGCTTTTTCAGCCTTAATCTTTTTTGCCTCTAAATTTGCTTGGACGTTATTCACATGCTCTGCTTGAGTGATCGTCTGAGAAATACTTTTCACCATCTCATCGAGTATTCCATGGATCTCTTCGAAGTCATCTTTTGTTTCCTCCACCAGATTTAGCGAGTCGTTTTGATAAGCCGCGATATACTCCCCGCCAACCTGTGTTGTGATTGTACTAGTAAAGGATGTCTCATTAGGTATTGGCACAGCGTTACGGCTTGATAAGCCTAATGTTGAATTTGAAGTGGTTGATTCAGTTTTTGATTCTTTTGTTTCTGCGGCGGAGCCTTTGCTTTTGTTAATCAATGACTGCAGCTCCTGTTCCAGCGCGTTTACACTCTTCAGCTTGTCTTTAATACTATCTGCCTCTTCTGATAGCTCGCTGACTTGATGTTGAAGCTGCAATAGGTCCTTATCCTTGTCGGCGACCTTCATTTCCATGCGGAGATTGGTTAGTGATAGTGCGGCTGCCTCAGCTTCCAGCTGTGAGATCGATTGCGAGGCATGGAAATGCATAGAGGTGACCAGACTGGAGAGGGACAGGGCTGCTGCTGCCGGCAGGGCGAACGCAAGTGGCTTGGATATCTGGAACTGTTTGACTGGGCGTCCGGCATCCCTTACGACGAGCAGCGTAATCCGGTTATGATCTGGCTGACTCTTCATGGCTTCTCCTTTCTGCGGCATATGGCAGCCGCCTTGCAATACCCGAAGTTAACGACCTTACTTCTATTAGGCTCATCCCGAATTGTCCTACTACTCTATGTATTCCATATCTTTCGGGAACATGACAACGGTTTGTTTGAATAAAGAAAGAGAGTTACGGCAAAACCTGTACTAGAGTCGTCGCAACGAGTGTCTATTGCAACTGTTTTATTAATGGAGGGGGTAGTGAATTGAAGATCTTTGCAATTTTTCTAAGTCTTTTTATCATACAGATCGCAGTAATTGTATTTATGGAGTTCCGTCGCCCGCAAAGGGCTATGGCGTGGTTGTTCATTTCATTCTGTTGTCCACCGCTTGGTCTGGCATTCTATTATTTTCTGGGCAGTGATTATAGACAACATCGAAAATTAAACAAAAGATGTACTTCACTCTTCCGTGAGATTCGTTCATACGTCTCTGGTAAAATTAAGGTGGTAAAGCATGTTACTGAGAGTGGAAATACTCAGTTTGAGAATAATAAAGGTCTATTAGATTTACTCTCGAAGATCGCAGAAGGACCGATTACTGGTCATAACAAGAGCAGGGTATTATCAACTGCCAGAGAAGCGTATGATGCTATGCTGGAAGCTATGGAGCTAGCGAAAGAACATATACACATAGAGTTTTATATTTATCGTGATGATGAGATTGGTGAGCAATTTCAGGATGTTATGATTCGGAAGGCGCGTCAGGGCGTTAAGGTGCGCTTGCTTTGTGATGGTCTAGGCAGTCATCACTTAAGCAGAAGATTCATTCGTACCTTGAGGAATGCGGGGGTAGAGTTCCACTTTTTTTTACCTCCGATTAGTTCTCTATTGGAACGCCGTTTTAATTTTCGTAATCATCGGAAGATCCTGGTGGTGGATGGATTGGTTGGCTTTACGGGTGGAATGAACATAGGGGATGATTATTTGGGAAAAGACCTCAAAATGGGCTACTGGCGTGATACCCATCTGCGTCTTGAAGGAGACTCAGTATATTATATTCAATATGTCTTCTTAAAGGATTGGAGACTGGCCTCTGGCGAAAGTATGAGCCATCCTCGTCTGTTCCCAAAGCATACTTGTGAGGAGCAAGAAGCTGTGCAAATTGTTGGGAGTGGGCCGGATGCTGCAATAGACGCCTCTCAGGAAATGTATTTTGCCGCATTGTGCGCAGCTAAACATCGGATTTGGATTACCTCCCCATATTTTATCCCTGATCCCGCCATCTGCCGGGCTTTGAAGAGCGCAGTACTTCGTGGAGTGGATGTAAGAATTATCATTCCAGCGAAGCCTGATAATATGCTTGTCTATCATGCTTCTTTGTCTTATCTAGAAAATTTACAAGATGCAGGAGTGAAATTCTACCGTTATACCAAAGGATTTATGCATGCCAAAATCATGATTGTTGATGATTTACTGGCTACGGTGGGAAGTGCGAATCTGGATATGCGCAGCTTCTACTCTAACTTTGAATTAACTGCTGTGCTGCTACATCCTGCTGCTATATCTCCACTAGTCACAGGGTTTGAGAAGGATCAAAAGCACAGTGAATTTATTGATCCTGTAAAATTTAAGCAGAGAGGGCGAATTGTCAAACTCGGTGAAGGGCTGTGTCAGTTGTTATCTCCGCTATTATGACCGGAAAGAGGACTAAATCTGAACTTTTCGAAGGATATATCGTGTTCCATTCATTATTAGGGCTTAATTTTGTGATATAATAATTGTATAAGAAGAAATGTAAGAAAGTATAGATTATAATTATACTTCCGAATGTTTCAAAACTATACTGTTAAATTGTAGGGGGAGTTCTATGAATGTGAGTCCACAAATGATTGTCAATGAGGAACAGAAGAAACTGCAAAAGACCGGAACTCATAAAACGGCTAAGTTCGTACAGCGAATGGTCATGTTATCCATAGGGGCAGCAATGATGGCCGTTGCACTAGAAATATTCCTCGTACCGAATTCAATGATTGATGGTGGGATTACCGGTATCTCCATTATTTTGTCATATCTGTTCGACATTCCTCTGGGGATTTTGTTGACGCTGTTAAATCTTCCGTTCCTGTTAATTGGTTATAAGCAAATCGGTAAGACCTTTGCCTTATCTACCTTATATGCAATCGTACTTATGTCTATTGGTACTACATTGTTGCATCATGTGAATGCCTTTACAGTTGAGCCCATGCTTGCTGCCGTTTTTGGTGGTATCATTCTTGGTGTAGGTGTTGGGTTAGTTGTACGTTTTGGTGGATCTCTAGATGGTACAGAAATTGTCGCTATTCTAGTAGCTAAGAAACTTCCCTTCTCTGTAGGTGAAGTTGTTATGTTCTTCAATCTGTTCATCTTATCCGGAGCTGGATTTGTGTACGGTTGGAATAATGCGATGTTCTCACTAATTGCTTATTACATTGCATTCAAGGTGATTGACATTACTCTTGAGGGTTTAGATCAATCGAAATCAGTATGGATTATTAGTGATAAATTCCGTGATATCGGTGAAGCCCTGACGGAGCGTCTTGGACGCGGTGTTACTTATTTAGATGGAGAAGGTGGGTTTTCCGGGGAGAATAAGAAAGTTATCTTCGTGGTTATCACCCGTTTGGAAGAAGCCAAGCTTAAATCCATTGTCGAGGATTGGGATTCTGGTGCCTTCATCGCAATAGGTAACATTCATGATGTTAAAGGTGGCCGTTTCAAGAAGAAAGCCATTCATTAGTTTAAATTATAAGGAAGTATAACTGAAAGAAGGTATTTTTACGAATAATGGAGCAATAAATACGGTGAACAAGGTTCGATGTGCCGTATTCTTATATCACATACCTTCTGTCCTTGAGTGGGACGCCTGATAAGCCCGTAGCATGATGTGATGCTGCGGGCTTATTGCTGTTTTAAGACCTTATTACTCGTGACGGTCCACCCCTATGGTAGCTTAGCGATGAGCTGTTCGACGGGCTGCGGAGGCACTTTTTCCAGAAGGTCTCCCATGCGTTGCAGGCGTTCCTCGATATTGAGTAGATGAAAATTAGAGGGAGATACATTTTGCCGGACCTCATCCCAGAGCATAGGTGTGGATACTGTAGCGAACGGACGAGCACGTGGTGTATAAGGTGCAGCCAATGTTTTGCCGCTGTAATGCTGAAGGTAGTCAAAATAGATCTTATCTCCGCGATTCTTCTTCAGACGTTCCAAGGTGAACAAATCGGGATGCTTCTCTGTGACATAACGGCCGACAAAGTGCCCGATTTTTCGCAATCCGTCAAAAGTAACGCCAGTATCAATTGGAACGATGATCTGCACCCCGGTAGCACCGGAGGTTTTGGGTACAGACGATAATCCGAGGGAGGTTAAGACCGTTCCCACGATCTCAGTTGCTTCCATGATACGTGGTTCAACCTCACGTGATGGATCGAGATCAATCATCCATTCACAGGGAAGTGAACTACCTACATAATGCAAGGAAGGGTGAAATTCTAAGGCGGCGAGATTACCCAGCCAGATTAGTTCTGGTAAGCCTTGCAGCATGATGTAGTTAATATTCTCGTGTACTGCAGTTTGGACAAAGGCAGGAAGGGGATCTGGCGCATTTTTCTGATAAAAGGACAAGCCAGAGATTCCGTGCGGATAACGGATGACCGTAAGCAGGCGATCTCGACAATAACGCAGCAGATAGGGAGAGAGGGCGGCGAGCTTTTCCAAATAAATTCGCTTGGTAATGCCACATTCAGGCCATAGCAGCTTCTCTGGATTGGTGATGATGATCTCTTGGCCTTCTACAGTAATTGTGCCCTTGATGGCTGCTGGCATCGGAAAACTCCTTTCTGTTATACGAATGGGGATTTTTGTTCCAGCGTGCAGGACTCTGGAGGAAGATCAACCCTAGCTTGAGTAACGGGCTGGCGTAGAGTGCCTGAGGTATTCCATTCCAGAAAATGAACTTTGAAGACGAGCTCCGGCTTTATCCAAAAGGCATCCTTACTCCTCTGAGGAAGAGCTGTAAAGGGCGTTCTGTCTACGCCGATACTGTGCACCTCAGCAGTTAAATCGCGTTTATCCTGTACAGTCAATTTTCCTGGACCGGCATGTCCGATATAATGTAAATTCCCTTTAACATCATATAGACCAAGAAGCAGCGCGTTGACGATACCGTCACGGAACGTTACACCCCCGGCGACTGCCGTTATATCGGAGATGATTTTTCGTTTCTGCCAACGTTTATCTTTTCCACCCGGAGCATAAGTACTGTTGATGTCCTTGCAGATAATTCCCTCCAAGCTCTGACTCTGAGCGGCGGCGAACAATTCTGCCGGATCGGTATAACTTGGCACAGCTTGGACGTGGGGATGCGGCAGCAGAATATCGCTTAGCAGCTGCTGCCGCGTGAATAAAGGCTGGTCTATCGTCGATTGGCCATTATAGAACAGGATATCAAAAATCATATAAATGACAGGAACCTGATGCCTTACGACGGAAATAGTGGAACCGTTCTTTAAGCTGTCCCGTCGCATGACCTCGTGAAATGAGGGTTTGCCGTCCTTGAGTGCGATAATCTCACCATCAAGAATAACGGAGTCAGCCTTGCAGTAAGCAGATACATCAGTAAGCTCAGGGTATTGCGCTGTGCGGTAATTTCCACGTCTGTTAATAAGCTCACTGGAGTTCCCATCGGAATATGACAGCATGCGGACACCGTCCCATTTAATCTGGGCGAGCCACTGGCTTCCTATTGGTAGCTGATCAGCTAATATTGGTTCAAAAGGAGTTATGGGCTGAAGCTTCATCAGCGGAGCCTCCTAAGATATGGTTGTTTTACTTTTGGTGCTGCGACGTTTCGGTTTTGGCGTGATGACCGGAATCGGTCCTGAAGCAGCCTCATTCGGCTGTTCGGAAGGTTCAGCCGCAGCTTTGGTTTTGGATGATTTTCTCTTTGTAGTAGAAGCTGCTTTGGACTTAGTTTTCGTGGTGCCGCTTAATGACGGACCAGGATCTGTAGGGATGTGCTGTACAGCCTGAATACTGGCCTGCAGAGCAGCCATCAGATCAATCACGTTGTTTTCCTGTTTGGCAGGAGCGACATGAAATTCCTCGCCTGCAATCTTATGTGAGATTAGATCAAGCATACGCTGGCGATAATCATCGGTATATTTTGCCGGATCAAAGGGGGTGGATAGCTGAGATATTAGCAGTTTAGCCATATCCAGCTCTTTATCGTTTACCACTCCTGCTTCGGGGAGACCGGGTACTTGTGAAATCGGCCGCACTTCATCAGGATAGAAAATGGTCTCAATAGCAAGACAATCCTCCAGCACACGAATAGCAGCAAGACTACTTTTGGAACGAATCGAAATTTTGGCGATGCCAATTTTGCCTGTTTGTCTCATGGCCTCCATCAGAAGCCGATAAGCATTTGAGCCTGCCTGATCCGGGGATAAGTAATAGGTTTTTTGAAAATAAATCGGATCGATCTCCGTCAAATCAACAAAGTCGAGAATGGTAATGCTCTTACTGCTTTCGTCGGTTAATTGATCCAACTCCTCTTTATCGAAGAGAACAAACTTCCCCTTTTCATACTCGTAACCCTTACCGATCTCCTCCCAAGCCACCTCTTTGTCACACACCGGACATTTGCGAACATATGACAGTGGGCTGCCACATTCCTTATGGATATAACGCAGAGAAATGTCTTTATCCTCTGTAGCGGAGAACATTTTAACCGGAACATGCACTAGCCCGAAGCTGATGGCCCCTTTCCAAACGGTATGCATGAGAAACGCCTCCTGATCTAAGTTAGTCTGCTTTGGGTTAGTATGAGGCACGAGATGCTTTTCTAGCCTAGCGCATTATTTGTGAAGCTTGGGAAAAAATAAACTCAGGCTTGTGAAGCTGAGGAGGAGAATACTAAGTCATGGAACCGCGTGGAAACGACTGGAGTGATGCTCTAAGCGAGCAGGATATTCCAGCGACAGTTGTGGATTGGGACAGCATTATTGCTTCGCCGGAGACTAGTCAGGTCTCGGACTCGGAGAAGCTTGATGCGGAATCAACCCTCGAAGAAACATCACCATTAGAATCGTGAAATTTAGGGAAAATAAAGGAGGATAACAGTTGTGGACGTAAAGCGGGCACAGGATATTTATGCTTCTAAAGAAACGGTAAGTGTACATTTGGACGGGGAACCTGTATGGATTGAGCATGTGGATGCGCAGAATGGTATGGCTACGGTTCAAGTGGGCTCACGCCCAACCAATACGCATACAGTAGGTGTAGAACGGCTAGAAGAGCAAGAGCATTAAGAGGAGCTAGGTCGAAGAATTGGGGTAGCTAAATCATTGTTTAATAAAAGAGACTTTTTATGCTTAAGTTTGCGTAAAAGTCTCTTTTTCTATTTTTTGGAAGGGTAGTATGAAAGAATGAGTAGGGACAGTTGTTGCGGTGGATGGAGCATACCGATATAATTAAAAGTAATGGTTTTCGGCAGGTATATTTTAAAAGGTGGTAGTTGTAGTTGGACAAAACAGACGAAACGGTGTTCACTTACCGTTCTTACAGCCTGCAGGATACGGAGCAACTCGCAAGCTCAATAGCTGCTGCTTCAACTCCAGGAATGGTTATCGGTTTGGATGGCGATCTAGGTGCAGGAAAAACGGCATTCTCGCAAGGCTACGCTCGGCATCTTGGAGTAAAGGGGATCGTAAATAGTCCTACTTTTACAATTATAAAAGAGTACGAGGGGCGTCTACCGCTATATCATATGGATGTATATCGGATTTCGCTTCAGGAAGCGGACGAGCTTGGACTAGATGAGTATTTTTACGGGCAAGGTGTTTGCTTGGTGGAATGGAGCAGTATTATTACGGATTTAATGCCGCCGCGGCATATGCACATATATATGGAAACAGTCGGACCAGAGGAAAGAATCATTACGGTGACCGGAATCGGGGAGCCTTACGGTGAGCTGTGCCGAGGGCTGATCCAGAAGTGGGGTTAAGGAAGATGACGAATCAGAATACAGAGCCGCGTAAGCGGCTTTTAGCGCTGGATACATCAACTGCAGTATTAGGCGTGGCAGTTACAGAGAATGGAGAACTACTGCATGAAATTAATGCTTCCGGAGAACGGAATCATTCGGTGCATTTGCTGCCGATTATAGAGCAGGCGTTGCAAGCTACGGGAACTACTGCTGCTATGCTGGGTGGGATTTCTGTTGGTGTCGGTCCTGGATCTTATACAGGCACACGAATCGCGGTTACCGCTGCTAAGACGCTGGCGTGGGCATGGAATGTCCCAGTAGCCGGTATTTCGAGTCTACATGCAGTGGCGTGGGGTGGTTATCAAACAGCGGTTAACAATAAGGCAATAGAAGAGTCGGGACAAGCTACCGAGAATAGTGCCTACGGACCTGACTGGATCATTCCACTAATGGATGCACGTCGGGGACAGGTGTATACAGGACTATTCGCCGCTGAGGGAAATAGTGCTCCTAGCCGTCTTGAACCTGATGCCATCCGCCTGATGGCAGACTGGGTGGAGTACTTAGCTGAACGTTTAGAACAGGCGTCAGTGGAGGGCAAAAAACCTGCTGTTCTATGGTTTGTCGGAGAGACTAATGTGCATGGCAGTGAGGAATCGCTTCGTCCACTGATGGAACTCGTCACTGCTATAGCCGTTCCTTACGAGATGGAAGGCCGCTGGACAGGATTTCTTGGAGAAGCCCGGCTTCAGGTAGAGCATGATGATCTCCATAGTTTGATCCCTAACTATACTCAGATTTCAGAAGCGGAGGCCAATCTGCGGTTAAGCAGAGAAGGGGGCTTAAATAAATAATGACGGAAGCAGAAGCCATGAGAGCTCAGGAGACTGAACTTGTTTTTCGTTTGATGAAGCTGGAAGATATTCCTGACATTCTTATCATTGAGCGGGAAGCCTTCACGATGCCTTGGACGGAGGAAGCTTTTCGAAACGAGCTGACACATAATCATTTTGCAAAATATATGGTGATGGAACTGGCAGGTCGTATTATCGGCTATGCCGGTATGTGGGCTATCGTGGATGAGGCGCATGTGACGAATATAGCCTTGCTCGAAGCCTATCGGGGACGTAAATGGGGCGAGCGCCTGCTGGAAGAGCTTATGAAGACGGCATCTTATGTGGGCATGAAATCCATTACGCTTGAGGTACGGGTATCGAACGAGGTAGCACAGAATTTATATCGTAAAAAAGGCTTTCGTTCTGCCGGCACACGCAAAGGATATTATTCCGATAATCGTGAGGATGCGCTCATTATGTGGGCGGATCTGCCAGAGAATGAGGAGCATGGCAATATGGAAGGAAGCGTGGACTTGAAATGAAGACAGAAACGGGCACAGCTCAGCCTGTACTAATACTTGCTATTGAGACGAGTTGTGATGAAACGTCGGTGGCCGTGGTCAAGAATGGCTCTGAAGTATTATCCAATATCATCTCAAGTCAGATAGAGACACATCGTGCCTTCGGCGGCGTGGTACCAGAAGTAGCCTCACGTAAGCACGTGGAAGTGATTACGCTGGTTATAGAGGAAGCACTAGCTACAGCAGGGGTTACACCAGAACAATTGTCGGCGGTGGCGGTTACGCAAGGTCCAGGCTTGGTGGGTGCTTTACTTGTAGGGGTAGTAGCTGCTAAGAGTCTTGCTCTCGCATGGGGGAAGCCGTTAATCGGCACACATCATATTGCAGGACATATTTATGCTAACCGTCTAGTGGCGGAGTTGCAGTATCCTTGTATGACATTAGTGGTGTCAGGTGGACATACTGAACTGGTTCATATGGAGCGAGAGGGTGAGTTCCGAATTATCGGACGTACCCGTGATGATGCTGTAGGTGAAGCTTATGATAAAGTGGCTCGGGCACTAGGATTCCCTTATCCCGGCGGACCTCATGTGGATCGTCTGGCACGTGAAGCGACTGAAGTTGTACCCTTGCCACGAGTATGGCTGGAGCCGGATTCTTATGATTTCAGCTTCAGTGGCTTGAAGTCGGCTGTGCTGAATGTTGTGAATCAGAGTAAAATGAAAGGTCTTACGCCGGATGTGGCAGGCATCGCCCGTGGGTTTCAAGAATCAGTGGTTGAGGTACTGGTGGAAAAGGCGGTACGTGCTGTTAAAGCTACTAGCTCCAAGCAGTTATTGTTATGTGGGGGTGTAGCTGCTAATGCTGGGCTGCGCTCGGCATTGATTTCGCGCTGTGAAGCAGAGGGTATTGAGCTTATTATTCCACCTCCGGTATATTGCACGGATAATGCAGCTATGATCGGAGCTGCTGCCTATGTGAAGTGGCAGCATGACGGTGGTACGCCGCTGGATATGGTTGCTGACCCTGGTTTCTCACTGGAACAATGGTCTGTATCCGCCTATTGACATCTTTTGGATCAAGCGGGTATAATCAGTTCAATTCAATTATACAAGGAAACGCGATGAGCGGAAGTAGTAAGGATACTCTGGGATAAGAGAGCTGCGGGTGGGTGCGACGCAGTCGAAGGGGACCTGAACTCGTCTGGGAGCGGAACGGTGGAAGCATTACCGGCAATTGTCGCCGGAACGTTCGTACACCGTCTACGGGTAACCTCCGTGATAGGGTGGTCGAGTACGTAACATACTTGACCGTTGAGTGGATGTTCAAGTGGAGCGGCTGTATTTAGCCGGTACAGAACATCAACAAGAGTGGTACCGCGAAGGTTAACAGCCTGTCGTCTCTTGAATGAGATGGCAGGCTTTTTTGTATGGATTTTAGAGTAGTGATTAAATTATATACTACACGCTATGAACGGGAGTAGTAGAGAACGATGGTGAACAGAGAGCTGCGGGTTGGTGCGACGCAGTCACCGGATGTCTTGAATCTCGCCCGGGAGCGGAGCGGCGGAAGAAGAGTATGCTGCCTACGGTTGTCCCCGTTATCGGACCTTTTCGGATATCTTGACATGATTAGGATCTCCGGAAAGAAGAGCTGGACGCAGCTTAATGGCTTGATTATTACTAGCCTATGCGTCAAAAAGAGTGGTACCGCGGAGGGGTAACCCGCCGTCTCTTTATTAAGAGACGGCGGGTTTTTGCGTTCTTGCAGTGATGAGCTGATGACTTCATAGGACGCCATGAATGGACGCTCCAAACAGGAGAGGTTCATTCGAATGACTAGCTGCCGGCAGCAGTGGGTGGGATATTGCAGAACCACAAGTCGACGTGTGGCTCTGCGCTGAAGAAGAAGATGTGTAAGAAATCTAATAAGAGGAAAACTAGGAGGAATTCAGATGATTATTCCAGTAAAGAAACGTATACAAATTTTCGATACGACACTGCGAGATGGTGAACAGGCTCCGGGTGCAAGTCTGACCCCAGAGCAAAAAATACTGCTGGCCTATAAGCTCGCTGATTTGGGCGTTGATGTGATGGAACCTGGATTTCCGATATCGAGCCCTGGTGATTTTGCAGCAGTACAGACGATTTCGCGTAAGGTGCGAAATGTGGAAATTTGCGGTTTTGCACGGGCGGTTAAAGGTGATATCGACGCAGCAGTTCGGGCAACTCAAGATGCTGAACGCCGGCGGATCCACCTGTTCATCTCCTCTTCTGATATTCATTTGCAGCATCAATTGCGTATGAGCAGAGCTGAAGTTGTAGCCAAAGCCCGCGAGATGACGGCTTATGCACGTCAATTCTCTGATGTAGTTGAATTCACAGCTATGGATGCAGCGCGGACAGGGATCGATGATCTGATCGAAATGGTTGAAGCCGTTATAGAGGAAGGAGCTTCTATTATCAATCTGCCGGATACGGTCGGATACGCATTGCCACATGAATACGGGGAGATGTTCCGCCGAGTACGGCAGGGAGCAAGACGCGGCGACACGGTAAGCTATAGTGCCCACTGTCATAACGATTTGGGGCTGGCTGTAGCTAACAGCCTAGCAGCGATTGCAGGAGGAGCGACTCAGATAGAAGTGACTGTTAATGGAGTGGGTGAGCGTACAGGGAACTGTGCACTGGAGGAACTTGTAATGGCACTCGAAACAAGAGGAGATGCTATTGGGGCAGAAACAGGGATCGTACTGGATAAATTGTATGATACTTCGCGCCTGATTAGCGGAGCGATGCATTTTCCAATCGCCTATAACAAACCAGTCGTCGGAAGGAATGCCTTCCAGCATGAGTCAGGGATTCACCAGGATGGTTTGCTGAAGGATCGCAGCACCTATGAGATTATGGACCCAGAACGCCTGGGCATTCCGCGCAGCATGATCATTCTGGGCAAGCACTCTGGCAGGCATGCGCTGAAGGACCGGGCTGCGAAGTATGGGATCACTTTAGAGCCATTAGAGCTGGATGCACTGTATGAATCCTTTAAAGAGACCGCTGATCGTCAAAAGGTTGTCAGTGATGACCAACTGCTGCAAATGGTGAGCAGTACAACTGGACAGCAGGCTCAGGTTTATGAACTCGGCGAGGTTCAGGTGTTGGCAGGCAGTGCCCAGCGCCGGGTAGCTGCGGTTACGGTTCACCACTTGAAGTCTGGGCAGGAGACCTCTCATACGAGCACTGGGGATGGCCCGCTTGAGGCCATCATCGCCGCTATTGGGCAAGGAATATCAGAAGACATCGATTTTGCGGGGCTCGAGCTGCATTCACTCGGAAGTGGAGAGAACGCCCAAGCGGAGGCGGCTGTGATGGTAGAGTGGGAAGGTCTTAAATTTAGAGGCACAGCTACGCATCAAGATATTATCATGGCGGCAGGGATTGCCTATATTGCAGCCTGTAACGCTGCACTACTCTCTACGCAGATCGTTTGATATATGACGTGCCCGCTGTCTGATTAGGAGATAGCGGGTTCTTTTTTTCGTATTAGAAAGTATATATTTGGGGCCCCCGCAAAGTACCTGAGTACGCATCGAAGCAAAGCCCCACTTTGTGGGGATTTTTTATCATAATATGAAGGGTTTTTGGAGCTCTTACGTCTTTTGTCAAGTTGTGGACAACGTTATCCACATATTCTGTCTGTGTTGTGTAAAAAGTGCGTAAAATCAGCAATGTCGGCACTTTTTAAAATGGCCTTATAACCATTTTTGTTAGCAATGAAACCTTGTGGGAATTGTGGATAATGTGGATAATTCGGTGGATAATAATTCCTGTAATTCGAAAATACCGATTTAACGCATAAAAAAAGCCCCTCAGGGGCTTTTTTAGTAGGGAGTTATACACGAAACCTGTGCATAGTGCTGTGGATAACTGTTTATGAACAAATCGGGAACTGTGAAAAAATATTTATGAAGTGGATTTACATTATTCGTCAGCAAGGATTTCCCATTCGTTAAATAAATCGGTAAGTTGAGTTTTTTTGTTCTTCAGGTCCTCTTCATGACCTTGAAGTGCTAAATAATCCTGATAAACTTCAGGTTTAGTCATCTCATTCTCTATAAAAGCGATAGATTCTTCTAACGAGGCAATCCCCTCCTCGAGCTCAGTGATACGGCGCTTACGGTTCCGCTCTTCGCGCTTGGCCTGCTTGTCTGCTTCGAAGGAGGAAACAGCGTTTTTTTCAGGAACTGCAGCATCTTTATTGACATTTTTGGAGGCCAATTCAGCAGCATCTTTCGCGATCTCTTCTAATTCTCGTTTCTTCTCGATATAGTCATCGTAGTTGCCGAGGTATTGGTCGATCCCCTCAGGATGAAGCTCCAACACCCGTTCAGCCATTTTATTGAGGAAATAACGGTCATGCGAAATGAAGAGCAATGTGCCTTCGAAATCAATTAATGCTGATTCTAGAACCTCACGGCTGACCAAATCCAAATGGTTGGTTGGCTCATCGAGAATGAGCATATTAGCGCCGCGCAGCATGAGCTTCGATAATGCAACTCGGGCTTTTTCTCCGCCGCTCAGCGCAGAAATTTTCTTAAGAACATCTTCACCGCTGAATAGGAAGTTGCCAAGGATCGTACGGATTCTGGCTTCCTCGATCATTGGATATTCACTCCATAGTTCTTCCATTACTGTATTCTTTGGATTGAGGCGGGTCTGTTCCTGGTCATAATAAGCGACCTTTACTTTAGTACCCCAATTAACGGTTCCAGCAGATGGCTCACGGGTTCCGGTCATACACTGCAGTAATGTGGATTTACCGATACCATTAGGTCCGATGAGTGCAGCGGTTTCTCCCCGGCGCAGTTCAAAAGAAGCGTCCTTGAACAAAGGTGGGCCTTCATTAAAGGCAACCGCTACATTACGAACTTGCAGCACTTCTTTACCAGACATGAAGTCTGGCTCGAAGGAGAAGTTGGCTTTCTTCAGATCTCCCATCGGTCGATCGATACGATCCATCTTCTCAAGCGCTTTGCGTCTACTCTGCGCGCGTTTCGTGGTAGATGCCCGCACAATGTTTTTCTGAACGAAATCTTCCATCCTAGAAATTTCATCCTGCTGTTTCTCATATTGCTTCATCCGTGCTTCATATTCGGCAGCCTTCAAATCTACATACCGACTGTAATTACCAGTATAACGGCGAGATTGATGGCGTTCGATCTCTACAATAGTAGTCACAAGCCGATCCAGGAAATAACGGTCATGAGATACGACCAGAATTCCGCCAGCATAACTGCGAAGATAATCCTCAAGCCAGGTCAATGTTTCGATATCCAGATGGTTAGTAGGCTCATCCAGCATTAGAAGATCGGGAGCCTGAAGCAAAATGCGGGCTAATGCGAGTCGAGTCTTCTGGCCGCCACTGAGTGTGGAGATGGGTGTGTCCGGTGCGAACTCGCCGAAGCCCATACCGTGCAGGACACTGCGGACTCGTGTATTCATTTCATAACCACCGTGATCCTTGAACCAATCTGATCGCCGGGCATATCGTTCGAGCAATTCATCGTACCGTTTTGGATCTTCTGCCAGCTTAGGATCAGCAATGCTGACTTCCAGCTCTCTTAGCTCAGCTTCGGCTTCGATCAACGGTGCGAAAACTGCCATCATTTCTTCATGAATGGTTTTGTCGGATTGAAGTCCGCTATTTTGGGCTAAGTACCCGATTGTAGTTTCTTTTGATTTATGAATTTGACCGCTGTCATAGGACATTTCACCGGCAAGGATTTGCAGAAAAGTTGATTTTCCGGCACCATTAACACCTACGAGCCCGACGCGTTCTTTTTCATTCACCTGAAGGCTTATGCCGTCTAGTACGTTCTGTATACCATATGATTTTGTAATTCCTGTCGCTTGAAGAAGCATAACGATGAAACCTCCACCCTTGCATATTTCGCCTTGGCATTTATACCTCAGCCGTATGAACAACTTATTCTATAGTTTACATGAAAAGCGTTTCCCAAGCGAGAGCTCGATATATCGGAAAAGGGGAATAACGACCTAGCCCGGAAACACAGTCCTATCCACCTTGGCGAACCGGGGAGAAGAGTGGTAAACTGGATTTACAAACAAGGATGAGCTTGGGATAAAACTAGGGAGGTGGCCGACGATGTCAAGCAAGGAGTCGGTGATCTCCAAAGTAAAGCAAGAACTAAGAGCAGAGAAGACCATCGCCAGAAACGAGCTGTCTTCGGACCAGAGAAGGGAACTGTCTTTTCTGGTCTGCAAGCATGCGTCAGAGTGGCTGGAGACGAAGGACATAGCCTCACTAATGGCCTATGTATCTTTCCGTTCTGAACTCGATACCAAAGCGCTTCTTACACAGGCTTGGAAGGACCAGCGTCGGGTGCTGCTGCCGCGTGTCATTCCGGCAAGCGGTGCAATGAGTGTCCATAGGGTGAACGCATGGAGCGAGCTTGAGCCGGGGGCGTATGGTATCCATGAACCTATTGTATCCGGCAGAGATTCACAAGAGATTGAAGCTGTTACACTACCAGATGTTGTGTTTGTTCCGGGACTGGCTTTTGATCTTCAGGGTGGTCGGCTTGGTTACGGCCGAGGTTATTATGATCGACTACGTGCGTCATGGGAGAAGGAAGAGTACACCGCTGCGAAGCCCCCTGTTTGGATCGGGTTAGCCTATGACATGCAGCTGGTTCCGAAGGTGCCCATGGATGAGCATGATGCCTTTATGGACATGCTGATTACTGAAAATGGCATTGTACACTGCCGAAAAGGAGAGTGAGCCGTGGAATTGACCCATTTTAACGAGCAGGGAAGAGCTCGAATGGTGGATGTGAGCGAAAAGGAGATTACGAAGCGGACAGCTGTCGCGCGGAGTAAGATCAAGATGGCCGCTGTGACACTTAGCGCCATCAAGGGGGGCAAGATCAGTAAGGGAGACGTACTTGCCGTTGCACAGATTGCTGGTATCATGGCAGCCAAGAAGACGTCTGACTGGATTCCGATGTGTCATCCACTCCCACTTACCGGTATTGATATCAGCTTCTCCGATAACAGCAAAGATGAACTTTATATAGAAGCAACAGTCCATACTACCGGAAAGACCGGAGTTGAAATGGAGGCCTTGACCGCTGTTTCCGCCTCAGCACTCACGGTGTACGACATGTGCAAGGCTATTCAGAAGGATATGATTATCGGACCAACGCTCTTAGTGTCTAAAAGCGGGGGCAAGAATGGGGATTACGCGCTTGAACAATGATGAGTGCTAATGTTCGATGCGCTGAAGTAAATGGGCTGCACTGTACAGCCAATATACATAGAGAGGGAGGATAAACCTATGGCGTGGAAAACAGCAATCCTAACGGCCAGCGATAAAGGGGCCAGGGGCGAACGGGAAGACACGAGCGCCCAGGTTATTCGGGAGCTGGTGGAAGAGGAGCTTGGGGGCGAGATCGTTGAATATCGAATCGTGCCCGATGAACAAGATGAGATTATCGCAGCTTTAATAGAACTGACAGATTATTTTCAGGCAGATCTGGTATTGACTACTGGAGGTACGGATTTAGCGATACGCGATGTAACTCCGGAGGCTACACGGCGTGTAATCGAACGGGAAGTGCCAGGACTTTCAGAAGCGATGCGAAGTACGGTGATGCAAAAAAACCGAGCGGTGATGCTTTTCCGCGGGATATGCGGCATTCGCGGACGCACGTTGATTGTCAATTTACCGGGCACACCGAAGGGTGTTCATGAGAATTTGGCCGCCATTATGGATCAACTACCGGAAGCGTTACTCATGGTAACCGGCCAATACCGCCAATAGCATTGTCATATTCTTGTCACGTCACAATGATAAACTATTTATAGAAGATAGTGGATGTAACTGTGATATAAGTTATGGTATTATTAGATTATCGTAAACGATACCATGATCGGATAGACGGACAAGGAGGAATAATAATGTTTAGTGGAATTGGTACTCCTGGTATTATTTTGTTGGTTATACTGGCACTGCTCCTCTTTGGCCCGAATAAACTGCCAGAGTTAGGCCGCGCAGTTGGACGAACCTTTCGTGAATTTAAGGAAGGCGCACGTGAAATCATCGGTGATACTGATCCGGTGAAGAAGAGCGAAGCTCCTGTGCCGACGGCCCCGCAGACGGTCGCTGCAGATATTCCTCAGGACAAACGCCTGCCGGAATAATAAAAGGTTTAACAATGGGGCAATCTCTCAAGTCTAATAGACTTAGGAGACGCCCCTTTTTCAAATCTAAGAAAGTATAAGTTTCACACAATACTTTATCCTTATACTTCTCGCTTAAACGCTTACCGTTCTTATTAGGATGCCGAAGGCGTTTATGCTTGTTTGCTTTCAGCGGAAACGGGCGCAACTTTACACAAAGTCGCTGCAACGTTTCTACTCTTGTCATGGGATGGTGTCCGGATGTCTCTCAAATCGGAAGAAATGTCGGTGGTGGATCATCTCACCGAGCTGCGTAAACGGATTATTTATGTGCTGATTGTATTTGTTCTGGGATTGGTAGGGGGGCTGTTCTGTGCCAAGCCTATCTACGATTATTTAATTAGTACAGACCTAGCTCAAGGCTTTGTTCTACATGCGTTCTCATTCTGGGATGGTATCGGAATGTATATGAAGATCGCGATGGCGGTTTCGCTAGTGATTTCGATCCCTTTTATTGCTTATCAGCTGTGGGCGTTTATTAGTCCGGGCCTTCAGCCAGAAGAGCGTACTGCGACACTTCGTTATGTTCCTTATGTTTTTGTTCTATTTCTAATTGGTCTTTCTTTTGCTTATTATATTGTATTTCCAATGGCGCTATCATTCACAATTTCTATCACTCGGAGTATGGGGCTGGAAGAGACCTACGGGATTGCTCAGTATTTCAACTTCATGTTCAGTCTGGTGCTACCCCTGGCGTTGTTGTTTGAGCTCCCGTTACTGGTGATGTTTCTGACCAAATTAAGAGTTCTTAACCCAATACGCTTGCGTAAGATGCGCCGATATGCCTATTTTACGCTTATCTTTATCGCTGTAGTTATTACTCCTCCGGATTTTATCTCAGACTTTCTGGTGACGATTCCACTGCTAGTGTTATATGAGTTCAGTGTATTCTTGTCTGCCTTTGTCTATCGCAAGCAGCTTGCTGCGGATGCGGCGCGTGAAGCTCAGTACACCAAGAGTGAGGATTGATGATAAGAGGGCTGTCACTACGTAGATTTTTTCTACCCAAGAGGCAGTTCTTTTTGGTTTAAAGCCCCGCTAAAATTATTACATATTTCGTCTTTTTGAAAAGTCTTGGCGTAGGTGGTACAGTTGTAATGACTGGAAAACATACGCATATTTTCACAACCTGTGGATAGAATGTTATAGAGTGTGCGCTAGGACAACCAGTGAAACGTATTTTTTACGAAAACAAATGCGAATTTGTGTAAAAGGACTTGAAATCCGGGCTCAAGTTGAGTATCATAAAAATTGTTGTTAGCACTACACACTGTCGAGTGCTAACGCTTATGAAAAATATGAGATGGACGAGAAACTTGCAGCGTCCAATTGATATTTTTCATGAACAACAGAGAATTGAAGTTTGACCGGCAAGTTCTAAACTATGTTTTGAAGCAAAATAACATAATTTTAAAGGAGGCTATTTTTTCATGATCAAACCTTTAGGTGAACGCGTATTGGTGCTACCGAGCGAGCAGGAGGAAACCACTTCATTCGGGATTGTACTTCCGGACTCCTCGAAAGAAAAGCCACAAGAAGGAACTATTATCGCAGTAGGTAGCGGAGCTTTGAAAGATGGAGTACGTGTAGCGCTGGAAGTTAAAGAAGGCGACCGTGTTCTTTTCTCTAAATATGCAGGAACAGAAATCAAATACGAAGGTAAAGAGTATTTGATTATGAAAGAAAGCGACATTCACGCGATTCTTGACTAAGCGAGAGTCGATCATAAATTAAATTTAAACTTCTTACAGAACGTGATATACAAAAACTTTTAGGAGGTAATTACACAATGGCTAAAGAAATTAAATTTAGTGAAGAAGCACGTCGCTCTATGTTGCGCGGTGTAGATGCTTTGGCAAATGCGGTAAAAGTTACACTTGGACCAAAAGGTCGCAACGTGGTGCTTGAGAAGAAATTTGGTAGCCCGCTGATCACTAACGATGGTGTAACTATCGCCAAAGAAATCGAACTTGAAGATGCATTCGAGAACATGGGTGCTCAACTGGTTAAAGAAGTTGCTACTAAGACTAACGATGTAGCTGGTGACGGTACTACAACTGCAACGGTTCTTGCGCAAGCTATGATCCGTGAAGGTCTGAAGAACGTAACTGCAGGCGCTAACCCAATGGTTATTCGCAAAGGGATCGACAAAGCGGTTCGTGCAGCGGTTGAAGAATTGCAAAAAATCGCTAAGCCAATCGAAGATTCCCAAGCTATCGCTCAAGTAGCTGCTATCTCTGCTGCTGACGAAGAAGTAGGTCAATTGATTGCTGAAGCTATGGAAAAAGTAGGTAAAGACGGTGTTATCACAGTTGAAGAATCCCGTGGATTCGCTACTGAACTTGAAGTAGTAGAAGGTATGCAGTTCGACCGCGGTTACATTTCCCCGTACATGATTACAGATACGGACAAAATGGAAGCTGTTCTGGAGAACCCATACATCTTGATCACTGATAAAAAAATCAGCAGTACTCAAGAAATCCTTCCTTTGCTTGAAAAAATCGTTCAACAAGCTAGACCGCTTGTAATTATCGCTGAAGATATCGAAGGCGAAGCACAAGCTATGCTGATCGTGAACAAACTGCGTGGAACATTCAACGCTGTTGCTGTTAAAGCTCCTGGCTTTGGCGACCGCCGCGAAGCTATGCTGCAAGATATCGCTGCCCTGACTGGTGGCCAAGTGATCACTGAGAAGCTCGGTCTTGATCTGAAGAGCACTTCCATTGAACAATTGGGTAACGCACGTCAAGTACGCGTAACTAAAGAAAACACAACAATCGTAGACGGAAGCGGCGACAAAGCGGACATCAATGCTCGCGTAAGCCAAATTCGTGCTCAACTGGAAGAAACAACTTCCGAGTTCGACAAAGAGAAATTGCAAGAGCGTTTGGCTAAATTGGCTGGCGGCGTAGCCGTTGTCAAAGTTGGCGCTGCAACTGAAACTGAATTGAAAGAGCGCAAACTTCGCATCGAAGACGCCCTGAACGCAACTCGCGCTGCGGTTGAAGAAGGTATCGTTTCCGGTGGTGGTACAGCTCTTGTGAACGTATATAATGCTGTTGCTGCTGTAGATGTAACTGGCGACGAGAAAACAGGCGTTAACATCGTGCTTCGCGCGTTGGAAGAGCCAGTTCGTACCATTGCAGCTAACGCTGGTCAAGAAGGTTCCGTTATCGTGGATCGCTTGAAAAAAGAAGCTATCGGCATCGGCTACAACGCTGCTACTGGCGAGTGGGTAAACATGTTTGAAGCGGGTATCGTTGACCCTGCTAAAGTAACACGTTCCGCGCTTCAAAATGCTGCATCCGTAGCGGCTATGTTCTTGACTACTGAAGCAGTAATTGCTGACAAGCCAGAACCAGAAAAGGCTGGAATGCCTGATATGGGCGGCATGGGTGGAATGGGCGGCATGATGTAATAAGGGCTCATAGCCCTTAAGCATCAAGGCTATCCTGCAAGGTATACAAAAGAAGAGAAGAGCCTTCCCTAAGTTCAGTAAACTTGGGGGAGGTTCTTATTTGTATCTGGTGGAAGAAGGAGGACTCCACCTGACTAATAGTCTAGGGAAGTTCAAATGATATTAAACCTGCTTCATTGCGAACTTAATAGTTATAAAAAAGAGGCCAGAAGAAGATATTTCTTTAATGGCCTCTTTTTTTACACCCTTATTTCTCGTATTTAAAATCGAGTTAATAAATGGAATTAATTTCTTTCATATATAATATTTATGATAATTATGAAGAAAATCACATATAAACTCTTGTTTATATGTAATATTATGGATGTTATACATATTTCAGAGTATAAAAGGAGGGATCAATCTGATTCTGACTTAAAAGAAGGGAGGTGGACAGTCAATGTATTCAGATGAATTTTTCTCAGTTTCTGATTTGGGAGAAGAGTTCCATATTGGAGACAAAGAAGAAATCGCCGCTTGCGTGGCTTGCTTGGGCTGTGCTGCTTGTGCAGCATGTTTAGGCTGCGCAATTTGTCTTGCATGTGTTATCTTTGGTCCTGCAACGGCAATTGTTACTCTTGCAGCAGCGGGTGAAGTTACTACGGTCGCAACAGGCGCAAGTGCTGCTGCTGCGGTTGCAATCGGTGTGAATTCATAAAATTACTGGGGAGGAGAAAAAGTACTCTTTTCCTCCCCGTTTTTTAGAAGGAGGATGGCTATGAAGGGTATTAGCTTTGAGAGTAGACGGAAAAATAAATATTTCTATGATAATGAGACTGGACAGATTGTGTGTACTGAAAATGATCCAGGATTAGAGGTTATAAAAAAGAAATTCAATATCCAATCTACGCAAAAAATAAAAGCTATTGTTATCTCAGATTTGGAGCAGTATTTGTACACAGAGGGAAATGGATTCAAACAATTAATATTGGAGGTTTCTTCAGCTTGTAATTTAAGATGCAAATATTGCATATATTCGGAACACTATCCGTACACGCGTGATCACGGAACAAGTCGGATGTCATGGGAGATCGCCAAAGAATCTGTTGATTTCTATTATAGTAATTTCAAAAAAATATTCGAACGTAATCCTATGAGGAAATCGATCATCAGTTTTTATGGTGGGGAGCCTTTAACAAATCTGCCTCTGCTCAAGAGAGTTGTTAATTATATCAATGAGATGTACAGCGAATATGAAGTTCTTTATAATATCACCACCAATGGTCTTTTATTGACATCGGATATTCAAAAATTCCTGTATGATAACCACTTTTCAGTCCTTATCAGTTTGGATGGGTATCCTGAGAATCATAATCGCAATAGGGTGGATGTGAACGGAGGAGACACGGCTCATATTATTCTTCGGCATATCAACGAATATAAGGATTCATTTCCAGACGCCAGTTTGTCGATTGCTACATGTTTTGATTACAAAACAGATTTTGAGAAACTCGCTAACTTTTTTGATGATAATGAACTATCTGTTATTCATACAGGCCAGGTTCAAGCTCAAAACAGCACCTATTATTCACAATTCACCGATACGGATGAAGTTGAATTTTTTGAGAAATACAATAAGTTAAAAGAGACTTTCTTTGAGAAGGCTATTTCAAATGATATTGATAAAAACAAGTTTCTGTATAGATTTTTTGGCAGTATCTATGCAACGCTGGCTTTCCATCCAATGATAAGAGAGGCTTCCCCGCTAATCAGGCCCTTTACAGGAACTTGTGTGCCCGGAGAGAAACTTTACGTAACTACAGAAGGTAATTTTCAGATCTGCGAAAAGATTAATAGTGCTTACGAAATTGGCAGTATCCGAGAAGGATTGGATCTCAATCGCATTGTAAAAGTGCTTAATGATTACAATGAAAATATTTGTAAAAATTGCGAAAAGTGCCCTATATCCAGATTGTGTAATTTATGCTTTAAAAATTTTGAAACAGAGAATGGATTTGAACGAAATCATAAGGTATGCCTTCAGCAACGAAATACGATGAAGAGTTTGCTAACTGATTTTGTGAGCATGTTGGAGGAAAATCCGAAGCTATTTGAGGAAGTAACTACTGACTATTTCAAATCTATGAGTGAAGTAGGGGAGTGTATATGACCTATTTTAAGCTAAAACCAGAAGTTTATTTAGTACTTGGAAAAACAAAATCCACGTTACATAACTTGGTGGAAGAAAAATTGCTATGGATCGATAACCGGTTAGGCAACAGTATCCGAAAAGCAGAAAGTGGAGAATCTCTCTCTGATCAGGAGTTTAAAATGCTGAATGTCTTTTTTAAAAAATACGAATGGGGTATGTTCACTGATTATCCGGTCTTCATAGATAAATTCAGATCTATAAATGTATACAATGAGAAAAAAATGCATAAAAACACACCTTTTATTGAAACGGCAACGCTTCAGCTGACAAATGAGTGTAACTTAAATTGCAGCTTTTGTGGAGAGATGTTCTGTCCGAGCTGCAGAGTCATAGAAGGGCAAGCCCCAGCTCTCAGCTTGGACGAGTGGAAATTGGCGGTGGATAAATTAGAAGGTTATGGGGTTAAGACTATCTTACTCACAGGTGGTGAAGCAGTAACTAGTCCATATTTTCAAGATATAAAAGAGTATATTAACGGGAAAAATATTTCTCTCTCCATTCATACGAACGGCATAGGACACATTGAAGGTTTAGCTGAAGACAATCATATTATTATTTCTTTATTTAATCCGAAGGAATTAGCTAATATTGTGAAGATGTACAAAAAAAATAAAATGGTTTCTATCATACTCTATGATCTCCAAAATAAAGAAAAACCAAAAGTAATACCTGAGTCTTGGCAGGTGATCTTCTCAAAAACTAAGTCTATTCCTGTGACCAACAAAAGTATGGTGAATGTAGATTTCGATGCCTTCTTTTCCAGAAAATTAGGGAATAACTGTCTTGATAAAAAAATATTAGTAGCATATGATGGCTCTATATACCCCTGTATGGAATTAAAAAACAAACTTGGTAATTTAAGAGATAACGAATTCCATATGGCTTTGCAGAAATTGATGGCTCATTACTGGAAAAAAGGAGTGGACCAAAACCAAAATAAATGTAAAGAATGTGAATTCCGTTATGCATGTAACGCCTGCTCTTATTTCAATACAGAGAGTTGCCAATATGATTTGGAGGAAGGAAAATGGATATCGTCATTCACGAATTAAGCAAGAGTTTTGGGACATCTGAAGTCCTGCATAACATAAATTTAACAGTAAAAAAAGGTGAAGTTTATGGGTTGATTGGACCTAATGGGGCAGGGAAAACGACGCTGACCAGGACAATTCTTGATGTCTACAGACCCACAAGCGGAACAGTTACAGTTAACGGAGTTTCCAGCATCGACCCCACATTCAATGAAATAAGAAGTAGAATTGGTTGTGTGCTCGATCAGTTAGGATTGTATAAAAGTTTGACGGCCTGGGAGAATATAGAACTATTTCACCGTGTGTTTTTTCCGCAAGCACCCCGGCAGCAAAGGACCGAAGAAATTGATGAATGCATTAAAATGGTCGATTTGGAGCCGCACAAGAATAGCAAAATCACCTACTTCTCCAGAGGTATGAGGCAGCGGTTAGCTTTAGCTAGGGCATTTATCGGGAAACCGCATTTACTTATATTGGATGAGCCTACCAGAGGATTAGATGTTGAAGGGAACTATATGCTCCGCAAGTACATTCAAGCGATGAAAAGCAAGGGGATGACAGTATTAATTAATTCCCATCATTTAAGTGAACTAAAAAAAGTGTGTGATGTATATGGATTTATAAAGAACGGATCAATAATTGAAGAAGGGACATATGACGAGCTAGCGGCCAAATATCTTCCAAAAGATCATGAACAAGCAGATATGGAGATGTTATATCGCTATATTTTTAAGATTGAAGAAATGACTGAAATGTTGGAGTCGGTATGAATATAATTCAAAATCCGTTCATGTGGCTTTCACTTGCAATGTTAAAAAAAAAATGGCTTACCTTCGTATTTTTTGCCAGTATCATGGTCAGTATTTCTCAGAATCAATTGTATATGAACCCAGTTCTTTTGATACCCTATTTTTCTTTTATCAGTATATTAAAAATGTTTGGAGCGGACTATTTAAGCGGGCATGAAGAGGGATTGCTAACCCTAGGATTTACTTTTGATACATTGCTTACGAGAATAGTGCAAGCTATTATAGTGTGCTCAATATTCGTAAGTGCAGTTATCTCTACTATTTCAATAATTGTGATGCACATCACTGGTCAAGAGTTTGTACTGCATATCTGGGATTTTTTGTTTATTGGAGGTTTATATCTATCGTTATTTGCTCTAGGAAGATTTATTGGGATGAGAACGCTACTACTGAAACGAAATAGCAATGTCGGCAACTACTTGATTGAAATAGGTTACGTTGTTCTAGTTGTTGTAATGAAAATGCTGCTTCCAACAGGGTATTCTTTAACTGTTTTTGTGCTGGGAACTCTTCTTGCATGTTATCTTTTGCAGCGTTACTTAATGCAGAACAACTGGAAGAGGTTTCTTGAAAGGAGTGTATGAATTCGATGACTGCTCTGATGTGGAAAAAATTCAAAGAAATACGTGAAAGTAAAATAAGATTGTTTATTATTTTAATTTTTCCGTTGGTTTATTTTATTTTATTGACGGGATTTTCTGTGCCTCGCCCAATTATAGTAGCTTATTTCTCACTGGCTTGTATGTTGATCGGTAATCTGGCGCATTGGAATATTGAAGATTTGGTACATAGCGAGACGCTATTGACCACACCGCTGACCCCCTTTAAAATCTGGTTCACGAATTGTTTAATGGTTACGGCTTCCGGATTTATTTGTGCTCAAATTTATCTGGTGATTATATCCTTGGGCTTTTTCGTTTTATGGAAAGAAGTTTATATAAGCAATGTGTATCTTTATTTGGATAATTTGATTCTCTCTTTTCTGGGATTCTCACTTATAGCCACAGCGTCAGTGCATCATATTGATTTCTCCAAATCCAAGCAGTATTTAACGAGTATCTTCAGCTTATTTAATTTTATTTTTCCATTCACACCTTTTCTATTAGCGGCTTACTTTCCAACGGATATGCAGACAATGATCTTAGTATTCATCGCTAGCGTTCTATTGTTGGGATTTGTTTTGTTCGTCGCAGTCAAATCAAAAAGGGAAAAGCTTGTGCTTAATATTCAGAAACTTTCTGAAGCGTATGAAATTAAATTGCTCAACGATTGAATGGGATGGTGTCAGGCATGTTATTTGCAAGAAAGAGTTCAAATGCGACTGAGCTGATCATGGAATGTTTAAAGTATTATGAAGCTAACGATATTTATTTGAATCAAAACAATGAATACCTAAAATTGAGAGACGGTCTCCTTAATTCAAATAGAATTGACCTCAATTCCTTTAAACATTTTGTATATGCCACCCGGGAAACCCAGTTTACTGATTTTCTAATTGGTGTCGCACATTCGGGTAGTATAGATACAAAAGAGCAGAATCATTTTCAATATAGGCTAGTGAATGAGTATCTGTACATAAGCCTTACTTACTTCACGAAAAAATCGGTTGACCAAGCCATTGAAATTATGAGCCTGTATAAGGATAGACCCTATCTGATATTGGATTTAAGGAATTCTCCAGGCGGTTATGTCGATGCATGCATGTCTTTCTGTAGAATGCTCATAGATGATAAGAAAGAAATCGTAACCTTGTCTTACAAGAATAAAAAAACAACCTACTACACGGATGATCATGCGCTGATAAGCTATAAAAAAATTTATATTTTTGTGAATGAACATACTGCAAGTTGCAGTGAGATTAGCGCTTTAGCGCTAAAGATTAATTTGCAATTTGTCCGATTGATAGGTAACCAAACAAAGGGGAAAAAATGCGGACAAGAAATCATTGTGAATAAGTCAAGTGGGTTTTCCATGATAATTCCTGCATTTACATGGAAATGTAATGAATATGGAATAGAAGATCTCCAGCAATTGCTGTATTATGATTGTGATGCTGATAGACGCTTCGTAACTGATGAGGATTATTATAGTATGGTATTTACTTGAAAATGGAGGGGTAGCTGGTGGCTGATAAAATAAGTGGAATTCTCTTTCTTTTTATTGCCTATTTAATTATAGCGGCATTAGCTTTGATAGCAGGCAAGCGGAATTTGAAGCATAAGCCTGAGCTAAAAAAAACGCTTTTAACTATAGGAGGTATTTTTTTAGTTATCGCTTTTTTTGTTCTGTTTGTATTTTAATTTGAATATTTTGAATAATACATTCTTCAAGAAAGAGGCAAGGATAGAAGAGGCCCTGAACGCAACTCGCGTTGCGGTTGAAGAAGGTATCGACTACAACGCTGCTACTGGTATCGTTAACCCTTCTAAAGTAATACGTTCCGGCTTCAAAAAGCTTGATTTCGGTTTGTGAAGCGGTCACTGTTAGGAATAATAAATAAACTAAAGGACACTTCTTAATAAATCTGTTAAGGAGTGTTTTTATTAATAAGTTATGTATTAAGATAGAGAACAGATTAATTTAAGGAAGTTAAATAAATGAACTTGAACTTTCACTCCAGTGAATATAAAATGAATTTAAGAGGTCGATTCAGACCTGTATTTTTTTAAATAATTATTTAACTTTATTTATTAATTATATTAATAATATAACGAGGAGGACATATGAGATCATTTCTGCCCAATGATATTAAAGATGAGAACAGGAAAATAGTCTTTGATATTTTGCTTCAACATCCTGAACTGGCGAAAGTCGAGATCACAGAAAAAACGGCAATGAGCTTCGTTACTGTAAGCAAGATTGTTACCTTTTTTGAACAGATCGGTTTATTGACTGTCACTGGTGAAAGTCGAGAAGGATCTGGCGGCTTGGGAAGAAAACGTACGGTTTACAGATTTAATGAAAACAGCTATACGACAATCGGAATACAGATTATTGGCAGCACGATTACGGCATTACTCATTAATCTACACAGCAAGATTATAGAAACGTATTCGATTGAAACAGACATTCCGTTTTATAGTCAGCAATTCACTTCGATATTTATAGAGATTGTGGAACATATGAAGGATAAAGCGAAGGAAACGAATAGTGTTGTCTTAGGGATTGGTATTGGCGTTGATGGCGCGATTAATACAAGAAAGAAAACGATTCGGATGAGAACTCATCAAAATAAAGAAAACGACTTTAAGTATGAATCGATTATTGAAAATCTCAAGCGTGAAGTGAACTTGCCCATTCTTCTAGAGAATGATGTGAACGCAGCGACTGTGGCGGAATTTCGGAATCTTGAAAACTCAGATCAAGCATCAACGAGTCTCATTCATATAGCTGCAGGTGACGGGGTCGGGGGCGGCTTGGTCATTAACAAAGAGCTACACCGCGGCGTTAATGCAAGTGCGGGCGAGCTGGAGTATATGTGCTTTGATTCAGAATATAAGCGGACTCCATCTTCAGTCGGTTGGCTGGAAAGCAGATTAGCCATTAAGTACTTGTTAAGCACATATGATTTGAATTCAGCTAATGATGTAGAAGCTTGCATTGATTATGTTTCCAAGAATCTGGCATTAACGGTTACCAATATGATCAGCATCTTGGATATCGACCAGGTCATTATTAGCGGTAAAACGGTAGCACTGTTCCCGGAACGTATATTGGACCGCACGAAAAGCTATGTCGAGCAATATACGGAGTGGACGCCTCAAATTTCGGTGAGTAAGTTACATCAATCAACAGCAATCGGAGCAGCTATACTTATTCTTCAGCAAGAGATAATTAATGTCATCTCGGAATAAACAACAAGGAAGTGAACAATATGATCAAAATCTTTGATTGTGAAGAGGAAGTAGCAAACGAAATTGCTAGAGAGATGAAAGATCATTTAATTAACGATCAGCGCCCCGTGTTCTGTCTGGCTTCAGGGAGTACTCCACAAAAAAGCTATCAGAAATTTGCCAACGAGGCAGACATCCACTCGAAGCTCAAGAAGCTTAACATCGTTAGCTTGGATGAGTGGGTTGGCATAGACAAAAGCTCTGAAGGCAGCTGCTATCAGATGTTGAATCAAGATCTATTCTCGCAGATTTCACTGGATGGCAGCCAGATTGAGTTTTTTGATGGAACATCGCCGGATATAAAGCAGGAATGTTTGCGAATTGATCGCTTTATCGACCAACACCCGATTATATTCAGCTTGATGGGCGTAGGCATGAACGGACATATTGGATTAAATGAACCTGGCAGCCCGGTATTGAATCGTAGCAGTGTAGTGGAGCTGTCGGAAACAACAAAGATAGTCGCTCAAAAATATTTCCATAAGCAGACTGAATTAAAGCAAGGCATTACATTAGGTTTGGAACAGATTACAAGTAGTAAAAGAGTTGTTGTCGTCATAACTGGAGAGCGCAAAGCTGATATCGTGAAGGAGATTTTCACAAATCCTGACGCACAGCTGCCTGCCCAAAGATTGCTCGGTTATGAGCATATAGATTTCTATTTGGATGCTGCAGCAGCCAAATATATTGATCAGTCATCATAGATGAGGAGCGTAAATATGGGTAGCTTCGTTATTGGAGTAGATATTGGAGGTACCAATATTAGAGTTGGATTAGTGAACGAGCACCTTGAACTTGTTCGGAAGGAGTCGGCATTAACAAGAGATTTCCAAGATGCTGACGAAATTTTTAAATCCGTCAAGGAAATGATTGCGAAAGTCGATCATGAACAGCAAGCAAGCAAGATAGGCATTGTATTGCCAATTCCTTGGAATGATCAAACAGAAATCATTCGAGATGTAACCAATATCCCTTGCCTAGAGAATGTTAGTATCGAAACCATCAGAGCTTTCTTTCCGAACTATGAACTATTTTTTGAGAATGATGTAAACGTGATCACCGTGCTTGAATCGGATCATGGAGCTTCCAAGCCGTATAACCAATCCATTTATATAACGGTTAGTTCCGGAATTGGATGCGGTATCATTCTTGATAAAGGAATTATTCACGGAGCTCATGGATATGCGGGCGAGATCGGAAGCATGATTATTTCCGACAGCAAAAGAAACCATTCAACGTTGTATAACGGCACTTTGGAATCTCTATGCAGCGGCATTGCTCTTGAAGCGGAAAGTAAGTTTTTATATGGTAGAGATGCCACAGCGGGTTTGTTGTTTGAACGGTATCATATGGGAGACCGGCAAGCGATTGAAGTGATTGACAGGTGGGTTGAGTACTTTTCCAACGCAATTGTTTCTTTGGTGCAAATGATTGATCCAAATATTTTTGTTATCGGAGGAGCGGTCATTCACCACAACCAGTGGCTGATTGATAGCATTATTGAAAGCGCTAAAAAGAAAGTTCTTCCACATTTAAAAGAGAACATTAAAATCGTATTGACTGAATTTGGCCCTGATGCCGGAATTATTGGTGCCGGCTATAACATATACAAAAAGGAAAAAGGAGCTTGAAGACAATGAAAAAGTTGAAAGTTGCGTTAATCGGAGCAGGAAGCATTAGCTTTGCACTAGGTGCACTTCAAGATATTGCGTTGTCAGAACGTCTGAAAAATCAAGTAGACCTCGAAATCGCGCTTATGGACATTGTAGAAGACAATGTGAATAGAACGTACAAGTATGCAACCGAATTGTTCGCGGCATTTTCTCATTCTGCGAAGATTTGGCAAACGACTAATTTGGAAGATGCATTAAGAGATGCTGACTTCTCCATCGTTGCGATTGAGGTAGAGAGATATCACTACTGGTCACAAGACTTCCACATTCCACGGCGTTACGGCAGCAAGCAGCTATATGGTGAGAATGGCGGTCCAGGATCAATGTTCCATACATTGAGAAATCTAGGTCCGATGTTGGAAATTGCAAAGACAATGGAGAAGGTGTGTCCAAATGCTTGGCTAATCAACTACACGAATCCGGAAGCAAAATTGGTGGAAGCGATCTCCAAATTAACTTCAATCAAAGTGGTAGGCTTGTGCCATGGTTTAGACATCGGCATTCATCAGCTAACTGAATTTCTAGAGATGGACAGTAAAGATATCGCGGTTGAAGGCGGGGGATTGAACCACTTTGGCTTCTTCACGAAGATCTGGAACAAGAATACGGGAGAGGATTTATACCCTCTATTCCATGAGAAAGAAAAGCTAGCTAACCGTTTGGCACAATTCGATCATGTTGGATTATCCAGAACGTTGTACCGTACGTATGGCTACTTCCCTTACCCGGGAACTAACCATTGTGGCGAGTATATTTCTTGGGCAGAAGATTTCTATGCTGGACTACCCTTGCAGTTCCGTTACGATCCAACAAGTGAGCAGCTGTGGAAGAAAGACTCCAGAACACCTGAATTTATATACTGTGCAAGCGGGAGTACTTTAGATAAAGGCTTGTTCGAGAAAACGATGAATCTAGAGCTCTGGATAGAGCAAGCTTATACGTTCGATAAAGAAAAGGTTCAAATCAGTAATGAATATGCAGTGCCAATTATCGAAGCGATCTTCTTCGACGATGAAATCGAGTTGAATGCTGTAAATATGCAAAACAATGGAGCTATTAAAGGACTTCCAGATGATATGGTCGTTGAAACACAAGCGGTCGTTAACAAAAATGGTATCTCATTTAAGCCAATGACGGTTGAACTGCCAACTGCCATTATCGGAACGATCCATATTCAAGGTACAATCCATAAGCTGCTACTTGAGGCGTTTGTTGAAGAGTCGAGAACAAAATTGCTGCAAGCGATTCTGCTTGATCCGCAAGCTCCAACATATTATCAAGCTTGTGCGATGATCGATGAAATGTGTGAGCTGCAAAAAGAAGTGCTGCCAAAACTTGAGTGGAAATAAGACATTATAAAAATTAAGTATATACGAACGGCTGCTACGCAAATTAAACGGCCTTAGTCCGATGGAATTCAGACTAAGGCCGCATAACTGATTTTTATTTTGTACTGTTTAATTGACGGGGGCAATTCCCAGGTGGGTAGGATTCAATCTAATTCTTGATCTAAAATAGGTTGTACTAACCGACGTACTTCATCTGTTGACTTTGTATCCATTAATTGGTTTCTTAGTTCACCTGCACCTCTAAATCCACGAACATAGATTTTGAAAAAGCGAAGAAGCGGTTTAAAATGACGTGGCACTTCTTTAGAATATTTATCGTGAAGATCCAACTGTAAAAGAAGTAAATTGAGAAAATCTCTCGCACTATGTTCTTTAGGTTCTTTTTCAAAGGCAAATGGATTGGTGAAAATGCCGCGTCCAATCATGACACCATCAATGCCGTATTGTTCTGCTAATTTTAATCCTGTTGCGCGGTCAGGAATATCTCCATTAATGGTTAACAACGTATTTGGAGCAATTTCATCGCGCAATTTTTTTATTTCAGGGATTAGTTCCCAGTGTGCATCTACTTTACTCATTTCATTTTTTGTACGAAGGTGAATGGAAAGATTCGCAATATCTTGTTTCAATATATGTCCTAACCAATCGCGCCACTCGTCAATATCAGAGTAACCTAATCTTGTTTTAACACTAACCGGCAATCCACCTGCTTTTGCTGCTTGAATAATTTCTGCTGCAACTTCAGGATGTTGTATTAATCCAGCACCTTTTCCATTGGCTGCGACGTTTTGTACTGGGCATCCCATGTTTAAATCGATACCAACAAACCCAAGTTTTTTCATATCAATACTCATCTGTTCAAAAAATGCAGGTTTATCACCCCAAATATGAGCGACAATCGGTTGCTCATCTTCTGTGAACGTTAATCGACCACGTACACTGTCTTTTCCTACAGGGTGACAATAACTTTCTGTATTTGTGAATTCAGTGAAAAACACATCGGGTTTTGCAGCTTCACTAACGACATGACGAAATACAACATCTGTGACATCTTCCATTGGTGCTAATATAAAAAACGGCTTCGGTAAATCAAGCCAAAAATTATGTTCGTTACTCATATTATCTCCTCTTGTTGCAAATTCCCTTACCCATCATACATAGTATCATTTTTTTTCGTTTGATGCACAAAATCAATTGTGTGAGTGACAGATACATTTTTGGTGTCTAGGATGCACAATTAAATGAAAAGACGAAGCCAATTATGGCTTCGTCTTTTGTAGGTTGCATACCATTATAATCTTAGAGATTAATCTCCTTTTTATAGAGGAACTATTGCACCGAAAGTACAGTCTCTAGCTCAGGGATATATTCCTTGACCATATTGTTGTCTTCCCACCGTCCTTTAACCCCAGCTGGGGCTTGACCTTCGGATACGACTAAGTACGGTTTGATGGTTACGGTACTCGGTATAGTCTTGAAGGGTTCAAAACGAATATTATAAGATTCGCTAATGGGGTGAGCACCGATGGGCTTCAGTTGAACGCCATTTTCATCCACGATGTCAAAATTAAGAGCGATGATGCCCCCGTTGGCACCCTTGTATTTCGACGGGATAGAAGCGAGCATTTCTTCTACGCTCTGGCCCGGTTTGGTTTTGTACTCAACGGATACCTGCGTTGTGATGGGGGTGATTTCCACCTTACCGATCTGCAAGTTAATGTTATCGTGATGCTTGGTCTCCTCTGAAGTTAGAACGGTAACGGGCGTTGATTTTGTAACAGGTAGAACGAACTGGAATGGGACATCGTAACCCTTTAACGTTACATTTACAGTCAAGTCAAACTGATCAGGGAACTGGACAGTCTGGTTAATGCTAGTAGTGTTGGTAACATCAACGATTATGCTGGAAGCAGTCTCACCGTCCATGTGTTCGTAACTCCAGAGCAGAGGTTGGCCTTTATAGAGAACCTCAAACTTATCCACCGCCCCTTTATTGGCATCTGAAGGCGGCGAATTGGGCTCCGAAGCTAGCCGGTTTCCAGGCGTGGTTATGTTCATAAGAATTCGGGTTCCGTCAAATAACAACGTTGGGATATTCATAGTCACCTCGCCATGGGTCACGCTTTGGTTTACGTTTGTAATGAAATCATCAGCTTGTTGAACACCGGGATCTCCGTTGTTTTCGCCCCATAATGAATAGATTTGTCCCAGAAGCGGAATTTGCTTGAGTGCATCAGCCATTGCGGGCGATACAAAGCCGGAAGCAATGAGTGTAACGCCAAGGATTGCAGCGGCTGCAGTGGAAGCCCACCATTTATTAAAAGTTCTTGATACATTTTTCTTTTTCTGAATGGGGGAAATGGAATTATCGGTTTCCCTGATGATTTGGTAAGTCTCATTCAGCTTGGAGCGGGCAATATCCGATAACTGATCGGGAAGTAGGCTTTGGCAGCTCTTTAATTGTTCTTCTAATTTAGTGTTTACCATGTCGCAACTCCATTTCTTGATTGAATTGTGATGAATGCTTTAGCTTTTTGCGGGCGCGATGCAGCCGGGTCTTCACGGCTACCGTAGAAATTTCGAGAATGTCAGAAATTTGACTGATCGGCATGTCCTGCAGGTAATGAAGGATAATGACAATCCGTAGGTTCTCCTCTAGATGTTGAACGGCATCCCATAATTCGATTTTCTCATAATCCTTGGAAGTGGAAGGGACGTCGGGAAGCTCTCCATAAGGTAGGGCTCTTGAGTTACTTTTGAGCATTTTGTTGCATTCGTTAATTAGGATCCGGAAGATCCACGTTTTGAAAAAAGCGGGCTCTCTGAGTGTATGGATGGACTTAAAGGCTTTAAGCATCGTCTCCTGCAGGGCATCTGCACAATCTTCGTCTTTGTTGACGATGGACCTTGCAGTTCTGTATAAAGGCAACTCCATCTCTTGCATCAACTGCATGAATGCTTCAGGGTCCCCAGCTTTGGCTTTGACGACAATAGGATCTGTATGCAAGGGTTCACCTGCTTTCTTGACTAGAAGTATTTAGAATGTTCGTAACGTTACGTATTTATTAGATCGGGTAGATCGCTAGAAGGTTACATGGAAAAACAACAACGTATTTAAGGACAAGCAAGCTTGCGTCCGAGCTACAAGCTCCGCACAAGAATGTTGTGAAGCGGAACGCTGATGGTGCAGGCGATCACCGCGAATTGGAAGTGCAGAAAACCCACCCTCACGGGTGGGCCTTTTTGTTGCTTAACAAAATTTTGATTTCTGGATTACTCAAACATTTATCTTTTTTCTATAATCGCTCGGGGTTATACCAGTACTATTCTTAAATAAACGATAAAAATATGAACTACTAGTAAATCCAGTTTTTTCAGCGATATCAATAATGGTGTATTCAGAGGTCTTTAGCAGCTCTTTGGCTTTATTCAACCGCATTTCGCTAATTATATCAGATAGTGGTTTTGTCGTTAATTGTTTATATAACCGGCTCAAATATATTGGGGACATCGAGAGCTCGTCTGCAATTGAATTTAAGCACAGGTTGGAATTGCTATAATCTCGCTCAATAATTTGATGTACTTTTCTAATGAGGTCTTCTTGTTTTGTACTTCGTTTCTCTTCGAGCTTTTGACTTATTTCTTCAAATATTTTGAAATATGGAGCGTTGATTTCTTCCATGGTTTCAACATGATTTGGTAGTAAGAACGTTGAATCAAATTCGGGCAATGTTAAAATCGCATTGTTCTTTTTTAATGCTCGCAAGACGTTATTAACGGTGAGTGCTAAATGCGATATGACAAGTTGAACAACGGTAAAAGAATATTCTGATATTTCTCCTACGATATCGATATAGATGCTCCGTGCCTTATCCGTATTTCCTGACATCAAGGAATCAATGAACTGTTTTTCTTTCTGAACGGGAAATATATATTCTTTGGCTTTTAAGTCCATAATGTCAACGGAAAAGAGGATGCTGCCATACCCTTTGAATAATCGATGGTAAGAAGCCTCAAGTACTTGCTTGTAGACTAAAATGCATTGCTCGATTGATTCCTTCACAGGACTAAAGGTAATTGTGATGGATAATTTTAAATGTTTGGTGATTGACAGCTGCATAAGCTCCGCCATTTCAATCAGCGAATCTCGTTCCATATTATAAAGCGGATCATGGAAGTTGAGTATAAGTAAAAGACTATCATCCCCCATATCAATGGCTTCGACTTGAAAGATCGGTGAGGCAACTTCCGTACAAATGTTCATTATGGCATATTTGAGCAATTGTATATCTTCTTTGTATTTCTCGAGTAATGACGGGAACTGATCGATCCTTAACAAAACAATCAGTGATTTACTATTAACCATAAGCTCTGAATTGAAGAAATGCAATTTTTGTTGTAACACCTCAGCATTATTCGTTTCTCTACCCAGAATCGTATTTCTAAGGAAGTCTTGCTTGAGAATATGTTGATGATTACGTCTTTCTGTTTCCAGGGTTTTGAACTTGCGTATGACTTTGTCAATCGGGCGATACACACTATGGGATAAAGTTAACGAAGTCAACAATCCTAAGAGAAGAATGCCAATACAGATAAAGAGTATTCGATACCTCAATTCATTTATTTCTTGAGTGATATTGCTATAAGGGGTAATTCGAACATATTTCCAGCCTAATGAATCAGGTGAAGTATACGTTATTAAAGATTTAACTCCATCTACTGTGTCTACAAAATATGTGGATTCTGAAGTATCCTGAATAATTTTCTGTATATAGGTTTTATCAGATAGATCAGTTAGCATCGCTTGCTTGTCATTATTGGAATATAATATTCCATCCTGATTAATGATAAACGTGTTATTCTCCGATAATTCTTTCTCCGATGGATCCATTCGCAGGCCTAACCATGATGCCGAGATATTGACGACGACAGCTGCATTTAAATCTTTATTATCATCAATGACGCTATAACACAAGTAAGTGTAGCTTGATACAGGAGTGGTCTGAGTCGAACCGATGTTATAGGTTCTGGGAATCGGTTGGAAGGGAAGATGATCTTTGAATTTCTTGAAAAGGTCTAGAATTCCATCATCATCAAGTTCGGACTTCGGTTGAATTCCGCTTCGTGAATTATTGGAACTAATATAGAACTGATTGGATTTCGCATTATATACATAAATGGATTCAATGAATGGTAAGGATGCACGATAATTATCAAGTTGTTGCTGTGCAAAAATGACATCATAGATATTCAAGTCTGCATAATACAACAACTTAGATACCGCAGAATCATAGTAAATCTGGGAGGACAGTGAGGTAACAGTCTCTGTCATAACAGATAATTCTGTTTTAATTTGATTCAGACTATTAGAATCGGAACGATAAACTTGTTTAAGTGCGATGTTTGTGAAGTCCATATAAAGAATAGTTGAAGTTATCAAAAGGGTAATAACAACACATCCAATAGAGCCAAGCAGTATTCGGCTGTAAACTTTTTTATGCTCTTTAGACCACTGTTTTATCATTTGTTGAAACCCCTTTCATCGCTGGTCTGAGTATAATTCATCAGTCTGGCGCTTTCAATCAAATTTATAAATCAGCAGCCGAAATTAGGTTAAATGTAGTGAATATTCACAAAAGTACAGAAAGTTCATACTTCACAAGTACTGAGATTACAGCAATGTGTGTCATTGTACAGTATATTATCGAATCCGCTTCTTCTATGATTTGGAAGTAAGATTCACGAGGAATTCTATTCAGGAGGAGGTCAGTCATGTTTAAGAAGAAAGGTTTTTTATATGAATTAAATAAGAATAAAATCATGTTTTTGATGATAGCACCGACACTGCTTTTTTTCTTAATAAATTCTTATGCTCCAATGGTCGGCATCTATTATGCATTCACAAGTTATGATTTTGCAGGTGGTTTATTTGGAAGTCCGTTTGTAGGATTAGACAATTTTAAATTTTTGACGCAATCTGGAATTCTGTTGAAATTGACAATCAATACGCTTGGATACAACGTGGTGTTTATCATACTAGGTAACGTGGTATCTATAGGGGCAGCAATCCTATTAAGTGAAGTCCGTGGGAAGTTATTTAAAAAATTATCACAATCCATTATGTTTCTACCCTACTTCGTTTCGTTTGTTCTGATTAGTGTTTTAGCGTTTAATATGTTTAATGCTGATTCCGGTTTTGTTAATCAGTTACTAAAATCGTTCGGATTTGATCCAGTAGACATATACAATACACCATGGCTCTGGCCATTTCTGATTACAGCATTTTATTTATGGAAAAACCTAGGTTATTCCATGGTCATTTATCTTGCATCCATCATGGGAATTAGCGATGAGTATTACGAAGCTGCCAAAATTGATGGTGCAAATATTTTTCAGCGAATCTGGTATATTACCATACCTATGCTGAAGTCAACATTTATCATTCTGCTCTTATTTGCACTAGGAAGCATTATGAAAGGTCAATTCGATCTGTTCTATCAGCTTGTCGGGAACAACGGAGTGCTCTTCAACGTTACGGATATTGTCGATACTTACGTTTATCGATCTTTGAAAGTTAATTTTGATATTGGTATGGCAACTGCTGCTGGTTTGTATCAGTCTATCTTCGGATTTGTAATGATTATGACAGTGAATTATATCATCAAGAAAGTTAATGATGATTATGCATTGTTCTAAAATAGGAAGGAGGGATTTCATTGGATGACAACATTTTAAGTTCAAGAGTTTTCCGCATGATAGCTTACCTGATCATCACGATTTGTTCTTTGCTCTGTCTCTTTCCTTTCCTTCTGATCATTTCAGGCTCATTGACAGCCAATGAATCCATTATTCGCGACGGTTTTCACTTGATTCCTAAAGTGTTCTCGCTGGAAGGTTATGAAATGGTGTTTATCTTTCCAACTCAGCTAATCAAGGCTTATGGTGTTACGATTTTTGTAACTGTGATTGGAACGCTGCTGGGATTGTTTCTTATTACGATGGCGGGTTATGTTCTGCAGAGGAAAGATTTCAAGTATCGCAATCAATTGTCCTTCTTCATTTATTTCACAACGCTGTTTGGAGGGGGGCTTGTGCCTTGGTACATCATGCTGACTACATACTTTGGGCTGGCAGACACCTATGCCGTACTGATATTACCTGGTCTTATGACACCTTTTCTCATTATTTTAATGAAAAACTTTATCAAATCTGCGATTCCGGAAGAATTATTCGAATCAGCCAAAATCGATGGCGCGAACGACTTTAGGATCTACTACAGTGTCGTGCTGAAGCTTGCTATGCCTGGCATAGCGACTGTCGGTCTGTTCCTTGCTCTGACGTACTGGAACGACTGGTTCATGTCTTCTTTGTTCATTAATGACGTTAGCATGTATCAGCTTCAATACTACTTGTATAACACGATCAATACCATGATGTTCGTTTCTCAAATGGCCACTGGAACTGGGGTATCCCTAGGGCGTGACATTCCAACAGAGTCGACCAAGATGGCAATGGCGATCGTCGTTACAGGACCCATTATTTTCTTATATCCGTTCGTGCAGCGATATTTTGTGAAGGGATTAACGATAGGTGCGGTGAAAGGTTAGTACCGGAAGCGAACGAAAGAAATTCGTATGCGATCGGCTGACATATAATTTTTCAATATAAGGGGAGGGTTAGTATGAGAAAAGGAAAAAAGAAATTGTTAACGATCGGCACTTCTTTATTCTTAACTGCAAGTTTGTTTGCTGGCTGCAGTAGTAACAACACGAATACTAAGGAGGCATCGTCAGAACCAACAACGAATTCGAATTCGAATACCAGTACTCCGGCACCAGAAACATCAGAAGCGACTGGAATCGACACATCCAAGAAAGTGGAGCTTCAGTTCTATATGCTGGGCGATGCCCCAAAGGATTTAAAGCTCATTCAGGATGAAGTTAACAAGATGGCATTAGAAGATTTGAATGCAACCGTCAAATTCAACTTCACAACCTGGACAGATTGGGATCAGAAGTATAAGCTTCTGTTGTCCTCAGGGCAGCCGATTGACCTGATCTTTACGGCAGAATGGACAAATTACCAGTCATATGCTATGAAAGGAGCTTTCCTTCCACTAGATGATCTCATACCGAAGGCTGCACCTAAGCTACAAGCATATGTACCGCAGGATTTCTGGGAAGCAGTCAAGGTTGACAAGAAAATTTACACAGTTCCAGCGATCTGGAAAGAGTATGTAAATGATGGTATTGCCTATCGGGAAGATTTGCGTAAAAAGTATAATTTGCCAAAGCCGGAATCACTCGAAACTCTAGAGCAGTATTTGGATGGCATACGCAAGAATGAACCAGATATGCTGCCTCTGGCGGATACTGAGGTTAGTCATGTAGATTCCGTCCGTCAAATGACTACTAAAACTGTGAATACCAACGATAAAGTTCCATATGGACTTAACATCATGTATGACACTCCAAGAGACGTAACCAGCTACTGGGGCTCTCCGCAGCATTTGGAAGATTTAAAAATGTTCAGGAGTTGGCAAGAAAAAGGGTTCTTTATGAAGAATATGCTGAACATTAAAGATAGTGGTAGTGATATATTTGCCGCCGGTAAAGCCGCAGCAATTTTGGGGAGTGAGAATCCAAACCGCTTTGGTGATGCTGTTGTCAAAGTGAAATCACTGCACCCGGATTGGGAGCTAGGCTATTCCCCATATCCGAACATGAAAGGATTCTCTTCACCCGTTCACCCGATTCATAATGGCTTTGCAATTCCACGCAGCAGCAAAAATCCAGAGAGAGCTCTTGCTTTCTATGAGAAATTGGTCACTGATAAACGCTACAATTGGCTGACGCAATACGGTATTGAAGGCAAGAATTTTGAAATTGAAGATGGGAAATATTACAAAATGCTTGGTGATGCCCAATCAAACGGCTTCACAAGAGAAGGTATGAATGGATGGGCATGGAGAAATCCGGAGTTCATGTTGTTTGATAAGAGCTATCAAGCTGTGCTAGACATGTTCGATGAAATGGATAAGATAGCAAAACCGAATATTTTCCAAGGCTTCGGGGAAGATTGGACGTCTTATCAAGCAGAGAAGGCGGCCCTTCTACAAGTTGAAAAGCAATACTTATATCCTTTGAATGATGGTATGGTTAAGGATGTTGAAGCCGGCTTGAAGTTATTTATGGAAAAGGCCAAAAAAGCTGGTCTCGATAAAATTCAAGCGGAATACACGAAGCAGTGGATTAAGTATTTGGATGATTCAAACATTCAGTAAAATAGCCTAATATTACTCAGAGAGACCAACAGGACGTTAGTTCTGTTGGTCTCTACTACAAGGGTGGAATATTTATGAAGGTTCTTTTTCATGGAACGGCTGCATTTGAAGGAATTCCCTCGCTATTCTGTCATTGCGAGACTTGCAAGCAAGCCAAAGTACAAGGTGGAAAAAATATTCGTACACGCACTTCGGTCTTGATTGATGAAATACTTAAGATTGATTTTCCGGCGGACACCTTACATCATTCCATTCGTGATTCTGTAGATATGGATAAGGTTCGCGATTTATTGTTTACACATTCAGATTCCGATCATTTGTATCCTGAAGATTTACTGATTCGTGCGCTTGGTTATGCTCAATTTAATGAAGAGGAAGAACTTCATCTATACGGTCATGATTTGCCTATTAAGCACTGCAGTCAATTGCTTGCCACGGAAAGGCATTGCTTTCAATTTCACAACTTGAAACCCTTTGAAACTGTACAAACGCAAACAGCTACGATTACACCATTGCTTGCCAATCATGATTCTAAAGAAACTTGTTTATTGTATTACATAGAAAAGGATGGAAAAGCCATTTTCTATGGTCACGACAGCGGTTGGTTTCCTGAACAGACTTGGGACTGGTTGAAAGGAAAAAAACTGGATCTTGCTATTCTAGAATGTACGACTGGGAATGCCCCACATTGTGAGGTCCACATGAATGTTGAGGATACTCTAAAAACGCGGGAATGGTTAATCGAGAATTGTGTTATGAAAGCAGAAGGGCAAATCGTAGTCACTCATTTCTCTCATAATGCTCATCTGTTGCATGAAGATTTGGTTCATATTTTTGAGCCGAATGGCATTACAGTAGCATTTGATGGGATGCAACTGGACATATGAGTTAGCGCATAAGTGAAATGAGGATATTTCTATGATTTCAATGGCAGTCTTTTTAGTTTTATTTTCAGGTATTACACATGCGGTATGGAACCTATTTACAAAGAGAAGTCTGAACAAATACGTTTTTCTCTGGTCGATTCATATTGTGGGTACACTTGCTCTATTACCTTATTTTATAATTGAGCTGCTCCAAGTTGAGCTTCATGCGGAGACACTTGGCTATATGGCGATATCTGCTTTATTTCAAGGGTCGTACTTCATTTTTCTCTCTAAATCGTATTCCTATGGTGATTTATCGCAGACCTATCCAATTATGCGAGGTACTGGTGTTATGCTAGTGACCTTGTTAAGTGTTGTGTTATTCGGGGATTCTTTATCTCTAGCAGGCTGGATAGGCTTTTGTTGTATCATACTAGGGCTTTTTATTATTAGTGGAATAGTAAATCGTCATGCAAATCAAGGGAAATCGGCTCATTCCATATCTATTCTTTATGCAATTATAGTAGGGATATGTGTTGCGGGCTATACATTAATGGATAAACTGATTGTCCAGCAATTATCTCCACTATCAACGCTTGAATTATCCAATATTAATTATGTAATCGTCGCTTTTTTCATGGTTATAAGAGTCGGTCGTACACAAATCATAAGGGAATGGCAACAAAACTGGAAAATGATCTTGATTGGTTGTATTTGCTCGCCAGCTTCTTATTTTATGTTTCTGATGGCGATGAAGCTTGCTCCATTAGCTTCAATTGCGCCAATACGAGAAATTGGAACGGTTGTAGGTACGATTCTAGGCATACTTGTACTAAAAGAGAAGCAAGGCGTGCGAAGAATTATCATGTCTGCTGTGATTACCTGTGGGATCATCTCCATTGCCATATGGGGATAAGTGGGGATCAACATTTGACCATATAGTACAAAAGAAGGCCTCTCGTAGTAAAACGAGAGGCCTTCTTTTGTACTGTCTAATTGACGGGGGCAATTCAGAGATGAATATACTTCATTCTAATTCTTTATCTAAAAAAGGCTGCACTAATCGACGAACGTCATCGGTTGAATTAGTCTCCATCAATTGATTTCTTAGCTCGGCGGCGCCATCAAATCCACGAATATAGATTTTGAAAAAGCTCCGAAGTGGATTGAATAGACGTGGTTCGAGCTCTTTTGAATACTTATCGTGAAGATCTAAATGAAAAAGTAGTAAATTAAGAAGTTCCTCCACGCTATGCTCTTTAGATTCTTTTTCAAAAGCAAATGGATTGTTGAAAATACCGCGGCCAATCATGACACCATCAACGCCGTATTGCTCTACTAACTTTAAGCCTGTTGCACGGTCAGGTATATCCCCATTAATGGTTAACAACGTATTTGGAGCGATCTCATCGCGTAATTTTTTTATTTCGGGGATAAGCTCCCAGTGTGCATCTACTTTGCTCATCTCTTTTTTTGTACGGAGGTGAATGGAAAGATTCGCAATATCTTGTCTCAATACATGTCCTAACCAATCGCGCCACTCGTCAATTTCGCTATAGCCTAATCTTGTTTTAACACTAACCGGCAATCCACCTGCTTTTGCTGCCTGGATAATTTCTGCAGCAACTTCAGGATGTCGAATTAATCCAGCACCTTTTCCATTGGTTGCGACGTTTTTTACTGGGCATCCCATGTTTATATCGATACCAACAAACCCAAGTTTTTTCATATCCATGCTCATCTGTTCAAAATACTCCGGTTTATTACCCCAAATATGAGCGACAATCGGTTGTTCATCTTCTGTGAACGTTAATCGACTAAGCACACTTTCTTTTACTTTTACTTTAGGGTGACAGTAATATTCTGTATTTGCGAATTCCGTGAAAAACACATCGGGTTTTGCAGCTTCACTTACGACGTGACGAAATACAATATCCGTGACATCTTCCATCGGTGCCAATATAAAAAACGGCTTCGGCAAATCAAGCCAAAAGTTATGTTCGTTACTCATAATTTCTCCTTCTTTTTGCAATATATAAATGCGATATAAGTTATATTAAAGTCCTTTGCCCATCATACATAGTATCATTTTTTTTCATCTGATGCACAGAGGAGAACCTGTGATAAGACCTGAAATGCACAAAAAAAATCACGAAATATCATGGCGGCATGATGTGAAAAAAGGCTTAAAAACCTGTAATAGAAGTATTAAGAGGCTCCTGTAAGGGTGTTAACGATTTGAAAGGAAATGATTAATAATTATTCATAGCATTGGTTTTTAGGTCGAAAGATGTAATAATTGAGCTTGAGCGATATCAACATTCGTGTGCTGCTATATAAGCTGAACAAGACCTGGAAATCGTTCAATTCAACAAGAGCTCGGCCGCAAGTATATATTTTCTTAACCAGCCCTAATCCGATTCAGGAGCGGATCCTACTGGATCGCGGGATTACCCCAATTGTCTCGAAAGATCCTGATCCACAAAAAGGAACGATCGCTTTTTTTGGGACATTGTTTGAACAAACTTCACGCATTGGTGAAGGGAGCAAAAAACGAGAATTTCATATAGAAGGGACAATTGAAGGATGAGCGGGAAGAACATAACGGAAATACAGGAAGAAGAAGTGATTATAGGAGCAAGAGCTTTAGGTGATCAAATATATAAAATTATGCCAACCTATCAAGTCTTACTCAAACAATTGGAGGGAATTAGAAAATCAGCCAAAGAGTTAGAGGGAAATGAAATAAATCAAAATATGAGAAAGCAAGATATTAATAATACAATAGGAATTTTTGGAGCAAGAGGAACAGGTAAGTCGTCAGCGCTTTATACCTTACGACAAGATTTAAATCAAAGTGAGTATAATATATTATTACCTTTAATTGAACCCGACAATTTTGGGGAGAACACGAAGATTATTGGATCCATTGTGGGCTTTTTGCAAGCTGAAGGAAACGAGCTATTAAAGTCTTTAGAAAAGCAAAATTTAGATCAAACGCAACAGCGAAAGTTGAGTACATACTTCAATAATGGAACAGTAAAGCCTAATAATCTATTAAAACAGATCATTAATAAAACGGTTGAATATCACTTGTATACCGAGAGTCAATATCGTAATATGCTCAGTCATCATTATGAAGATTTGGCTACACACATTAAGAAATCATCACGACTATTGATTCCCGATATTGCCTTCAAAAATAAGTTGAATGAGCTTATTTGTGAAATTGTGCATGTGAAGAAAGTGTTGGGAAAGTCTGAAGATCCGGTGCTTATCTATATTTTTATTGATGATATCGACTTGAAGACATCCAAAACTAGAGAACTAATGGATGCGCTCTTACAGTATACCAATCACCCCAATATTGTTACAGTACTGTCGGGTGACTATGATATTTTGACTGAATCTCTTACACTGGCATTGCTGGCAGACGAACCTCTGAAAGAAGTAGGCCTGAGTGCTTACGATTCGTTGAAGTCATTGGGAGAATCAATAGTTGAAACAAATAAAGCGGGTAATGACAATCCTCCAAGAGAGGAATACTTACTCACTATTTTAGGGCGTAAGGCGGGACTAGCTCATGAATATTTGAAAAAAGTTATTCCATCAGCTAGACGGCATCAGTTGGTTAAATGGAGTGAGGAAACGATCCCTTATTTTGCATTTGGTCAGGCAACATTAATGAGTCAGCTTGCTAAGTTGATGGGTGAGCAATCGATTTTCAGTTATACGGAATTAAGAGAAGTATTTGAAAATGACAAAGAGGTTGAACGTAAAGTTACTTTGCCAATTAAAAAGAGTTATACGATTTTTGATGAACGTCCACGTGGTATTGTATATGCCTACTATAATTTGGTACAACTTTTAAAAGTGAAAGAAAGTAAATCTAGTGAGGAAGAAAAATTTAGGTTTGTTAAGGTTTTCGTGGATACGTTAATTTTTTCGAGTAATAAACTACTAAGGTTCCAAGAAATGATATTCGAACAGTTTTTGCTATGGGGAAGTGATGCGAAAAGTTCGTATATTGATTACTCAGTTGACTTTTCTAGGAAAAATGATTTGGATTTGGAATTAGTGATTATTGGAGAGATAACAACATATCTGTTACCGGATGTTAAATATGATACTGGAGCATTTGGATATGTAAAAGAACGGTTATTTAGCAGATTATTGCTTTCAAAATCTGATCAAAAAAATAATGAATCTTATAAGTTTGATCGTTATAGTTGGAATACTCCTCGGCTATATCAAATGATGAGTGGGCTGGTTCTTAATACTGATCTTCGTTCGGCTATGTTAATGTTGGAGTACATGTCCGAGTCCTTATTTGATTCTTACTATTATCAGTACATGCATGATGCAGAACGATATCAGAAGGATCGTTTTGTAGTGTTCAATGTGGAAAAGCTCATTAGGCAGTATCCAGGAATTATAGAGCAGCTTTATCGCGAATCTCTTATCGCGAAGCAGATTACTGCGAATTACACATTAAATACACTGCAAGACTTGTGTACAGTAAATCCTGACTTTGAGATGACGGAGCGAATATTTCAAGGAGTGTTTCGAAATTTTGTTCCTAATGATCCGAAAAATAATCTCAAGCAATATGAGGATTTTAACATTAAAAAGAATTTGTTTACCAACAATTTGACCATGATCAGAAAAGAGGAACAGCCGGTCTTAGAACGGAGAGGAGGTTCACATGATCTGAAAGTAACTTTTGCAATAATATCCAGTGATAAATTTAGCGGCCTTGCACGTGCATTAACGCGTTTAAATAAAAGGTTGTCTACTGCTAAAGAGCATAAATTACCAGAAAGTGTATTGCAAACAATAGAAAATAGTATGGACAAATTTGGGGAGTATTTATATAAAAAACTTACTGATGAAGATATCAATACTCTCATTCGTATTGATGAGAAAGGTTCACAGGTGCTTGATGAATATTTCAGAGGGGAGGCAGGAATAAACACCATTTATGGAAGATGTAAGCATATTGTTTATAAAAGACTTACGGGAAAAGAAGAGTTTTTTGATTACAGGATTGATAGGGATGAGTACATAGTCAATTTTCAAATTTTTAAAGAAATTATATCACAGGTAGAATCATTAGCACAAAATAACCGTGTTTGGTTTGGACAAACAGAGGCTATAAATCTTCTAATTATGTTAAGAAGTAGTTCATTTATTGCAGATAACATAGAGGAAAGAAACCATTTGTTTTTCACAGGAAATGATGAATTTATTTTAGAACAATATTATAAATTTACTACAAGCAATCAGGAATTTTTAGAAGATAAGGAATACGAAAACGCAAAGAAATTTATCAAAGAACATATGGATGCTGCATATGAGAAAGTTCGAAATCAGACTCAAACTGAACTCGAAGAATATAATCTAAGCTTAGAAGATGCTGAAGAGGAAGAGCAGAACGCTAATGGTGGAAGTAATGCTTGACAAAATTAACCTCCTTATAAATGTTTCACTTTTTCCTTTTCAGAATCTCAGATTTTTCGGTCAGCAGGATATTTTGCAAGTGCTCGAATATGAGGGAGAGAGCTCTGAAGCAATCTGGAAGCGAGAGAGTGCACGGAAAAAAATTCAGCGCAAGTTGCATGATGAAATTCTACGCAAAGCCAAACCTAATAGCCTGGATGAAATCAATCTCATGTTTCAGAAATTCTATCCTATGCTATGTAGTGAAAGAGAGGCTAAACGTCATGGATTTGCGCCCAAACATCCTGGCGATGATGAAGGACATCTTCACGTCGAAAAAAAGCTTTATCAGCACTACTTTCAGATTTTGGAGGAATTCTCTGATGCTCTGATCTCATATCGGGATGGAGATGTCATATTTAAGTACTGGAAAAATGATGCGAATGGACATAAGCACTGGCGGTTCATTGATTTCATGGATCGATACAAAGGCCAGGATAAAGTACATTTTTTCCACTCGCTTAGCCGGTTTATTCCGCTTGATTTGATGGTGACACTGCATCACTCTAAAAACAATATTCACGACCCCATTCAGCTTCAAGAGTTTTATCAGCATGTTAATCTTGCGGATGCCCCGTTGGATGATATATTAGGAAGGGGTGTTGCTGAGAATCATATTCATGCCTCGGCAGCATTCAATTTCTCGATATTATGGCAAATGGTAATGAATAATATCTGCCCACCTAAGTATTTTGATAAGTTTGAACCGAATCATCTGGCTGCTTCGTCAGAAGTGCAGGAATATATTTTGACAGCGCGACTGCTTCGTCTAGTGCTTACTCTCTATTTAAAGGAGCAAGCACAAGATCTGATTGATCCAAATTCTCAGTATCACAATCAGCAGACAGAGCCTCTTTCTTTATATGAATGGCTGGAGTCTAGCTTTGTAGAGAGTTCTGAAACACAAAAGATGCTGTTCAATTTGGTGCGCAATCAGGACAATCAGTTTGCTTCAATAGATCAGCTAAACGAAGCAATAGATCGGATACAGATATACTCTATAGGTTCGGATGATATATCTCCTATTGATTTTGTATATGGGATATTCCCTGAGTATCAGCATATTAAGACATACGGAGAAAATATTTTTCTGCAAAAGGTGATTTCATATAAGCGAAATATTGTTGAAAATTATAAGCTTGACGGACATTTCGAGCAGTTCTTTCGTGTGTTCTTTAAATACATTTCGATTAAAAATGAATTTTATCAGCAGGTGACGCAACCTACAGTTATGCATGGTCTTGATTTTTTTCGAGGATATTTTGATCGGGCGACAGAGGGGATTTTAGAAAATCAAGACTACTTCACTATAATGCTACGGACGCTGTTTCAAAATAGGTACTTGCGCAAGATCGAACTGCGAATTTCGATTAAAGACAGTGAAGAACAAAATCGTCGGAAGTTGCTTCATATTTTGAAATCCTACGAGAAAATCCTGATTGATGACTATAGAGTGAACGAAGACCCCAATGTGGATTTTCCGTTAATTGGAATTGTTTATCATCTCATCAAGCGTCCGGATGATATGGAAAAAGATATATCGTTGTATGACGAAGAACGTGACCATACATTAAAAGGGCTTCACTTTGGTGAACATCAAGAACAATACATCAAGCAAGTCAAAATGGTTCAACAGCTTCGTAAAAATGTTCCGATGGTCACGAATTTTATCGTCGGTCTAGATGCCGCGAGTCTTGAAAATAACACACCTGTGCAGGTATTTGCTCCTGTATTTGAGGAAGCGCGAGACAGTCAGTATGACTCCTTACGAATCAAGGACCCAGAGGGGAATATCTTACCGAGTCAAAGTTTGTTCTTTACTTTTCATGCAGGCGAGGAATTCCGGCATCTAAATTCAGGATTACGGCGTATGGATGAGGTTATTGATTATTGCAAGTTGCATGCGGGTGATCGTATTGGACATGGTATCGCATTAGGTGTGAATATAGAAGAATGGATTCGTCGAAATCCTCTCGTAATTATGCCACGTGGTGAATATTTGGATAATCTATTATGGACATGGGGGGTATACAGCCGTACAACGAAGCTTCAGACAGAGACATTGGTTTATTTGGAGAGACGTATATATGAGGTGGCAAGTTTTCTATTTTCCGATGTAATTCATGCAGGAGAGCTTCGAGTCTCTACATTATTTGAAGTTTACAAACGGCGTTTCAAGCGAGTGATAGATGAAGCCAAAATTTTAAATAAAGTTAAGACTGAGCGAACGAAAGAAGAGGGAATTATTGAAGAAGCTTGGAGGAATTCTAAACATTATCAGAGTGCTCCCAAATCTGTAGATAAGCTATACGAATCGTATCACCAGGAAGATACCTTACATAAAATGAATGAGCCCATTTACGTTGATATTAATGAGATTGAGCATATGATGGCTACAGACATGCAGAACTACCTGATCCATAAGATCGCCAGCATTGGTATCGTAATTGAGGTTAATCCTTCTTCGAACGAAGCAATTGGTGAGATCAATTCGATGTTCGGTAATCAGTTGTTCAAAATACAATCTGCTGGAAACCGCGATCTGGCGAATATCCTGGTCAATGTGAACTCAGATGATCCTATGGTGTTCAACACTAACGTCAGCAATGAGCTGGTATACCTATACTATGGGATGCTCCAACAAGGAATTGGACGAGAGGCTGCACTTGATTGGATCGAGAAACTTCGAAAATCTGGGATGGATACTTCATTTATTAGAGGAACCCGCAGTCGAAAAGAATATCTGCGTATCCTGAATATGACGATTAAGGCGTTGGAGGATCCATATTATTGCTAGCTGTAGATTGTCCATTTATCAATGGAGTCGACTTATCGAGTTCGATCAAAGTAAGATTCTATAAAGCTGGTTACCGCTCAAGATGCACGAAACGCCATGAATATACTAATCGCTGAGATGTTTGAAAAATTGCAGGAGGCGGAGAAGAACACCCATCTGGGCTACAGTAAGAATGATACAGTCGATAAACACAGAAGGGTAATATCCTAACTCGTTACAAACTCTTGTTTGAAGTTGAATAGCTATCAATTGTGAATGAAGCGTAAGTCCTCAGTGAAATTTATTGTAGACATTATTCATTGGAAGAAAGTAGTCGCCTTTCTAGGGGCTATAATGGAGTAAGAATTAGGATATCACTTGAGAAGACAAATGTTACTTGCAAGCCTTTTTTGATCTCAAAGTTTTAATTGCTCATTAGAGTGTTATATGGTGCATATTTCGAGCTGTGACTAGCCAACACCTTACCCGCACATTTATCCACATAATAATCATATGCAAAGAACCAGTCCGTACTAAATGGGCTAGTTTTTCTATAATTCTTGCTAAGATCATACGGGAAATACTAACTACTTTAAAAAAGGATGGATTAGAAGCTTCTCATGAGTTCATTGAACTTATGAGGAGCTTCTTTTTTATAGAAATTAACATTGCTCAATATAGTCTAAATGAGTATTATGGGAAAGGTATGCTTTTAAAAAAATAGAGATAAATAGGATGAATGGAGAGCAACATGAAAACATCACGTCAGACCGCATTAATTTTTTCGTTTACGTTTATGGCTTTTATTCTGGGTACGACGGAGTATATTATTGTGGGGTTACTCTCGGAAATATCCTCGAGCCTCGGAGTTACACTGGCGACAGCAGGGGGCTTAGTATCTGGCTTCGCCATTGCTTACGCCATTGGTACACCAATCATGATGTCCATGTTCAGCCGTATTCCAAAACGAATTACGATTCTTGTATCGCTTGTATTGATTCTGCTGCTAAATTTGTGGAGTGCTACAACTGGAACGTACAGTATGCTGCTAGTGACTAGAATAGTTACTGCTGTGCTAAGTGGTTTTGTTCTTTCTGTAGCCATTACGGTAGCGAATGAAGCGGTTAATCCTGAGAAAAGAGGCAAAGCGATCGCAACGATTTTGAGCGGATTTGCTGTTGCAAATGTATTTGGTGTGCCGATCGGGACTTTTGTAGGGCAGCATTTCAATTGGCCGGCTGCATTTGTTCTTAACGGAATATTAGCGGGTATTGCCATTGTACTAAACTATATTTATATTCCACGGAAACTACCAAAGCCAGTGCCAAGCTCACTTAAGGATCAAATCGAACTGCTCACGAATGGACGCATAATTCTTGCCTTTCTCATTCCGGTTACGGCAGTGGGAGCTGTATTTGTGATGTACACGTACATTACACCATTACTGGAGCAAGTGATGAATATTCCTAAGAGCTCGATTAGTGGCGTATTGTTTGTCTATGGGATTGCTACGATTGTCAGCAACTGGATTGGAGGTAAGGTTGCGACCGGAAATGCGGTAAGTAAGCTTAGATTCGTATTTCTTATACAAGCTGTGGTCTATATCATCTTTAGTATGACTGCATCGATCTCGATTCTAGGAATGATCGTACTAATGATGCTAGCCGTAATGTCGAGTATTGTGAGCGCACCAGCCCAGCTCTATTTGATAGATTTGGCCAAGCAGTTCTCACCAAGATCGAAGGACCTTGCAGCATCTTTGAATCCAGTAGCTTCTAACCTGGGGATTGCAGGCGGATCCGCAATTGGTGGAATGGCTGCGGAGCATGGTGGATTAATCACTCTGCCTATAGCTGCTGCTATCCTCGCGATCTCGGCATGTGTAATCACGTTGATATGCTACAAACTGGATCAGCAAAGTCAGACAGCGGTTATTCGTCGTGAAATATCTAAAGTAAAGACTACTTCCTAAACAGGAAGTAGCCTTTTTAAAAATTATAAGAAGGGGCTCACAGAATTATCACAATGCTACGAACGTCATTGAATTTGTTTCTTGGCCAGAAGCCGGTAATCGCTTGGAGTTAGGTTACAGCTTCGACGGAAGCTTTGTGAGAAATAGCTTTGAGAAGAAAAACCAGTGGATTCCGCAACTTGAGAAATGGAAAGATCCGTGGTTTCTAGTAACTCCTTACTCGCACGAAGCCTGACCTCAATTAAATAATTGATGGGTGACATCCCATAATATTTAGCGAAGGTATGTACGAGATAATACTTGCTGAAATGTGCTTTTTCTGCCAGATAGTCAAGTGAAATCTCCTCTGAATAGTTCGAGTCAATATACCGTTTGATCCGACTACATACCTTGTTAGCTTTTTGTGTAGCCACGACGGAAAATGGATGACCAGAGTTTCGCATTAATATAGTGACTACAACCTCAAGTAGGTTTTGACAGATGGCCTCATAGTTCTCATCTTTATTTTCCGTTTCCCGAAGCATGGCGTTGAAATAGAAGAATAGCTCATCTCTCTGATTACGATAATTGATGATCTCATGATTACGGCTAGCACTTCGATCCCCAAAATCAAAGCTCATCCCCTCAACCCCAAGCACGACATATTCTAGTGGATCACTACTAACCGATAGTTCGGTATGCTCCACATTCGGGTTTACGATAACTAGATCGTCCTGCTGCACTGGATAGATTTCATCCTCTACAATGAAATTACCCCGCCCGCTTCGGACATAAAAAAGCTCGGAAAAATTATGACAATGACGCATGCTGTACCAATCACCTTCATAAATGGAAGAACTGACATAGATTAACTTAGCAGGGATTTCTCCACGTCCTTTTCCAGGTAGCCAGTAGCGTACATTTCCCAAATGAAGTCATTCCTTTGCGATGATATAAACTTACTCTACCACAATTACTAGACTACATAACAATAAATTGGAATAATCTATGATTTATAATTTAATTTTAATAAAGCAAGATATATAAAATGAACGACAACATGTTTGTTGAAAGAAGCTCGAACGATCGGATAAGATGAATGAGTAAGAAAGCTCCTATGTATGCGGCTTACAGCACTAATAAAAAGATAAATATGGAGGGTTATTATGAGAAAAGTTCTTAGCCTTGCACTTACAGCTGCACTGTCTCTAAGTCTTGCGGCTTGTGGTGGTAATTCTGAAAGTAATTCTAGTTCCACATCTACAGATGCCACCAACACATCGAAGAATTCTAATTCGACTGCCGAAACTCGTACTCTTAAGCTAGCCGCTTTAGAAACCGCTTACGGATCTGATGTATGGAAAGAGGTTATTGCTGGATTTGAAAAAGCTAACCCTGGTGTGAAAGTTGAATCAACGATCGACAAAAGCCTTGAAGATGTTATCGGACCTGGTATGAAATCAGGAGATTTTCCTGACGTCATCCATCTTGCCGTAGGTCAGCCTAAAGGTTTGACAGAAACCTTCATTAAAGACAATAACCTCACGGATCTTACAGACGTGCTTTCAATGACTGTTCCGGGTGAGAGTGTTACCGTAAAGGACAAGCTTATTCCTGGGTTTACGGATACAACCATTACGAACCCTTATGGTGATGGAAAGACCTTTCTGATGCCAATGTTCTATAGCCCAACGGGTCTATTCTACAATGCTGGCTTACTTGAGGAAAAAGGCTGGACCGTCCCTACCACTTGGGATGAAATGTGGGCATTAGGTGATAAAGCTAAAGCAGATGGAATCGCATTGTTTGCCTATCCAACTACCGGTTACTTCGATTCTTTCTTTTATGCTTTACTTAACGAAGTTGGTGGTCCTGAGTTCTTCACGAAAGCGACGAATTACACTGAAGGCATATGGCAATCACCAGAAGCAACACAAGCATTCGACATTATTAATAAGTTAGCAACCTATACCGAAAAGACAGTTCCGGCGAATGGAAATAAGGATAACTTTACTAAGAATCAACAGCTTATTCTTGATAACAAAGCTATCTTCATGCCAAACGGTACTTGGGTCGTTGGTGAAATGGGTAAAGCCCCTCGTGCAGAAGGATTTAAATGGGGATTCACTGCTCTACCAGCTGTAAAAACTGGTGGTGACAGATTCTCCTACACCTTCTTTGAACAAATCTGGGTTCCTGCGAAGGCTAAAAATGCAGATCTAGCAAAACAATTTATTGCGTATCTTTACTCAGATGAAGCAGCAGGCATTTTTGCTAAAGTAGGTGCAGTTCAACCTATTAAAGACATGGCAAGTAAGCTAGATGGTGATAATAAACTCTTCTATAGCATCTATGACGGTGGTGCAAAGGCAGCTATGGGTGCATTTGCTACTACAGATCCGGTTGAAGGGGTAAGTATTTCAGATACTGTATTTGGTACCGTGGATTCCCTCGTGACTAAGGCAAAGACACAAGCACAGTGGGTTGAAGCTATTACGAAAGCAAGCGATCAATTACGTGGAGCATTAAAATAATCTAAGGCAACGCTAGAAACCTATTCAATCTGTGAACAATGGTGGCATGCGCAAGCGGCCACCATTATTTTTACCTTAAGAAGGAGATGGACTAATGGAAATCAAGAAAGGACAAGGGCGTTTTATTTTCTTCTGTCTTGCTCCCGCCGTAATCCTATTCATTGTTTTTCTAATCATACCTACAATCAACGTATTCCGTATGTCCACATACAAATGGGGCGGATACACTGATGACAAAACCTTTGTAGGGCTGCAAAATTTCGAGAAACTTTTTCATAGTGATAAATTCTATCAAGCGTTTCAGAACAGTCTTCTACTGATCATTTTAGTTACGATTATTACCTTTGCTTTTGCACTAGTGTTCGCGTCTGTGCTTTCTCGTGAGAATCTGAAAGGACAAAATTTGTTGCGAGTGATCTTCTACATACCGAACATCTTATCTGTTGTAGTTATCAGTGCGATTTTCTCAGCAATTTATGATCCGAATAGCGGACTGCTAAATGCAATCTTGAATTTATTCCGTGGTGCAGCATCGGACCCAACGCTTTGGTTGGGTGATCAGAAAATCGTTATTTTCTCACTCGCAGGTGCTATGATCTGGCAGGCTATCGGTTATTACATGGTTATGTATATGGCGAGTATGGCAAATATCCCTGAAAGCTTATATGAATCCGCTGACCTCGAGGGTGCGGGCAGGATGCATCAATTTTTCACCATTACCATTCCGTTAATCTGGACGAATATCCGTACCACACTTACCTTTTTTGTCATCAGCACGATCAATATGAGTTTCCTGTTCGTTGTGGCGATGACTGGAGGCGGTCCTGACGGTTCCACTGAGGTGTTCTTGAGCTATATGTACAAAGAGGCTTATACCAACTCCTCGTATGGTTACGGTATGGCGATCGGTGTCATCGTGTTCCTGTTCTCGTTCGCACTAGCTGCTATCCTGAACGCAGTCACGAGCCGTGAACATTTGGAATATTAAGGAGGGGACCACTTGAAGAATAATAAACTCATACATCATGGGGCCAGTGATAAGTTCTATAAGGGCTTTATCTATGTAGTGCTGATCCTACTAGCCATTATCATTATCGTCCCTGTAGCTTGGGCGTTCATGGCCTCCATCAAACAGGATGTTGAATTCTATGCTAATCCTTGGGCTCTTCCAAAAGGGATTTATCTACAGAACTTCGCGGATGCTTGGCAGAAAGCTAAAATGGGCAGTTATATGTTCAACTCCGTAATCGTAACTGTCATTGCGATTTCTCTTCTACTGGTCATTGCATTACCAGCTGCTTATGTGCTAGCACGGTATAAATTCAAGGGAAGCGTCATCTTGAATTTGATGTTTATGGCAGGATTATTTATCAATGTGAACTATATTGTTGTTCCGATCTTTCTCATGCTCAATAACGGCGATAAGGTTGCTCGCAATTTATTTGGACAGCCGATTCTCTTGAATAATTTGTTTATTCTAGCACTTGTCTATGCTGCAATGGCACTTCCGTTCACTATTTATCTACTGGCGGGCTACTTTAAATCATTACCTAGGGAATTTGAAGAAGCAGCTTCTGTAGATGGCGCAAGCTATTTCCGAACGATGGTACAGATTATTATGCCAATGGCTAAACCTAGCATTGTCACGGTTATCTTGTTTAATTTCCTCTCCTTCTGGAACGAATATATCATTTCGATGACTTTATTAACGAAGCCAGGACTTCGAACATTACCAGTCGGTTTAATGAATCTGATGGCTGCTCAGAAATCAGCCGTCGAATATGGACAAATGTATGCAGGTTTAGTACTAGTCATGCTGCCAACCCTTATTCTTTATATTTTAGTACAAAAGAAGCTTACCCAAGGCATGACCATGGGCGGGCTGAAAGGTTAAGGTGCTACTATGAGTAATCCGTTACGCAATTTGTTGATATTGATTGTCTTCATCTTCGCGCTAGTACTCGTTATTATTGGGCAAAAAAATATTGGTGCACCCGGGCTTGGAATGATGCTGCTAGGGTTAGCACTTCTAATAAGTCTTCTCTGGTTCTATAATCGGAAATTTAAATAAAGGGAGAGTTATGTAAGATGAACAAAGGACGGGTCACGATTCCAACAGATCTGGATGTTATTCCTGAAACAATAGAAGTCATGAAGCGTTGGGGCGCGGATGCTGTACGTGATTGCGATGGTACTGATTTCCCAGCAGAATTGCGGGATATCGATGCTAAGGTGTATTCCACTTACTATACCACTCGTAAAGAAAATGGATGGGCAAAAGCAAATCCGGATGAAATCCAGCAGATGTATCTTATGACGCCTTTTTATACTGCTGAAGGTACTAGTCTCACGATCCCTTTAATGAAGGGACTTTATCCAGATATGCTGAAAGTAAACAGTCATGATGATATCAAGCGGTGGTGGGAAGTCATCGATCGTACCACAGGAGAAGTCATATCGACTGAGCAATGGAACTATAACGAAGAAACAGGCAGTGTCATTATTCATGCAAGCCCCTTCCATGATTATACGGTTAGTTTTCTAGCCTATATTATGTGGGATCCCGTTCATATGTACAATGCAGTCACGAATGGTTGGGACAACGTTGAGCCTCAGATCACCTTTGATGTTCGCCAACCGAAGTCCCGTGAGTTCACGATGCAACGACTACGTCAATTTATTGAAGATCATCCATATGTCAATGTCATTCGATTTACGACCTTCTTCCATCAGTTCACGCTCATCTTCGATGAGCTTGCACGCGAGAAATATGTGGATTGGTATGGTTATTCAGCATCCGTTAGTCCGTATATTCTTAAACAATTTGAACAAGAGATGGGCTATCCGTTTAGAGCTGAGTACATCATAGATCAGGGCTACTATAATAATAACTACCGCATTCCGACCAAGGAGTTCCAAGACTTTCAGGCCTTTCAACGGCGTGAGGTTGCTGTGCTTGCTAAGGAATTAGTCGATATTACGCATGAATATGGAAAGATAGCCATGATGTTTCTTGGTGATCACTGGATTGGTACCGAGCCATTTATGGAAGAATTCTCAACGATTGGGGTAGATGCGGTCGTCGGTAGTGTAGGCAATGGATCCACCCTTCGGCTGATCAGTGATATACCTGGCGTGAATTATACAGAGGGACGTTTTCTACCGTATTTCTTTCCAGATACATTCTATGAGGGTGGAGACCCTGTACGTGAAGCTAAAATAAACTGGGTCACTGCAAGACGGGCGATTCTTCGCAAGCCGATTGACCGAATTGGTTATGGCGGATATTTGAAGCTAGCACTGGATTTCCCGGATTTCATGAGCTATATCGAGAGTGTGTGTGATGAATTCCGTACTTTGTATGATAATGTACAAGGAACAACACCTTACAGTGTCAAAACCGTTGCGGTACTCAACTGCTGGGGGAAAATGCGTGCATGGGGTAATCATATGGTTCATCATGCTCTCTATCAAAAACAAAATTATAGCTATGCAGGGATCATAGAGACGTTATCTGGTGCACCCTTTGATGTCAAATTCATCAGTTTTGAAGATATTAAGAAGGACCCCTCCATCCTCAAAGGAATTGATGTCATTTTGAATGTTGGGGATGGCGATACGGCTTATACAGGTGGAGATTGGTGGCTGGATACAGATATTGTAACAGCAGTGAAGCAATTTGTTCACGAGGGCGGCGGATTCATTGGAGTGGGCGAACCCGCAGCTCATCAAGCGAACGGAAGGTACTTCCAGCTTGCAAGTCTCCTTGGAGTAGAGCAAGAAAAAGGGTTCACTCTCGGTTACGATAAATATAACTGGGAAGAGCAGGACCATTTCATTACGGCGGACTACGGTGTAGACGATGAAGGAAATAAGATCATTGATTTCGGTGAAGGCAAAAAGAATATATTCGCACTCGAGGGCACCACTGTCCTCCGTCAGGTTGATAAAGAAGTTCAACTCGCTGTGAATGATTTCGGTAGTGGACGATCTGTCTACATCAGTGGATTACCTTATAGTTTTGAGAACAGTCGCTTACTTTACCGTGCGATCCTCTGGAGTACTCACAGTGACCACGAGCTAAACCGCTGGTTCAGTGAAAACTATAATGTTGAGGTTCACGCCTATGTTAAGAATGGTAAATATTGCGTCGTAAACAACACTTATGAGCCGCAGGAAACGGTCGTTTATCGTGGTGATGGTTCTAGCTTCTCACTCAAGCTAGAAGCGAATGAGATTAAGTGGTACGAAATCTAAATACAATACTAGCAAAACGAAGCTGTCTTTAAGTCATAACAATGGCTACTTGGGACAGCTTCATCCTTTTAAACTATCCTCTAATGTGCTATAACTAATCCTACGTACTGCAGAGTTCACTCTTTTAGGATTTATTCGTGAGGGGAGATTTAGTTTTTGCATTCACCACAGATACAAGACAACAAGAGATCGTTATATATCGTTGTACTCATTACAGGAATTATACTGGTAGCCTTTAATTTACGCCCTGCTATTACATCCGTAGGTCCATTAGTGGGCATTATTCAAGCAGATGTAGGACTTGCACACTGGAGTGCAGGTTTATTAATGAGTATACCTTTGATATCCTTCGCTGTTATGTCGTCTCTCGTTCCTAGAATAGCTGCTCGTATGTCCAATGAGAAGACGCTATTATTAGGTTTGGTTATTCTTTTGGTCGGTATTTGCATTCGATCTATTTCAATGACGCTCTTTATTTTCTTTGGTACGTTATTGGTGGGAGTAGGTATAGCCATCGGGAATGTTCTATTGCCTGTAGTTGTGAAGGAGAAATTCCCACGAAAATTCGGTCTAATGACAAGTGTATATTCCACTTCTATGGGATTGTTCGCATCGTTAGCATCAGGTATTAGTATTCCTTTAGCCCATGATCTGAAGCTTGGGTGGAACGGAGCCTTAATTGTATGGGGAATTCCGACAATCATAGCGATCTTGGTATGGATCCTTCTAATTCGATTAAATCCAGCCAAAGGTAATGCAGTAAAGAGCGTAAGCATCAGTGCTAAGCAAATCTGGCGTTCACCACTCGCTTGGAAAATAGCTTTATTCATGGGATTTCAGTCTTCATTATTTTATATAACGATGTCTTGGTTACCTGAAATCTTATATAACTATGGCATAAGTAGGGGGACAGCAGGTTGGTTGCTATCCTTCACACAAATTGTTGGCGTACCCGCTAGTTTTCTTGTTCCTATTCTTGCAGGACGACTACGCTCTCAAGTGTGGATTGCATTCGCATTAGGTATGTGCTCCATTGTTGGTTATGGGGGACTATGGATGGGCTCATCTTACCCAACAATGATCCTAAGTATTATCTTGATTGGTATCGCTTTGGGAGGAAATTTCCCACTGGCCTTAAGTTATATCGGAATTCGTGCCCGAAATGGAAATCAAGCTGCAGAATTATCTGGAATGGCTCAATCAACGGGATACATGCTTGCAGCAATTGGACCTATATTGATCGGGTATTTATACGATATGACCCAAGTGTGGACGATTCCACTGATCACACTGATCGTTATTTCAGGAGTCGTGATGACGTTTGGAATGTTGTCTGGTCGAGATAAGTATGTATAATAAAACTCCCCATATAGAGACAGGTGAAATAATGAAACCTGCAGCTGTATGGGGAGTTTTTTTTAAATCGTGTTATTTAAAATACTAAATATCTTTAAAGCTAATTGAATTCGCAGCAATTCTTCTGAATGCTTTAAGTCCAGATTTAGGATTTCCTTTATTTTCTCAATGCGATAGATCAGTGTGTTTCTGTGTAAAAACATAGCCTTTGAAGTTTCGGTGACATTCAGATTATTAATAAAGTAATTTTCTAAAGTTAACATATAACTTGTACCATGCAATTGATCATGATCAAACACTTTACCTAGACACTTTCGGAAAAATTCTTCTAAGGCAACGACCTTAATATTTGCTTCCAACAGATGGTAAACCGAATAATCTTCGAAATGTGAGACCTTGTTTTGAAGTTTTTTTTGTTGCATCAATTTAATCATTTCGTTCGCCTCAGAAAAGCTTTTATGCAGCGAGCTGATTGTACTGTATTGCTGACCAATGCCTATTAAGAGTGTTTCCTTCGTCCTTTGAATAAGTACCTCGAGTAGTTCATTTGCGTATAGCTTGGTATCACTAATTGAAACAGGAGGTTTTTCTTCATTTTGTCCCACTAGAATGATGACCCTATTATTTCTGTAAAAGCATTTAATTTCTCCATTCGCTTTATGCGACAAGTCATAAATGATATCCACACATTTTTTTGCAATGGACTCCATTTTGTACTTTCCAATGATCATATCTTCAAACTTATCCGCTTCGTTCATTTCAATGTTTATCACCATACTGTAATACGTATAGCTCGGATTTAATCCATGTAAATAACATAAGGTTTGCAGTGCTTCATGGGACGATATTTTCCCCGAAAGTAAATCATCAATGGAGTCCTGCTTAATTCGTATTTCAAGTTCGCTAATTTCCTTAGCTTTGATCAGCTCGAGTGCCATGATGGTGGAGGCTTGCTGCAAAATAATGTAATCAAATTCAGATAGCTCTTGCACTGTCTGCCAAATCACAATGTAGCCATAAATATAGTTAGAAGCAGCGACAGGAATCACTCGACATTTTATTTCTGCACCCTCTGAATGATAGGTCCTCTTAATAGATTTCTTCATTTCATTTAGATTGGTAGGAATCGTATCGATGAACGCTTTATTAAAAACAGGCTGTCGATTTGAAAAATCAAGATAATACTCGAGAGGACTGTTGTTCTTCGCATGTTCTGTGTGATGTAATAGCCGCCAGTCCTTGTCTACGATAATAATTGGGTTACTAATCGTTTCGGATAACATGGAAGTTATTTTGGCAATACCTCCGCCTTCAAGTGTAATTTTGAAGAACAAATTATGTATATCTAAAGTTTTTCTATTGAGCAAATCATATCTTCCAGAAACCTTCTCATTAATGATCGAGATCACGTTAGAGAGTGTATATTCAAAAGGCAGTTCTAGAAGGGGTAACCCATACTTATTGGCTTCATCAATCATGTTCTGAGGAAGCTTGTCAAAGTACCGCTTCATTTTTACAACCAATCCTGAACAGTTAAGCTCTGCAAGCTCCTTAATCATTCGATTTTGTAATTCTGCATTATTTTTAAAAATATAGCCTGTTGATAAGAGTAATTCGTTAGGTGAAAGCCAGTCAAAGGCATCGGGATTCTCAATAATGTTAACGATAGATATGGATTTATCAATTCCTTGTTCTCCAGCCACAATCTTTATTCCCTCTATTGCCTTGATCTTCATTAAGTCTTTAACGGTTAGCAATTTTTGGCACGCTCCTCAGACACACTTTTAACACATTCGCTTGTATAACATGCACAAATAGGATGCACTCTTTTTGGTTCGCTTAAACGATGACGATCCCCACCAGTATATTATATATTTAGTGCGTAAGGTAGTTACGCTTAAAGTTACCTTTGTACGATGTAACTAAAACGCAGTGAAAAGGAGGGCAATTACCTTAGTGAGCTTTGCAAAATCCGGTGATGGCGATTTTATTCAGCGAATCATTCATCATAAGTTTCATGGTTTTGTTCATAGCACGTTTAATCGCACACTCAATATTCAATGTTTGGATCGTGGAGATTTGTATACTATTGCGTGTATGGGGATCGATAATGCTCCTAATACACTTATTATTGATGTAGATCGCTTTGAAGAAGCAGATATTAGGGCGAATGACATTGTAAGCTCGGATCATTCCGTTCTATCGATTGCTAATAAGATGTCTATCATAATGGACGGTGTTAAGAGATGGAATTGTGAACTGCCTAAATATCCTTCAGAACCTGATGTCTTAGAAATGAATGTATCCACTATGAAGCAATATATCAATCTTCACGGAAATAACAGCAGAATTGAAAGGGCTTTCAAAAGCGGCGATCCTTTTGACGATGAAATGTCTAGAATGCTTCATGAACGGACGCAGTTACTTGTATTGGAATTGCGAAACGAGCGAATGTCTACTGCAATCACACATGCAACTTCACTCATAGGTCTTGGACCAGGCCTAACGCCAGCCGGCGATGATTTCTTGGTAGGATTGTTTACCGTTATGGGCACCAGGAATGATCGATATTGTTCATACCGTTCGTTTTGTGAAGAAGTCATTTTACAAGCAAAGACTTTAACAAACGACATCAGCTATATGGCATTAGAGAAAGCAGCGGTTGGTCAGGTTAGAGAGTCCATAAGTGATCTCATGGAGGCATTATTTAGAGGTAGCGAAGAGGAATTACTATTGGCTTTAAATAGGGTACTGGCCATAGGTTCCACTTCGGGTACAGATATAGCTCTAGGAATTGTTTCGGGGCTGGAAATGAACATGTAAATAGGAGGTAAAAGTATGACTGTTCAAGTTTTAGTAAAACCAAACACGTATATCGATTCCGTATCTCTGATGTCACTCTCAACAAAAGCGAATCAGATCGAAATCGTAGAACAAGCCATTATTGCAATGGGTACTGAAATGAATAAAGAGGTCATTAGAAATGTGGGCTTGATGACACCTGAAGTAGAAAGTGCCAAAACAAGTGATTTAGTGATTATTGTGAAGGCTGCCTCTGAAGAGCAATGTGAGGATGCTTTCGAAAGCATTAACGAATTATTAACGAAGAAGAAAGATTCCTCTAAAGGAAAGAGTGAGATTAAATACTCAACAATTGGATCAGCCGTAAACGGTACTCCTGAAGCTAACTTAGCGATTATTGCCGTAAATGGGAGTTATGCTCCTAGAGAAGCAAGAAAAGCTCTTGAAAATAATCTTCACGTCATGCTATTTAGCGACAATGTAAGTATTGAAGATGAAATTCAATTAAAGACTTTAGCACAAGAAAAAGGCTTGCTAATGATGGGGCCAGACTGTGGTACTGCGATTATTGGTAATGTCGCTTTGTGTTTTGCAAATGCCGTGAGAAAAGGCAATATCGGGATCGTTGGCGCATCAGGAACAGGTAGCCAAGAGGTAACGGTTCGTATTCATGAATTTGGCGGTGGAATCACACAGTTGATCGGTACGGGCGGTAGAGATCTAAGTGAAGAGGTTGGCGGCATTATGATGCTGGCTGGAATTAAAGCGTTAGAAGAGGACGATGCAACAAAGGTAATTGTCCTTGTATCTAAACCACCAGCACCAAGTGTCGAAGAGAAAGTGCTAGCACAAATTAAACAAAGTAAAAAACCAGTTGTGGTTTGGTTTGTGGGTGGGAATGAAGAAAAAGTCACCAATGCTGGCGGTCACTTTGCAAAAATGTCAAAAGAAGCGGCACTTAAAGCGGTACTTTTAGCTGGAGCAGACGAATCCAAGCTTAACAAACGAGCGTTAAATCTTCCGCTTATTGAAGAAGTGCGTGCGAAGCTAAAGCCTGAGCAAAAATATATCCGTGGACTATTTAGTGGCGGTACGCTCTGTGATGAAGCAATGCATATTGCTATGGAGAAATTCGATAATGTCTACAGTAACATTCAGAGAGATCCTGAATATCGCTTAAAAGACGTTAGAGTAAGCCAAGATCATACCTTTATTGATTTCGGAGACGACCAATTTACACAAGGTAAGCCACATCCAATGATAGATCCATCCACTCGGATTGAAAGATTTATTCAAGAAGCAAAAGATCCTTCTGTTGGTGTTATTGTGATGGACTTTGTTCTAGGCTTCGGAGCACACGAGGATCCTGTAGGCGCAATGCTTCCAGCGATTATCGAAGCGAAGCAAGCCGCTGAAGATGAAGGAAGACATCTAGAGATTATTGGATACATTCTTGGAACCGAGCTAGATAGTCAAAATATTGAGGGTCAAATTAATAAATTGTTAGCTTCTGGTGCTACACATGCTAGCAGCAGTCAGAACGCAGGTCTACTAGCAAGAGAATTCGTTGTGAAAGGAGAATAGTCATGAGTAAAATCAATGAACTTTTTACGAATAAACTAAATGTCATTAATGTAGGCATTGAGAACTTTAGAGATGATTTGTTAAAGCAAAACGCGAATGTAACTCACTTGGATTGGACACCGCCAGGCAGAGGGAATCCTGAATTAATTGCTGCGCTGGATAAGCTTGAAGATCCAAGTGTTACAGATAAAATTGAAGCTGCTAATAAAGAGGCTGTTGAGCGAATTATTAACTCGCAACCGGTACTGATTGGCTTTGACCAAGCGATCAATGTGGTTCCTGGTATGACCAAAAATACGATTTTACATGCAGGCCCGCCAATCACTTGGGAACGAATGAATGGCCCGATGAAGGGTGCGGTAACAGGGGCTATTGTATTTGAAGGGCTTGCCTCCAATATTGAAGAGGCTGCTGAACTAGCTGCGTCCGGAGAAATTATTTTCTCGCCATGTCATGAACATAACTGTGTAGGTTCCATGGCTGGTGTAACATCGGCTTCTATGTTTATGCATATTGTTGAGAATAAAACTTATGGCAATATTGCATATACAAATTTAAGTGAGCAAATGTCCAAAATCCTTCGTATGGGTGCCAATGACGAGAGTGTTATCCAGCGTCTGATTTGGATGCGTGATGTATTGGGCCCTATTTTAAGAGATGCGATGAAACTGAATCCAAATGGCATTGACTTGCGCTTAATGCTGTCACAAGCCCTTCATATGGGTGACGAGTGTCATAACCGAAATGTAGCTGGAACAACCCTGCTCATTCAAGCGCTAACGCCTTATATTATCCAGACCGACTTTACAGTTGAACAGAAAAAAGAAGTATTTGAATTCGTTAGCAGCAGTGACTATTTCTCAGGTCCAACATGGATGGCGCTATGTAAATGTGCCCTTGATGCTGCGCATGGCATTGAGAATAGTACAATTGTTACCACAATGGCTCGTAACGGAGTGGAATTCGGTATTCGTGTGAGTGGAATAGCTGGAAACATGTGGTTTACAGGCCCTGCACAACAAGTAATTGGTCCTATGTTTGCTGGTTACAAACCTGAGGATTCTGGTCTTGATATTGGTGACAGTGCGATTACGGAGACCTATGGAATTGGCGGATTCGCTATGGCAACTGCACCAGCCATTGTTTCGCTTGTGGGTGGTACCGTTGATGACGCAATTAGCTACACCACAAAAATGGCAGAAATCACAACCACCGAAAATCCTAACGTGACGATTCCAATGCTTGACTTTATAGGGATTCCAACAGGTATTGATATTCAAAAAGTCATTCAAACAGGAATAATGCCGATTATTAATACAGCGATTGCACATAAAGATGCGGGAATTGGAATGATTGGTGCAGGTATCGTTAACCCTCCAATAGAAGCATTTGAGAAAGCATTACTTGCATTAAGTGAAAATATTAAATAGAAGAGGGCTAACTTGCTTAGCCCGCCATTCTTATTTGGAACTAGACGAACATCTCGTGCTAGGTTGTGAGGGAGTGAACAATTTTGGATAATCTATCTTTGAATACGAAACTTATTGAAGCGAGCCAACAGGGAGAACTGGCTTATGTTGAGAAACTATTAAGCGAAGGTGCCAGTGTTGATTATAAAGATGCTGCGGGGCGAACAGCGTTAATGGCGGCAACTCAGAACAATCAAATCGCGATTGCTAAAAGATTAATAGAAGCTGGAAGTGACGTAAACACTAGAGATATTACACAACTCTCACCGTTTATTTGCTCAGCAGCAAATGGCTTTTATGAAATCCTGCGTCTTATGATTGCTGGTGGAGCTGATTTGAAGAGCGTTAATCGTTTTGGAGGAACAGCGCTGTTACCATCGAGCGAAAAGGGCTACTTAAAAACCGTAGAAGTGTGTATTGGTGCTGGGGTTCCAGTGAATCATGTCAACAACTTAGGGTGGTCAGCCCTGCTTGAAGCAGTCATATTGGGGAATGGTGGACGACTATATTCTGACATTATTGAAGCGCTTGTTCATGCGGGGGCGGACGTTCATTTGCCTGATCGAGATGGACTCTCATCCCTACAACGTGCCGAAGAGAACGGTCAGCATAAAGTTATGAAGATTCTAGAACAAAGCTTCCAAGAAAATAATGAATATATAAAGCAGGCAAAGGCTCTTGCTAAAAACGATCAATATGAAGAAGCTATATCCGTCATTAACAAGGCGCTAGAAGTGGAAGCTGACAGCTTGGATTTCATCTATTATAAAGGTTATTTCTTGCAAGAATTAAAGAGATACGAAGAGGCACTTCAATGCTATGAAAGCGGTTTATCTATTGACCCAGCTAATATAGAATTTTATTTCTACACAGCGAATTGTTTAAGACTTTGGAAAAAACCAGAGGAAGCTCTTCAGGAATATGATAAAGCCTGCGAGCTAGCGCCTAATGAAACGTTCTATCGCTACCACAAATCCAATTATTTAAGAGAACTTGGCCGACATGAAGAAGCGATTGTCGAGATGGAGAAGCTTCTGGCGCTTCAGCCGAATAGATATGACTTCTCTTTCCATAAGGCGAACAGTCTAAGATCGCTTGGTAAGCATAAAGAAGCTATTGAAGCTATTGAGAACGCAATTAAGAATGATCCAACTAATCCGTTATACCATTCACACAAAAAGCAATCTCTTGAGTTACTCGGCTAGCGCATAAGAATTGCAACATAGGAGGCACCAGATGAAAGAAACTGTGATTGTTGCTATTGGTGGGAACGCATTGGTCAAGGAAAATGGCCTGGATTCGATTCATGACCAATCTGAAGCAGTAAAAGAAGTTGTCGTTAATATTGTTGATATGGTGCAAGAGGGCTACAATGTCGTCGTTACACATGGTAATGGACCACAAGTAGGGTTTGGACTAAGAAGATCTGAGATTGCACATGAAATTGCCGGCATGTCTCCTGTTCCACTAGTGAATTGTGGAGCTGATACACAAGGTGGAATAGGTTATTTAATTCAACAAGCCCTAATTAATGAATTTGCAGTTAGAGGAATCCATAAGAATGTGGCTACAGTAATTACGCAAGTTGAAGTAAGCTCTGAAGATCCTAATTTCAAGAGTCCAACGAAACCAGTGGGATCTTTCTTTTCCCAAGAACAAGCTGAAGAAATGAAAAATGAGCATCCTGAATGGAGCTTTGTAGAAGACTCTGGTAGAGGATACCGTAGAGTAGTTCCATCACCAAGACCTATAGATATTGTGGAGAAAGACGCGATTAAGTCATTAATCGATGGGGGCTTTGTCGTTGTCGCTGCAGGCGGTGGAGGGATCGCAGTCGTGAAGTCTGATGATAACACGTACAAAGGTATCGATGCAGTCATCGATAAGGATTTTGCTACGAGTCTTTTAGCAGAACAAATTCATGCAGAGATATTAATTATTACAACTGGAGTGTCTAGAGTTTGCATCAACTATGGTAAACCGAATCAACAGGAGCTATCCAAGATGACGGTTGATGAGACCAAACAATATGTACTAGAAAATCACTTTCCAGCAGGAAGCATGCTGCCTAAAATTGAGGCGAGTTTAAGCTTCTTAGAGAAAAGCGGAACGCGAGTTATTATTACGAATCCGGAAAGCTTGAAGGATGCAATGAATGAACAAGCAGGCACTCATATCGTGAAGTAATTTAAGCGAGGGGAAGTGTAGATATGGATCAAGCAAAGTTAGAACAAAATTATGATAGGTACAAATCATACGGTTACGGTGAGGAATTACTACCCAAAAAGCCTGAGCAAAGAGACTGGGGAATGTCCAACTATATAACACTCTGGATGGGCGCTGTTCATAACATTATGTCGTATATGACAGTAGCAGGTTTCTTCGTCCTAGGGCTGGATACAACACAGGTGCTCTTTGCCGTTATGCTTTCAGCTATTATTGTCTCCGCATTTTATGCTTTAAATGGGTATTCTGCCTCCAAATATGGGCTGCCATTCGCGATGCTGCTTCGTGATTCATTTGGTGTAAAGGGAGCCATTATACCTGCATTAATACGAGGACTTGTTGCTGGGTTAGTATTCTTTGGAACCACAACCGTTGTAGGTGCAGAATCATTAAATGTTATATTTGCTAGATTTATTCCGAATTATATGGATTTAGGCGGTGGCTTCACACTATTCGGGCTAGCGTTCCCGACAATGATCTCTTATGCAATTCTTTGGACAGCAACGGTTCTGTTGTTCTTAGGCGGAATGAAAACATTAGGAAAGTTCGGTAACTGGTCATCGCCAGTAGTATATGTGTTCATCATCGGTGCTGCTGTTTGGGCGATCAAGATTGCTGGAGGTTTTGGCCCGATTTTAGAGTACGTACCAGCAAACCCAAGTTCAAGTCCACTAGTCTTTATTGCTTGCGTAAGTGCATTAGTATCTAACTGGGCGGGCCCTGTTGTGAATATGTCGGACTTCACGCATCGTGCGAAATCACCAAGAGCGGCTATGATTGGCTTACCAGTAGGGTTTATCTTGTCTTATATTCTTTTCGCCATTACTTGTGTTGCTTTAATCGCGGGTACTGAAATTGCATTTGGTGAGCCGATCTTCAATATCGTTCATGCCATTGATAAAATTGAAAGCACTTTCGCTGTTGTTGTATTGATTCTAGCGCTAAATGTAGGAGCAATCGCCTTCGTAGTATTTGCCAACTTATTGCCAGCTGGCTTGCAAATGTCATCTCTTTTCCCGAAAAAATTCACTGTAAAGACTGCGGGTGTCTTAACAGCCGTTGTTGGAACTTTGATTTTGCCATGGAAGCTTGTAGAAAGCACGACGACCTTATTTTACTTCTATAGCTTTATTGGGTCTATCTTTGGTCCAATTGCGGGTATTATGCTTTCAAGCTTCTTTATTCATCGGAAAAGAGTATTAGATCTTGACCATATCTATGTCCCAGCAGGTAGCAATGGTGAATATAAGAATGGTTACAACCCAGTTGCAATGGCTGTTTTAGCAGTCAGCTTCATCCTTCCTATGTCAGGCGCATTTCTTAAGGGTATCCCATTCCTAGTTAGGATGAATGATTTTGCATTCTTTAGTGGCTTAATTGTTTCGTTTGTTCTATACACCATCTTTAGCAAAACATTAAAATCATCCCAATTAAACTAGAGGAGGAATTTTGAAATGGATTACATGAAATTGGCGGTAGACGCAACGATCGAGGGTATGAACAAGAAATTTGGAGGCCCGTTTGGTGCAACGATTGTTCGAGGCGATGAAGTGATTGCAGCGGTTAGCAATACAATGATGAGAGACACGGATCCTTCTGCACATGCGGAAATGGTAGCTATCCGAGAAGCTTGCAAAAAGCTAGACACGATGGACTTATCGGATTGCGTAATTTATGCGACCTGTGAACCGTGTCCAATGTGTATGGGTGCTATCATTTGGTCAGGTGTTAAAGAAGTTCATTATTGCAGCACAAGAGACGACGCGAAAGAGCATGGCTTCTCTGATATTCATCTTCGCGAATATTTTGTGGGTCATGATGAGAGTGTTGTTAATATGATTAAAGTGGAAGCTAGAGAAGATTGCGATCATTTATGGACGCATTTCCACGAATTAAACAAGAAATAATTCAGGTGGTATCCTATATTTTCCGGCACTATTTTAGTGCCGGATTTTCCTGTTCTTTTACAGATCTACTCAGCCAGATGAAGCTGGAGAAAATCAATCACCTGATGGAGTGCTTTTTGCACAACAGGGTTATCGAAATCTTTTTCAAATACATGCTCTCCGTTAGGAATAGTAATAAGCTTCGCCGGTACTCCTTCTTTCACTAGCGCTGCTCTCATAAATACCGATTGTTCATACGGCACATCTACATCATTTGTTCCGTGCAATAGCAATGTAGGGGGGAAGTCATTAGTTACATGATGAATAGGACAGAATTTGAGGAGTTCTTCCTTATGTAGCGAAGGATTTAAGCCCGTTACTTCTTGTATCCATTGACCGGATTGTCTAGCATATAAATAGAGAAGAAAACGCTCGTCAACGCTTGCATTCGTAATGATTTGATCGGACACCGTACTTTTAGCAGTCTCTTTGGAGACGATATCTTTTTCGCAATAGAATTTACTTGATTCGAGTGCCCATGGTGCACTAATATCGCCATATCCATAGAAGGAGACAATCGCACGTGGCTTGTGGGCGAACATTCCTGTGCACAGCGCAAGGAAACCACCTGCAGAGCTTCCCACTACAGCGATCCTTGAGGGGTCAATGGAGAATTGTTCAGGTCCTTCATTCACTAACCAAAGAAGGCTATCTTGGACATCTTCAAGGATGTCAGATAGGGTTGATCTAGGGGCTAATCTATAGTCAATCGAAAATAGCGCAAAGCCATTGTTAGTGTAAAGTTGTATCATTTCCTCGGATAGATCTTCTCGATCACCCCACAGTAGGCCGCCTCCGTGAATGTACACAATAGCAGGGGCTTGGGGACGGTTTGTTTCATATAAATCAGCTTTAATTGTAAATGAGTCATTTTCTTTAAAAATAATGGTCTTCTTCATCACTATCCATTACACCTCATCAAGTATGTGATTTTTAAAGATTAGCACTTCCTCTATTGTATATCATTCACGAATTTTGATGAAACCATAATCATGAATACCCAGGATAGGAGATATTAGCATGGATAGAAAGAGAAGATATCAGGCATTATTTGATAATATTAATCAATATAACTCGGGTGATAAGGGCATCACTAGAATTGCCTATACGAATGAAGAGCAGACATGTACAAGTGCTTTTATGCGGATGTGTAAGGCTGAGCATTTAGATATACGAATGGATCATTGCGGAAATGTGATTGCTAGAAGAAATGGGAAGATAGAAGGGCTTCCACCCGTTGTAATGGGCTCTCACTTGGATACGGTTTACCAAGGAGGGAAATATGATGGTGTAGTAGGTGTAACGGCTGCCTTGGAAGTGATCAAACGTCTAAACGAAAAAGGGATTGAAACGGATCATCCTATCGAAATTATTTCTTTTGCCTGTGAAGAATCCTCGCGGTTTGGTATTTCAACTGTAGGCAGCAAAGTAATGGCAGGGTTATTTCAAAAGGAGAAATTCAAAGATTTAAAGGACAAAGATGGGATTACCATGGAAAAGGCATTTTCGCTATGCGCATTAGATTACAATAGTATTGACCAAGCGAGTAGAGTGAATGAAGAATTAAAAGCGTTTTTCGAATTACACATCGAGCAAGGTCCCGTCTTGATCAACAATAATAAGAAGATTGGTATTGTGACTGGAATTGCAGCACCCGTGAGGCTTCTTATTCAAATATCAGGGAAAGCATCCCACTCTGGAACGACGCCTATGAATATGAGAAAAGATGCTTTTCTGGGTGCTTCAGAAATAGCATTGGAGCTTGAAAAAGCAGCCAAACTCGAACAAGAATTTGGAACGGTTGCGACTCTCGGGGTGATAGATATCTTAAATGGCGCCATGAACGTGGTTCCGGGAGAGGTTGAAATTAAAATTGATATCAGATCTACTTCAGTGGCATCCAGACAACGTGTATTAGACCATCTGTATCAGACGATGTCCTCAGTACAAGAAAGTAGACAGCTTGAAATTGAGAGTACTGAAATCATATCGGAGGAACCTGTCCTATTATCGAATGAGATCAGTCATGTTCTAGAATCCATTTGTGAAGAGAAGGGGATATTAAGTCAACGGATGATCAGTGGGGCAGGGCATGATGCCATGAACATGAACAGACTATGTCCAGTAGGGCTAATCTTTGTTCCTTCAGTAGATGGACTTAGTCATCATCCCAATGAATATACAGATCTGGATGATATCATTATGGGGATTGATATATTAGAAGAAGCTGTTCTTCGTTATGCGTTCGCAAGACAAACATAGTTCGGGTTGAGAAATAAGTCCCAATGTGACATATTTAAATGTTACATTGGGCTTTAGTATCTAAATTTTATTATTGTTCGCAGAATTGTTGCTTTACATTAATGAATATTATATTAAAGTTAACATTGACATTTGTGAAAAATTTCCCAATATAATCGCAGCGGAAATAGGTCTTTTGGAGATAACCTATTTTTAATAGAGTATTTAGGATTAGTAATTGTGACAACAGAATATTGGTAAACCTATTGAAAAATAGGGACACAAAGCCATAGGGTCTAAATCTAATATAGATATGACAGTCGGTTGCACAGTGAGAGTTTTTCACTCTTATTTTTCGATACATATGAGATGTTATTATTCTGATAATAACATCTCATATGGGGAAAAGGATGATAGATACATGGATCAGACACAACTGCGAATATGGAGAATGATAGGACTCGCCATAATGGCTATGTTGATATTTAGCGGGTGTTCTTACTATTTCATAAAATGGACTTTTGGTTCTTATTTTGGTTCTTATAAGGAAGAAGCGGCTACTGCTACATCAGAAGCTACGATACATGCGAGTAAATCGATTGGAAATATGATACAGAGTGGATCAGATTACTTAGATGGAATTGCTGATTCTATTTCGGAAATTGATGATATGAATTGGGAAGAGGCCCCCAAATATCTACATCACTTTGATACAAAATATAATTTTATTCGAATTAGCATCATCAGTCCAGATGGTAAAGCCTACGCATCAGATGGGGAAATGTTTGAAGTATCAGATGAAGTAGAATTCCAAAAGGCTCTGCAGGGTATTAGCAGTATCTCTGATCCATTCTTAGATAAGATCTCCAATAAAGAAATTATCACGATCAATAGTCCACTTAAGTTTAGAGGTAAAGTGAAGGGTGCTATATCTGCCAGTAGATATACACAAGATCTTTATGAGGCTCTTGGAGCTACCTTCTTTAATGGTCATGGTTATTCTCAAATCATTGACCACAAGGGACAAGTCATTGTCAAGTCGAAGTATCACGAAGCGGATAAGTCAATTGATAATATATTCGAAAGTATAAGTCTTGATTCTAGAAATAAGAAACAACTGAAAATCTTTAGAGAGAATATAAGCACAAATAAATCTGAAATAGGAATATTTTGGATTAATGGAGAAAGCACAATGGTTGGATATTCCGGCATCCAGGGGATTGAGGATTGGTATATTCTCTCCGTGATGCCGCAAGATGTGATCATAGTTAGGGCGACCGAAATGAGCCATGCGGCTTTTCTATTTTGTATAATCATGTTTGTTTTATTATTGATCATATTTGCAAATATTTTATGGAATAAAAGAAAAACCAGGAAAAATATGGATAGGATTACCTTTGAGGATGAATTAACACATCTTTCTAGAGCAAATTTATTTGTCATAGATGCTCAGCATTTACTGAAAGAATACCCAAATACAAGGTTTGCTGTTATGCAATTTGACATTGAACAATTTAATTACATAAATGAAATTGTCGGGTTTCCCGAAGGAAATAGCATTTTGATTCAAGTGGCCAATTGCCTAACAGAAAACGCTTTAGCTGAGGATGTCATTGGACGTTTAGGGGGTGATCGTTTTATTCTTTTCACTTCGTATGAGAGTAAGTCGGAATTATTAATCCGTATGCAGGTACTTACTGAAGAAATGAGCGACTGTACGTTTGGAAATGAAGAAGGTTTTAGGATAGTAATCAATTGTGGAATTTATTGTGTAGAAGATAATCAGAGCGATATCCTCGCATGTATTGACCGGGCAGGAATCGCCTGTAAGTCCATTAAAGGTGGATACAAGAGTGCATGTATGTTCTTTGATGAACAATTGTTATTGCAGATGCACGAAGAGCAGGACATCGTAAGAAAGATGGGTCCTGCAATGACAAATGGTGAATTTATAGTATATTTACAACCGAAAATTGATCTTCGAGTGAACAGATTTCATGGCGCCGAGGCATTGGTTCGATGGAACGATCCTCAGAAGGGACTTATTTCTCCTGTAGTATTTATCCCGATATTTGAGAGGAATCGCTTTATCGTGAAATTGGATTTAATGGTGTTAGAATCAGTATGTATCATGCTGAGTAAATGGATTCAGGAAGGAATCCAGCCACTTCCGATTTCAGTGAATATATCGCTTGTAACCCTATACCATAATGAGTTCCTGATCAATTTGACGAACATTATTAACCGGTACGAGGTACCTGCAAGATTGATAGAGTTAGAACTAACCGAGTCTATTGTATTCCAAAATTTAGAATTCGTTAGAGATATTTTGTTGGATTTGAAAAGCAAAGGCTTTTCCATAGCTATCGATGATTTTGGGACAGGTTATAGTTCCTTGAATGTATTGCAATTTTTTCCTGCTGATGTCATTAAGTTAGATAGGGCATTTCTAATGAGTAAATCTAACGATGAGACAGGGAAAATAGTAATTGCCAGTATGGTCAAACTAGCTAAAGATCTGAATATGAAGGTTGTGGCTGAGGGTGTGGAGACAGAGGAGCAAATAGATTTTTTGAAACAAGTGGATTGTGAGATCGCACAAGGGTATTATTTCGCGAAACCAATGCCAGTGGAAGAATATGAAATCTTAATTAAAAGTACATAGGGAGTGCAAAGCATGAGGAAAATGAGAAATTGGACTATCGTAGGTAAAATTACTGTTACTAATTCAATATTACTGATAGGTGCCCTGATCATTGCGATCGTTGGTAGTATTTATTTCGACAAAATGTATACAAACTCCAGAAGTATGTATAAAAATGATCTTACATCAGTCTATATACTTGGTAAGTTTGAGGCAAACCTTCAGGAGATCGGAAGTTTAACCAATAAAATGATTGCTAGTCATGATCCTACTAAATTGAAAGAGAATCATCAGCAAATTCTTGACCTTCAGGCTAATGATAAAGAACTCATCAACCAGTTTGAAGGAATACGTTCCCTTCCAGGCGAAAAAGAAATTTTTGATGATGTTGTATCACTAACGAAACAATATCAGGAAGTTCAGCAACCAATGCTTGAAAAGATGCTCAAAACACCAACATATGATCCTGATGGAGAAGTCTTAAGTCTTGAGGCGTTTAATACGAAACGACTTGATGAACTTAGCACACTAGTTGAAATGAACTTAGGCAACGCTCAACATGAAGATGTTCAGAATAAGAAGCTATATGAAAAAGGACTTACGATCAATATCGTTATTGCCTTTCTCGTTATCCTGATTTCAATCTTTTCATATTTGTCCTTGAGAAGATATTTCTCACGAGCAGTAACCACTATCCTGAACTTTTCAGAGGCGTTTGGTCGAGGAGATCTGACTCAAAGAGCTAAGTTGGATGCCGAAGACGAATTTGGTCAAATCGTGAAGTCGCTTAATCATTCGGCAGAGCAAGTACAAACCATTGTGGCTAGTGCATCTTCTTCAGCGCAAGAATTAGGTGCACTTAGCGAAGAATTATCTGCAACGGTTGAGGAAGTAAATGCTACAATGGATCAAATTTATAATTCCTCGCAAGAGGTTGCTTCTGGAAGTGAATCTTTAAGCGCAACAACAGAAGAGGTAAATGCAACGGTGCAAGAGATTATCTCCAATGCAGATATGCTGAGTGATAAGGCGGGAGTAGCACTAAACACCTCGGAGGGAATTTTGGTACAGGCAGCTTCTGCGAAGGAAAAGGCTGTAGCGTCGATTCAATATGCGACAAGCTTGTATGCCGAGAAACAGAATTCCATTAGGCAAGCGATTGAAGCAGGGAAAGTTGTTAATGAAGTAAGTGCGATGGCCGGGTATATTTCAGAGATTGCAGCCCAAACGAACCTGTTGTCCTTGAATGCTTCTATTGAAGCGGCAAGAGCTGGAGATGAGGGGAGAGGATTTGCTGTGGTTGCTAATGAAGTACGCAAACTTGCTATACAGTCAGAGGAATCAGTGGTTAAAATTCAGAAAATGACTCTGTTAGTGGAAGATGCTTTTGAGAATGTGTCCTCTCAATCACAAGCGTTACTGGATTTTATCGATTCAACTGTTATAAGTGATTACGAGAGTTTCGAGCAAGTAAGTATGCAATATAAAAATGATGCCGATATGTTTCATGAGATCACAGGTGAAATGGTATCTTCAATGCAAGGACTGAAGTTATCAATGGCAGAGGTAGATGATGCGATGACGAGTGTTGCCGTAGTATCTCAACAATCTGCAGATAATGTAAGTGGCATTCGAAATCATATTTCAGATACATTAAAAGCGTTTGAAGATGTGGCTGCTTCTTCTGAGCACCAGGCGAATATTGCGGAAATGATGAATGAGACGGTTGGGAAATTTGTGATCGAGTAAGAACCAAAACAGAACAGCCTTGTTCATTATGTCTCTTAACATATTGAACAAGGCTGTTCTGCTTATCTTTTATAGTGATCTGTTGACAAGAACAAAGGTGTGTGTTAAATTTATCTTAAGTTAAAGATAATTAATGTAAAGATAATTGTGAAGCATAGGATCAAATGTTGGGAAGAAATTTTTTTGGTTAATATCTTAACATTAAGATATTTCAATTAAACTTTCTTATCTAGGGAATTATATTACAAAATCAAACTAAACTTTAGGAGTGTATAATCATGAGAAATTTAAAAGGGATTCACCACGTTACAGCCATCACAAGCAGCGCAGAAAAAAATTACGAGTTCTTTACTTACGTATTAGGAATGCGTCTAGTGAAGAAGACAGTCAACCAAGACGATATTCAAACGTATCACTTGTTTTTTGCAGATGATAAGGGCAGTGCCGGAACGGATATGACGTTCTTTGACTTCCCTAACATTCCTAAAGGTGTACACGGAACCAATGAGATTGCCAAGACATCCTTCCGGGTACCAACAGATGCTGCATTAGACTACTGGGTAAATCGTTTTGATCGCCTTGAAGTGAAGCATAACGGAATTAAAGAGCAGTTTGGCAAAAAGACATTATCATTTGTAGATTTTGATGACCAACATTATCAACTCATCTCAGATGAATTTAATGAAGGTGTTGCATCAGGTACACCATGGCAAAAAGGGCCGATTCCTTTAGAGTTTGCGATAACTGGCTTAGGACCGATCTTTATACGAATTGCTGATTTCAATTACTTCAAAGAAGTTTTGGAAAGAGTCATGTTGTTCAAAGAAATCGGTCAAGAAGATGCTTATCATTTGTTTGAAGTCGGAGAGGGCGGAAATGGCGCGCAAATTATTGTAGAGCATAATGAGGACTTGCCGAACTCGCGTCAAGGCTTTGGTACTGTTCACCATGCTGCTTTCCGTGTAGAAGATCGTGCGATGCTAGATGAATGGACAGAGCGCTTTGAAGGCTTCGGGTTCCAAACCTCTGGGTATGTGGATCGTCATTTCTTCGAGTCGCTCTATACACGTGTTGCCCCGCAAATCTTGTTTGAGCTTGCGACAGACGGACCTGGATTTATGGGAGATGAGGAATACGAAACGGTTGGAGAGAAGCTTTCATTGCCACCATTCCTGGAGCCTAAACGTGAGCAAATTGAGAAGTTAGTACGCCCTATAGATACCGTAAGAAGTACGATCGATTTCGTAAAAGAGTGAAGAGGGAGCTGGGGAGATTGATTTCGATTGATCCAAAGCACAATAGTGAGCGGGAAAATTATAAATTATTAATTGGTACTGTAATTCCTAGGCCCATTGCCTTTGTTACAACACAATCAGCAGCAGGCATCTTGAATGGTGCACCGTTTAGCTATTTTAATATCGTCTCAGCTAATCCTCCGATGGTTTCACTGTCTATTCAAAGACCAGCGGGGCGTTTAAAAGATACAGCGCGTAATATTTATGACAATCATGAGTTTGTTGTGCATATTGTGGATGATGAGAATGTTGAGAGAATCAATCAAACCGCTGCCTCATTACCGGCAACAGAAAGCGAGATTGAACTAGCGAATCTTACACCGGTCCAAAGTAATTGTGTAGCTGTGCCTGGCGTATTAGAAGCGAAGGTTCGTATGGAATGCAAGCTAGTACAAGCGATTCCTCTAGGGGGAGAAGAACCTGGGAGTGACTTATTCATCGGCGAAATTGTTCAGTTTCACATCGCTGAATCGATCTATCAGGAGGGGCGGATTGACCCGAGAAGTCTAAATGCTGTGAGCCGTTTGGCGGGATCAAATTACGCAACACTTGGTGAGATGTTTTCAATAGAAAGACCGGAATAAACCAATACAGAATAGACCTGTTCAGTATGTGATGATACATACGAGGCAGGTCTATTTTTTTATAAGAAAGTATAGTTTCACGCAGTTCAACCCTTTTCAAAATATTTCTTTTCGGCAACTTTATCCGAGAAAATACTACTAAATCTCCTATTTCCTATTTTTTCCTACTGATCTATACTTTGAATTGTTCCCAAGTAACAATAGTCGACTTGAATAGAGGAAGGTGACCCAATTTTTATTGAAGCGATTAATCAAGCTATGCACATGTATGATGACGGTTTTCTCAAGATCGATAAAGTCGAGCATACAGAGAATGAGATGTATCTGACCTTATCCTTGTATAAGGAGGTATTTGGTCAAACTGCGGGAAGATACCATCAATGGCTAATTACATGCAAAGGAGTCCAGGAGAGCAGTCTTAATCTGCAGAACCCATCTTTTTATCTGGAGCTTCACCAGGATCATCCGGTACTGTTTAAATACCAAAAACCCTTCTTCATGATTATGGGTCCCGAACACATTTATAAGAACGAGAAAATTTATGGGAAATTATTCGTCGAATTGCACTCGTTTGCGCAAAATTATGGCTCTAAAGAATTCGCTGCTGAATTTTTGCCCGATTTAGAAACCTTTACTGATCATCTTATTTGTTTTTGCGCTGGTCCCCAAGAAATTTTGGATATCTACGCCCGTGTTCTCGAAGCTGAATCACTTCAAGTAACTACTTTTCCGTATGGGCGCACTCATAGCGATACCGGTCAGGAACAAATTTTATTATTCCACCCTTCTCAGTACATTGTAGCAGAGAGCTTCGAAGTGAATTTAATAGAGACGTAAATAATACTGGACAAATATATAGGGATGGAGATCTCATACGTTTAAAAGAAGAGCGGTTCAAATTATCAGTTTAATGAAATAAGACGATTTTAATGTTACCAGACACACAAAAAATACACCCCCTAGAATGGACCGGACAAACCATAGGTTTATCCAATGTCTATTCCAAGAGGTGTATTTCATAATATCAACGCAGGTTAATCTTAACGAAGAGTCTTGAGCGCACCGCTCCAAGCCAATACTTGATCAAGCATGCCATTAACATTGGTAAGGTGCAGATCCGCTGGTTTGAACACAGATCCGTTCTCGAAATCAGTAAACAGGGACAGGGCAGGATGTACACGAACGTCTGCTACAGACAGTTCTCCCAAGATTCCACGTAAATGTTCAGCTGCACGAGCGCCGCCTACGGAACCATAACTTACGATACCCGCTGCTTTGTTGTTCCAAGCTTCACGTGCATAATCGAGTGCATTTTTCAGTGATGCAGAAATACTGTGGTTGTATTCTTGAACGATAAATACGAAACCGTCTAACTCAGCAAGCTTTGTATTCCAAGCAGTCGCTTGTTCAGTGGCATCTACTTCACCCATTAGTGGAAGCTTGAAGTCCGCGATATCTACGATCTCATAATTAGCATCTCCACGTGCATCTGCAACCTTTTTAACCCATTCTCCTACTTGTGGGCTTAAACGCCCTTGACGAGTACTTCCCAAGATAATTCCGATGTTTAATTTTGACATTGTTTGTTCCTCCTCGATTTTTGTTCTACCAAATAGTTTGTCTAGAAATCCCATGAATTACACAACCTTCAATCAAATAATCTTAAGAGTGCTATGCTCTAGTTGTCTTTAAGTTAAGTATCTTTAACATGAGATAATAATACCTGATTAAGTTTACTTTGTCAAGCAACTTAATAATAGTTAGTTTATAATTTTGTATCACCTTTACAAATTTAGTTGTTAGGAATACAATTGTCTAAGCAACTAATTATCGAGAAGATAATAAGAAGATGATGAGAAGGGGTTTACTCATGACGACAAAGCATAACCAATCCGAACTTTCGTTAGGATTTATGATGGGAACTACTTATCGTAAATTAAGCGCGTTATTTCAAAATTGGCTAAGAGAGTATGATATAACACCAGAGCAATGGTCAGTCCTTTTTCAAGTCGACAGAACGGAAGGGCTAATTCAGAAGGACATCGCGGAGCGTTCGGGTAAGGATAAACCAACTACGACGCGAATTCTGGACCACTTGGAGGGAAAAGGACTGATCTATAAAAGAACCGGGGAGAAAGATCGACGTTCTTTTAAAGTTTATATTACGGAAAAAGGAAGAGCTCTGATTAAGGAAACCTTTCCTATCGAGGGTCAGGTAACAGATGAGATTAGGAACTGTATTTCCAGTGATGAATATGAGCTGCTTATGGAGCTTCTTCTAAGAATAAACAATCATATAGATCAAATAAATGATGGAGAGTAGGAACGTAAGTGATGTCAGACCAACAAGAACCGCGTACGAAACTTTGGACCAAATCTTTTATTGCTTTAACGATTAGTGCTTTATTAGTATTTATGAATTTACAGATGCTGCTATCTTCA